>NZ_JBUEGE010000002.1:0-762765 GCF_054963755.1 Streptomyces sp. EDA2-14
ATGGGAAACCCCCGTGCTTTCGAGCACGGGGGTTTTCTGCGTTATGCAGGTTCCACAAGCTTCGCGTCGTACGCCATGATCACCGCTTGGACCCGGTCCCGTGCTCCCGTTTTCGCCAGGATGCGGGAGACGTGGGTCTTCACCGTCGATTCGGCGAGGTGGAGGCGTTCGGAGATTTCGGTGTTGGTCCAGCCTTGGGCGATGACCGTGAGGATCTCGCGTTCGCGCTCCGTCAGGGAGGCGATACGCGGATCCGGTTCCGGGGGAGTGGCCGCAGCTGCCGGGAGATGGTGGACGTATGCGTCGAGGAGGCGGCGGGTGAGGCTTGGGGCGACGATCGCGTCGCCGGCCGCCACCGCCCGGATGCCGGCGAGGAGCTCCTCCGGCAGCGCGTCCTTGACGAGGAAGCCGGAGGCGCCCGCGCGCAGGCCCGCGTAGGCGTACTCGTCCATGTCGAACGTGGTGAGGATGAGGATGCGCGGGCCGTCGCCGGGGGCGTCCGTGATGATGCGGCGGGTGGCCTCGATGCCGTCCATGCCGGGCATGCGGATGTCCATCAGGACCACGTCGGGGGCGAGTTCGGCCGCGAGGCGGACCGCTTCCGTGCCCGTACCGGCCTCGCCCGCGATCCGTAGGTCGTCCTGGCTCTCCAGGAGCATGCGGAAGCCGAAGCGCTGCATGGGCTGGTCGTCGACGATGAGCACGCTCGTCACGGGGTGGGGCCTTCCGGGATCGGGATGCGGAGGTGTACCCGCCAGCCGCCGGCCGGGCGTGGTCCGGCCTCAAGTGTGCCCCGGTAGAGGGCCGTTCGCTCCCGCATGCCGGAGATTCCTCGGCCGCCCGCGTCCGGGGCGGGGGTGCCGCCGAGGCCCGTGTCGGTGATCGTCACGGTCACCGTGCCGCTCGCGTACGAGACGAGCACCTCGGAGGTGGCCGAAGGGCCGCCGTGCTTCAGGGTGTTGGTGAGCGCCTCCTGCACCACGCGGTACACCGTGAGCTCCAGACCTGCGGGCAGGGGCGCCGGTTCGCCCTCGACCTTCTTCAGTACGGGAAGGCCCGCCGAACGTACGCCTTCGATCAGGGAGTCCAGGTCGTGGAGTGCGGGGGCGGGGGACAGCTCGGCCGTAGGGGATTCCTCGCCCAGTACGTCCAGCAGGCGGCGGAGTTCGGTGAGGGCGTGGCGGCTGGTGGTGGCGATGGCGGTGAGGGCCTGGCCCGCGCGCTCCGGGTTGCGGGCTGCGGCGTACGAGCCGCCGTCGGCGAGGCCGGTGATGACGGAGAGGTTGTGTCCGATGATGTCGTGCATCTCGCGGGCGATGCGGGCGCGTTCGGCGGCCGTCGCGAGCCGGGCCTGCTGGTCGCGTTCGACTTCGAGGCGGTGTGCGCGGTCGACCAGCGCCGCCAGGTGCTCCTTGCGCGAGCGGACCGCGATGCCGAGGAGTGCGGTGAGGGCGAATCCCCAGACGGCCGGGCCGAGGGCCGCGTCCCAGGCTGCCAGCGGGTAGCGCAGGGCGCCCGGTACCAGCGGTACGAGGACGATCAGCGCCGCGGGCGCGAGCTGCTTGAGGGGCCGGTGCAGGGAGAGGCTGAACACCGCGATCAGCTGGGCGAGATGGGCCTGGAGGATCGCGCCCGACCAGCTGTTGGCCAGCGCCAGGGGCGCGGTCACCAGCAGTACGGCCATGGGGTGCCGCCGACGCCAGTAGAGCGGGACGGTGAAGCCGAGGCTGAGGGTGAGCAGCAGCCAGTCCGGCACGTCCAGGTTCTGGGCGACGGAACGCCAGCCGCTGCTCGCGTAGTCCGTGAGCGCCGCGGTCACCCAGAACAGGGTGACGACGAGGTCCCACACCCAGCGGTGGCGCTGGTCGAAGGCGCGTACGGACTGCAGCCACAGCTGGAGCCGGCCGGGAAGCGAGAGGGCACCCGCGGCGCGGACGGCGCGGGTGCCCTTTCGCTGATGCTCGGTCACGGCACCATCCTCCGCCACAGGCATGCTCCGGCGCAGCGGGTCACCGGTCATACGTCCCGTCGCTTGAGGAAGAGCGAGGCGAGGGCGACCGAGCCCAGCGCCCAGAGGATCAGGGCGACGAGGGAGGCGAGCGGTGAGGGGCCGCCCGCGATCGCGTCGAGCGCGGAGGCGTTGCCCGCGGCCTGCGCCGGGAAGTACTCGACCGCGGTGTCCACGGCGTCGACCGGAATCATGGAGACGACCTCCGGCAGGATCATGACGCCGCCGACGAAGAACGCGATGCCGCCCGCGACCGAGCGCAGGACCGCGCCGAGCCCGAGGGCGAAGACCGAGAGTGCTGTGATCCCGGCGGAGGTGCCGGCGATCGCCGCGAGGATGCCGGGGTCGGTGAGCGCGGCCTCCTGGTCGGTGCCGGACAGGAAGATCTGGGCCAGCGGGTACGTGATCAGGCAGGCCGCGAAGGTCAGGGGGAAGACGATGGCCGCGAGGACGGCGGCCTTGGACCACAGGAGGGACACCCGCCCGGGCACCGCGGTGAGCGAGGCGCGGATCATGCCGGTCGTGTACTCGCCCGCGATGAACAGGACGCCCAGTACGGGCAGGGAGATCTGCGCGATCTGGCTGCCGGACAGGCCGAGTTGGACCGGGTCGACGAAGTCGCGGCTGCCGGTGTCGTAGTTGGCGGCGACGAGGAGGCCGAGACCGATGATCAGGACGGCCGAGGAGAGCAGCGTGATCCAGGTGGAGCGGACCGTCCAGAACTTGTGCCACTCGGAGCGCAGCACACGGGCTGGTATCACGGCGTACGAGGACGTGGTGCGCGTCGGGCGCGCGGTCGTGGCGGTGGTCATGCCGCGGTTTCCTTCCGGTGGGCGGTGTACTCGACGGAGTCGCGGGTCAGGTCCATAAAGGCCTGCTCAAGGGAGGCCGTCTGCGGGGTGAGTTCGTGGACCGGGATGGCGTGCGCGGCCGCGGTGCGGGCGATGTGCTCGGCGTCGGTGCCGTGCACCAGGAGCGTTCCGCTGCTTTCGCTGGTCACGGTCACGGACGGGCCGGTCAGGAGCGCGGCGAGTTCCGTGCCCGAGGGGGTGACGACCTTGACGGCTGCGGCGCCCGATTCCCGTACGAAGGCGTCCACCGTCGTGTCCGCGAGGAGTCTGCCGCGGCCGATGACGACCAGGTGGTCGGCGGTCAGGGCCATTTCGCTCATGAGGTGCGAGGAGACGAGGACCGTACGGCCCTGCTGGGCGAGGGACTTGAGGAGCGTGCGGATCCACAGGACGCCCTCGGGGTCGAGGCCGTTGGCCGGCTCGTCGAGGACGATCGTGGCCGGGTCGCCGAGGAGCGCCGCCGCGATGCCGAGGCGCTGGCCCATGCCGAGGGAGAAGCCCTTGACCCGCTTGCCCGCCACGTCGGTGAGGCCCGCGAGGTCGAGGACGTGCTCGACGCGGGAGCGCGGGATGCCGTGGGTGAGGGCGAGTGCCATGAGGTGGTGGAATGCGGTGCGGCCGGGGTGGACGGCCTTCGCCTCCAGGAGCGCGCCGGCCTCGGTGAGCGGGGCCGGGTGGGTGGCGTAGGCACGGCCGCCGATCGTGGCGTGGCCGGAGGTCGGGGTGTCCAGGCCGAGCAGCATGCGCATGGTCGTGGACTTGCCCGCGCCGTTGGGGCCGAGGAAGCCGGTGACCGTGCCTGGTTCGACGGTGAAGGTGAGGTCTTCGACGACTGTCTTGGCGGTCTTGCCGCCGTAGCGTTTCGTGAGGCCGTGGGCTCGGATCGTCATGTGAGTACGGTGCCGTGGGCGGGGTCGCGCGGGCGTCGGACCGGGGCATCGAGCTGCGGAAATGCCGTAGTACCGAGGTACTACGGGCCCTTAGGGTGCGGATGCATGGACTACGTGATCAGACCTGTGCGGGCCGACGAGTGGCGTGCCGCGAAGGAGCTGCGGCTCGCCGCGCTGCGGGATCCGGCGGCACCGCTCGCGTTTCTGGAGACGTACGAGGAGGCGGCGGCGCAGCCGGACGAGTTCTGGCAGGGGCGGGCCGAGCGTGCCGCGCACGGGACGACGGTCCTGCAGTTCGTCGCGGAGGCCGGCGAGGGCGGGCGCTGGGACGGCAGCGTGGTGGTGCTCGTGGAGGAGGCGGGCGCCCTGGACTTCTTCGGGCAGCCCGTC
The DNA here is from genome assembly GCF_054963755.1 of Streptomyces sp. EDA2-14. Taxonomy (NCBI): domain Bacteria; kingdom Bacillati; phylum Actinomycetota; class Actinomycetes; order Kitasatosporales; family Streptomycetaceae; genus Streptomyces; species Streptomyces sp. EDA2-14. The sequence continues at coordinate 4,140 of NZ_JBUEGE010000002.1, forward strand.
GAGCGGCGGCAGGCGCAACTCGTCGCGGTGTTCGTGCGGCCGGAGGCGCGGGGGAGCGGGGTGACGGAGGCGCTGTTCTCCGCCGCCGTGGAGTGGGCGTTCGCCCTGGACGGCGTGGTGCGGGTGCGGTTGTACGTCCATGAGGACAATGGGCGGGCCGAGGGCTTCTACCGGAAGTTCGGCTTCGTCCGCACGGGAGGGGCCGTCCCGAATCCGGGCGACCCCTCCAAGGTGGAGCGCGAGATGGAGTTCAAGCGGGGCTAGCCGTACGGGTGTTGTGCGCGGGCCGTCCGCAGGGCGTGGGCCCACCAGGACAGTTGGTCGAGCATGACCTTGGCGGCGCCGGCCGCGCCCTGTTCGTCGTGGGCCGGGCCGTCCTCCGTGAAGAGGCCGCCGTGGGCCTTGTGGAAGCTGACGCCGTCGCGGATCGTCGCGCAGTGCAGTTCGGCGAAGACGAGGCGGAGTTGTTCCACGGCGCGCAGGCCGCCGCCCACGCCGCCGTACGAGACGAAGCCGACCGGCTTGGCCTTCCACTCGTCGCGGTGCAGGTCGATGAAGTGCTTCAGGTGGGCCGGGAAGCTGTGGTTGTACTCGGGGGTGATCACGACGTAGGCGTCGGCGGCGTCCACGCGGGAGGCCAACTCGGTCTGGGCCGCGGTGGGTTCGTGGCCCCAGTCGGGGTGGGTGTCGGGGAGGTCCAGGTCGGTCAGGTCGATGACGTCGTAATGGGTGTCGGGGGAGTGGCGCTCGGCCCAGGTCGTGAACCAGGTGGTCACCGTGGGGGCGAGGCGGCCTTCCCGGGTGGAGCCGACGATGACGGCCACGCGGAGTGGGGGTGTGGTTGCGGTCGTGGTCATGGTTTCGGTCCTCCGTGGTTGGGGTGATCAGGTCGTCTTGGTGTGCGTCGTGGTTTCGCTGCGCGGCGACGGGGGCTGTGCCCACCCGTTCCGCCGTGCGGAACGCCTGCCCACAGCCGGGGCAGGACTTCTCAGTAGCCCGTAAACCGCGGCTGCCAGTGCCGTCATCAAGGCCGTCACCGACCAGAGCGTCACCTGCCACGCCTCCGTGAATTCGGGGGCGTGGCCGGGTGTGCCAGCCGTGATGCGCGCCGCCAGCCCCGCCGAGCCCACTCGGGGTTCGAGGGTGGCCAGGAGGAGGGCGCCGAAGAGGGTGAGCATGACGGCGCCGGTGGCGCCGCGGACCGTGTTGAGGAAGCCGGAGGCCATGCCGACCTCGGACGGGGTGACCATCGACATGGCTTGGGCGTCGATGATGCCGATGGAGAGACCCTGGCCGGCGCCGATGGTGAGCAGCGGGCCCGCGAGCGCCGTCACGGGGATGCCGGGGTGCAGCGTCGTGAGCCAGGCGTTGCCCGCCGCGAGCAGGAGCAGGGAGAGGACCAGGAGGTGCCGGGCGGGCACGCCCCGGTTGACGAGGCGGGCGCCGAGCGGGGGCAGGGCCAGGATCGGCACCGTCATCAGCAGCAGCGTGAGACCGGCCGCGCGGGCGGTCGTGCCGCTCGCGCCCTGGAGGTAGGTCGGCAGGAAGGCGAGGACGCCGGTGGTGCCCGCGCCGAGCCCGAAGGAGCCGACGGCCCAGCCGAGGAACGCCGGGTTGCGGGCGAGCCGCAGGTCGAGGATCGGGCGGCCCGCGCCGGTGCGGACGAGGCGCCGTTCGACGCGTACGAAGGTGAGCAGGAGGGTGAGCGAAAGGGCTGCGGGGGCCAGGGTCGAGGGTGCCGTCCAGCCGGACTTCGAGCCCTGCGTGATCGCGTACAGGGCCAGCGCCAGGCCCGCGATGAACGTCGCCGCGCCCGCCTTGTCCACGCCCGGCCGGTCGTCCGCCCGCGACTCCGCCATGAGGCGGGTGCCGACGAGGACGACCGTGCCCACGGCGACGTAGGTCAGGAAGGTGGCGCGCCAGCCGAGGGCGTCGATCAGCCAGCCGGAGAATGTCGGGCCGAAGGCGAGGCCGAGGCCCGCCGTGGTGCCGAGCGAGGCGAAGACGCGGGTGCGGGCGGGGCCGGTGAAGGTCGCGGCGAGCAGGGAGCCGCCGCTCGCCATCACGCCCGCGGCGCCGATTCCGGACAGGATGCGGGCCGCGTCGAGGACCAGGATGTTCTGGGCGAGGGCCGAGCCGAGGGTGCCCGCCGTGTAGAGGGCGGCGCCGGCCGTGAGGATCCGGCGGCGGCCGTAGAGGTCGCCGAGCGAGCCCGCGACCAGCATGAACGAGGACGCGGCGAGGAAGTAGCCGACGACCACCCACTGCAGCGCGGGGCCCGAGGCATGGAGGTCGGCTCCGATGCGGGGGAGCGCGACGGTGGTGCCGGACATGGCCATCGGCAGGGTCAGCATGCCGAGGAGGACGACGAGGAGGGTGATGGTGGAGCGGCTGCCGCCGACTTCGCGGGCCGCCGAAGCCAGGGGTTCGGTTGCCATGCCGGTAAAGTACAACGACGGTTGTAAGAAGTGCAACCATCGTTGTACCTAGGGCTCTGTGCCTAGGCTGGACAGGCACGACGGAGGACGGAGGGCGGAGCCGCATGACACAGGAGTCGGGGCGCGTACCGCGCAAGGGCACGGTCGAGAAGCGCCAGGCGCTGCTGCGCGGGGCGCGGACGGTGTTCGGGCGCGAGGGGTACGCGCGGGCGGGCATCGACGAGATCGCCGCGGAGGCGGGCGTCTCCACCCGCACGCTCTACAACCACTTCGGGGGCAAGGAGAACCTCTTCCGTGAGGTCCTGATCGACAGCGCCCGCAATGTGACGACCGCTCATGTCGTGCTCATCGAGCGTCACTTGAGCAAGGTGACGGACGTGGAGAAGGATCTGCTCGCGCTCGTCCGGGAGTGGGTGGGGCGGCGCGGCGACCACGAGCCGCACATGCTCCTCGTCCGGCACATCATCACCGAGGGGGCGCATCTGCCCGCCGACGTCATCGAGGAGTGGCAGCGGATCGGGCCGCGGGCGACCGAGGACGCGATGCGCCAGGCACTGCTTCGCCTCGGCGAACAGGGCCTGCTGGCGGTCGACGAGGGCAACTCTGCGGAAGCCGCCCGGTACTTCATGCTGCTGCTCCCCGGAGCCGTCTCCATCGACACGTTCTTCGGGGTGGTGCCGATCTCCGCCGCCGAGATCGACGCGCGGCTGTCCGGCGGGCTCGCGGTGTTCCTGAAGCTGTACGGCCTTTAGCCCAGCGGGAGTTCCGCGTCCGGCCAGCGTGTGCGGCCCTGTTCCCTGGACCGGAGCAGGGCCAGGGTGACCAGACCCTGGTCCGCTCCGGTGGACAGCAGCTCCGGCAACTGGGGAAGCGGAGCCACCGCCGCGACGTCGTCGAGGACGAACGTCATTGGTGGGTCGAGCCGGCCGGCAGGTGACCGTGCGGCCACGCGGCGGCCGTGCTCGACCACGCTCGAGGCGAGGGCCGTGAGGAGGGGCATCGCACCGGGCTGTCCCTTCGGGTCCTCGATGGGTTCACCGACCACATACAGCGTGCCCCCTTCGTTCACGAAGGAATCCAGGGTGAGTGCATCGGTTCGGTTTGGCGTGCAGGCCTCACGGATGTTCACCGAGAACAGTGAGGACAGGGCGCGGGCGGTCAACTCCTGAGCCATGTCGCGGCGTTCGGGGTGCGAGGTGAGGGCCGCCTCCAGCTCGCCCGCGGTGCCGGCGGCCGCCTTCGGGTTCGTACGGAGGATGCGTACGGCGTCCTGGACCTGGGTGCCCTGGGACCAGCGGTGGACGTGGCGGAACGGTTTGCCGTCGACGGCCGCCGCGTGCAGATAGCTGCGCAGCAGGGTCTCCGCGGCCTCGGCGAGGGCCGAGTCCAGCTTTGCCGTGGGTCGTATCGGGGCGAGCAGGGCGGTGGCGCGTGCGGCGGCGGTCTCCTTGTCGGTGCAGCCTGCGGCCGGGTTCCAGTGCATGCGGGCCGGGGTGTCGCAGCGGTGCGTGGGGTCGTAGAGGAGGACGGGGCCGAGCTTGGCGCGGGCGTCCTTGGTTTCCGACCAGACGTCCGCGGAGGACGTGATCACGAGGACCGGGCCCTCGGCGTCCTGGATCGCCTCTATGGCGAGGGGGTGGCGGTCGGCCGGGGGGCCGAGGTGGATCGGCCCTCTGGGTGAGGGGACGGTGGGGGTGGCGGGTGCGGGTGCCGTTACGGGAGGCGTGGTTGCGCTCGCGGGGCTCTGCCCCGGACCCCGCGCCTCAATCGCCGGCGGGGCTTGAATGACCGCCGTCTCCCGCTCGACCGGCTCGGGCTCCGGCTCCGGCTCCGGTGAAGGGACGTCCTCGCGGCGCTGTCTTCGGACCGCGCGCCAGCGGGTGAAGGTTCCCGCGATGAAGATAGTCAGGACGACCAGGACCATCAGTTGGCCGATGACCAGGCCCCAGACGAGGCCGTAGCCGGAGAGTTCGGTGGCGGGGGTGCCCGGCCAGGCGCCGGGGATGTCGTGCGGGCGGGTGATCAGCGAGCGCAGTGCCAGCGGCGTATTGCCGAACGTCACGCCCGTCGGCCACGCGCCCTTCGCGAAGAGCCCCGCGAGGCCCGTCGCCGTCCACGTCAGCACCGTCATGCCCAGCAGGAACGCGAGGACACCGATCAGCAGCCCGTCGGGCACCCCCCGGCCGCCGCGCTGCTCCTCCCGGTGAGCCTTGTGCTCCCGGTAACCCCGCTCCATCCGGCGCCCCCGCTCGTCCCGCATTTCCGTCATGCCACCGTGGACTCGGAGCCGCCCAGGCGCTGCTCCACGAACGCCGCGGCCCGCTCCTCGGCCTCCAGCTCCGCCGCGTGCAGGGCGTCGTCAACGACCGGCTCGGCGGACGCCTCCGTCATGGCGCGGTCGGTGAAGACCAGCGGCCGTTCGGTCTCGGTGACGAGGTGTTTGACCACCTGTACGTTGCCGTTGACGTCCCAGACGGCGATGCCGGGGGAGAGCGTCGGGATGATCTCGACGGCCCAGCGGGGCAGTCCGAGCACCCGGCCCGTGGCTCTCGCCTCGTCGGCCTTCTGGGCGTAGATCGTTCTCGTGGAGGCCATTTTCAGGATCGCCGCCGCTTCCTTCGCGGCGGCCCCGTCGACCACGTCGCTCAGGTGGTGGACGACCGCCACGAAGGACAGACCGAGCCGCCGCCCGAACTTCAGCAGACGCTGGAACAGCTGCGCCACGAAGGGCGAGTTGATGATGTGCCAGGCCTCCTCGACCAGGAAGATGCGCTTCTTCCGGTCGGGGCGGATCCAGGTGTGCTCCAGCCACACGCCGACGATCGCCATCAGGATCGGCATCGCGATCGAGTTCCGGTCGATGTGCGAGAGGTCGAAGACGATCAGCGGGGCGTCGAGGTCGATGCCCACCGTCGTCGGTCCGTCGAACATGCCGCGCAGGTCGCCGTCGACGAGCCGGTCGATGACCAGCGCCACGTCGAGACCCCAGGCCCGGACGTCCTCCAGGGCCACGTTCATGGCCTCCGCCGACTCCGGTTCCGGGTGGCGGAGCTGCTCGACGATGTCGGTCAGGACCGGCTGCCGCTCGACGATCGTCTCGTTCACGTACGCGTGCGCGACCTTCAGCGCGAAGCCCGAGCGCTCGTCGAGACCGTGGCCGAGGGCGACCTCGATGATGGTGCGCAGCAGCGCCAGCTGCCCCGTCGAGGTGATCGCCGGGTCCAGCGGGTTGAGCCGGATCCCCATGTCCAGGGCGGCCGTCGGGTCGAGCCGGATGGGAGTTATGCCCAGCTCCTCGGCGATGAGGTTCCACTCGCCGACGCCGTCCTCGCCCTGCGCGTCGAGGACGACGACCTGACGGTCCTTGAACCTCAGCTGCCGCAGTACGTACGTCTTCTCCAGCGCCGACTTGCCGTTTCCGGACTCGCCGAGGACCAGCCAGTGGGGGGCCGGGAGCTGCTGACCGTAGAGCTGGAAGGGGTCGTAGATGTAGCCCTTGCCGGAGTACACCTCGCGGCCGATGATCACGCCGGAGTCGCCGAGGCCCGGCGCGGCCGTCGGGAGATAGACGGCCTGCGCCTGCCCCGTCGACGTACGCACCGGAAGCCGGGTCGTCTCCACCTTCCCGAACAGGAACGCGGTGAAGGCATCGGTGAGAGCGGACAGCGGATCCCGCATAGTGCAGCGCCTACCTTCCGGCCGTGTCGGCGGACATCAGGAACATCGGGATCGTCGGGGTCATCGGCGGATGCCGGTGGCGAACGGCAGGGTGTTCACGAACGCCCGGTGGTGCTCGCGGTCGCACCACTCCAACTTCAGGTACGACTTGCCCGCGGATGCGCGGATGGTGCGCTTGTCGCGGGCGAGCGAGTCGGGATTGCGGGAGGAGACCGTGATGTAGCCGACGAGATTGACGCCGGCCGCGCCGCTCGCCAGGTCCTCGCCGCGCTGGTCGAGGCGGCCGTGGGCGGCGATGTCGCGGGGGTCGACGGTCCGGTTCATCTTGGCGGCGCGGGACGCCTCCGCCTCGTCGTTGGTCTTCTCGGTGAGCATCCGCTCGATGGCGACCTCGGTGGGTTCGAGGTCCATCGTCACGGCGACGGTCCGGATCACGTCCGGGGTGTGGACCAGCAGCGGCGCCAGGAAGTTGACGCCCACCGGAGTCATCGGCCACTCCTTCACCCAGGCCGTGGCGTGGCACCAGGGCGCGCGGGTCGTCGACTCGCGCGTCTTGGCCTGGAGGTACGTGGGCTCCATGGCGTCGAGCTCGGCCGGCCAGGCGTTGCGCTTCGACATCGCCTGGATGTGGTCGATGGGGTGGTCCGGGTCGTACATGGAGTGGATCAGGGACGCGAGCCGGCCCTGCCCGAGCGGCTGCCGCACCCGGATGTCCGCCTCCTGCAAACGGGAGCAGATGTCGGTCAGTTCGCGCGCCATCACGACGGCGAGACCGGCGTCGCGGTCGACCTTCTTGCCGCCCTTGGGACGGGTTGCGCGGGCCATCGCGTTGGCCTCGGCGGCCAGGTCGCGCGTGTAGTGCATGCAGGCCACGAGGTACGCGCGGTGCTGCTCGCTGCTCGTCGACACCATGGACTGCAGCTGGTCGTACGACTTCTGCAGCCAGCCCAGCGAGCGGTCGTCGCCGCGCACCGCGACGTCCTTGGCGTGGGCGTCGGGGTCGGCGGGCAGGGTGCGGGCGAGCATCTGGAGCCGGGTCACGAACCCGTCGCCGTTCGCGACGTGCTTCAGCAGCGTCCCGAACCGGTCGACGAGCGCCTCCTGGTCCTCGGAGTCGCGCAGGCCGACGCCGGGGCCCTCGATCTCGATGGCCGCCGTCACGGTGCGCCGGTCGGCGTGCAGCAGCACGGCGATCTCGTCGGGCCCGAACGGCGCGGCCAGCCACGTGAGCCGGCCGATGCCGGGCGGCGGGCCGATCTCGACCTCACGCCCGTCGAGCCGGGTGCCGGCCTCCATGGTGTGCGAGCGGTAGGCGGTGCCGCGCTTGAGGGAGCGCTTGTAGCTGCGGTTGATCTCGAACCATTTGTAGAAGGTGCGGCCCTTGTACGGGACGTAGACCGCGGCCAGCGCCAGCATCGGGAAGCCCGTGAGCAGCACGATGCGCAGCGACAGCACGGGGACGAGCAGTCCGCACATCATGCCGAGGAACGCGCCCACCACGATCATGGCGATCTCGCCGGACTCGCGGTTCTTGCCGACGATCGCGTTCGGCCGGGCGCGGCCGATCAGATATGTACGGCGGGGCGTGACCGGAGGGGACACGTGGGACTGGGTCGTCAACGCCCTGCACCTCCTTGCCAGTTGCCGTTCTTGCCGGTGTTACCGCTGTTGCCCCCGCGGTCGTTGCTCGCGTGCGGGGTCTTCGACGGGCTCGTACGAGGCGGGGGTGCGGCGGAGGGGACAGTTCCGCCGCCTCCCCCTGACGCGGCCGGGCGCGAACTGTGCGCGGCCACACCGCCGGACGCGGGGTTGGCGGGACGGGCCCGGGAGGCTCCGCCGCCGCCCGAACCCCCGCTGTCCTGGCGGCTGCTGTGTGTCTTGATGCCCTGCGAGACGAGCGCCGCGGGGGAACTGATCACGGCGGCCGCCTTGCCCTCGGCGCCCTGCATGAGCCGGTTCTTGCGCACGTTGGCCATCTCGTCGCCGAAGCCGGGCACGAAGCGGTAGATCATGCCGCTCGCGAAGATGGCGAGCAGCACGATGGCGAGGCCGGAGACGACCGCGGCGAGGGAGTCGGGCCCCTTGTTGCTGCTGGACAGGGCGCCGGCGAGACCCAGCACTATGACGATGACCGGCTTCACGAGGATGACCGCGACCATGATCCCGGCCCAGCGGCGGACATGGCCCCACAGATTCTTGTCGACGAGCCCCGCGTAGACGACGACGCCGAGCAGGGCGCCCACGTAGAGCAGCACGGCGCGCAGATACAGCTCCAGGTAGAGCACGCCCGCCGCGAGGATCGACACGAGCGACACGACGATCAGCATGATCGGTCCGCCGCCGATGTCGTCGCCCTTCTTGAGCGCCTCGGAGAACGTCCCGAAGAACGTGTCGGTCTGGTTCCCCGTCGCCTTCGCCAGTACGTCGCTGACTCCGTCGGCCGCGGACACCACCGTGTAGAGGATCAGCGGGGTGAACGCCGAGGCGAGCACCGTGAGCCAGAGGAATCCCACGGCCTCCGAGATCGCGGTCATCAGCGGTACGCCGCGCACGGCGCGCTTGGCCACGGCGAGCAGCCACAGCACCAGCGTGAGGATCGTCGACGCGGCGAACACCACGGCGTACTGCTGAAGGAACTTCTGGTTGGTGAAGTCGACGTTGGCCGTCTTCTGCACGGCGTCGCTGAGCTGGTCGACGGTCCAGGAGGCGGCCTCCGCGCAGCCCTTGGCGAGGCTGGAGAGGGGGTCGAGGGGGTTGGAGACGTCGGGCGTCGACCCGCCGCCTCCGGTGCTCTTGCTGCTGGATTCGTTGCCGCGCTCGCAGTACTTCCTGGCGGCGCCGCGGATGAGGTCGCAGGGGTTGTCGTCCGGCTCGGGGTCCGGGGCGGCCCAGGCCCGGGAGGCCAGGAGGACCGCAGTGGTCTGCACGCCGGTGGCCACGGCGGCGAAGGACAGGGCCCGGCGTCGCCGGTTAGCGGGCATAGCTGAACCCTCCGTACTCCTTCACGGCCTTCGCCATGTCGTCGGCTGTGGAGGCCCGCTGGTCGCGGCCGACCGGGACGGGGCCGTCCTTCTGGGAGAAGTCCTCGACCTTCCAGTCGCCGTCCACCCAGCGCAGCTTGTAGCTGTTGGTGTACCAACTCTCGGAGACCGGGTTCTGCGCGGCCTCGCCGGCGAGGCCGAACAGCGACGAGTACCAGATCGACACGGTCGCCGTGTCGCCCTTGTAGGCAGTCGCCTTGGTGCCGACCGGAATGACCCGGGAGACGAACGTGGTCCCCTTCGGCGCGGTGCCGTCCTCGGCGAGGCCGATGCCCGTCAGGAAACTCTTGCTGGAGTACACCTTGTCGAGGTCGCCGCGCCGCGCGTCGGCGGCCTTCGGCGTATAGACGTCGTCGACGATCCGGTCCCGCTCGACCTTGTCGAACATGTCGGCGCTGCCCAGCTGAACCGCATAGTTCGCGGCAGCGGACTGCGCCCCCTGTTCGTCGTGGGCGAAGCCGGAGGACACCGGTTTCGTGCCCGTGGGAGACGTGGGGGACGCCTCCGGCTTCGATCCGGAGGAACCGGATCCGCCGGAGGCGTCCTCGCCACGGTTCGCGAATGCGATCGCCGCGATCAGGAGCACCACCACGCCGACCACGGTCACCAGGGACCGGGACGGCGAACGTCCCGGTCTGCGGGCGCTCCCGTAGCCGTCGGAACCCTCCGGGAGCCGCGTCCGGGTCTGCCCGGACCCCCCGTACAGCTCGTCGTCCTGTGGACCGTCCGGACTCATTGCGCGCACGCCCCCTCAACCTCTCGCCGAACCACCGCATACGACGGTAGCCCGGCTGTTTCGCGCGTGGGCGCGGTGTGGTGACTCGACATCAGGGAGACGCAACCTCAGCCGGTAGCTAGACGGCCATGCCGTACACGATGGTGAAGAGCGTGCCGAGTGAGCCGATGATGAACACCCCGGTCAGGCCCGCGATGATCAGGCCCTTGCCCTGTTCGGCGCTGAAGGTGTCCCGCAGGGCCGTCGCCCCGATTCTCTGCTTGGCCGCGCCCCAGATCGCGATGCCGAGGCACAGCAGGATGGCCACCGCCATCACCACCTCGATCATCACGCGTGCCTCGTTGCCCAAGCTCCCGAACGGGCCCCAGTCCGGGGCGATCCCGCCGATGATGGTGGAGATATCGCCCTTTTCGGCTGCCAGCAGCATGTGTAACTCACCGCCCCATGTGGGTAGTTCTGTCGCCCCTGCCGCAGCGCAGAGGTCAGACCCATTCTTGCCCAGATTGGCTCAGGTGCCTGCACACTTGGCGCCATTCCTTGGCCGAGTTTCTACGCTCCCATGGCTGAGGAACCGCCGGCGGCGGCGGTTCCGGATCCGAAGGAACGTACGGTTACTCTGTGTATCATGCCTGGTCACGCCGGGCAATGAAGCCTGGTCGACGACAGTTCGGCACAGTCGCGGACGGCGTAGCGGGCCCGCCCGTAAACTGGGCGATCGTGTGTCCGGCCGTGGGTCGCGCCCGGACTCCCCGGTGGCGAAGGGCGGTTGACGGTGCGTAAGGCATGGATGCTCGCGGGGGCTGCCGCCACCGGTGGCACCGGGTTCGTGGCGCTGCTCGTCTTCGGGACGTACATGGCGGCCGGGAGCCTGAGCAGCGGGGCGGGCCAGGGGGCCGTGGGGCTCGCGAAGGGGGCCGTGCCCGCCGCGTACCAGCCGCTCGTACAGAAGTGGGGCAATCTCTGCCCCGCGATCAATCCGGCGCTGCTCGCGGCCCAGCTGTACCAGGAGAGCGGGTTCAACCCGAAGGCCTCGTCGCCGGCCAAGGCGTACGGCATCGCGCAGTTCATCGGCGGGACCTGGGCCGCGCACGGCGTGGACGGGGACGGTGACGGGGACAAGGACATCTGGGACCCGAACGACGCGATCCCGTCCGCCGCCTCGTACGACTGCAAGCTCGCCTCGTACGTGAAGGACGCGCCCGGCGACCAGACCAAGAACATGCTCGCCGCCTACAACGCGGGCGCGTACGCCGTCATCAAGTACGGGGGCGTGCCGCCGTACCGCGAGACGCAGAACTACGTGAAGGTCATCACGACCCTGGAGAAGTCCTTTGCGAAGCCCGTCGGGCGCGTGCAGCCCTCGCAGCAGGCGGCGGCCGCCATCTACTTCGCGCAGAAGAAGCTCGGCACTCCCTACCTGTGGGGCGGCAACGGCACATCCGACCAAGATGGCCGATTTGATTGCTCGGGGCTGACCAAGGCCGCGTACGAGACGGTGGACATCGAGCTGCCCCGTGTGGCCAACGATCAGTACAACGCGGGGCCGCATCCGAAGCGGGACGAGCTGCTTCCGGGAGACCTCGTGTTCTTCTCCGACGATCTCCAGAACAGCCGGGCCATTCGTCACGTGGGCATTTACGTGGGCGGCGGATACATGATCGACGCGCCGCGCCCCGGTGCCGTCATTCGCTTCGACCCCATCGACACCCCTGACTACTTCGGCGCGACCCGTGTCACAGAGGACGGCGCGCAGGCGCTCCCGACCGAGTCGCCGGAGGTGTGAGACCGGCGTCCGCGGCCCGGGTTGGCTGGAACTCTCTGTTATTCACTGGCCCTGAGCTGCGGGTTTGTATCTCTCTTCGATAACGTCTGCGTGATCGTTCGGTGGATTGCGGAACGTAGGAGGACGGACTGTGCGTTCCTCTATCTGAACCGAAAACAACCACGGGGGTGGCTGAAGACGAAGGGGCCGCTGAACTATGGCTGGACTCGTGGCACTCGATGCGCCCGCGACATCCGGATCCAACCCCGACGTCACGCTGCTCTACGACATCAACGGCCTCGGCGCCGACGCTCCCCACTGGTTCGACCGGACCATGAAGTTCGTCGGGGAGTACGGGATCCTGATCGCCCTCGTGCTGCTCGTGCTGTGGTGCTGGTGGGGTGCCAGGAAGCGCGGGGCGCTCGATGACGCCGCGTCCGCCGTGGCCGCCGTCGTGTGGGCGCCGCTGGCCGCCGCTCTCGCCGTGCTCGTGAACGTGCCGATCCGGTCCTTCGTCGAGCGGCCCCGGCCCTTCATGGACCACGAGGGGCTCAACGTCCTGATCAAGGGGAAGACGGACTTCTCGTTCGTCAGCGATCACGCGACGCTGGCGATGGCCATCGGGGCGGGGCTCTTCATCGCGCACCGCAAGCTCGGGCTCGCCGCCATAGGGCTCGCCGTGCTCGAAGGGTTCTGCCGGGTCTTCATGGGGGTGCACTACCCGACGGACGTCGTGGGCGGGTTCGCGCTCGGTACGGCTGTCGCGCTGCTGCTCTCGCCGCTGGCCTCCGCGCTGCTCACTCCGCTGGCGCGGGCGATCGGGCGGGCGTCCGGGTGGGTTTCGCGGCTCGTGTGGGCGCCGGGGGCGGTGGCCTCCGCGGTGGAGTTCCCCGAGTCCCGCGACTCGGCGGAGTCCCCGGAGGAACGCGACTTGGCGGCGTAGCGCTCCGCGGGGCCTGCGGCGTGGGGCGCCGTGCCCGGGGTCGTCCGTAGCGGCGCGCGGCACCGGGGGCCGCCTTGCCCACCCTGCCGCCCAAGGCGGCAGATTGCCCAGGGCAACGGCGGCCTTACAGGGCCTGCGGGAACGTGAAGAAGCCCGTCGGGTCGTACGTGCGCTTCACCTTGGTCAGGCGGGTCGCCGCAGGGCCGTAGTACGCCTGCTTCCAGTTCTTCAGGGTGGCGTCCGTGTAGTTCTGGTAGGCCGATCCCGAGGCGTACGGGCGCATGGAGGCGTGGGCCGAGGAGAGCCAGTCGCGGGCCGCGGAGCCGGACGTGTTCGGCTGCCACGACACGATGTACTGCGCGAGCATCCGGGAGCTGCGGTGCACGAACGCCGTCGCCGTCGGGTCGACGCGGTTGATCGCGCCGCCGAGCGCCGTGAGCGCCACGGAGCCGGCGCCGGACGTGACGTTCTCCAGCTGCTTCAGGAGCGTGCGCACCCCCGCGTCGGACAGGTCGTGGTCGAAGAAGTCGGAGGCGGCCGCGTACGTCTCGCGCTGCAACGCGCCCGCCGAGTCGCGGCCGGGCGTCGCGCCGGGGAGGTGGCACTGGGCGTCGTCCGCGAAGGACGAGCAGCCCGCGTACACCTCCATCGACTCCTCGTACGAGCGGCGCTTGAGGGAGACCGAGGTCGCCGGGCCGGGGCCGCCGGCGCCGTCGGCGAGTTTGTCGACCGCGTTCTGGAGTTCGGTGTACGTGCCGAGGGAGAACGCCGAGACCGAGACCGTCGGGTTGCCGCCCCGCGCGCCCGCGATGTGCAGCGAGGACCAGATCTCGTCGGCCTGGTCGGGGCCCCACTTCTGCCAGGCCTTGAGCACCGTCGCCGCCTTCGACCAGGGCCAGCTCATGTACGCGGAGACGGCCTGCGGCGCGGGGTGGGTCTTGAAGCGGAGCTCCGTCACGACACCGAACTGGCCGTTGCCCGCGCCTCGCAGCGCCCAGAAGAGGTCCTTCTCCGACGTCGCGTTCGCGGTCAGTTCCCTGCCGTCGGCCGTGATGACGGTGGCCTGCGTGAGGCTGTCGCAGGTGAGTCCGTAGGCCCGGGAGACGACGCCGTGGCCGCCGCCGAGCGTGAGGCCGGAGACGCCGACCGTGGGGCAGGAGCCCGCCGGTATCGTCACGCCCTTGGCGGCCAGCGAGCGGTAGACGTCGATGAGTTTCGCGCCAGCGCCGACCACCGCCTCGGATCCCGACGCGCGGACGGTCTTCATCCGGGAGACGTCGAGTATCAGTCGGCCGTTGCCGGAGGACCAGCCCGCGTACGAGTGGCCGCCGTTGCGTATGGCGAGCCGGACCTTGTGCGCGCGGGCGTACGCGAGGGCCGTCCGTATGTCGTCGGGCCCCGCGGCGTACGCGACGGCGCTCGGCTTCAGGGAGTCGTAGCGGGTGTTGTAGAGCTGGCGGGCGGCCGCCCAGGACGACTCTCCGGGGCGTATGAGGGAGCCGTCGAGGTCCTTGGCGAGCCCGTCGAGGTTCGCCGCCGCCCGCACCGTGCCGGACGCGCTCGCGCTCGTGGAGCGGAGCGGGGTCGAGGACGTGGCGGAGGGGGACGCCGAGGAGTGTCCGCTCGCGGAGCCCGAACCGGAGCAGGCGCTCAGCACGCCGCCCGCCGTGATGGTCGCGGCCGAAGCCGTGATGAACGTGCGCCGTTCCATGCCGTTGTCCCCTTCGGCCACCTGTCGCTTCCCGAGGTACGAGACGTCGTACGGGAGCCACGGGTTCCGTCAGGCGGCCGGTCCCGCCGATCCGAGGTGGTCATCGGCGTCCGAACGGGCCTTGCTGCGCGCTCTTCTGGCCGGCCCCCGCCAGCCGCAGCTGCAGCGGGCCAGACAGAAACGTCCCTGTTCCACGACGGTGATCGTGTGCGAATGCTGCTGTTGTGCCACGCGGCCACGGTAGCGGCCCCATGTAAACCCCCCGTTCGCGTGACGCTCGACCCTACTCGTCGTTAACCCCGACGACAGGGGTGGCCGCACACGCACGGACAGGCTTGGGGGTCGGACCAGCGATGGTGGCGCAGCAGCACGGGAGCGCGTCCGCTTCGGCACGGGCGGCGGTGGCTGCCGTCGCGGTGGCCTCGGTGGTGGCGGGTGTCGGCGGGTGCGCCGCGGGCGCCGAGGGCGGGGAGCGGAACGCGGATCCGACGCAGACCGTGCGCGGGGCGGCCGACCGCCTGGTCCGCGAGGGCACGTCACAGGCGCGTACGTCGATGGAGATGGCCAGCGGCGGGACCCGCGTCACCATCCATGGCGAGGGCGTCTACGACTACCGCGAGGGCCTCGGCAGGCTCCGGGTGCGGCTTCCGCAGGACGCGGCGGGCGACGAGGAGCACGACCCGATCACCGAACTCCTCGCGCCGGGAGCCCTGTACATGAAGAACCGGGGCGCGGGCGTCCCCGCCGACAAGTGGGTGCGCGTCGACGTGGCGGGGCTGACGGACGGGAACCTGGTCACCGGCGGCGCCACCGATCCGCTCGCGGCGGCCGAACTGCTGCGCGGGGCGCGGGATGTGACGGAGCGGGGCGAGACCGACATCGCGGGCGTGCCCACCACGCACTTCAAGGGGATCGTGGAGCTGCGCGCCGCCGCGAAGGCCGCGTCCAAGGTGCACAAAGGGGCGCTCGCCGCGGCGGCGAAAGGGTTCCGCAAGGAGCGGGTGCCGTTCGACGTCTACCTCGACGACGGTGGCCTGATCCAGAAGGTCGTGCACCGCTTCAGCTTCGCCAACGGGCAGCCGAAGCAGGATGTCGACGTCACCTCGACGACCCTGTACCGCGAGTTCGGCAAGCCGGTGAAGGTGGGACTTCCGGCCAAGAAGGACATCTACGCGGGGAAGGTCGCCGAGCCCGGACCGTGAGGTCCACCGCCCGTTCCGCCGACAGACCCTAGGCCTGTCGGGGGCCGGAAATGGTTCTTCCGTGCCATGCGCGGGGCGTGAGCCGGTCCCTACTCTAGGAAGTCGGCCCTTGCGGCCATCGGCTGTTGGTCACGCGGCAGGAAGAGGTGATGAACGTGGCTCCCGTGGGTGGTACGGCGGTGCAGGACCACGTCGCCCTCGCCGAGATCGAGCTGTGCGGTGAGTTGATCATCGCGGCGTCCGCCGTCGCCGAGGGGCGGCTCAGTGTGGACCGGATCGACGAGGTGCTCAGGGTCGCCGAGCCGTTGCCCGGCGGCCCGGAAGACGACCGGGAGTAGAACGAAGGGTGGGGACGCCGGATCCGGCGTCCCCACCCTTTCGTATGCGGGTTCTCAGGTACGGGATGTCACGCGTGGGTTCTCACGTGCGGGTTCTCACGTGCGCAGCAGGCGCGCGATCGCCTTCGTGGCTTCCTCGACCTTCTCGTCGATCTCGTCGCCGCCCTTGAGGGCGGCGTCGGCGACGCAGTGCCGCAGGTGCTCCTCCAGAAGCTGGAGCGCGAAGGACTGCAGGCCCTTCGTGGAGGCCGACACCTGCGTGAGTATGTCGATGCAGTAGACGTCCTCGTCCACCATCCGCTGCAGGCCGCGGATCTGACCCTCGATCCGGCGCAGCCGCTTGAGGTGCTCTTCCTTCTGATGGTGGTAACCGTGGATGCCGCGGTCGTGGTCGGTCACGATCTCGGCCTTTTCCGGCACAGCCGGCTGATCCGTCTGCGTCGCGTCAGTCGTCATCGCGTCCGTCCTCCCGTGGTGTCCTATACCCCCTGCGGGTATATGGTACCGGATTTTCAGCGGATCCGACCGGTTCGTCCCGCCTTGGTCGGGCCCCGTGCTGATCACTGTGCCTGATGGGCGACACTGGGGAGACGCCGGTTAGCCGTGGCCGGATGATGCGCCTAGCATCAGCCTGACCGAATCCAAGCACCCCGAGGACCCCACGTGCGCTTTCGTCTGACCCCCAGGGAGACGAGCTTCTACGACATGTTCGCCGCGTCCGCGGACAACATCGTCACGGGCTCGAAGCTCCTGATGGAACTGCTCGGGGCGGATTCCTCCGCCCGGGCCGAGATCGCGGAGCGGATGCGGGCAGCCGAACACGCCGGTGACGACGCTACGCACGCGATCTTCCACCAGCTCAACTCCTCGTTCATCACGCCGTTCGACCGCGAGGACATCTACAACCTCGCCTCGTCCCTCGACGACATCATGGACTTCATGGAGGAGGCCGTCGACCTGGTCGTCCTGTACCAGGTCGAGGAGCTCCCCAAGGGTGTCGAGCAGCAGATCGAGGTGCTGTCGCGTGCGGCCGAGCTGACCGCAGAGGCCATGCCGAACCTGCGGACGATGGACAACCTCACCGAGTACTGGATCGAGGTCAACCGCCTGGAGAACCAGGCCGACCAGATCCACCGCAAGCTGCTCGCACAGCTCTTCAACGGCAAGTACGACGCCATCGAGGTGCTGAAGCTCAAGCAGATCGTCGATGTGCTGGAAGAGGCGGCCGACGCCTTCGAGCACGTGGCCAACACGGTGGAGACCATCGCCGTGAAGGAGTCCTGAGGCCGGCTCATGGACACCTTCTCCCTGATCGTGACGATCGGCGTCGCGCTTGGATTCACGTATACGAACGGTTTCCACGATTCCGCGAACGCCATCGCCACTTCCGTTTCCACGAGAGCACTGACGCCTCGTGCGGCACTCGCCATGGCCGCCGTCATGAACCTCGCCGGTGCCTTCCTCGGCAGCGGTGTCGCCAAGACGGTGAGTGAGGGGATCATCGCGACCCCGGTCGGCGACAAGGGGATGGGAATTCTCTTCGCCGCGCTCGCGGGCGCGATCGTCTGGAACCTCATCACCTGGTACTTCGGGCTTCCCTCGTCCTCCTCGCACGCCCTGTTCGGTGGAATGGTGGGTGCCGCCCTCGCGGGCGGGACCACCGTCTACTGGTCCGGGGTGTGGGAGAAGATCGTCATCCCGATGTTCACCTCGCCCGTGATCGGACTTGTCGTCGGCTACCTGGTGATGACCCTCATCATGTGGCTCTTCCGGCGCTCCAACCCGCACAAGGCCAAGCGCGGCTTCCGTATCGCGCAGACCGTCTCCGCCGCCGGAATGGCGCTCGGCCACGGTCTTCAGGACGCGCAGAAGACCATGGGCATCGTGGTCATGGCGCTCGTCATCGGCGGCCACGAGTCCTTCGAGGACCCGATTCCGGTCTGGGTCAAGATCGTCTGTGCCGTGATGCTGTCCGCCGGTACGTACGCGGGTGGCTGGCGGATCATGCGGACGCTCGGCCGCAAGATCATCGAGCTGGACCCGCCGCAGGGCTTCGCGGCCGAGACGACCGGTGCGTCGATCATGTTCGGTTCGGCGTTCCTGTTCCACGCGCCGATCTCCACGACTCACGTGATCACCTCGGCGATCATGGGTGTGGGCGCCACGAAGCGCGTGAACGCGGTTCGCTGGGGTGTCGCCAAGAACATCGTCGTGGGCTGGTTCATCACGATGCCGGCGGCCGCGCTTGTCGCTGCCGCGGCGTACGGGGTGGTTTGGCTGGCGTTCGGTTAGGCGGCGCCGGGGGTGGAAGTCGCCCCCGCCGCCCCTTCCCGTCCCGTCCCGTCCCCGGGGGCTGCGCCCCCGGACCCCCAAAAGATTGCGCAGTTCCCCGCGCCCCTGATCAAAAGATCGAAGCCCCGCCTTCCTCCCGGAAGGCGGGGCTTCTCTCGTTCCCCGTGGTGGCACCGCCATGCAGCACCGCGGGGAGATCGGATGTCAGCCGAAGCGGCCCGAGATGTAGTCCTCCGTGGCCTGGACGGACGGGTTGGAGAAGATGCGCTCCGTCTCGTCGATCTCGACGAGCTTGCCGGGCTGGCCGACCGCCGCCAGGTTGAAGAACGCGGTGCGGTCCGAGACACGGGCCGCCTGCTGCATGTTGTGCGTCACGATGACGATCGTGAAGCGCTCCTTCAGCTCCCCGATCAGGTCCTCGATCGCGAGGGTGGAGATCGGGTCGAGCGCCGAGCAGGGCTCGTCCATGAGCAGCACGTCCGGCTCGACCGCGATGGCGCGGGCGATGCACAGGCGCTGCTGCTGACCGCCGGAGAGGCCCGAGCCGGGCTTGTTCAGGCGGTCCTTGACCTCGTTCCAGAGGTTGGCGCCCTTGAGGGACTTCTCGACGACGTCGGAGAGCTCCGACTTCTTGTACTTGCCGTTGAGCTTCAGGCCCGCCGCCACGTTGTCGAAGATCGACATGGTGGGGAAGGGGTTGGGGCGCTGGAACACCATGCCGACCGTGCGGCGCACGGCGACCGGGTCGACGTGGGATCCGTACAGGTCCTCGTCGTCCAGGAGCACCTTGCCCTCGACGCGGCCGCCGGGGGTGACCTCGTGCATCCGGTTGAGGGTGCGCAGGAAGGTCGACTTGCCGCAGCCGGAGGGGCCGATGAAGGCCGTCACCGAACGGGGCTCGACGGTCATCGAGATGTCTTCGATCGCCTTGTGGGCGCTGTAGTAGGCGGTGAGTCCGCTTACGTCGATTCGCTTGGCCATAACTACGTCACTACTTCCGATACGTCGCTGAGCGGGGAAGGTCGCGTCAGCGACCGGCCTTCGGGGCCTTCCAGCGGGCTACGCCGCGGGCCGCGAGGTTGAGGATCATGATGAAGGCGATGAGCACCAGGGCCGCGGCCCAGGCGCGGTCGTACGCCGCCTGGCTGCCGCCGCTGCTCGCGTACTGCTGGTAGATGTACAGCGGCAGCGAGGCCTGGGGGCCTTCGAAGGGGTTGCCGTTGATCAGCGGGTTGCCGAAGACCAGCAGCAGCACGGGGGCGGTCTCGCCGGCGATACGGGCGATGGCCAGCATCACACCGGTCGTGATGCCGCCGATCGACGTCGGCAGGACGACCTTGAGGATCGTGCGCCACTTCGGGACGCCGAGGGCGAGGGAGGCCTCGCGCAGCTCGTTCGGGACGAGCTTGAGCATCTCCTCCGTGGAGCGGACCACGACCGGGATCATCAGGATGGACAGGGCCATCGAGCCGGCGAAGCCGGAGAATCCGAAGCCGAGGATCAGGATCCAGAAGGACAGGATGAACAGGCCCGCCACGATGGACGGGATGCCGGTCATCACGTCGACGAAGAACGTGACCGCCTTGGCGAGCTTCCCGCGGCCGTACTCGACCAGGTAGATCGCCGTGAGGATGCCGATCGGCACCGAGATCACGGTGGCGATGCCGACCTGTTCCAGCGTGCCGAGGATGGCGTGGTAGATGCCGCCGCCCGGCTGGTACGAGGTGATGAAGCCCATCGAGTGGGTCAGGAAGTACGGGTCCAGGACCTTGATGCCGCGCGCGATCGTCTCGTAGACGAGGGACGCGAGGGGGATCACGGCGAGGATGAACGCGACCCAGACGACGCTGGTCGCGAGGCGGTCCTTCGCCTGGCGCCGGCCCTCGACCTTGGCGGCGAGGCCGTACGAGGCGAGGACGAAGATCAGGGCCGCGATCAGGCCCCACTGGATGCGGCTGGCGAGCCCGCCGCCCAGGCCGATGGCGCAGCCCGCGGCGACCGAGCCGATGGCGATGGCCCAGGGCGACCAGCGGGGCAGGCGCGCGGCGCTCAGCGTGCTCGGCGGCTTCGGCGCGTCCGGCTTCTGGGTGGGAACGGTTGCGTTGCTCATGCGTTGGCCCCCGAGTACTCCTTGCGGCGGGCGATGATCAGGCGGGCCGCGCCGTTCACCAGGAGGGTGATGACGAAGAGGACCAGACCCGAGGCGATCAGGGCGTCGCGGCCCTGGTCGTTGGCCTCGGAGAACTTCGCGGCGATGTTCTGCGCGAAGGTGCCGCCGCCTGGGTCGAGCAGGCTGGTGTGGATCAGGAAGTCGGGGGAGAGGACCGTGGCGACGGCCATCGTCTCGCCGAGCGCGCGGCCGAGGCCCAGCATCGAGGCGGAGATGACGCCGGAGCGGCCGAAGGGGATCACCGACATCCGGATGACCTCCCAGCGGGTCGCGCCGAGCGCGAGGGCCGCCTCCTGGTGCATCTGGGGCGCCTGCCGGAAGACCTCACGGGAGACGTTGGTGATGATCGGCAGGATCATGATCGCCAGCAGGATGCCGACGGTGAGCAGGGTGCGCGGGGCGCCGCCCTGCCACTCGAAGATGCCGGTCCAGCCGAAGTACTGGTCGAGCCAGCCGAACAGTCCGGTCATGTGCGGCACGAGGAAGAGCGCGCCCCACAGGCCGTAGACGATCGACGGCACGGCGGCCAGCAGGTCGATGACGTAGGCGATGATGCCGCTCAGCTTCTTCGGCGCGTAGTGCGTCAGGAAGAGCGCGATGCCGACGGCGACGGGGACCGCGATCACCATGGCGATGATCGAGGTGACGATCGTGCCGAAGGCGAGGACAGCGATGCCGAAGACGGGCGGGCTCGCCGTCGCGTTCCACTCGAAGGTGGTGAGGAAGTTGCCCTCGTTCTTCGAGAGGACCAGCGAGGCCCGGTAGGTCAGGAAGACCGCGATCGCGGCCATGATCACCAGGAGCAGGATGCCCGAGCCGCGCGAGAGGCCGAGGAAGACCCGGTCTCCGGGGCGGGTGGCGCCGCGGGCGGCGCGCTTCTGCTCGGAGGGCGAGGGGCGATCGGAGGGCGCCGGTGGCGGCGCCGGTGCTTGCGTGGTTATGTCCATGGAGTTCTCCGGTCTGCGAAGTCCCGTCCCGGTCGGGGGCGTTGCGGGACTTCTGGCGGCGGTGCACCGGACGGTGCGGGCCACCCGGGATCAGTACCGGTGGGTGGCCCGCACGCTGGCTCAGCTGATGCTCGCGACGGTCTCGCGGACCTTCTTGTTGATCTCGGCCGGGATCGGGGCGTAGCCCAGGTCGGCGAGGACCGCCTGGCCCTCCTCGGACGAGGTGTAGTTCAGGAAGGACTTGGTGGCGGGCAGGCTCTCCGCCTTGTTGCCCTTGTCGCAGACGATCTCGTACGTGACCAGGGTGATCGGGTACGCGCCCGGCGACTTGGTCGCGTAGTTCAGGTCCAGGGCGAGGTCCTTGCCGGTGCCCACGACCTTGGCGTCGGCGATCGCCTTCGAGGCGTTCTCCGTGGTGGCCTTGACGGGCTGGTCGGCGCCGGTGTCGATGTCGACGGTCTTGACGCCGTCCTTGGCGTAGGAGAGCTCGACGTACGTGATGGCGCCGTCGGTCTGCTTCACCTGCTGGGCGAGGCCGGAGGAGCCCTGCGCGGACTGGCCGCCCTTGGCCTGCCAGGCCTTGCCGCCCTCGTACTTCCAGTCGCCCGGGGCGGCGGCCTTCAGGTACTTGGTGAAGTTGTCCGTGGTGCCGGACTCGTCGGAGCGGTGGAACGCCTGGATCTTGGTGGACGGCAGCTTGGCGTCCGGGTTCAGCTTCTTGATCGCCGGGTCGTTCCACTTGGTGATCTTCGAGTCGAAGATCTGGGCCAGCGTCTTGGCGTCAAGCGTCAGGTTGTCGACGCCCGAGACGTTGAACGCGACGGCGATCGGGCCGCCGACCATCGGCAGGTCGATGCCCTGGCCGCCCTTGCAGACCTTCTTCGACGCGGTGACCTCTTCGGGCTTGAGCGCCGAGTCGGAGCCCGCGAAGGCGACCTGGCCCTGGTTGAAGGCGGTCACGCCGGCGCCGGAGCCGTCGGGCTTGTAGTTGAGCTGCACGCCGGAGCAGGCCTGCGCGTAGGCCTGCCGCCAGGCGTCTATGGCGTTGGCCTGGGCGGACGAGCCGATGCCGAGAAGCTGGCCCTTGGCGTCGTCGCACTTGATGTTGCCGGCCTTGGCGGCGCTGCTGCTGCCACCGCCGCCCGTGCTGCTGGTGTCGTCGGAGCCGCACGCCGTGAGGGCCAGGGCGCCGGAGACGGCGAGAGCGCCGAGGGAGAGGGCGCGGAGCCGGTTCTTGCGCTGAAGCTTCACCTTCGGATGTTCCTTCCAGGAGCCGCCGGCCTTCTCTTTCTGGGGCGGCGTGCGATGTCTGCGGTTGGTTTCAGTCGAGCGGCGGGTCGTTCCCGGGTGTCGGGGACTCACCGCGTAAGGCTGAAATTAGGCAGATCAGGTGAAGCGGCCGATGGACGCGAGTGAACGCGGGGTGAACCTAAGCGGGCGGCACGGTTAGGTCACGGTACGACTACGGTACGTGGTCATCCGGTTGTGTGCAGGGCTTCCAGCAGGGCGTCGACGAGGGGGCGGTCCCTCGGCTGCGTGAGGCGGGAGCGGGCCTCCGTGGGGGTGAGCCAGCTGATGCGGTCGACCTCGCGGTTCGGCGTGAAAGTGCCGGTGGTCGCTTCCGCGGCCCAGTAACTGACCTGCTTGGGACGGCCGCTCACCACGTAGTGGGAGGTGGGCAGCGCGGGACCCGGCACGCAGTCGTGGCCGGTCTCCTCGCGGACCTCGCGCAGGGCCCCGGCGAGCGGGTCCTCGCCGCGCTTGAGCTTGCCCTTGGGATGCGACCAGTCGTCGTACTTTGGGCGGTGGACCAGGCAGATCTCAATTCCCTGTCCACCGGCCCGGTTTGCCGCGCGCCGCCACAGGACGCAGCCTGCCGCGAGGATCGTGCGGGGATCGTCCTGCTGCACGGTCATGGGGTGCCCACCGCCTGTCGTTGCCATGCCTGTCCGAACGCGATTCTGGCGGCCGCGACCTCGTGGCGTTGGTCGGCGTGGAGCACGCCGAGGGCGTACGCGGTCGTGGGCGCGATGCGCGGGGTGCGGGCCGCGTGGGCCGCCGCGGCGGCGGCCTCTGCGGCGTCCCTGTGGGCGTTCAGGGCATCGGCCGCTTCGAGGAGCCGTACGTCCATGGGGGTGCCCGGCACCACCTCGCGCGCGTACCGGTGCAGGCGCAGCAGGAGGCGTACGTGGTGCCAGGCCGCGTCGGCGTCCGCGTTGTACGGATGGCTGGTGTGGTGGAGGGTCGTGGCGGCCTCGGTGAGGCGGCACTCGGCCTCCGCGGCGAGTTTCTCCAGCTCGGTGTCGGCGGTGGTGAGAGGGACGTCGCTGGCGAGCACCGCGACGTTGTCCGCGACCGCGTGGAAGCGGGCGGAGCCGAGGGCCTGGAGGGCGGTGCTGTGGGCGCGGGTCCTCGCGAGGGTGAGCTGGCGGTCGAGCAGGGCCGATGCCTTTGCGGCGCCGAGGGTGAGGGTTTCCCTGGCGGGGGCGGGAGGCGGGGTGTCGGCGTGCCGCTCCGGGGCCGGGGCCGTTGAATCGGCGCGCGGCGCCGGGGGCCGCCTTGCCCACCCTGCCGCCCCTGGCGGCAGATTGCCCAAGTCGGACGTGGGCGGCGTTGTCAGGGTGTGCAGGGCCGAGGTCAAGCGGTCCAGGCGGTCGGCGTAGGCGTGCTCTCGGGCCAACGTGCCGGACAGCCACGCCAGTTCGGGGCGCAGCGCGTCCGACCAGTCCGTGTCGAGCAAGGGGCGAAAGGTGTGCAGGGTCCCGCTGATGCGGCGCGCGGCGCGGCGCAGGGCGCGGGCCGCATCCGCCGTGTCCCCCGCCGCGCCGCTCTCGCGGTGCTGCCGCAGCGCACGAAGGAACTCGGTGGCCCGGGAGCGGAGATAGCACCCCAGGACATCGACCTCGTTCCCGCTCAGCGGGTCGCTGGACTCAAGGTGTCGCTGTGCCACGCCGGCGCCTCCGGGCGTCTATGAGCATCTCCTGTACGTTGCGCAGGGGGCGGCCGTCCGCGTCGGTCGCGTGCCGGGTCCAGTCGCCGTCCGGGCCCAGGTGCCAGGACGAGGTGGTGTCGGACATCCCCGTTTCGAGCAGTCTGTTCAGCGCCGCGCGGTGGGCCGGGTCCTCGACGCGGACCAGGGCCTCGATGCGGCGGTCGAGATTGCGGTGCATCATGTCGGCGCTGCCGATCCAGACCTCCGGCTCGCCGCCGTTGCCGAAGGCGAAGACGCGGGAGTGCTCCAGGAAGCGGCCGAGGACCGAGCGGACCCGGATGTTCTCGGACAGGCCCACGACGCCGGGGCGCACGGCGCAGATGCCGCGCACCCAGATGTCGACGGGGACGCCCGCCTGCGAGGCCCGGTACAGCGCGTCGACGACGGCCTCGTCGACCATCGAGTTGACCTTGATGCGGACGTAGGCGGGACGGCCCGCACGGTGGTGCTGGACCTCCTTCTCGATCCGCGTGATCAGGCCCGTACGAAGGGACTTGGGGGCGACGAGCAGGCGGCGGTACGTCTCGCGCCGCGAGTAGCCGGACAGCCGGTTGAAGAGGTCGGAGAGGTCGGCCCCGACGTCCTGATTGGCCGTCAACAGGCCCAGGTCCTCGTACAGTCGGGCCGTCTTGGGGTGGTAGTTGCCCGTGCCGACGTGGCTGTAGCGGACGAGCTGATCGCCCTCCTGCCGTACGACGAGCGAGAGCTTGCAGTGTGTCTTCAGGCCGACGAGACCGTAGACGACATGGCAGCCGGCCTCCTCCAGCTTGCGGGCCCACTTGATGTTGGCCTGCTCGTCGAACCGGGCCTTGATCTCGACCAGGACCAGCACCTGCTTGCCGGCCTCGGCCGCCTCTATCAGCGCGTCCACGATGGGCGAGTCGCCCGAGGTGCGGTACAGCGTCTGCTTGATGGCGAGCACGTCCGGGTCGGCGGCGGCCTGTTCCAGGAAGGCCTGCACGGAGGTGGAGAAGCTGTCGTACGGGTGGTGGAGCAGGACGTCGTGGCTCTTCAGCGCCGCGAAGATGTCGGGCGCCGAGGCCGACTCGACCTCCGCCAGATCGCGGTGCGTGCCCGCGACGAACTTCGGGTACTTCAGCTCGGGCCGGTCGATGCCCGCGATGGAGAAGAGTCCGGTGAGGTCCAGGGGGCCCGGCAGCGGGTACACCTCGGCCTCGCTGATCTTCAGCTCCCGGACGAGGAGGCTGAGGATCTCCGAGTCGATGGTCTCCTCGACCTCCAGGCGCACCGGCGGCCCGAAGCGGCGCCGCATCAGCTCCTTCTCCAGGGCCTGGAGCAGGTTCTCGGCGTCGTCCTCCTCCACCTCCAGGTCCTCGTTCCGGGTCAGGCGGAACATGTGGTGCTCCTCGACCTTCATGCCGGGGAACAGCTCGCCCAGGTGCCGGGGCGCGGCGATGACGTCCTCGATCGGGACGTAGCGCTGCGGCGAGGCCTCCAGGAAGCGGGAGAGCAGCGGCGGGACCTTGACGCGGGCGAAGTGGCGGTGGCCGGAGACCGGGTTCGACACGACGACGGCGAGGTTGAGGGAGAGCCCCGAGATGTACGGGAACGGGTGCGCGGGGTCGACGGCCAGCGGGGTCAGGACCGGGAAGATCTGCTGCATGAACAGCGTGTAGAGCCGGGCCTGCTCCTTCTCCGTCAGCTCGTTCCACCGCACGACGTGGATGCCCTCGTCGGCCAGGGCCGGGGCGACCTCGTCCTGGTAGCAGGCGGCGTGCCGGGCCATGAGCTCGCGCGAGCGGTTCCAGATCAGCTCCAGCACCTCGCGGGGCTGCAGCCCTGAGGCCGAACGGGTGGCGACGCCCGTCGCGATACGGCGCTTCAGGCCCGCCACCCGGACCATGAAGAACTCGTCCAGGTTCGAGGCGAAGATCGCCAGGAAGTTCGCGCGCTCAAGGAGCGGGGTGTTCGGGTCCTCGGCCAGCTCCAGGACCCGCTCGTTGAACGCGAGCCAGCTGCGCTCCCGGTCCAGGAAGCGGCCCTGGGGCAGCTCGGCGCCCTCCCGTGGCGCGTACTCCTCCGCGTAGTCGTCCGGATCCGCGTCGATGTCGGCTACGATCCCGGCGAGCTTCGCGGCGGCGAGATCGTACTCGCCGCCCGCCACGGGGTGCGGCCGGTGCGCGGCGAGCGATCCCACGGACGGCTGGGGCTGTGCGGCCGAGGGGGCCGGAGCAGCGTCGGTCGTCTGGTCCTGTGCGGCGTTCGGCTGGCTCATGGCCCCATTCTTCCGCGTGGATGCCGACCGGGGCGCGCCGACGGTGTCGGAGAGCGCGGGCGCGAGCGCGAGGCTTGCGCGACGGGTGGGCTCGGCGGGTTCGGGGGCGGGGGGCTGCATTCCGTGAGCGTCGCAAGTCCGTCTGAATCGACGGTTACGGCGACATGACGTACGGGCTATGTCAGCGAGGCCCGCCGGGGGTTTGGGGGGTCTGTTGCGCGGGACCGGGGGGCCGGGGCGGTGCCCCGCCGTCGTCGATACGCGGCACCGGGGTTCATCCTGCGCCGGTCGTCCGCGTATCGCTGCGCCGGGGGGGCGGGGTCTGCGCCGGGGTTCGTGGTGGTCGTCTGTGGCGCGCGGCGTCGGGGCCGGGGGCTGAACCGGGGTTCGAGGTGGTCGTCTGCGCTGCGCGGCGCCGGGGTTCTGGGGTGGTGCCGGGCTCGGTGCGGGTGCTTTGTGTGGCGCTGCGCCGGGGGCCGGGGGCCGGGGGCTGAACCGGGGGTTCGCGGTGGTTGCCCGTGGCGCGCGGCGCCGGTCGCCGGGCTCGGCTGTGCCGGTGTCGGCCCCGTTCCTCGCCCTTCTCCCTCCCGCCCGCCCCCTCCGGGGGCTTGGCCCCGCGGGGGCAGGGGTGGGTGGATCGGGGTTCGGCGCGACCGGTGCGCGGCGCCGGGGTTCTGGGGTGGTGCCGGGCTCGGCGCCGGTCCTTTGCGTAGTGCTGCGCCGGGCTCCGGGGCCTTATCCGGGGTTCGCGGCGGTCGTCTTTGGCGCGCGGCGCCGGAGGCTGGGCTCGGCTGTGCCTGTGTCGGCCCCGTTCCTTGCCCTTCTCCCTCCCGCCCGCCCCCTCCGGGGGCTCGGCCCCGCGGGGGCAGGGGTGGGTGGATCGGGGATCGGCGTGATCGGGTTGCGGCGTCGGGGTTCTTGCCGTGGTCGGCGCTGGATGTCCGTTGCATCGCTCCGGAAGCCGGAAGCCGGAAGCCGGAAGCCGGAAGCCGGAAGCCGGAAGCGGGAAGCCGGAAGCCGGAAGCGGGAGGCCGGAAGGCGGATGGTGCGGTTCGGGCGGTACCGGGCTGCCCAGGCCTGGCGGCACGCCGTCTGACCGACGCCCCCGGAGGGGGCGGGTGGGTGGGCGAGGGGCGCGGGGGAGGGAGGAAGGCGGCTGGGCAGTCGCGGGGAGCGTCGGACGGCTTGGGTGGGGTCCCGGGCCTGGTGGGGCGGTTAACCGGCGCGGGGCGTCTCCGTGGGAGCCGTTCTCGTGATGGGTCGCCCGGTGCGGCGGCGTTTGCCGTATTGGGCGAGGCGCCGGGCCGGGCAGCCGATCATCCACGGCTCGGTTGGATCGGTACCGGACTGTTCAAAGCCTGGCGGCACCCCGTCTAACCGACGCCCCCCGAGGGGGGCGATGGGGCGAGGGAAATGTCATGCGGCCGGGCGAGGGGAAACGTGATGGGGCGGAAGGGGCTCGGGGCAGGCTCGGTAGGCATGCCCACCACGCCCGCCGACCCACCCAGTGGGCCTCACTCCGGACCCCGACCCCGGCTCCCGGCCTGGGCCCCCGGCTCCGGCCCCCCGCAGGGCTATCGCGTGCGGCGGTGGAGGAGGTGGAAGGCGGTGGCTGTGGCGGCTGCGGTCAGGGTCAGGGTGACGGTCGTTTCGACGAGCTGGAGGGGCCAGAAGTGGGACGGGGGGTGGCCCTCCCGGTAGAAGCCCGTGATGTTGTGCGAGGTCAGGCAGGCGCGGTCGTCCACGCACATGGGGTCGGAGACATGCGCCCCGGAGCCGGTGACCGCGCCTTCGGAGGTCATGGACCCCGCGAAGTACGGGTAGCCCTCCCGGACGTCCCCCGTCACCGTCACCCCGGGCCACAGCAGGTCCCGGACCGAGTCGAGCACGCCGATCACGACGGCCGTGGCGATCAGGGAGTAGGTCGCCCCGGGCAGCGTCCGCCGCGTCAGGAGCGCCACCGCCGCGCCGATGGCAAGGCCGAGCAGCGGCGTGACCACGGCCGTCGGGCCGAGGGCGTCGTAGATCTGCGTCCCGTCGTGCCAGCGGTTGCCCGAGAGGCCGGGGGCCGCGGAGGCGACGAGGCGGCGCAGGAGCACCAGGACGGTCGTGCCGACGACGAGGAAGGTCGCGGGCACGGCCAGCTTCATGGCGAGCCAGCGGACGGGGGACACGGACTGCGTCCACATCAACTGGGCCGTGCCCCGCCCCAGTTCACGCCCGATGAGCAGCCCGCCCGCGAACACCGCGGCGATCACGGGTACCAGCGCGATCAGCATGTCGGTGAGGGTGAGGACGTAGTGGTACGAGTCCGCGGTCGCGCCCTTCGCGACGCAGCCGTTCGCCACGGCGGGGTCGCAGTGCCCGGTGATGTCGAGCCCGGCCGTGCCGGGTCCCCACAGCCACAGGAGCAGCGCGGCGGTCACGGCGACGTAGGCGATCCAGAGCCAGGTGGCGATGCGGTGCAGGCGCAGGACCGTGCCGGTCAGGCCCGAGGGGAACGTGGTGGCGGCGCTCATACGGCGACCTCCTTCGCGGGCGCGGCGGCCGGCGGCTCCGGCTGGAACCGGCGCAGGACGAGGAACGCGGCGACGACGGCCAGCGCGGCCAGGCCGAGCATGATGCCGGTCTCGGCGAGCTGGCGCGGCCAGTAGTCGGGCGAGGGGAGGTAGTGGCGGGTGAAGCCGGTGATGTCGTGCTGGTCGAGGCAGCGCTGCGTCATGCAGCCGGGGTCGCGGATCTCCGCCCCCGTGGACGTGATCGCCTTGCTGTGCACGGGGATCTCCGGCTGCTGGTAACTGCCCTGGAACGGCCAGGAGTTGCCGCGGAACGCGCCGACCAGGTACAGCGCGACACCGGAGACGACCGCCGCGGGCAGCGTGCGGCGCAGCACCAGGGCGGCCAGTACGCCGACGGCCAGGCCGAGCAGCGCGTTCGCCACCGTCGCGGGGCCCACGGAGAAGTCGAAGTCGCGCGGTCCGATGCCGGCGACGAGCAGATGGTTCCGGCCGTCCCACACCAGGCGGTAGAGGAGCACGACGAGCGTCGTGCCGACGGTGACGAGCAGTGCGGGCACGGTCAGCTTCGCGGCCAGCCAGCGGGCCGGGGACACGGACTGCGTCCAGGCCAACTGGGCGGTGCCCTGCTCCAGTTCGCGGGCGATCAGCGGGCCCGCGGCGAAGACGGCGATGACGCACGCGGCGATCCGGGTGAGCGTCAGCGGGTGGTAGAAGACGGAGTCGAAGTCGGTGCCGACGGACAGCAGGAAACTTCTGAGCCCCTGCCACGCGTTGTTCTGTGCTCCGCTGTAGCCGAACTTGTCGAACGCCTCTTGGACGTCGGAGGAGCCGGGTCCCCACAGCCACAGGAGCAGGCCGAGGCTGATCGCCACGTAGCCGGTCCAGACCCACATCGCACTGCGGTGCAGGCGCAGGACCGTCCAGACCAGGCCGTCGGAGCCGGGCTTGGTGCGGCGCACGGTGGCCGTCCCGTTCTCCTTGTCGAGGGTCGCGGCGCTCATGCGGTCACCTCCGTGCGGTGCGGGGCCGCCGTGGTGCTCGGCGTGAGCAGCGGCGGGGCTTCGGGGGAGCGGAGGTGGGCCAGGAGCAGCTCCTCCAGGGAGGGCTCCTGGACCTGCCAGCCCTCGCCGACCGGTCCGTCCCGGCGGATCAGGGCCGTGACCCCGCGGCCGGAGGCGCGCTCCTCGACCACGGTGTGGCCCGACAGGTCGCCGCGGCCGGTGACCAGGCTGTGCGCGCCGAGCAGGTCGTCGATGCCGCCGCCGAGCCGGATCCGGCCTGCGCCGAGCAGCAGCAGGTGGTCGCAGGCGTCGGCCAGCTCGGTCACGATGTGCGAGGACATCAGGACGGTCGTGCCGTGCTCGGCCGCGTCCGCCATCAGCGTGCCCATCAGCTCGTGCCGGGCCAGCGGGTCGAGGTCGGCCATCGGCTCGTCGAGCAGCATCAGCTCGGGGCGCTTGCCGAGGGCGAGGGCGAGCGCGACGCGGGTGCGCTGGCCGCCGGAGAGCGTGCGGACCTTCGTCTTCGGGTCGAGTGCGCCCTGCTCGACGATCTTCGACGCGTAGCCGGCGTCCCAGCGCTCCGGGTTGAGCGCGGCGCCCATCCGCAGGGTGTCCGCGACGGACAGCTGCGGGTACAGGGGCTTGCTCTGGGAGAGGTAGGAGACCTTGGCGCGGTGTGCGCCGGGGGCCGCGCCCAGTACGGAGATGCTCCCCGAGGTGGGCCGCGCAAGGCCGGCCGCGATGGTCAGCAGCGTCGACTTGCCCGCCCCGTTGGGCCCGACGAGTGCGCTGATCCGGCCCGCGGGCAGTCGGAACGAGCAGTCGTCCAGGGCTGCGGCGGCGCGCCGGCCGTAGCGCTTGACGAGGCCGTTGGCCTCGATGGCCGTGGTCATGAAGTCCCCTTGGGTTTGGTGCCGAAATGCGCCTCCAGGGCGCTGCCGAACAGTGCCGCCACGTCCTCGCGGTCGAGGCCGGACTCCTTCGCCCGGTGCGTCCAGTCGTCGAGCTCCGCCCTCAGCGGGGAGTCGGCGGAGCCGGAGCCGAGCGTCGCGCGGACGAACGTGCCGAGCCCTCGCCGGGCCTCGACGAGTCCGGAGCGCTCCAGCTCGCGGTAGGCCTTCAGCACGGTGTTCGGATTGATCGCCGTCGCCTCGACGACCTCGCGCGCGGTGGGCAGCTTGTCGCCCGGCTCGAGCAGACCGAGCCGCAGCGCGTGCTCGGTCTGGTGGACGATCTGGAGGTAGGTGGCGACGCCTGTGTGGCGGTCGATGCGGAATTCGATGACCGGTTCGTGTGCCACGGCGTACCCCCTTTCACTAATCAAGTAGTGAAAGGGTGATGCAAGAGAGGGGGCGGCGTCAAGCGACGCCGCCCCCTCGTCTCCGTACTCTTGAGAAAACCCCAGGTCAGGACTCTGTTCGGTACATCAGGTCCGTCTCGTACGTAGTGAAACCGAGCCGCTCGTACACGCTCACCGCCGCCTTGTTGTCGGCGTCGACGTAGAGCATCGCGGTCGGCAGACCGGCCGCCGCGAGGTGGCGCAGGCCCGTCGCCGTGAGCGCCTTGCCGAGGCCGCCGCCCTGGCCCGCGGGCGCCACCCCGACGACGTAGACCTCGCCGAGCCGCTCCTGCGCGTGCACCTTCGTCCAGTGGAAGCCGACCAGCTCGTCGCCGCGGAAGGCCAGGAAGAAGCCCGCCGGGTCGAACCACGGCTCGGCCTTGCGGTCGTCCAGGTCGCGCTGGGTGAGGGAGCCCTGCTCGGGGTGGTGGGCGAAGGCCGCGGCGTTCACCGCGAGCCACGCCGCGTCGTCCTGGCCGGGCACGAACGTACGGATGCGGACGCCCTCGGGCAGCGCCGGCTCCGCGAGCTCCAGGTTCTCCAACGGCCTGCGCATCTGCCGCAGTTCACGGAACAGGGTCAGGCCGAGCACCTGCGCCAGGTGCCGCGCCGCACTGTGCCCGCCGTGCGCCCACACCCGCAGCCGCTTCCCGGAGGCGGCGAGCAGCGCGGTGCCGAGCGCCCGCCCGTGCCCGTGCCCGCGGTGCGCCGGGTGCACGACCAGTTCGGCGGCCGGGGCCTCCACGGGGTCGGCGCCCTCCAGCTGCGCGTAGCCGACCAGCCCGTCGCCGGTGCTGAGCAGCAGATGGCGTACGCCCTCCCGTTCCCCGCCGCGCAGTTGCAGGCGGCCCTGCTCGGACACGGCCTGCTGGCCGTCCTCGCGGGCGGCCTCGTCCAGCAGGGCGAGCACCTCGGCGGACTGCTCGGCGGAGAGGGTGGTCAGGGTGTCGATCCGGCGGCTCTGGAGGGCGGGATCGCTGGCGGGGGCGGGGTCCGTGGTCATGGATACGAGGGTACGACCGGGCTCCGCCGGGGCGGGTGGCTGTTGCGCGGTACCGGGGTTGACGTCTCGGGGCTCCGCCCCGGACCCCGCGCCTCAATCGCCGGCGAGGCTTGATTCTACTCGCCCGATTTCGCTTACCAGCTACGCGCGTTGACCATAAGCTGCCCCCGCATTTGCTTCGCACTGCATCCCCAGGGGGCCACATGCACGTATCGAGCAGGACCAAGAGACCGGGGCGTCGCCTGCGGACGGCGTTCGCCGCCGCCGCGACCCTCGCCACCGCGGGCGCCCTGATGGCCGCGCTGCCCGCCGGCGCGGCGCCGCAGAAGGAAGCGGGCGGCGGCCGCTACCAGGACGTACAGCTGCTGTCCTTCAACGACTTCCACGGGAACCTGGAGCCACCCGCCGGGTCCTCCGGGCAGGTCACCGAGGACCAGGCCGACGGCAGCACCAAGAAGATCGACGCGGGCGGCGTGGAGTACCTCGCGTCCTCGCTGCGCACGGCGCGCAAGGGGCACCCGTACAGCATCACGGCCGCCGCGGGCGACGTGGTCGGCGCGAGTCCGCTGCTGTCCGGCCTGTTCCACGACGAGCCGACCGTCGAGGCCATGAACAAGCTGGACCTGGACGTGACCTCGGTCGGCAACCACGAATTCGACGAGGGCTCGGCGGAGTTGGCGCGGCTCCAGAAGGGCGGCTGCCATCCGAAGGACGGCTGTTACGAGAAGGGCCGCACCTTCGAAGGCGCCGACTACCCCTACCTCGCCGCGAACGTCACCGACGAGAAGACCGGCAAGCCGGTACTCGCGCCCTACTGGGTGTGGAAGCACAAGGGTGTGAAGGTCGGCTTCATCGGCGTCACCCTAGAAGGCACCCCGGACATCGTGTCGGCCGACGGGGTCAAGGGGCTGAAGTTCCACGACGAGATCGAGACCGTCGACAAGTACGCGAAGATCCTCGACAAGCAGGGCGTGAAGTCGATCGTCGCGCTGATCCACGAGGGCGGCGCCCCGGCCTCGGCCTCGTACAACTACGACTGCGACTCCCCGGGCGCGGGCGGCGGCGTCTCCGGGCCGATCGTCGACATCGCCAAGGGCATCACGCCGAAGGTCGACGCCCTGGTCACCGGGCACACCCACAACGCGTACGCGTGCACGATCCCGGACCCCGCCGGCAAACCGCGCATGGTCACGTCCGCGTCCTCGTACGGGAAGCTCTACACCGACACGACCCTGACGTACGACCGCGCCACCAAGGACGTCGTCCGGACCTCGGTGAAGTCGCCCACCTCCGCGAACCACGTCGTCACGCGGACGCAGGAGAAGGCCGCCGACATGACGGCGCTGATCGGCCGGTGGAACAAGCTGGCCGCGCCGATCGCGAACCAGCCCGTCGGCTACATCTCGGCGGACCTGCCGGGCCGGGGCGCCACCACGCCCGAGTCCCCGCTCGGCGACGTGATCGCGGATGCGCAGCTCGCGCACGCCAAGTCCCTCGACCCGAAGGCGAGCGTGGCCCTGATGAATCCGGGCGGGGTCCGCTCCGACCTGGTGTTCAAGGCGAGCGGCAGCGAGGGGGACGGGGTGGTGACGTACGGGGAGGCGTTCGCCGTGCAGCCGTTCAGCAACACCGTGAATCTGGCCGACCTGACCGGCGAGCAGCTCGTCACCGCGCTCAAGCAGCAGGTCAGCGGGGCGAACGCGGCCTCGCCGAAGATCCTTCAGCCCTCGGCGGGGCTCACGTACACGCTGGACATGACCAAGTCCGGGGCCGACCGGGTCGTCACCGACTCGATCAGGCTGAACGGGGCGGCCGTCGACCCGGCCGCCACCTACCGCGTCGCGATGAACTCCTTCCTCGCGGGCGGCGGCGACGGCTTCGCGGCGCTCGGGGCGGGCAAGAACCCGCTGGTCGGCAGCGACGACCTGAAGGCGTTCAACGACTACCTGACCGCCAACTCCTCGGCCGCCGACCCGATCGAGCCGCCGAAGGCGGACCGGATCACGGTCGTGAAGTGACGGGCCGTCCCGCGTTCGCCACGCCGGACGCGGAGATGAGACGGGCCATAAAGGGTTAATCGGATAAATTCGGGCATCCGTGTGCTCGTTCTTTCCGGGAGCCTGATGATGCGTCAACGTCTTCCAGCGGCTCGGCTCAAGGGGGTCTGCGTCGCGATCGCGCTCGCGCTCGGCGCGGTCGCGGCGGGCCCCGGCACCGGTCTCGCCGACACCCCGGGCCGGGTCCGCGCCTATGTGCCGGGCCCGGCCGCGGGCGAGGCCGTCATCACCGTGAAGACCGGCGGCGACCGCGACGGCGACGCCTCCGTGGCCCCGCTCGCCGGCGTCCGGCTCGCCCTCTACGACAGCGAGGACGCGACGACGCCGGTCTCCGGCGCCTGGGCGCAGTGCACCTCCGACGGCGACGGCGACTGCAACTTCGTCGTGCCGGACGTGGCGGGCGGCGGCGCCAACGAGGGCAAGCGGTTCTGGGTACGGCAGGTCGAGGACGGGGTGCCGGCCGGCTGGTACACGAACCCGACGCTGCGCACCGGCAACGGCAGCGGCTCCAACTCGGTCGAGTCCACCTACCAGTTCGAGACGCCCGCCCTTGCGGACGGCCGGACGTACTCCTCGACCAGCGACTTCATGGCGAGCACGGACTATGCGTCGAGCCCGTACGTCGCCTCCGGCGGCGTCTGGCAGCAGTCCCGTACGAACCCGGAGATGCCCGAGTCCTGCGGCCTCGACGTCGGCGTGGTGCTCGACCTGTCCGCGTCGGTGGGCAGCGCGCTGCCGCAGCTCAAGTCCGCCACCGACAAGCTGACGGACACGCTCGCGGGGACGCCCTCGCGGATGTCGCTGTTCTCCTTCGACAAGAACTCGCCGAGCACCGGCACCACCAACCACCCCGACCTCGTGCCGGTCTCCACGCAGGCCGGGGCGGACTCCTTCAAGAATCTCTACAAGGACTGGACGCTGGGCTCGGGGACCAACTGGGACCAGGGGCTCAACGCGGTCGCGCAGGCCGAGTCCAAGTACGACATGGTCGTCGTGCTCACCGACGGCAACCCGACCCGCTTCAGCAAGCCCTACAAGGGCGACGGCTCGCACACCCACTTCGCCGACGTCGAGGGCGGCATCTTCGCCGCCAACGCGGTCAAGGCGAAGGGTTCGCGCGTCGTCGCGGTCGGTGTCGGCAAGGGGGTCGAAGGGGTCTCCGGGCTCAATCTGCGGGCGATCTCGGGTCAGGAGGCGTTCACCGGCTCCAACCCGACGACCGCCGACTACTACCAGACCGACGACTTCGCGGCGGCCGGTGAGGCGCTGCACAACCTGGCGCTGACGCACTGCGACGGCACCCTGTCGGTGATCAAGCAGATCGTGCCGTCCGGCAACACGGGGGAGGACGTGACCGGCGCCGAACCGGCCGGTCCCGGCTGGCAGTTCAGCGCGTCCTCCACGACTCCGGGCATGGGGAACCTGCCGGACACGCAGGTCACCGAGGACGACAGAACCGGCGGCGTCGTCTTCCACCCGACGTATCCCTCGGGCACGACCGACGCGGACATCGACGTCGCGGAGACGCAGCAGCCGGGGCACACGCTCGTCACCCAGGACGGGCAGAACGCGGTGTGCACCAACCTCGACGACGGCGAGAAGGTGGACGTCGTGAACGCCGGGACGGCGGCGGCGCCCGCGTTCAAGGTGAACGTGCCGAGCCTCGCCGCCGTCAGCTGCGTCGTCTACAACCGGCCCGACCAGGCCGCGGACGTGACCGTCCACAAGCAGTGGAAGATCGACGGCAAGGAGTACGACCACGCCGACAGACCCGACGGTTTCGACGCGACACCGAGCCTGACCGGCCCGTCCGGCGCGGGCGCGAGCCCCCAGGCCTGGGACACCCCGCGCGAGGGCTACACGGTCGGCGACACCACGACCCTCGACGAGACCCCCGGGCTGCCGGACTCCTGCACGCTCGACGACCGCCATGTCGTCGACGTCAACGGGGACGCGGTCGACAAGGCGCTGCCCTACGAAGGGGAGCTCACGCGGGAGCACAACTCGTTCACCGTGGAGAACGAGGTCACCTGCAAGGCCCGGCTGACCCTGGTCAAGAAGGTGGTGAACGAGCACGGCGGCACCGCCGCCCCCGGTGACTGGACCCTCGCGGCGGACGGACCGAGCGATGTGTCGGGTGTCACAGGCGCCGACGAGGTGACGGACGCCGACGTCGACGCGGGCGAGTACGCGCTCTCCGAGTCGGCGGGCCCCGACGGGTACGACGCCGGTGACTGGGCCTGCGAGAACGCGCAGGGCGCGCTGCCGGTGACCGACGCGAAGGTGCGGGTCGCGGCGGGCTCGTCGGTGACCTGCACCGTCACCAATACCGACCGGGCGGGCACGACGCCTTCACCTGCACCCACGCCCACACCGACGGCGACACCGGAGCCCACCCCCACGCCGACGCCCCCGCAGGGCGGCGGTGGGGAGCTGGCCGACACCGGTGACACGGGCCCGCTGTGGGCGGGACTCGCCGCCGCGCTGCTGGTGGCGGCGGGGACGGTGCTGGTGACCCGGCGGCTGCGTCGTGATGTAGGCGACAAGTAACTGAAACACGACTGGCGTTGAGGTGGCCTACGGTTGAAGCGTGGGCCACCTCGCTGTATGTGAAGGATGTTTGTGTAAATGGTGGGGGTGTGTGATGGAATCGGTCGATGCGTACCCCCCACCGCATATCCAACGCCCGTAATCCGTACGACGAGTTGGCCGCTCTGGCCGACGACCCGCTGGACGAGTTTCCCTACCGGGAGCCTTACGGGCCCGACGAGGACCACTCGTGGGAACCGCCCGACCACGGGCGCCGCAGCCGGCGCCGCCGCGGCCGCTTCGCCGGACTCTCGGTGTTCCTCAAGGGCCTCGTCGCGGTCGTCGTCCTCTGCGCCTTCCTGGCCCTCGCCGAC
This sequence comes from Streptomyces sp. EDA2-14, assembly GCF_054963755.1. Lineage (NCBI taxonomy): Bacteria > Bacillati > Actinomycetota > Actinomycetes > Kitasatosporales > Streptomycetaceae > Streptomyces > Streptomyces sp. EDA2-14. The sequence continues at coordinate 41,448 of NZ_JBUEGE010000002.1, forward strand.
CGGTGGGCGGTGCTCTACGCGGAGAACAAGGCCGCGGAGCAGATCAAGAAGCAGCTGAAGCTGGCGGCGGCCCCCGAGGTGGAGATCGGCGGTTTCCCGTTCCTCACCCAGCTCGCCGACCGCCGCATCGGCGAGCTGAAGGTGACCGTGCCCGACGTCGCCGCGGACCGCGTCACCCTCGCCAAGGTCTCCGCGACCGCGCACAACGTACGCATCAAGGGCTCGGGCCTCACCGACATCAGCGGCGCCTACGCCGACACGATGAACGGGCAGGTGCTGGTCAGCTTCGCCGACCTGAACCGTGAACTGGGCGCGTCCCAGGTCACCTTCACCGGGCACGGAAAGAACAAGGTGCTCGCGCGCGGCACCCTGCCCGTCGCCGGGCACGAGGTGAAGGTGCAGGCGGACGCCGACATCCAGCGGCTCGGCGCGTCCGGGATCTCCACCGACATCGACAACATGCGCCTCGACATCGGCAACCTCGCCACCTACCGGCCCGGCACCCGCGCCACCGAGGGCCTGCACCTGACGCGCGAGTCCGTGGACCGGCTCACCAAGGAGGCCGACAAGGCGCGCCAGTTGCTGGCCGTCCCGGCGGTGGTGAAGCGGCTCGGCGTGCCGGACAGCGCGGTGCAGCAGGCGCTGAACAGCGACGCGAAGCTGCGCGAGCTGACCGGGACGCCGCGCTTCGTGAAGCAGCTGATGAGCACGAACCTGATCGACATCGCGCTCGCGCACCCCGCGGTCCTGAAGAAGATCGGCCTCGACCCGGCGCTGCTCGACGGCCTCACCCGCCTCACCCGGCCCGAACTCGCCGACCGCCTCTCCCTCGCCTTCCGGCTGCCGCAGGTGCCGGACGACCGGGGCTACGTGCGACTGCGCGATGTGACCGTGGAGAAGGAGGGCATCCGGGTCGACCTGTCGGGCGGCGGTCTCTCGGTGGGCGGCTGACGGGGGTTACGGGATCTCCGGCGGCGGCGTCGGCGCGCCGGGCAGCGTCAGCGTGGCGACCGTGCCACCGCCGTCTGCGGCCGAGAGCCCGACGGTGCCGCCGCTGGCCTCGACCGTGCGCGCCACGATCGACAGGCCGAGCCCCGAGCCCGGCAGGGCGCGCGCGGTCGGCGAGCGCCAGAACCGGTCGAAGACGTGCGGCAGTTCATCGTCCGGGATGCCGGGGCCGTGGTCGCGCACGGTGAGCGTGCCGCGCATCAGCCGGACCTCGATCCGCCCCTTCTCCGGGCTGAACTTCACGGCGTTGTCCAGCAGGTTCACCACCGCCCGCTCCAGCGCGGCCGGCTCCGACCGTACGTACCAGGGGGCCAGCTCCGCGTCGAAGGTCAGCTCCGGGCCGCGCAGCCGGGCGCGCTCGATGGCGCTGCGCACCGTGTCGTGCAGCGGGACGACCTTCAGCGGGCCCTCCGTGGCGGCCAGACCCGTACGCGACAGTTCCTGAAGGTCGCCGATGAGCGCGGCCAGCTCCGTCATCTGCGCCTTCACCGACGCCATCAGCGCCTTGCGGTCCTCCGCGGGGATGGTGCGGCCGGTCTCCTCGATCCGGTTGAGCAGCTCGATGTTGGTGCGCATCGAGGTCAGCGGTGTCCGCAGCTCGTGGCCCGCGTCGGCGATGAGCTGCTGCTGGAGCTCCCGGGACGACGCGAGGGAGGCCGTCATCGAGTTGAAGGACTCCGAAAGGCGCGCGATCTCGTCGTCGCCCTCGACCGGGATGCGGACGCTGAGGTCCTCGGTCCTGGCCACGTGCTCGACGGTCTCGGTGAGCTGGTCGACGGGGCGCAGCCCGGTGCGGGCGATCCACAGGCCGGCGGCCGTGGAGCCGAGGACACCGACGCCGCCGACGAGGAGGAGCAGCCAGGCCAGGGTGGTCAGCGGCTGGGTGATCTCGGCGAGGGGCGTGGCGACGGAGGTGGCGACGCCGGGGATCGGGGTGCCGTCCTGCTCGATCCGGACCGTGAGGACCCGCATCGACCGGCCCTTGGCGTCCTCCGTGGTGTGCAGAGCGTGGTCGGAGGTGCCCTCCGCGACGGCCAGGTCCGAGGACTCGACGGGAATCTTGGGGTCGCCCTGCGAGGTGCAGACGCTGCCGTCGGACTTGATGATCTGGATCGTGGGGCCGGGGAAGGGGTGCTGGGCCGCGGAGTTGCCGGACTGACAGCCCGACAGGACGTAGTTCATCTGGTCGAGCTTCACGGAGTGCGCCTGCTGCACGAGGTCGTTGTCCAACTGCGCGTACAGCTGCTTCTGCGTGATGAACCAGCAGGTCACCGCCACCGCGGCGACCGCCGCGGCGACCGCCGCCGCCACCAGGAGCGCGATGCGCGAGCGCAGCGGCAGCGACCGCATTCTGCGGACGAGCTTGTTCACTCGGACGCTCCGTCGGATCGCAGGACGTACCCCACGCCCCGCACGGTGTGCACGAGGCGGGGCTCGCCGCCCGCCTCGGTCTTGCGGCGCAGGTACATCACGTAGACGTCGAGGGAGTTCGAGGACGGTTCGAAGTCGAAGCCCCAGACCGCCTTGAGGATCTGCTCGCGGGTGAGGACCTGGCGCGGGTGGGCCAGGAACATCTCCAGGAGCGTGTACTCGGTGCGGGTCAGCTCGACCGTCCGCCCGCCGCGCGTGACCTCGCGGGTCGCGAGGTCCATGCGCAGGTCGGCGAAGGAGAGGGCGTCCGAGTCCTCGGCGGTGTCCCCGCCGGCCGTGGCGTACGAGCTGCGCCGCAGCAGGGCCCGGACGCGCGCGAACAGTTCGTCGAGCTCGAACGGCTTGACCAGGTAGTCGTCGGCGCCCGCGTCGAGTCCTGTGACCCGGTCGCCGACCGTGTCGCGGGCGGTGAGCATGAGGATCGGCGTGGTGGAGCCGGTGGCGCGCATCCGGCGGGCCGCGGTGAGACCGTCCATGCGCGGCATCTGGATGTCGAGCACGACCAGGTCGGGGTGGTACGAGGCGACCTTCTCCAGCGCGTCGGCGCCGTCGACCGCGACCTCGGTGGCGTAGCCCTCGAAGGCGAGGGAGCGCTGGAGCGCCTCCAGCACGGCGGGCTCGTCGTCGACGATGAGGATCCGGTGCGGTTCGCGGTCGCCTTCGGCGGGGCTCATGGGCTGTGGCTTCCTGTCGGTGGGTACGGGGGGACGGTCGCTGGACATCAGCCATCAGCCTCGCACGGCGGACCTGCGCCCGCCGTCAGCTGTCGGAGCCGCCCGCGCGCAGGGTGTCGAGGTCGGCCTTGACCGTGTTGATCGGGATGGCGAAGCCGAGGCCCACGCTGCCGGCGCTGGACGAGGAGCTGGAGGAGTCCGAGCCGGACGAGTACATCGCCGAGTTGATGCCGATGATGTTGCCGTTCATGTCGATGAGGGCGCCACCGGAGTTGCCGGGGTTGAGGGAGGCGTCGGTCTGGATCGCCTTGTACGTCGTCTTGGACGAGCCGGTGTCGCCGTTGAACTCCTGGCCGCCGAACTCGAACGGCCACTGGCTGCTGCCGCCGCCCTGCTGCTGTTGCTGCTGCTGGCCCTCGTCGGTGGAGACGGTGACATCGCGCTGGAGCGCGGAGACGATGCCGCTGGTCACGGTGCCGGTCAGGCCCTCGGGGGAGCCGATCGCGACGACGTCGTCGCCGACCTTGACGCCCTCGGAGTCGCCGAGCGTGGCGGCCTTGAGACCGGAGGCGTTCTTCAGCTTGATGAGCGCGAGGTCCTTCTTCGCGTCGGTGCCGACGACGTCCGCGGTGTACGTCTTGCCGTCGCTCGTCGAGACCTTGACGGAGGTGGCGCCGGACACGACGTGGTTGTTGGTGACGATCTCGCCGTCGCTCGTGATGATGACGCCGGAGCCGGTCGAGGAGCCGGAGCCGAGCTCCGCGTTGATCTCGACTATCGACGGGCTGACCGCCTCCGCGACGCCGGACACCGTGCCCTTCTTGCTGCTCGCCACGACGTTCGTGCTGGTCGAGCTCGCGGAGACGCTGTCGCCCGAGCCGGTCAGCTGCTGGATGCCGTACGCGGTGCCGCCGCCGACGGCCGCCGCCGCGATCGCCACGGCCGCGATCAGCCCGGTCGGGCCGCGCAGCCGCTTCTTCTTCGGGCTGCCGTGCTGGGGCTGCTCGTGCGTCTGCTCGGAGAGCACTACGCCCGGCAGGTACGGAGGCTGCGGGGGATAGGGCTGGGGGTCGTCGCCGCTTCGGCGGTAGCTCTCGGTCATGACACTCAGCTTGTGGCGCGTACATGAGAGCCGGCTGAGTGCGCCCTGAGAGTGCCAACAGAACCCTGTTTGCCCGAAATAAAGGTCGGTCCCGACCAATAATCCGGCTGAGCGCAGCGCGCTTGCGTGCAGCCGCAGGACTGCTTACGCGCAGCCGCAGGACTGCCGGACGACCAGCCGCGAGGGGAACAGCTTCAGCCGCTCGCGCCGCGACCCGGCCACCCGCAGCGAGTCGTCGAGTACGAGGTCCACGGCGGCCCGCGCCATCGCGGGGCGGTCCGCGGCGACGGTGGTCAGCGGCGGATCGGTGAGCCCCGCCTCCTTCACGTCGTCGAACCCGGCCACGGCCAGCTCGCCCGGCACGTCGATGCGCAGCTCGCGCGCGGCCCGCAGCACGCCGATGGCCTGGTCGTCCGTGGAGCAGAAGATCGCCGGCGGCCGGTCGGGCCCGGCCAGCAGGTCGAGCGCCACCTTGTACGCGTCGTAGCGGTTGTACGGCGCCTCGAAGAGCCGGCCCTCGGTCTCCCGGCCGGCCTCCTTCATGGCGCGACGCCAGCCCTCGACGTGGTCGGAGACCGGGTCGCCGACGGACGGGGTGTCCGCGGTGCCGCCCACACAGGCGACGTACTCGTGCCCGTGCTCCAGGAGGTGCCGGGTGGCGAGCTGGGCGCCGCCGATGTCGTCGGTGACGACCGCGACGTCGTCGATCGCCTCGGGCCGCTCGTGCAGCAGGACGACACGGGCGTCCCAGGCCTCGATCTCGTTGGCCGCCAGGTCGTTGAAACCGTGGCTGACGAGGATCAGGCCCGAGACCCGCATGCCGAGGAACGCGCGGACGTAGTGGACCTCACGGTCGGGCACGTAGTCCGAATTGCCGACCAGGACCATTTTCCCGCGCTCCGACGCCGCCTGTTCGACGGCGTGCGTCATCTCCGCGAAGAACGGCTGGCGCGCGTCCGGCACGATCATGCCTATGAGGTCGGTCCGCCGCGAGGCCATGGCCTGGGCGACCCGGTCGGGCCGGTACCCCAGCTCCTTGATCGCGGCGAGCACCCGCTCGCGCGTGGCCGGGGCGACCGGCCGGGGTCCGTTGTTGATCACGTAGGACACGACGGCGGTCGAGGTACCCGCCAGTCGCGCCACATCGTCCCGAGTCACCTTGGCCACGCGCGGAGTCTACGCGGATGGACCACCCTCTGGGCAGGGCGTGAGCCGCACTGCTAGCGGCGCACAGGGGCCGGGCGGCCCACTCCGTCCACGGGGGACGGGACCTTGTCCGTGTTTTCTGCCTTATCCGCCTTCTTCGCGGCGGCGGCGCGCTCCTCGGCCCGCTGCTCCGCCCGCTTCTCGGCGTTCTTCTCCGCCTTCTTCTCCGGCTTCTCCGGAGTGACGAAGCGGTAGCCGACGTTGCGCACGGTGCCGATCAGCGACTCGTGCTCGGGGCCGAGCTTGGCGCGCAGCCTTCGCACGTGCACGTCCACGGTCCGGGTGCCGCCGAAGTAGTCGTAGCCCCAGACCTCCTGGAGCAGCTGGGCGCGCGTGAACACGCGACCGGGGTGCTGCGCCAGGTACTTGAGGAGCTCGAACTCCTTGAAGGTCAGGTCGAGGACCCGGCCCTTGAGCTTCGCGCTGTACGTCGCCTCGTCCACGGACAGATCGCCGTTGCGGATCTCCATGGGGGAGTCGTCGGTGACGATCTGCTGGCGGCCCATGGCGAGCCGGAGACGTGCCTCGACCTCGGCGGGGCCCGCCGTGTCGAGGAGTACGTCGTCGATGCCCCAGTCCGCGGTGACGGCGGCGAGGCCGCCCTCCGTCACGACGAGCACCAGCGGACAGCCGGGTCCGGTGGAGCGGAGCAGCTGACAGAGGCTGCGGACCTGGGGAAGATCGCGGCGCCCGTCGATGAGGATGACATCGGCGCCGGGGGTGTCGACGAGTGCGGGGCCCTCCGCGGGAGCCACTCGCACGTTGTGCAGGAGCAGGCCGAGAGCGGGAAGCACCTCCGTCGACGGCTGGAGGGCATTGGTGAGGAGCAGCAGAGAGCTCATCGGTCCCCACCTGCCCCGGGGGTCGTCATACGTTCGTGCACGGTTCGCTCGCCCATAACGTCTGGTTCCTCCTCGGTCCCTGCGAGGACGTTTGCGGCACTGCTTCGTACTGTGGTCGAGGCCTCGCGCCCTGAGGCACCTGACCTGCGGTTATGCCGGTGTTTCCGGGGGTCGTATACAAAGCCCCAGAAAGCACAAAAGGACCCGGGGGCTGCATTGCCCGAGTCCTCTTCCCAGCAGAATAGCCCACATGAGTTGGGGTCCGGCAGGTGACGAGCGTGGATCTTCTGTGTGGCCGATCACGGAACGGAGACGGCGCGTGATGCTCCGAACACGCGACGGAGTCGCCATCGAGGCCGAGTACGAGCCCGGTCCCGGCGGCCCCGACACCCCCGCGATCGTGCTCGCGCACGGCTTCACCGGCGATCTGGAGCGGCCCCACGTGCGCCGCGCGGCGGCGGTGTTCGCCCAGCGTGCGGCCGTGGTCACGTTCTCGTTCCGGGGCCACGGACGCTCCGGCGGGCGCTCCACGGTCGGCGACAAGGAAGTGCTCGATCTCGCGGCGGCGGTCGAATGGGCGCGCTCGCTCGGCCACGCGCGCGTGGTGACGGTCGGCTTCTCCATGGGCGGATCCGTGGTGCTGCGACAGGCCGCGCTGCACAGGGGGCGCACGGAAGCGCGCGTTGACGGGGTCGTCGCGGTGAGCGCTCCCGCCCGCTGGTTCTACCGCGGCACCGCCCCGATGCGTCGGGTGCACTGGGCGGTGACCCGGCCCGCGGGCCGCCTCGTCAGCCGCTTCGGGCTGCGCACCCGGATCCACCCCTACGACTGGGACCCCGTCCCGCTCTCCCCGGTCGAGTCGGTCCCGCTGCTCGCACCGACCCCGCTGCTCGTGGTGCACGGCGACCGCGACCCGTACTTTCCCGTGGACCATCCCCGGATGCTGCTCGCCGCGGCGGCCGAGGGCGGCGCGGAGCTGTGGCTCGAACCGGGGATGGGCCACGCCGAGAACGCGGCGAGCGACGAGCTGATCGAGCGGATCGGGGCGTGGGCCGCCGCGACGCTTGGCGCACAATAGGACGCCGTAGAGCAGCGGGACCGAGAGAGGAGCCGGGATGGCGCAGGGCACGATCCGCTACTGGGCCGCGGCCAAGGCCGCCGCGGGCGTCGCCGAGGAGCCGTACGACGCCGAGAACCTGGCGGTGGCGCTGGAGGCGGTGCGGACGCGGCACCCCGGTGATCTCGTCCGGGTACTCCAGCGTTCCTCGTTCCTGATCGACGGTGACCCCGTCGGGACCCGCAGCCATGAGACGGTACGGCTGGCCGAGGGCGGCACGGTCGAGGTGCTCCCGCCGTTCGCAGGAGGATGACACCCCGATGAGCAACAACCAGCAGTACCCGCATCAGTACGACCCGCAGTACGGGTCGGGCCACGACGGGCAGTACGACCCGTACGCCCAGCAGCAGCCCCCGCCTCAGCAGCAGTACCAGCAGCAGTACCAGGCCGAGCCGACGCAGCAGTGGCAGAGCAGCACGTGGGACACCCAGGTGCAGCCCCCGCCGGTGCCGCAGCAGGGCTATGACTACGGGGCGCCCCAGCATCACCAGCCTCAGCCCCAGCCCCAGCCTCAGCCCCAGCACCAGCAGCCGCAGCACTCTCAGCAGCAGGCGCCGCAGCAGTGGTCGTACCAGGCCCCGCCGCAGGGCCCCGCGACAGCCCCTGCGGCTCCCGCCCCGCAGGCGGCCGAGGAGCCCGGCGCGCCCGCCTACAGCGCTCCCACCACCACCGGCAACACCCGCGTCACCGACGCCCAGCGCGCCCGCGCAGAGGGCCGCTCGCCGGTCATCGAGCCGGGGATGCAGCCGGCCGGTCTCACCGCGCTGCTCGCCCTGCTGCTCGCGGGCGGCGCCGCCGTCGGCTCGTACGCCCTGCTCGTGCCGCTGCTGGTGCTTCAGGCGGTCACGGCCGCGGGCTGGTTCCGGCTCAACGGGATGTGGCCCGCGCGCCAGGGCATCGCGCTCGCCTTCGCGGGCGGTGTCGTCGCCGATGTCGCGCTCCTCGTGGCGGGCCGGGACAACGGCCCGGCCGCGATCCTCGGCACGCTCGGTGTCTGGGTGCTGCTCACCCTGGTCCTCCAGCTGCGTTCGCACGCCGATCCGGACGAGCGGATGTACGGCCTGATGGCGACCGTCGCCTCCGCGGCGCTCGCGATCGTGGCTGCCGGACACCTGGCGGCCCCGGCCGACGCGGTGACCGTCGGCGGGGTGGCCGTGGCCGTGGCGATCGTGGCCCGTGCGCTGCCGCTGCCGACGATCGCGTCCGTGGTCGTGGCGCTGCTCGCGGCGGCCGGGGCGGGGATCGCCGCGGGCGGGGCGACCGACCTGGGTTCGGGTGGGGCGTTCCTCGGGCTCGGGGCGGGGGCGTGTGCGCTGATCGGGCACCGGGTTGCGTCGTACGACTATCCGTCGCGGTTTGTGCACATGACCGCGGGTGTTGCGCTTCCGTTGGCCGCGGCGGCGCCGGCCGTGTGGGTACTGGGCCGCGTTCTCGGCTAGGCCGGTTGAGTTCTTGCGGTCAGCCGGCGTTGCGGTCTCGGGGCTCTGCCCCGGACCCCGCGCCTCAATCGCCGGCGGGGCTTGATAGGTCGCGTACGCTCCGGGCCATGCGCGCACTGCGAATACTGTTGATATGTGTCGTCGTCATCGGGGGGCTCTTCGTGGCGGCCGACCGGCTCGCCGCCCACTTCGCCGAGGGCAAGGCCGCCGACAAGATCCGCACGAGCGAGGGGCTCGGGCAGACCCCCGACGTGTCGATCAACGGCTTCCCGTTCCTGACCCAGGTCGCGGACGGCACCCTGGACGACGTCGAGATCGGCATCCAGGACTTCGAGGCGAAGAGCGACAAGGGTGACGGCGCGGGCATCCGGATCGCCGACCTCAAGGCCCGGATGCACGGCGTGAAGTTCGACAGCAGCTATAGCTCCGCCACCGCCGACTCGGCCACCGGCACCGCCCGCATCGACTACGCCGACCTCCTCAAGGCCGTGAAGAAGCAGGGCAAGGCGCAGGTCGCCCCCGGCGTCACCGCGTGGATCGACGGTCTCGCGTACGGCGGTGACCACAAGGTCAAGGTCACGGTCGCCGTCAAGACGCCGCTCGGCACGGTGCGGCCCACGGTGCGCAGCACCGTCGACATCAGCGGCGGCCAGGTCTCCGCGCACGCCGACAGCCTGCCGGAGATCGCCGCGCTCAAGCTGGCGGACAGCCGGATCCGGGACGTCGTCGACTTCCGGCAGGCGCTCGACGACCTCCCCGCAGGCATCAAGCTCGACCGGGTGCAGGCCGTCGATCAGGGCATGGAGATCACTGTGCGGGGTTCGGACCTCGACCTGGTCGGGTAGGTGCGGATACGGGCCGCGGAGACCGCTGGTCCGAACTGCGAGACAACGGCGTCCGCAGAGTAGAAACGGGAGGAGCCCCGGCGGCGCGGGAAGCGGGCGCCCGGCCCATGGAGCCGCGATCGTTCTCACATTCCGGACGATCGTGTCTCATCATCCGACACGCCGGTGACACGGCCGTGCTTGCGTCCTTACGATCGGACTCATGAAGCGACAGGCGGATCTCACGAAGCGGCGGGCAGTAGACCTGTGCCGCGTCGCCGCCATGCTCTGTCGCGCCGTCTGAGCGGGACGGCTCACCTCCCGCTTCCCCCCGACCCCTTGAGGCACTCGACTCGGGGTCTCCGTGCACCCAGGCACACCCATTTCGCATGCCCGCCGCAACTGCCCCGGAGGAACACAGCATGAGCCGCAGCGACGTCCTGGTAGACGCCGACTGGGTCGAGGCCAACCTCGACAACGACAACGTGGCGATCGTCGAGGTGGACGAAGACACGTCCGCGTACGACAAGAACCACATCAAGAACGCGATCCGCATCGACTGGACCAAGGACCTTCAGGACCCGGTCCGCCGTGACTTCATCGACCAGGCCGGCTTCGAGGAGCTGCTGTCGAAGAAGGGCATCGGCAACGACACGACCGTCGTCCTCTACGGCGGCAACAACAACTGGTTCGCCTCCTACGCGTACTGGTACTTCAAGCTCTACGGCCACCAGGACGTGAAGCTCCTCGACGGCGGCCGCAAGAAGTGGGAGCTCGACTCCCGCGACCTGGTCGACGGCTCGCAGGTCCCGAACCGCCCGGCCACGCAGTACAAGGCCAAGCCGCAGGACACGTCGATCCGCGCCTTCCGCGACGACGTCGTGAACGCGATCGGCAACCAGAACCTCGTCGACGTGCGCTCGCCCGACGAGTTCTCCGGCAAGCTGCTCGCCCCGGCCCACCTGCCGCAGGAGCAGTCGCAGCGTCCGGGCCACGTCCCGTCCGCGCGCAACATCCCGTGGTCGAAGAACGCCAACGACGACGGCACGTTCAAGTCGGACGACGAGCTCAAGGCGCTCTACGCCGACGAGCAGGTCGACCTGGCGAAGGACTCCATCGCCTACTGCCGCATCGGTGAGCGCTCCGCGCTCACCTGGTTCGTCCTGCACGAGCTGCTCGGCCAGGAGAACGTCAAGAACTACGACGGCTCGTGGACCGAGTACGGCTCCCTCGTCGGCGTGCCGATCGAGCTCGGCGCCAACAAGTAACCCCAGCGACCTTTACTTCCTAGGAGAGCGACATGTGCGGAGCGAAGGCCGGCGGCCCCGACGCCTCGACGATCAAGCCCGGTGAGACCACCATCCAGGGCCAGGTGACCCGCGACGGCGAGCCCGTGACCGGCTACGTCCGGCTCCTCGACTCGACCGGCGAGTTCACCGCCGAGGTCCCCACCTCGGCCACGGGCCAGTTCCGCTTCTACGCGGCCGAGGGCACGTGGACCCTGCGCGCCCTGGTCCCCGGCGGCCAGGCCGACCGTACGGTCGTCGCCCAGACCGGCGGGCTCGCGGAGGTCGCGATCGCCGTCTGAGCGGTCGCACACGGCGGCTGAAGGGCCGCACCCCCCTGGGTTGGACGCCACGGGTAAGGGGTGCGGTCCTTCGGCATGCGCGTGGCCGGGCCCCGGCCGCCCCCACGGGCTTACGCTGAAGACATGTACGCACGGCGGAAGCACGTCTACTTCGCCATGATGGGCGTCTGCATCGGCCTGTTCGTCCTGGCCTGGGGCGTCGTGCGGCTCTGGTCCGTGCCGGCCGCCGTCGCCATGTGCGTCGTCGCCATGGTGATCCCGCCCTTCGCCGCCATCGTCGCCAACCGGCGCGGTCCCGAGGACCGCTGGTGGGACGATCCGTCCGGCGACCCGAAGTCCGACGAGTGGTGGGACGAACTGGACGGCAAGAGGCGTCGCCGGTGACACCCGCTGTGACCGACCTCGCCGAGAGAGCTGGTGCCCGGACGACTACAGTGGGGCCCGGCTCTGTTGTCCGCATACGTTCCGCTCACCGAGGAGCACCCCGTGCTTGAGGCCTTCTTCTCCACCCTTCTCGTCCTGGTCTGCGTCGGCGTCGTCGCCTTCGCCGGTCTGACCGTGAAGAAGCTGTACCAGGGCCAGCGCTGACCCCCCACTGAGAGACGTCTGAACCGCTCATGATCCAGATCCCGTCCGACCTGAACCCCAAGCTCGTCCCCCTTGCCTTCCTGCTGGGCACCTGGGAGGGCGCGGGCGTCCACGACTTCCCCGGCTCCGAGAAGTGCAACTTCGGCCAGGAGGTCTCCTTCACCCACGATGGGCGGGACTTCCTCGAGTACCAGTCGCACACCTGGGTGCTCGACGAGAAGGGCGAGAAGGTCCGCGCCCTGGAGTCGGAGTCCGGCTTCTGGCGGATCGACGACGACCGCAAGGTCGAGGTCGTCATGGTCCGTGACGACGGCGTCGTCGAGGTCTGGTACGGCGAGCTCGCCGACCAGAAGCCGCAGATCGACATCGCGACGGACGCGGTGGCCCGCACCGCGGCCTCCGGCCCGTACAGCGGCGGCAAGCGCCTCTACGGCTACGTGAAGAGCGACCTCATGTGGGTCGGCGAGAAGCAGACCCCCGAGGTCCCGCTGCGCCCCTACATGTCGGCCCAGCTCAAGAAGGTCGTCTCGCCCGAAGAGGTCGCCGAGATGGCCCGCAACCTGCCGGACATGCCGGACGACGGCATCGCGTTCTTCAAGTAGGTCGAACCGCTTTCTCCAAGTGGTTCTAGACTCGTTGGTGTGGTGAGCACCGACTGGAAGAGCGATCTGAGGCAGCGCGGCTACCGGCTGACGCCGCAGCGTCAGCTGGTCCTGGAAGCCGTGGACACCCTCGAGCACGCGACCCCCGACGACATCTTGTGCGAAGTGCGCAAGACGGCGTCGGGGGTCAACATTTCGACCGTGTACCGGACCCTGGAGCTCCTGGAGGAGCTCGGTCTCGTCTCGCACGCCCATCTCGGGCACGGCGCGCCCACGTACCACCTCGCCGACCGGCACCACCACATCCACATGGTGTGCCGCGACTGTACGAACGTGATCGAGGCGGACGTGGACGTGGCGGCGGAGTTCACCGCGAAGCTGCGCGAGGAGTTCGGCTTCGACACGGACCTCAAGCACTTCGCCATCTTCGGCCGGTGCGAGAACTGCGCGCGGGACAGGCGGGAGACGCAGGAATAAGCGCGTCCGCCCACTCGTCGTAGTGTGTGTGAACATGCAGCGACATTCAACGAGCAGCCCTCTGCTGACCCTGCCCGGCGCCGTCCCCGGTGAGGGCGTGGACGAAGGTGTCGCCGCGCACTACGGCGACCTGTTCCGCGAGCAGCGCTCCCTCGCCGACGGCGCGGGCGTCGTCGACCTCTCGCACCGCGGAGTGCTCACCGTCACCGGCGACGACCGGCTGAGCTGGCTGCACCTGCTGCTCACGCAGCACGTCGAGCAGCTGCCGCCGGAGCAGGCCACCGAAGCACTGATCCTTTCCGCCAACGGACACATCGAGCACGCCCTGTACCTCGTCGACGACGGCACGACGACCTGGGCGCACGTCGAGCCGGGCACGCAGGAGTCCCTCCTCGCGTACCTGGAGTCCATGAAGTTCTTCTACCGCGTCGAAGTCGCCGACCGGACCGACGAGTTCGCCGTCGTGCACCTGCCGGCCGGATCGATCGCCCCGGTGCCGGACGGCGTTGTCGTGCGCGAGACGCCGCACGGCCGCGATCTCTTCCTGCCGCGCGCCGACCTGGAGTCGTACGCGAGTGAGAACGGCCCTGCGGTCGGCCTGCTCGCCTACGAGGCGCTCCGTGTCGAGCAGCACCGGCCGCGCTTCGGCTTCGAGACGGACCACCGCACGATCCCGCACGAGCTGGGCTGGATCGGCTCGGCCGTGCACCTGCAGAAGGGCTGCTACCGGGGGCAGGAGACCGTCGCCCGCGTGCACAACCTGGGCAAGCCGCCGCGGCGGCTGGTCTTCCTGCACCTGGACGGCAGCGAGGTGCACCTGCCGCCGCACGGCGCCGAGGTGCGGCTCGCGGCCGACGGCCCGGAGGGCCGGAAGATCGGCTTCGTGACGACGTCCGTACGCCACCACGAGCTGGGCCCGATCGCGCTCGCCGTCATCAAGCGGAACGTGCCGACCGACGCGGAGCTCCTGGCGGAGACCACGGCGGCGGCGCAGGAAGTCGTCGTGGAGCCGTAGCAACTCCCGTCTTCCGTACGGGGCTACATCTCCAGCAGCACCGTGAACGGGCCGTCGTTCGTCAGGGACACCCGCATCTGCGCCCCGAACCGGCCCGTCGCCACGGTCGCGCCGAGCGCCCGCAGCTGCGCCACGACCTCGTCGACCAGCGGCTCGGCGACCGGTCCTGGCGCGGCGGCGTTCCAGGTGGGGCGGCGGCCCTTGCGGGCGTCCCCGTAGAGCGTGAACTGGCTGATCACGAGGAGTGGCGCGTCGATGTCGCTGCACGACTTCTCGTCCGCCAGCATCCGCACCGACCAGAGCTTGCGGGCCAGTTGGGCCGCCTTCTCCTCGGTGTCCTCGTGCGTGACGCCGACGAGGACGCACAGGCCCTCGCCCTTGATCTCGCCGACGACCTCGTCCTCCACGACGACGCTCGCGCCGTCCACCCTCTGCACCACTGCTCGCATATGACCATCATGCCGTGCGCCGATTTCGTGCCCCGTAAGGGGTTTGAGCATGTTCGCCAACCCCCCATCCGGGGCGGATCTGGGGCACTCGGGCCCTAAGCGGCCACTGGGAGTGGCACCATGCTGACACGCGGTGCGTCGGTGGCGTGCGGCGCGGTCCGGTCGAGGGGACGGTAAGCAGACCATGGATACCCATGCCATGAGCCACACAACGAGTACGGGGCTGCCCGGGCAGCCCGTATCGCTGACGCACACGGAACGGATGGCGCCGCTGGCCCGCCCGCCCGCCCAGCGCACCGAAAGCCCGGAGCTGCCCGCCGTGCCCGCTCAGGACCTGACGACGCTGCGCCTGCCGGAGCTGCGCACGCTGCGCCGCGAGGCCCAGCAGAACGAGGCGGACCTGAGCTACGTACGCCGCCTGCTCCAGGGCCGGATCGACATCCTGCGGGCCGAGCTGGACCGGCGCAAGGACCCCGAGGCACCGGTCGTGGACCGGCTCTCGGAGATCCTGCGGGACCAGCCGGCGAGCCAGCGCTCCTCCGCCCGGCACGTCACGCTCGGCACCCCGCACAGCGAGGAGTCCCGGCGCCTGGCCCAGGAGATGCTGTCCGAGGTCGAGCTCTCCGACCTGGCGGCCCGCACGGACGACGAGCTGCACACGGCGATGGGCCGCCTGGTCCGCTACGAGCAGCAGGTCTCGCGCCGCCGCCACCAGTTGCAGCGCACGGCGGACGACTGCAGCGCGGAGATCGCCCGCCGCTACCGCGCCGGCGAGGCCCAGGTGGACGACCTCCTGGGCGGCACGTAAGGGGGGCGACTCAAGCCCCTCCGGCGATTGAGGAGCGGGGGTCAGTGGGCGGGTGGCCGCGGTACATCGAGCCCCGCCGGCGATTGAGGCGCGGGGTCCGGGGCGGAGCCCCGCGGCATGGGAAGAACCCGGGCGACACGGACATCCGCCCCCGCATAGCGTGGACGCATGAGTAGCCGCCCCGCCCACACCGATGACCGCGAAGCGATATCCGTACGGGCCGTGACCGAGGACGAGGTCGCCGACTGGACCCGCACCCTCAACACCGGTTTCCTGCGCCCCCCGACCCCCTCACCGCAGACGGTCGCCAAGCGCCGCGCCCACTACGACCTCGCCCGCACCCGCGCCGCCTTCGCCCCGGCCGGCGGCGGCGGGACCCGGCAGGTCGCCACGTTCCGCTCGTTCGCGCAGGAGATCACCGTGCCGGGCGGCGCCACCGTCCCCACGGACGCGGTCACCAACGTCACCGTCAGCCCCACGCACCGCCGCCGCGGGCTGCTCGGCCGCATGATGGCCACCGACCTCGCCGAGGCGAAGGAGCGCGGCGACGTCGCGGCGACGCTGATCGCGGCCGAGTACCCGATCTACGGCCGGTTCGGTTTCGGCGTCGCGACCACCGCCACGACGTGGGAGATCGACGTGGCGCGGGCCGGTCTCGACGCGCGCTGGTCGGGTCCGGGCGACGGCGGCCGGGTGGACCTGGCCGACGCCGAGGAGATCCGCAAGGTGGGCCCTGAGCTGCACGGGCGGCTGCGCGAGCGGGTCGCCGGGATCGTCTCGCGCGGCGACCACTGGTGGCAGGAGGAGACCGGCCTGTGGGCCACCCCCGAGGATCCGTGGGCCGAACCGTTCTACGCGGTGTACCGCAATGCGCGCGGCGAGGTGGAGGGCTACGTCGCCTACCGCACGGAGAACCGGTTCAACGACAACGTGCAGCCGACGTGCACGGCGAAGGTGCAGGACCTGCTCGGCCTCACGCCGGCCGCCGAGCGCGCCCTGTGGCACTTCGTCTGCTCGGTCGACTGGGTCACCACCGTGGAGAGCGGCTCCCGCGCCCCCGACGACCTGCTGCCCGACCTCTTCCCGGACTCCCGCGCGGCCCGCGTCCTGCGGCAGGCCGATTCGATGTGGGTGCGGATCCTGGACGTCGTACGGGCCATGGAGGCGCGCGGTTACGAGACGAGCGGCGAGGTCGCCTTCGAGGTGGTCGACCCCGCGGGGCTCGCGGGCGGGCGGTTCACGTTGACGGCGACGCCCGGCGGGGCGGCCTGCACGCCGGGCGCCGCCTCCCCGCAACTCACGCTTGACGTGCGCGAGTTGGGGGCGCTGTGGCTGGGTGACGAGTCGGCGGTGCGGCTCGCCGCCCTGGGGCGGCTCGTGGAGCACGAGGCGGGCGCCGCCGCCGGCTTCGGCGCCCTGCTGCGGACGTCGCGGCGGCCCTGGTGCCCCGACGTGTTCTGACGTTTTCTGACCGACCGGGCTCCCGGCTCCCCTCCGGAAGGGAGCCCGGTCAGCCGCTCTGGGCCAGCAGCATGACGAGGGCGACGGCCCCGATGCCGCTGATCACGGTGTTCTTGGCCTTGAGGCCGACGGAGAGAACGATGAAGGCGATGATGCCCATCGGCCCGTACTTCCACTGGATGAGCTGCTCGAACCCGATGGCGAGTGCGGCGACGACGATGGCGAAGAGCGGCATGGTCTTACCTCCTTCAGGACCGTGAGGTCCTCGTGGTGACCAACTTCAGGTCCCCCGACCATGTCCGGGAAGTTGGTCACCAACTCATAGGTACTTATCTCCCTTGAAGGGCGTCTCATAACCACCTTCACGTCAACTCCCCAAAGATGGCGGGAAGTTGTAGTGTTTGGTTGTGAGTGGGGAGCAGGCCGCCGTCAACGGACGGACCGGGCCGCCGCGGGAGCGCATCTCGTACCGCGAAGTGGCCGATGAGCTGCGCGTCCGGATCACATCAGGACGCCTGAGTCCCGGCCAACGGATGCCGACACAGGCACAGTTGGCGGGCGAATTCGGTGTGGAGCGCTCCGCCGTGCGTCAGGCGCTGCGCATTCTGCAGTCCGAGCATCTGTTGGAGGACGCCTCGAAGGGCAGTCCGGCCAGGGTCGCGGCGAACACCCGGCCCGCGCTGCTCGGCCCCGAGGCGCCGCCGCAGCCGACCATGGTGGCGCTCGCCCCGCGGATCGCGGAGGCCTTCGAGCAGGGGCAGGTGGAGATCGACGCCCTGTGCCTGACGGCGGTCTCGCTGACGCTCGCGATGGGCGAGCCGCTGCGCCTCATCCACGAGGGCCGTCTGAAACCGGCCAAAGTGCGGGTTCGGGTCATGCTCCCCAGCCGGGACATCGATCTCGCGTTCCCCACGCCCGCGCCGGCCGCCGAACCCGAGTCGCGGGTGGAGGCGGCGATGGGCGGCAGGCTGCGGCGCGACTGGCTGGCGCAGCGCAACGCGCAGGGCCAGGTGCTGCGGCACAATCTGCAGGCCCTGCGCACGACGCACGGCATGGACGTCACGGTGGAGTTCCGCGCCCTGCCGTTCACGCCCCCGGTCAAGCTCTACCTGCTCAACGGCGTGGAGGCGCTGTTCGCCTACTACACGCTGACCCGCCGCGGCGAGCAGATCGACGAGGAGCGGGTCGACGTGTTCGACGCGCAGGGCGTGCGGCAGATGCTCTTCGCGTTCGCGCACGGGGCGGGGCTGCGCGACACCACCTTCGTGGAGCAGTCCCACCTGTGGTTCAACGGACTGTGGAACACGATCAGTCAGGACCTGACGCTGAGTTCGTGACCCCGGATCCGGCCAACGGGGCTTGTCAGTGCAGGGCGGGCCCGGCGACCGTGAGCGCGAGCAGTACGCCGCCCAGCGAACTGCACGTGGCGTTCCTGGCTCTCGCCCCGATGGCGAGGAGGAGCAGGCCCGCGAGCCCCGCAGGTCCGTAGTGCCACTGGACGAGCTGCTCGAAGGTGATCACGACCACCGCGGAGAGGAGGCTCAGGACGGGCATGGTGGTTCCTCCTGCTTCGGAGTGACGTCGCCTGTGGGCCTTACTTGGTCTCCTTCGCTGCCACCATTGGCCACCTTCTCGGAAGTTGGCGACCAACTGTATTGGAGTTGTCCCCACTTGGTCGTGGTATATAAACAGCAGGGCTACAACTAGCGCCAAATCTTGGCGAGTTGTGTCGTTTGGTTGGAATCAGGGGAGCAGGGCGTGGCGGACATGGCAGACGCGACACTGAACGGCAGGAGAAGGCTCACGGCCCAGGAGATCGCCGACCAGCTCCGCGAGCGCATCAGGGAGGGCGCGCTGCGGCCGGGCGACCAACTTCCCACCCAGGCCACGCTCGCCGGGGAGTTCGGGGTCGAGCGCGGCACGGTCCGTCAGGCGCTCCAGATCCTGGAGTCGGACGGACTGCTGAGCAAGCGCAGCAAGGGCAGCCCGCCGCGCATCGCCCCGGCGACCGCCGCGCGCGACGAGCCGCAGCCCTCCATGGTCGCCCTCGCCCCCCGCCTGGTGGAGGCGTTCCACGCGCCGCGCGTACGGATCGACGCGGTCTGCATGACCTCCGAGACCCTGATGCTGGCCCTCGGCGAGCCGCTGCGCCTCATCCACGAGGGCCGGATCACCCCGCACTCCCTCGACGTACGCATCCTGCTGCCCAGCCGCGACATCGACCTCGCCTTCCCGGTGCCGGTCCCGGACGACAGCGACGGCACCGACCGCGCCGACGAGGTCGCGGTGCACTCCCGCTGGCTCGCCATGCGCAACGCGCAGGGGCAGGTGCTGCGCCACAACCTGCGCTCGCTGCGCTCCTCGCACGGCATCGACGTCCGGGTGACCTTCCGGGCCCTCCCGTTCACCCCGCCGGTCAAGCTGTATCTGCTGAACCAGTCCGAGGCGCTGCTCTCGTACTACATGGTCACGCGGCGCGAG
This sequence comes from Streptomyces sp. EDA2-14, assembly GCF_054963755.1. NCBI lineage: Bacteria > Bacillati > Actinomycetota > Actinomycetes > Kitasatosporales > Streptomycetaceae > Streptomyces > Streptomyces sp. EDA2-14. The sequence continues at coordinate 60,560 of NZ_JBUEGE010000002.1, forward strand.
GAGGAGATCGACAACGACACCAGGGTGGAGATGTTCTCGGCCACCGGCACGCAGGCCCTGCTCTTCTCCTTCGAGGAGCGGGCGGGCCACCGGGACCGGACGTTCGTGGAGGAGTCGCAGAAGTGGTTCGACGCCCTCTGGGAAACCATCACCTCCGACCTGACACTCTCCTAGTGACTTCAGAGATGACGAAGCAGACTGTTCCGGTGGCAGACGAGACCGAATCAAGCCGGGAAACGATCGAACCGGGCGACGCGCGCGAGTCGGGCACCCTCGAAGAGCTGATCAGGGGAGTACGCCATGTGCTCTTCGACTTCGACGGGCCGATCTGCCGGCTGTTCGCGGGCCTCTCGGCGGCGGGGATCGCGCGCGAGCAGGTGGAGTGGCTGGACGCGCAGGGCCTCGGCGACGTGCTGACGGCCGAGGAGCGTCTTGACGACGACCCGCACACCACGCTGCGCAGACTGGGCCGGGAACGGCCGGACAGCGATCTGGTCGTGGAGATGGAGGAACGACTCACCGCGCAGGAGCTGCGCGCCGTGAGCACCGCCTGGCCCACGCAGTACGCGGACCCGCTGATCCGCACCTGGGCGGCGTCCGACGCCCGACTCGCCATCACCACCAACAACTCGGCCGAAGCCGCCCGCCGCTACATCGCGAGCCGCGGCCTGTCCGACTGCTTCGAACCGCACATCTACGGCCGCACCCAGAACCTGGCCCTCCTCAAGCCGGACCCGTACTGCCTCAACCGCGCCATGTCGGCGATGGGGGCGGCGGCGGGGACGACGCTGATGATCGGCGACACCCCGACGGACCTGGCCGCGGCGCGCGAGGCCGGCGTCGCGTTCCTCGGCTACGCGCGTCATGAGGCCAAGCGGGCCGTGCTGCGGGAGGCCGGGGCGCGGCAGGTGATCGACTCCCTGGAGCCGGTGATCCGCATTCTGCGGGGCCTCGGCTGACCTGCGCGTTCCCCGAACCTGGCGCACAACGGGTGGAGTTGGCTGCCAACTGCCGTAGAGTTGTACGGACTTGGCAGGGGGGCAAGAGGAGATCGTCGTGGCGAACGAAAGCACCGGCAGCGCCCCCAGACCCACTCCCGAAGCCATCGCCGACACCCTGCGCCGGCGCATCCTCGACGGAGAACTTCCGCCGGGCGCCCGGCTGCCGACCCAGGCCGCGCTCGCCCGCGAGTTCGGCGTGGAGCGGGGAACGGTCCGCAACGCGCTGCAACTGCTCCGGGCGGACGGACTGTTGAAGAACCTGGGCAAGGGAAGCCCGCCCACGGTGTCCAACCCGGAGGAGCAGGATCCGCCGGGCGCACAGACGGCGATGAGCATCCTGGGCCCCCGCCTTGTGGAGGCGTTCAAGGAGCCGAAGGTTCGGATCGACGTGGCCAGCCTGACCGGCGAGACGCTGATGACGGCGCTGGGCGAACCGCTGCACAAGGTGTACGCGGGGAAGCTGCGGCCGAAGTCCGTGCGGGTGCGCCTGGTGGTGCCGAAGCTGGACGGAAACGTCGACTACCCCGCTCCCTCGGACGGTTGGGGACACGACGAGAAGCTCGACGCGGCGGTCAAGCAGCGCAGGCGAATCCAGTGGGAAGCGCAGCGCACGGTGCTCGAAAGCCACTTCAAGCGCCTGCGTGACCACGGCGTCGAAGCGAACTTCGAGGTCCGCTTCGTCTCCGGCGTCCCGACGCGGAAGGTCTACCTCCTGAACCGGGAGGAGGTGCTGGTCGGGCACTACGTTCCGGTGCGGATCCAGCGGGAGATCGACGACTACGAAGGCGCGGCCACGGTGGAACTCGTGGACGTGGAGGGCTACGAGACCGGAATGTTCCGCTTCGTCCGCTCCAGGAGCCGGGATCAGGCCGACTTCGTCGACGGGGAACAGGCAATGTTCGACGGGCTGTGGAAACACGCTGCGTCACGCTCCGGGAGCTGAGCAGTCCGTCCCGCACTCGACACAGAGTCGATCGCGTTCGATCCCGTTACCCCTGCGCGTGTCTTTTTACACCTCTGAACCACCCACTCCGCCCACTCCAGGTCGTCAGTGCCGCGCGCGGCCACTACTGTGTGGGCCTGTTACGGCCCGTTGCATGAATATTCAGGAGCGGCCTGTGGGCGCTGCGGATGCCTGGCGCCGAGTCACGGAGCGTGCGGAGCGCGACGGCGACACGATGGGCGGTCAGCACAACGTCAACCACGTGGTGCGACTGACCGCCGAGGAGGCGCACGCTCTCGACCTCCCGGACGGTGAGCCGGTGGTGGTCCGGCGACGCCGACCGGACGTGCGCCCCGTGGTGATCAGGACCTGGGACGAGGAGTCGGAGATCCTGGCGGCGTTACGGGGGCGGGTCCGGCTCGCACCGCGGTGCCTGGCCCGGTTCGACGACGTGGCCGTCCACAGCTACGTGGGCGGCACACACCTTCCACGTCCGAGCCGCGGCGACGGGGCGGCGAGCGCCACGTCCGCGGCCGACCAGCCGGTCGACGCGTGGCTGATCGACGCCTTCGCCACGTCGCTCGCGAACCTGGCACGCGTGCCCGGCCGGTGCCTGCCGCCCCGCCCGGAGTCCTGGCCGAGGGACGGGGACGGCCGGGGCTTCCTGCGGACGCTCCTGAACCGGGCGGAGACGCAGATCCGTGAGGCCAACTGGCCTGTGTTCGGCGGACTCTTCACCGCGCTGGGAGTGCCGGAGAACGCCCTGCGCCTGTACCAGCGCCGGGTGCCCGCGTTGACGTCCCGGCCCTTCCAGCTCCTCCACGGCGATCTCCACCGGGGGAACGTGCTGGTCACACCCGACGGTGAGCCGCCGCTGGCCCTCGTCGACTGGGAACTCGCCTCCTACGGCGACCCGTTGCACGACCTGGCCGTGCACCTCGTGCGCATGAACTACCCCCTCGATCAGCGGAACGAAGTGATCGAGCGGTGGCACAAGGCGATGTGGGGGGTGCGGTTCGAGGCGGTCGCGGGACTCGACGCCGACCTGCCGCACTACATCGACTTCGAGCACGCGCAGTCCGTGTACCCGGACGTGATCCGGGCGGCCGACTCCCTCGACGAGGACTTCGACCAGAGCGACCTGGCAGCGGCCGCCGCCGAGATCCACCGCGCCCTCAAGGCGGCTTCGCGCCCGCTGGAGCTGCGCAACGTGCTGACGCCTGCCGCGATCGAACCGCTGCTCCACCGGTGGCGGACGGCCAGGAGCAGGCACCGGAGCGGCGGGGTCTTCTCGGTGCCCGTCCGATGGGAGCGGGACGAGCGGCTCGACCTGCCCGCGGACTTCGGTGCCGAGCGGGTCGAGGAGGCGCTGCGGGCCGAGGGCGTGGCACCGGCGCGGCACGTCTTCAAAGGGACCGCGCACCTCGGTACGTTCGTCGAGGTCCAGGGCTTCGGGCGGGTCATGGTCCGGCGCAAGGTGGGCACGGCCAACCCCATCGAGCCCAGGCTCCTCGCCGAGCACGCGGTGCTGCGGGCGATCGAGGAGTCGGGGGCCCGGGTCAGCGTGCCCCGGGTGCTCGCGCTGGGCACGAGCGACCCGGGCGACCCCTTCACCATCCAGTCGTACGCGGGCCACCACCGCGACCGCGGCGGACCGCAGCATCCGGAGCACGGGCTGCTGGCGGGTGAGGTGACCGATCTGGTCGACCAGTTGTGCCGGCTCGCCGAGACCCGGATCAAGGTGCGGCCGCAGCCCATGGGCGGGCTCGACTTCTATCCGTGGCTCTGCCGCCAGCTCGCGGTACTCGTAAGGGAGTTGTCGCCCTCGGCCAGGAACATGGCGGCCCTGCTCGGCCTGCCGGACGAGGTCGAGCTGGAGGAGCGGCTGCTCCGCCATGAGGTGCACCGGCGTGCGCACGGGCTGCTGCACGGCGATCTGAACCCCTGGAATCTGGTGCGGCGCGAGGGCAGGACCGGCCTCACCCTCATCGACTGGGAGATGGCCGTGGTCGGCGATCCCCTCTACGACCTCGTACGGCACATCCACCTCACGCCGACCACCAGGGAGGTCCGGGACCGGATGTACGCCCGCTGGTCGCTGGGGCTGTCGGCGGAGTTCACCGAGGGCTGGGAGGTCGACGTCCCCGTGTACCGGGGCCTCGAACTGGTCCGTTCCGCCTATGTCGATCTGGAGCGCGTGGTCACCGGATCCGGCCTGGACGCTCCGAATGTGCGGCGGGCCGTCGGCTCGTACACGACGACGCTCCGCAAGGCACTCGCCTGGCTGTCCATGCCCTCCGACACGTCGCGGGCGGCCCGCGTGCCGGCCCGTACGCTCGGGGCATGAGCAGCTCCGCCCCCGCACCAGGCCTGCGTGAACTGAAGAAGCGGCGTACCCGGCAGAACCTCTCCGACACCGCCGTGCGCCTCTTCATGGAGAAGGGGTACGACAACGTGTCCGTGGCCGAGGTGGCGGCCGCGGCCGAGGTGTCGAAGCCGACCCTGTTCCGGTACTTCGCCGCGAAGGAGGACCTCGTGCTGCACCGCTTCGCGGACCACGAGGACGAGGCGGCGCGGGTCGTCGCCGGGCGCGCTGCGGGGGAGGCACCGCTCGGGGCGCTGCGGCGGCACTTCCTGGAGGGGTTGCGCCGCCGTGACCCGGTGACCGGCCTGTGCGACCACCCGTCGGTGCTCGCGTACCAACAACTGCTGTACGGGACGCCCCAGCTGGTGGCACGCCTGTACGGATACCGGGCGCGCTCGGAGCGGGCCCTCGCCGAGGCGCTCGGCGGCTCCGCGGTGCAGGCGCGGATCGCGGCCGGGCAGATCGTCGCGGTGCAGCGCATCCTCGCGGAGGAGACCGGCCGCCGGATCGCGGCGGGCGAATCGGCCGACGAACTCGAACCCGAGGCCGTACGCACGGCAGAGCTGGGCTTCCGGCAACTGGGGGAGGGGATCGGACAGTGGTACGGGTGACGTGTCCCGACAGAGCCCGGTTCCGCGGGTGCCGGGTGTAGCGTGGAACACTATTGCAAGCAGCTGCTTGCAATAGTTAGCGCGGATGGTGCACCATCTACGCATGGCATCGCTCAACGTCGGAAGTCTCGGCGAATATCTGCGCGAGCAGCGTCGCAACGCGCAGTTGTCGCTCCGTCAGCTCGCCGACGCCGCCGGAGTCTCCAACCCGTACCTGAGTCAGATCGAGCGCGGGCTCCGCAAGCCGAGCGCGGAGGTGCTGCAGCAGGTCGCCAAGGCGCTGCGGATCTCCGCGGAGACGTTGTACGTGCACGCCGGCATTCTCGACGCCGAGCGGGAGCGGGGAGAGGTGGAGACGCGCGCCGTCATCCTCGCCGACCCCTCGCTCAACGAGCGTCAGAAGCAGGTGCTGTTGCAGATCTACGACGCGTTCCGGCATGAGAACGGCGACGCGGACGGCGGCAGTGACGACGAGCGCGACAGTGGCGATGCCGAGCCCTCAAGCAGCAGTTGATGTGATCCGGGAGGACCACGCCATGGCCATCAAGGACGACCTGCGCAAGACCCTCACCGACCCGACCCCCCTCTACTTCGCCGCCGGCACCGCCGAGTTGGCGTACCAGCAGGCCAAGAAGGTGCCGGGGATCGTCGAGCAGCTGCGGAGCGAGGCGCCCGCCCGCTTCGAGTCCGTGCGCCAGACCGACCCCAAGCACGTGCAGGAGAAGGCGACGAGCCGCGCCAAGGAGGCGCAGGCCACCCTCACGGCGAAGGTGAACGAGATCGTCACCACCCTCGACACCGACCTGAAGAAGTTCGGCGAGAGCGCCCAGGAGTTCGCGCTCCGCGGTGTCGGCTACGCCGCCGAGTACGCCGTCAAGGCGCGCGAGACGTACGAGAAGGTCGCCGAGCACGGCGAGGAGGCCGTGAAGGCCTGGCGCGGCGAGGCAGCCGACGAGATCGTCGAGCTCGCCGAGGTCGTCGAGCCCGAGCCGGCGACCGAGTCGAAGCCGGAGTCGAAGCCGGAGACCAAGGCGGCGCCGGCCGCCGCCGAGGCCAAGCCGGCCGCCGCCAAGAAGCCCGCGGCGAAGAAGGCCCCCGCGGCCAAGAAGACGGCTCCTGCCGCGAAGAAGACCAGCGGCGGCTCGACGCCGCCGGCCAAGTAGGACCGAGCACACAAGGCCCTGCAAGCAGGGCTTGCGTCGACGGGCCGGGCACCTTTGGAGTGTCCGGCCCGTTGTACGGGTACCGTGGCCCGTGGTGGGAAGCTCCCGTAAGTCGATTCTGGTGGTGGCGTTGTGCTGATGCAGGGGTTCGCCAATGTGATGTGGCTGCTGAGCATGGCGTTGATCGTCTTCAGCGGCTTCGCGCTCGTCGACGCCGCCATCCGGCGCGAGGACGCCTACCGCGCGGCCGACAAGAAGACCAAGCCGTTCTGGCTGATCATCCTCGGGATCGCGTTCGTCGTGAACCTGCTGTTCCCGATCCTGTCGTTCCTGCCGATCATCGGGCTCATCGCGACCATCGTGTACATGGTGGACGTGCGGCCCGCCGTCCGGCAGATCAGCGGTGGCGGCGGGGGCCGCAAGGGCCGCGGCTCCAGCAGCGACGGACCGTACGGTCCCTACAACGGCGGCCGCTGACCTTCCCGCCCGGTCCCACCGCCCGGCCTCACCCGCCCGGTTCCACCCGGCCGGTCCCGCCTGCCCGGTTTCTCACCGGTCGAGCAGCAGTATCGCCACGTCGTCCGTCAGATCGCCCCCGTTGAGATCGCGGACCTCGTTCATCGCGGCCTCCAGCAGCCCCTCGCCGGACAGGCCCTGCGCCCGCTGGCGGCGGATCATCTCCACCATCCCCTCCTGGCCGAGCCGCTTCCTGCCCTCGCCGATCCGGCCCTCGATCAGTCCGTCCGTGTAGAGCATCAGGCTCCACGAAGGACCCAACTCCACCTGCATGCGCGGCCACCGGGCCTTCGGCAGCAGACCGAGCGCCGGGCCGTTGTTCTCGTACGGGAGCAGCACCGCCGGGCGGCCGGGGGTGGCTATCAGCGGTGACGGATGGCCCGCCAGGCACAGGCCCGCGCGCCGGCCGTCCGGCGCGATGTCGACCGTGCACAGCGTCGCGAAGATCTCCTCGTCCGCGCGCTCGTGCTCCAGGACCTGCTGGAGCGTGGAGAGCAGTTCGTCGCCGCACAGGCCCGCGAAGGTCAGGGCCCGCCAGGCGATGCGCAGCTCCACGCCGAGCGCCGCCTCGTCGGGCCCGTGGCCGCAGACGTCGCCGATCATCGCGTGGACCGTGCCGTCGGGCGTGCGCACCGTGTCGTAGAAGTCGCCGCCGAGCAGCGCACGCGAGCGGCCGGGGCGGTAGCGCGCGGCGAAGCGCAGCGCCGAGCCGTCGAGCAGCGGCCTCGGCAGCAGGCCGCGCTCCAGGCGGGCGTTCTCCTGCGCGCGGATCCGGGACTCGGTGAGCCCCTGCTGCGCGATGTCGGCGCGCTTGCGCTCGACCGCGTAGCGGATGGCCCGGCCGAGCAGCCGGGAGTCCAGCTCGTCGCGGAACAGGTAGTCCTGCGCGCCGACGCGGACCGCCTCGGCGCCGCGCTCGGCGTCGCCGGACGTGGTCAGCGCGAGCACGGCGCGGCGCGGGGCCAGGCGCAGCAGGTGCCGCAGCGTCCCCAGCTCGTCGTGGTGCTCCGGCTCCGACCGGTCCGGCTTCGCGCCGGGCAGCGCGAGGTCCAGCAGGATGCAGTTGACGTCGTCGGTGAGCAGCCGCTCGGCCTCGGTGAGGTTGCGCGCGGTGCGCACGCGGATCGGCTTGCCCGCGGCGTCGGGCACCTCGGGAATGCTGAGGGAGCCCGCCGGGTCGTCCTCGATGACCAGAAGCGTCAGGCCGGTGTCGGCACGCTCGGCGCGCGACGGCTCGTCGTCCAGGTCCGGGTCCAGGTCCGGGTCCTTCTCGTCGGCCGGCGTCTGCTGCTCGCGCTCGGCGCTCGGTATGTCGTTGGTACCCGGCTTCTCGGTCTGCCGCCGGGTGTCCTGCGGGTCGTGCGCGTCGGTCGGTCCGTACGTGTCGGTCGCGTCGTACGTGTCGGTCGCGTCGTACGTGTCGTTCGGGTTGTACGTCTCGGTCGTGGTGTGCGCGTCGTGAGCCTGACCACTTTCCACGGCCGGGATGGCTCTCTGCCGCGGTACGGGTACGGGCATCGCTTCGGTTTCCTTCCCTCCCCCCGAGGGCACGGTGGGCCGAAGGTCCTCGGTCCACCGTCGGGGACCTTAGCGGTAGCCGACGGCCGAACGGAATGGTGAGCGGCGAAGGGCCCGCGTCATATGCCGTCCCTCATACCGGAATTGAGTGGGTTCCGTCCCTGGTCGGACGCGTCGCGGATGACGAACATCACGCCGCGCCGCCGGAACCGCAGGGCCCCACGTGCTGTGCGTCACGTGGGGCACATCACCCGTCCGGCGCCCATTTCGGGCACCCGCCGCGCGGCGTCCCGCGATGTCTCACGCGTCGGGGCGGACCACCCCGAGCATCGCCATGGAACCGGCGCCCGCGACCGTCACGTCACGCCCGGGGCGGGGTGCGTGGATGATCGCGCCCTGGCCTATGTACATCCCGACATGGCTGGCGTCGTCGTGGTAAATGATCAGGTCGCCGGGCCGCATGTCCTTGATGTCGATGTGCTTGAGCTGCTTCCACTGCTCCTGCGACGTGCGCGGGATCGGGTTCTTCGCCGCCGCCCACGCCTGCGAGGTCAGCCCCGAGCAGTCGAACGACTTCGGGCCCTCGGCGCCCCACACGTACGGCTTGCCCAACTGATCCGAGGCGTAGCGCACGGCCTTCTTGCCGGCCGCGGACGCCTTGCCGTCGATCTCGTCGAGGACGCCGGAGGAGAGCCATTTGGTCTGCGCCTTCTGCTCGGCCGCCTCCTCCAGCTGCCGCAGCTGCTCGCGCTCCTTCTTGGCGAGCTTGTCCTCGATCTTCTGGGCCGCCTTGATCTGCTTCTCGATGTGCTTCTTCGCGGCGGCCTTCTTCTTGCGCCCCTCGTCCAGGGCCTTCCACTTGGCGGCCGCGGCGTCCGCGTACGACTCCAGGTCGTCCTGCGTGCTGACCAGACGTGACATCAGGTTCCGCGTGGCCTGCTGGCCCTGGTAGGCGCGGCCCGCGTTGTCGAGGAAGCGGCTCGGGTCGCCGGACAGCATGAACTGGGTCTCCTGCGAGATCCCGCCGTTGCGGTACTGCTCGCGGGCCGCGGCGCCCGCCCGGCCCTTGAGGCGGTCGAGCTCCGCCTGGCCCGCGGCGATCTTCCGGGCCAGCTTCACGATCTGGTCGGACTGGTCGGCTGCCTTCTCCTCCGCCGCGTTGTACTCGTCGGTGGCGACCGCGGCCTGGTGGTACAGCTTGTCGATTTTCTTGCGGACGGCCTCGAGGTCCTCGGTCTTCGGGGAGCTCGATGGGGACGGCTCGGGGCCGGGCTTCGCGTACGCCGCACCCGCCGGCGTCAGTACGGTCACGGCGCACACCAGCGCCAGGGCCGTCATCGTCGTCGTGCTCCGCTTGCTCATCCGCTCCGCCCCCACACCCGAGACAAATCTGATTCCACGTCAGTAAGTCACGCACGTTCGGGGGATGGTGCCACGCGCGCCGCGAATACGACAGACCCGTACGCAGTCCCCGACCCTCCGACGAACGGGACGCCGGGATCGTTCCCCTGATCCTCAGGCGCCCGACAACACCTGTCGCGGCGCCAACGCCCCCCACGCCACGGTCACTTCACCCTGTCGCCAGCGCCCCGGCCGGTCCACCACCGGCCAGTCCGCCGCGAGCTCCCGCACCGCCCGCATCCAGCGCTGCCGCGCGCCGTACGAGGCGTAGGGCGCGGCAGCCGCCCACGCCCGGTCGAAGTCGCGCAGGAAGGCGTGCACCGGTTCGCCGGGGACATTGCGGTGGATCAGCGCCTTGGGGAGGCGCTCGGCGAGGTCGGACGGGGTGTGCAGGGAGCCGAGCCGGGTCGCGAACGTCACCGTGCGCGGGCCCTCGGGGCCGAGCGCGACCCACACGTGCCGCCGCCCGATCTCGTCGCAGGTGCCCTCCACGAGGAGGCCGTCCGGCGCGAGCCGCGCGCACAGCCGCTCCCACACGGCGGCGACCTGCTCCTCGTCGTACTGGCGCAGCACGTTCGCGGCGCGGATCAGGACCGGTGGGGCCTCCAGGGGCAGCTCGAAGCCGCCGTGCCGGAAGCTGAGGCCCTCCCGCTCGTACGGCTTCGCGGCGGCGACCCGCGCCGGTTCGATCTCGATGCCGACCACGCGCGCGTGCGGCGCCGTCCCCCGCAGCCGGGCCAGCAGCTCCACCGCGGTCCAGGGCGCCGCCCCGTAGCCGAGGTCCACCGCCACCGGGTCGTCGGCGCGGCGCAGCGCGGCGCCGTGGGTGGCCGCGATCCAGCGGTCCATGCGGCGCAGCCGGTTGGGGTTGGTGGTGCCTCGCGTCACGGTTCCCACGGGGTGGGAGGAGGGGCGCGGGCTCATGGGTAAGAGGGTATGCGCTGTGCCGATCGTGGCTTTGGTTGAGATCCGCACGGTAATGATTCGGCAAAGTGGAAATGGAGTGGCCGACTCCGGCGTTGCCCCCTTGGAAGAGGGCCTGTGCCCTCCGGTCGTCGTGCCCGCAGTACGCCCACCAAGGAGGGCCCGCCACGTGAGCCAGTACGTGACAAGGTTCCGCCGCTCCGGGGCTGCTCCGTCCCTGCTGCGGTTCCCCGGTGCGCATCGCCGCCCCCGCCGCATCGCGATGCTCAGCGTGCACACCTCGCCCCTCCACCAGCCCGGCACGGGCGACGCGGGCGGCATGAACGTCTACATCGTCGAGCTGGCCAAGCGGCTCGCGGCGATCAACATCGAGGTCGAGATCTTCACCCGCGCCACCGCCGGCGGCCTGCCGCCGGAGGTCGAGCTCGCGCCGGGCGTCCTCGTCCGGCACGTGGACGCGGGCCCCTACGAGGGCCTCGCCAAGGAGGACCTGCCCGCCCAGCTCTGCGCCTTCACGCACGGCGTCATGCAGGCGTGGGCGGGCCACCGCCCCGGCTACTACGACCTCGTCCACTCCCACTACTGGCTGTCCGGACAGGTCGGCTGGCTGGCCGCCGAGCGCTGGGGCGCGCCCCTCGTGCACGCCATGCACACCATGGCCAAGGTCAAGAACGCGGCGCTCGCCGAGGGCGACACCCCCGAGCCCGCAGCCCGCGTCATCGGCGAGACGCAGATCGTGCGCGCCGCCGACCGCCTCATCGCGAACACCGCGGAGGAGGCCGACGAGCTGGTCCGGCACTACGAGGCGGACCCCGGCAGCGTCGCCGTCGTGCACCCCGGGGTGAACCTGGACCGCTTCCGCCCCGCCGACGGCCGGGCCGCCGCCCGCGCCCGCCTCGGCCTGCCGCAGGACGCGCTGGTCCCGCTCTTCGCGGGCCGCATCCAGCCCCTGAAGGCGCCCGACATCCTCCTGAAGGCCGTCGCGGTGCTGCTCGACGAGCGCCCCGAGCTGCGCTCCCGCATCGTCGTCCCCGTCGTCGGCGGCCCCAGCGGCAGCGGCCTCGCCAAGCCGGCGGCGCTCCAGAAGCTCGCCGCGCGGCTCGGCGTCGCCGACGTGGTCCGCTTCCACCCGCCGGTCGGCCAGGAGGAGCTCGCCGACTGGTTCCGCGCGGCATCCGTCCTGGTCATGCCCTCGTACAACGAGTCCTTCGGGCTCGTCGCCATAGAGGCCCAGGCCGCCGGCACGCCGGTGCTCGCCGCGTCCGTGGGCGGCCTCCCCGTGGCCGTACGCGACGAGAAGACCGGCTTCCTGGTCGACGGCCACGAACCTGCCCGCTACGCGCGCGTGCTGCGGGAGTTCGCCGACCATCCACACCTTGTGGACACCATGGGCGACGCGGCCGCCCGGCACGCCCTCTCCTTCGGCTGGGACACCGCCGCCTCCGCCACGGCGGACGTCTACACGGCCGCGATGCAGGCCAGGCGCCGTAACGTACCCTCGCACCATGGCTGACCAGCGACAGGCACACGACGTCATCGAGTCCACGCTGAAGGACGCCGAGCTGGAGTGGGAGAGCCCGGAGCCGGGCAGTTACGTCGTGAAGCTCCCCGGCACCCGCAAGCTCTCGACGACCCTGTCGCTGCGCGTGGGCCGGCACAGCCTCTCCCTCAACGCCTTCGTGATCCGTCACCCGGACGAGAACGAGGCGGGGGTGCACCGCTGGCTCCTGGAGCGCAATCTGCGCCTGTACGGCGTGAGTTACGCGGTCGACCAGCTCGGCGACGTCTACGTCACCGGCAAGCTCCCGCTCGCCGCCGTCACCCCCGACGAACTGGACCGCCTGCTCGGCTCGGTCCTGGAAGCGGCGGACGGCGCCTTCAACACACTCCTCGAACTCGGCTTCGCGAGCGCGATCCGCAAGGAGTACGAGTGGCGCGTCGCGCGCGGCGAGTCGACGCGCAACCTGGACGCGTTCACGCATCTGACCCAGCGCCCCGCGAAGTAGCGGCGCCGCCGGGTCAGCCGAGCGACACCATCCGCACCACGGTCACGGTCAGCACGGACCCGGAGACGTAGTAGAGGACTATCGCCCCACCGACGGTCGCCTCGCGGCGGTCGCGCTCTCCGGAGACCGTGGTGGAGCCATGGCCGTACGGGTCGTGGGAGAGGGTGCGGGCCATCTCGTCGCGGAAGGCGTCCGGGTTCGCCATCTTGGCGAGGGTGTCGTCGGCGGGCGGCGCGTAGGCGATGCGGCAGGCGCCGCGCCTGCGTCTGCGGCTCACGCCGGGCCCCGCCTCTCCGCCTCGTCGCGGGCGAGCCGGGCCAGGATCGCGTCGGCCTCCGGGTCGGGAACCGCCTCCAGCATCCAGTGCCGCATGACGGCGTGGATCTCGCCGACCCCCGCGGCGTTGATCGCCAGGTCGAACTCGCCGCGCCGCTTCGGGTCGAGCGCGGCGCGGATCGCCGGAATGCTGTTGGGGACGTCGACCTCGACGCCGCCCACCAGCGTTCTGGGCGGTTCGTCAGTTCTGGAGGAGGTCCTTGGGGGTTCGGCCATGTACGGTCACGTACCCGCCGAACTGCCCCGTCAAGCCGGGCTGTTCTCGGTCTGCGCCGCAGCCGCCGCGACCTTGGTCGACGCCGCCTCCGGCAGCCCCCGCAGCAGCGCCCAGTAGCCAACCGCCGTCACCGTGCCGAGGATTGCGCACCCCGCCCACAGCCACCCGGCACCCACCGAGTCGATCACCCAGCCGCCCGCGAGCGGGGCGACGAGGGCCGCCGCCGACCACGACATGGCGTAGACGCCCTGGTAGCGGCCGCGCCCCTCGGTGGGGGAGAGCCGGGCCACGAGCCCCGACTGCGTAGGGGCGTTGATCATCTCGCCGAGCGTCCAGACGACGACCGTGAGCGCGTACGCGGCGATCGACCCGGCGAGGGCGGTGAGCGCGAACCCGTACCCGATGAGCAGCGAAGAGACCGTCAACAGGCGCCCCGGATCGCGCCGCTCGATGAACCGGGTCAGCGGAATCTGCAGCGCGACGATCACGACACCGTTGACGGCGGCGACCAGCCCCACGTCCGAACTGCTCAGCCCGTTCTCGCCCATGACGATCGGCAGCCCGACCGAACTCTGCGTGAAGATGACGGCTACCAGGAACGAAAGCCCCACCATCACCATGAAGCGCCCGTCCCGCAGCACCGTCCCCATGGTGACCACCGGGCTCGACGGCGCGCCGGGCACCACCGTGCTCGTCGGCCGCGACTCCTTCACCTTCACGAAGACGACGACGGCGCAGGTCAGCGTCATCCCCGCCTCGACGAGGAAGCCGAGGGTGTAGCTCTGTGCGACGAGGAAGCCGGCGTACACGGACGAGACCGCGAACCCCAGGTTGATCGCCCAGTAGTTGAGCGAGAACGCGCGGACCCGGTCCTCGGGGCGCACGATGTCCGCCATCATCGCCTGGATCGCAGGCCGCGAGGCGTTCGACGCGAGACCGAGCGCGAAGCCGGTGACCGCGATCCACACCGGGTCGCGGACGAAGGCGAGCGCGGCGACCGTCGCCGAGGTGGCGAGCTGCGCGCCGAGCAGCGTCGGCCGCCGCCCGAGCCGGTCGGCGAGCACGCCGCCGAGCACCGACGCGATGACCCCGCCGAGCCCGATCAGCGAGGCGACGAGACCGGCGTACGCGGCCGAGAAACCGCGCGAGGCGGTGAGGTACAGGGCGAGGAAGGTGAGGACGAAGTTGCCGAGCCGGTTGACCAGCGTGCTGGTCCACAGCCACCAGAATTCGTTCGGCAGGCCGGAGACGGACTCTCTGGCGGCACGTCTGAGCGAGGCGACTGACATAGGTGCATCCCCCGAGTCCTGCGTAAGTGGTGTGGAAGGTTTTCGAAACTTACGCACCGGGTAGAAGTGCACGCCACTCAATTGACGGGGACCGTCAATCGGCGGCGCCCGGGCGGGTCGATTAGGCTCGGCCCCATGGCCGACGCACCGTACAAGCTGATCCTCCTCCGCCACGGCGAGAGCGAGTGGAACGCGAAGAACCTGTTCACCGGATGGGTGGACGTCAACCTCAACGAGAAGGGCGAGAAGGAGGCGGTCCGCGGCGGTGAGCTGCTCAAGGACGCCGGCCTGCTCCCCGACGTGGTCCACACGTCGCTCCAGAAGCGCGCGATCCGCACCGCCCAGCTCGCGCTGGAGTCCGCGGACCGCCACTGGATCCCGGTCCACCGCAGCTGGCGCCTGAACGAGCGCCACTACGGCGCCCTCCAGGGCAAGGACAAGGCGCAGACCCTCGCCGAGTTCGGCGAGGAGCAGTTCATGCTGTGGCGCCGCTCGTACGACACCCCGCCGCCGGCGCTGGACCGCGACGCCGAGTACTCCCAGTTCTCCGACCCGCGCTACGCGACGCTCCCGCCGGAGCTGCGCCCGCAGACGGAGTGCCTCAAGGACGTCGTCGTCCGCATGCTCCCGTACTGGTTCGACGGCATCGTCCCGGACCTCCTGACGGGCAGGACGGTCCTGGTGGCGGCCCACGGCAACAGCCTGCGCGCCCTCGTCAAGCACCTCGACGGCATCTCCGACCCCGACATCGCGGGCCTGAACATCCCGACGGGCATCCCGCTCGCCTACGAACTGGACGCCGACTTCAAGCCGGTGAAGCCGGGCGGCACGTACCTGGACCCGGACGCGGCCGCGGCGGCCATCGAGGCGGTCAAGAACCAGGGCAAGAAGAAGTAAGACGCTACGAAGAAGCCCCCTACCTGCGGTTTTCCCGCTGGTAGGGGGCTCTTTTCTGCCCTGGGGCCGTCGCTGGGCCGTCAGGTGCTTGATCGGGTCGGGTCGAAGATGGCGGCCACAGCCTTGCGGGTCCGCTCCTGGCCCCACGGCGACAGATGCGCGTACACGCGGAGGGTGAGTCCCAGGGCAGAGTGCCCGACGTACTCGGCGACGGCTTTGAGGGACCTGCGTCCACTTCGAGGTGGACGAGCTGACCGGCGTCTACAAGAACACGCCCCGAGGCGTCGTGGCGTTGGTCTTCCGCTGCAAGCCCGCGGGAGGCGAGGAGCGCACGTCGAGCGAGTCCATGGCCGTGGAGTGGCTGACCGTCCGAGGAGGTCTCGGAGTACATGTCCGAGGCCTACTCGATCCGGCTCCTGGACGCCCTCGACGGAGCGGGCCCACATGTCCGAAGCCATGACGACAAGCTGCTGACGCCAGCGCGATAGAACTTTTCCCACTTCATCAAGACCGGCTGCGCTCCGCTCCGCCGGGCGCGCTTCCCGGCTCCGCTGCCCTTCGCGCTCATGCCTCCGGCCCGCGCTACGGGCGCTGCGCCGACGCGCGCCCACGTGGTTGAGCCGGGCTATGAAGCGGGCAACCGCACTGCTCAACTCACCGTCAAAGACGATGCCTCCGGCGGGGGATCGGCCGGCACCGGGAGCCGGGGGAAACGCTGCCGGGTGCGGGGCCGTCCGAGGTCATTCGGCTCCACCTCTTCGGGGCAGCCGTTAGCTGCTAGCCGCCGTCAGGTGGTAGCTGGTGTCTACCCAGAAGCCGCCTGTGGTCTGAGCCTTGATTTCGAGCACGTACTGCCCTGCCGGGAGGGGCTCAAGTCCGCACCACAATCCCCAGGCAACACGCCGGGACAGACCCACGCGAAATGGCTTCGACGTGAACTCCTGCAGTGGCAGCGGCAGGCCGTTCAGGAACACTTCAGCCTTGGCGACGTCGACGAGCATGGGAGCAGGGGCAACAAGCCCACCCTGCTGAGTGTTGAAGACAGGGAAGAAGACCCGTTGCTGCGCAGGTATCTGGCACCGTCGTACCACGCGTCCGCCGTAGGTTCCGGCTAGGAACCACACGTCCTCCGGTTGCTTCCAGTCGGCGAACTCACCGGTCGTATCCATGACCGGGCTCCGATCGTCTGGCGCCGACAACGCCCACTTCCACCATCTGGCGGCCAGCTCTCCGCCCTCCTGCGGTGTCAGCTTCCAGATGCTGCCTTCGCCGAGCGCATTCCCGCTCACGATCCCCACCCCAAAGTCCTGAAGTTGCTGTCTGATCGGAATGGCGAGACCTTACAGCGGCTGGGCAGTGTCCATGGGCTTCCACCTGTCCTACCGTCCTGCGCGTTCCGCTTACTTGATCGGCAACGCCACGTGGCGGGACACCATCTCCGGTGTCGGCCTCGGGGCCGTCCCTGGGCCGTCCAATGCCGCTCAACACCGGCCGACAACGACCAATGACGACCAGTCAGGCGGCCGTGGCCAGGCCCCGGAGCTGCAAAAACGCAGGTCGGCAAGATCCCCAGTAAGCCCCCGGGGCAAGAAGAAGTAACAGCCCACGAAGAGTCCGAAGAGCCCACTACCTGCGGGGAGGCCGCTGGTGGTGGGCTTCTTTGGGGCTTGCGTGGGGGCGGGGTCCGGTCGTGGTTATGCTGCGTTCCTCTGAACTGACCGGGGGGTTCGTCGTCATGAGTGGTGTCAATTCGTCCTTTCCCGTGCGGATGGAGATTGCGGGGGAGGGGCTCGTCCTGCGCGACTGGTCGGAGGCGGACCTGGGCGCGATGCCGGAGCTGTTCGACCACCCCGACATCGCCTACTGGACGCCGATGGCCTCCCCCTTCGACGACGCGGCCGCCATCGCCCAACTGGAGCTGAGCCGAAAGCGGCGGGCCGAAGGCGTGTCGATCCTGCTCGCCATCACCGTCGACGGCGGCGCACCTCTCGGCGAGGTGATGCTGCGGCGCGCCGCCGAGGGCATGGAGATCGGCTACGCGGTCGGCCCGGCGCACCGTGGTCAGGGGCTGGCGGGCCGGGCGGCGCGGGTGATGGCCGCGTACGCCTTCAAGGAGCTGGGCGCGGACCGCGTGATCCTGGAACTGGAGGCCGAGAACGCCGCCAGCGTCGCCGTCGCCACCAAGAACGGCTTCCGCCTGCTCACCGACGTCCCCCTGATCAAGGGCGAGGAAAAGGGCCGCCCCTACGTCCTGCAGACCTGGGGACTCGACCGCCCCTGAGAACGATCACTTGAAGCGTGCCGGTGGGCCGTGCGGCAACTGCCGCGCTTGTGTGCGCCGTTGATGCGCCCGCCTCGATGGGCATGCAATGGGGGAAGGTCTCCACCGCGGAGCCACGTCGAGGAGGGAAAACCATGGCAGCCGACTCCCCGAAGCCGAACCCGACCCCCGAAGTGCCGGTCGAAGTGGGCCGGTCCGTACCGAAGTTGGTGCTGCTCGGAGCCTGCGGATGCGGCTCCGGCTGCGGTTGCGGCTGCCAGTCGGGCGCGCCGTGCCAGTGCGGGGGTTCCTGCTGACCGAACGACAGGAGGGCCCTCGCGCGAGCGAACTGCGCGGGGGCCCTCCTCCTCGTACGGTCAGGACGTCTCGACCGGCTGGGGCTGCGACTGGACCTCGTCCGCGTGCTCGCCCGTCACCAGGTAGACGACCCGCTTCGCCACCGACACCGCGTGGTCCGCGAAGCGCTCGTAGTAGCGGCCGAGCAGCGTCACGTCGACCGCCGTCTCGATGCCGTGCTTCCACTTCTCGTCCATCAGGTGCTGGAAGAGCGTGCGGTGCAGCAGGTCCATCTCGTCGTCGTCCTGCTCCAGCTGCATCGCCAGATCGACGTCCTTGGTGATGATGACCTCCGCCGCCTTCGCCATCAGGCGCTGCGCGAGCTGACCCATCTCCAGGATCGTCGCGTGCAGGTCGTGCGGGACCGCCCGCTCCGGGAAGCGGAGGCGGGCCAGCTTGGCGACGTGCTGCGCCAGGTCACCGCTGCGCTCCAGGTCCGCGCTCATACGGAGCGAGGTGACGACGATCCGCAGGTCGGTGGCGACCGGCTGCTGGCGGGCCAGCAGGGCTATGGCCCGCGCCTCCAGGTCGTGCTGCAGATCGTCCACCTTCTGGTCGGCGGCGATCACGGACTCGGCGAGCTTCAGGTCGGCGTCGAGCATGGCCGTGGTGGCGCGCCCGATCGCCGACCCGACAAGGCGGGCCATCTCGACCAGGCCCTCGCCGATCGAGTCAAGTTCCTCGTGGTACGCGTCACGCATACGGCGTTCCCTCTCTGTACCTGGCTACGTATGGAACCCGTTCGGCCCCACGCTCCCACGTTCCGTCCTGTACGCGTCCGAATCCGGCACCACAAGTGAATCGACCCCGTACCCAAGGTGAACTCTGGGCGACGAGTGTTCGAGGTGCCACTCGGATGGCTGTGGAGGACTGGTCAGTGCCGCATAACCTGAAGACATGGACGTGAACGCGGCGGTCGCCGCAGCGGCAGCGATCGCCGGAGTGTGCACCGGTGTCATCGCCATGCTGGCGTTCCGCTGGAGCGAACGCGACCAGAAGCGCCCCACCCGCACCTCTCTGCACACGGACCCCGTCCTGCCGCCCGGCGTCGACACCGTGCTCTCCGTGCTCCGCTCCTCCGCCGTCGTCCTCGACGAGGCGGACAGCGTGGTCAAGGCCAGCTCGGCGGCGTACGCCCTCGGTCTCGTACGCGGCGGGAAGCTCGCGGTCGAACCGATGCTGCAGATGGCCCGCGACACCCGGCGCGACGGCGAGATACGCCAGGTCGAGCTGGATCTGCCACGGCGCGGCACGGGACGCGGCGACGCGCTCGCCGTGTCCGCCCGCGTCGCCCCGCTCGGCTCCCGGCTCGTCCTGCTGCTCGTCGAGGACCTCACCGAGGCCCGGCGCATAGAGGCGGTACGGCGCGACTTCGTCGCGAACGTGAGCCACGAGCTGAAGACGCCGGTCGGCGCCCTCTCGCTGCTGTCGGAGGCCGTCATGGACGCCTCCGACGACCCGGAGGCCGTCGAGCGGTTCGCCGGCCGCATGCAGAACGAGGCGACCCGGCTCACCAGCCTCGTACAGGAGCTCATCGACCTGTCGCGGGTGCAGAACGACGACCCGCTGGAGGACGCCGAGCCGGTGCGCGTCGACGAACTCGTCGCCGAGGCCATCGACCGCTGCCGGCAGCCCGCCGCCTCGAAACAGATCACCATGGCCGCCGGCGGCACCGCCGACCTGCGCGTATGGGGAAACCGGGGGCAGCTCGCCGCCGCCCTCGGAAACCTCGTCGAGAACGCCGTCAACTACTCGCCGGCCCGTACGCGCGTAGGCATAGCCGCCCGCCGCGTCTCCGCCGGCGGCGGCGACCGCATCGAGATAGCCGTCACCGACCAGGGAATCGGCATCTCGGAGAAGGACAAGGAGCGCGTGTTCGAGCGCTTCTACCGCGTCGACCCGGCCCGCTCCCGGGCGACCGGCGGCACGGGCCTCGGCCTCGCCATCGTCAAGCACGTGGCTGCCTCGCACGGCGGGGAAGTCACCGTGTGGAGCTCCGAGGGACAGGGCTCCACCTTCACGCTCCGGCTGCCCGAGGCGGCCGCGACCCGATCATCCAAGAACTCCCGCACCAGTGGCCCCGGAGACGTACGCGACGAAGACGACGCACACGGGCCCGACGACACAACCGCATACGAATCCATTCCTGCCACTCCTGCCGCCCCGGAGGTCCTTCCGTGACCCGAGTGCTTGTCGTAGAGGACGAGGAGTCCTTCTCCGACGCCCTTTCCTACATGCTCCGCAAGGAGGGTTTCGAGGTCGCCATCGCGGCCACCGGGCCCGACGGACTCGACGAGTTCGAGCGCAACGGCGCCGACCTCGTCCTGCTCGACCTGATGCTGCCGGGCCTGCCCGGCACCGAGGTCTGCCGCCAGCTGCGCGGCCGTTCCAACGTCCCGGTCATCATGGTGACCGCCAAGGACAGCGAGATCGACAAGGTCGTCGGGCTGGAAATAGGAGCCGACGACTACGTCACCAAGCCGTTCTCCTCGCGCGAGCTGGTCGCCCGTATCCGGGCCGTCCTGCGCCGCCACGGGGAGCCGGAGGAGGTCGCGCCGCAGGCCCTGGAGGCCGGGCCCGTCCGCATGGACGTGGACCGTCACGTGGTGACGGTGGGCGGCGGCAAGGTCGACCTGCCGCTCAAGGAGTTCGACCTCCTGGAGATGCTGCTGCGCAACGCGGGCCGCGTGCTGACCCGTATGCAGCTCATCGACCGGGTCTGGGGCGCCGACTACGTGGGTGACACCAAGACGCTCGACGTCCACGTGAAGCGCCTCCGCGCCAAGATCGAGCCGGACCCGGGTGCGCCGCGCTACCTGGTCACGGTGCGCGGCCTCGGCTACAAGTTCGAGCCGTAAACCGCGGACTGCGCCATACGAGGAGGGGCGGAACCCGATCGGGTTCCGCCCCTCCTCGTACGCGTGCGTCAGTGGCCCGCCGCGTGCTCCGACTCGGAGGCCGTGGCGGAGGTGGAGGCCCCCGTCGAGGCCGAGGCCTTGTCGTCCGGCTTCACGGACGTGGAGGCCGACGTGGACGGGTTCGCGGAGGCGCCCGGCACGGCCGGCACCTCGCTCGGGCCCCACTTCTGGAAGTAGCTGTCGGCCGGCACCACGAACGCCTTCAGCTTCACGTCTCCGGCCTTGCTGAAGGAGAACGTGATCGGCTGCGCGTTGCCGTCGAGAACGGCGGTGCGGCTGTTCGGCAGCTCGGCGGAGGCGTTGCCCTTGCCACCGAGGATGACGGAGCCGCCGGCCGGGACGGTGATCTTCGAGCCGCCCTTGGCGTCCGAGAGCTTCGCGGTCTTGCCGACGCCGTCGACGGTGATCCCGTCGAGCGTCTGGGCGGTGCGCCCGTTGTTGAAGATCGTGCCCGTGACGACGGCCGGGCCCTTGGACTTCAGGTCCGGCTGGGTGATCACGGTGGCGTTCTGGATCTTGATGTCGCCGACCGAGGTCGCGGCGTTGTCCGGCTTGACCTCAAGTGTCTGCGCGTTGTTGCCGGCGCCGCACGCGGCGAGCGAGGCGATCGAGAACGCGATGGCGGCGGCGGCGAGGGCGCCGCGTCGAAGGCTGCTGCTCACGGCGGCGGCAACTCCTTGAACGTGGGCGGGCAAGGACGGCGGGGTGTAAAGCCGTCCTAAGGGTCTGTCAGCGGCCTTAGGTTACCGAGCCGTTCCCGCGCCGCCGCACCCGACCCGCCCCTCGGGTGCGCGGCCCGTCGGTTGCACGTGATCCTCGCGACCTGATCACCCCACGTTCCGCCCCACGTTCCCCACGGTCACCATTGGTGTGCGAAGACCTCTTGTTCACCATTCACATAAGGCCTGTCCAGGCCGTGGGGCGGATATCCGGTGGGGAATGCGCGGGGGTCCGGAAAAACGATCACGTCGGACCGTGATTGGCGAAGATCAATTCCGGATTCGACTCGAACGTGTCTCCGGGACCCTGAACGGAGTAGCGAAAGTTCATCGCTTCGAAGCACGCAAACCGGGACTTTCAGCCCCTGGAGGCCTCGCCCGAGGGGCGGTAGCGTACCTGTTTCCGCTTCCCTGGAGAACGGCTCCCACCTGCGAATACCCGCCTCCACTACCCCTTCGCAGCACGTTCCCGAGGGAGTTGTCAAGCCCCGAGATATGCCCTGACCTGCGAAAACGCCATTCAGAACCCGCAGTTTCCGTGTTACCCTGGATAGCCACGGAAGGGGTACCTGTCACATGACGTTCAAGGTTGGCGACACCGTGGTCTATCCCCATCACGGGGCCGCGCTGATCGAGGCTATCGAAACTCGCCAGATCAAAGGCGTGGACAAGACCTACTTGGTGCTGAAGGTCGCCCAGGGCGACTTGACGGTACGTGTGCCAGCGGACAATGCGGAGTTCGTCGGCGTGCGTGATGTGGTCGGTCAGGACGGGCTCGACCGGGTCTTCGAGGTGCTGCGCGCGTCGTACGCCGAGGAGCCCACGAACTGGTCGCGCCGTTACAAGGCAAACCTGGAGAAGCTCGCCTCTGGCGATGTCATCAAGGTCGCGGAAGTGGTCCGTGACCTGTGGCGTCGTGAGCGTGAGCGCGGACTGTCCGCGGGCGAGAAGCGCATGCTCGCCAAGGCTCGCCAGATTCTGGTGAGCGAGCTCGCGCTCGCGGAGAACACGAACGAGGACAAGGCCGAGGCCCTGCTCGACGAGGTTCTCGCGTCCTGATACGCGCTGCTGCGATGTCGCCGCCGTCATGTACGTAACGGTCATGCACGTCACGACTGCTGTCGCGTAAAGATCAATGCCGTGGTGCCCGCTGACCCTGATGGTGTCGCCGGGCGCTGCGGCATGTTCGTACCCATACACGCCCCGCGTGATCCGCTGGGTGTGCCGGGCCCGGGCAGCTGGCTCGACCAGTGTCACGGAAGGGTCCGGTCAAGGCGTCGCGCCCGGCACGCTGTGGCCATACCCACCTCTCCCGAGAGCACAAACCTGAACGGAACCGATGTCTGACGAAACGCGTCCCGTAGGCAGCGCAGTTCGCACCGCGGCCGTGATTCCGGCCGCCGGACGGGGCGTGCGCCTCGGTCCGGGCGCCCCCAAGGCCCTGCGCGCGCTGAACGGCACTCCGATGCTGATCCACGCCGTCCGCGCGATGGCGGCGTCCCGCGCCGTCTCCCTCGTCGTGGTCGTCGCCCCGCCCGAGGGCGCCAACGAAGTGAAGTCGCTGCTCGCCGATCACGCGCTGCCGGAGCGCACCGACTTCGTCGTGGTGCCCGGCGGGGAGAGCCGGCAGGAGTCCGTGCGGCTCGGTCTCGAGGCGCTGCCGTCCGGCATCGACATCGTGCTCGTGCACGACGCGGCCCGCCCCCTCGTGCCGGTCGACACGGTCGACACGGTCATCGAGGCGGTACGGGACGGGGCTCCGGCCGTCGTCCCGGCGCTGCCGCTCGCGGACACGGTCAAGGAGGTCGTGCCGACGACGGACGGTTCGCCGGAACCCGTCGTCGCGACGCCCTCGCGGGCCAGGCTGCGGGCCGTGCAGACGCCGCAGGGGTTCGACCGGGAAACGCTCGTGCGGGCGCACGAGAGCGTCACCGAGGACGTGACGGACGACGCCGGGATGGTCGAGCACCTCGGCCACCAGGTGGTGCTCGTGCCGGGGCACGAGGAGGCGTTCAAGGTGACGCGGCCGCTCGATCTCGTGCTTGCCGAGGCCGTGCTCGCGCGCAGGAGGGCCAACGATGGGTTCTGAGACGTCCGCGGTTCCCGGATTCGTGCTGCCGCAGGTCGGTATCGGGACCGACATCCACGCGTTCGAGGACGGGCGTGAGCTGTGGTGTGCCGGGCTGAAGTGGGAGGACTCCGGGCCGGGGCTCGCGGGGCACTCCGATGCGGATGTCGTCGCGCATGCCGCCTGCAACGCGTTGTTCTCGGCTGCCGGGCTCGGTGACCTTGGGCAGCACTTCGGGACCGGGCGGCCCGAGTGGTCCGGGGCGAGTGGGGTGGTGCTGCTGGCCGAGGCGGCCCGCATTGTGCGCGAGGCCGGGTTCGTGATCGGGAACGTGGCGGTGCAGGTCGTCGGGCCGCGGCCCAAGATCGGTAAGCGGCGGGACGAGGCGCAGAAGGTGTTGTCCGAGGCGGCGGGGGCGCCGGTGTCCGTGTCGGGCGCGACGACGGACGGGCTCGGGTTCCCTGGCCGTGACGAGGGCCTGATGGCGGTGGCGACGGCCCTGGTGGCCCGCACCGGCGGCTGACCGGGCGGTTCGGCACCGGCCGGTGCCGGTAGATCAAGCCCGCCTTTCGGACGAGAGCCCGCGGGGTCCGGGGTGGAGCCCCGTGGGCGTCACCACGGTGCCGGGGGACTGACCCCGGGGCTTATTGCGACTGTGTTGCAGTTAGCATGGCTGGGCAAACGGTTCGGTCGGGGCTAGGGCAGGCGATGGGTGAATATGTGATTCGCGTGGCCGAGGGCGGCGACGTGGACGAGGCCCGCGCCGTCATGCTGGACACCGTGTACCGCGACCTGCGCTCCGGCTACGTGCCCCGCTGGCACGCCGACATCATCGACCCGGTCACCCACTACCTCCGCCCCGCACGCTGCACCCTGCTCGTCGCCGAGCACCGCCGGAGCGGCGAGATCGTGGCGACCGGCGCGGTGCGCGACCGCGGCCCCGCCGCCCCGCCCAACCCGCAGTGGGTCGCCGACCGCTTCCCCTCCGGTTCCACCGCCCAGCTGTGCCGGATCTACGTACGCCCCGAGCACCGCAGGCACGGTCTCGCGCGGGCCCTCGTGCGGGAGCTGAGCGACTTCGTGGTGGGCGTCGGCGGCTACGAGGCGCTCTATCTGCACACCGACCCCGCCGTACCGGGCGCCGAGCCCTTCTGGCGCTCGATCGCCCAAGAGGTGTGCGACGAGCGGGCGCTGCCGGGCGGCGGCCAGGGCATCGTGCACTTCGAACTCCCGCTGCCCGCGCCCGTCCCCGCACACGCGCCCGTGCCCGTCGGCTGATGCGGCGCCGCGGCTTTCTGCTGGCGGCGGCGGGCATCGGCCTGACATCCGCGTGCGGCTCCTTCACCGGGACCGCCCGCCGTGGCCGGCTCGCCGTCGACCTCGCCTTCGCGCCGACCCGGGGACTGTCCCCGTACAGCGACGACGGGCTGCTGCTCAGCCGGCTCGCCGTCGTCGACGGGCTCACCCGCATGGACACCGACGGCGTCGTGCACCCGGCGCTCGCCGGGAAGTGGACCCGCACCTCCGCCACCACCTGGGAATTCACGCTGCGCGAGGCCCGCTTCCAGGACGGCGGGCGGGTCACCGCCGACGCCGTCGAGGAGGCGCTGACGCGGGCCGGGCGGGCCAAGACGCAGCCGCGCGTGCTCAGCGACATGCGGCTCACCGCGCACGCCGCGGGGGAGCGGACCGTACGGATCACGACGGGCGCCGCCGACCCGCTGCTGCCCGCACGGCTCGCGAACCCGTCGCTCGCGATCTTCTCCCCGGCCGCGTACCGGAAGGACGGCGAGGTCGATCCCGTCGGAACCGCCACCGGCCCCTTCGCGCTCACCGAGGTGAACGGCGCCGTGTCCGCGTCGCTCGACCGGTTCGATGGGCACTGGCGCGGGAAGGCCGCGGCGCGCGGCATCGACGTCAGCTTCGTCGCCGACAACAACGCCCGCGCCAACGCCCTGCGCTCCGGCCAGATCGAGATCGCCGAGTTCGTGCCCGCCGCGCAGGCGCTCGTCCTCGGCGACCGGGCCCGCAAGGTCGCCACCGTACGCACCACGACCCTGTACCTGAACACGCGGACCGGACCCCTCGCGGACGCGGGACTGCGGGCCGCCGTGCGGGAGTCCGTCGACACCTCCGCGCTCGCGCGCAGCGTCTACGAGGGGTACGCGACGCAGGGCGCGGGACTGCTCGGCCCCGGTTTCGCCTGGGCCAACGGGAAGCGGCTCCCCGTCACGGGCCGGGCGAAGGCGGGCAGGCCGCACGGGCAGGCGCTCACCCTCGCCACGTACACGAACCGGGCCGAGCTGCCCGAGGTCGCCGCCGCGCTCCAGCAGCAGCTGCGGCGCGCCGGATTCGCGGTGCGGCTCGTCGTGAAGGACTACGCGCGCCTCGAATCGGGCGCCCTGGACGGCGAGTACGACGCGTTCCTGATGTCCCGGTCCACCGCCCTCGACACCGGCGACCCGGTCTCGTACCTCGCCTCCGACTTCACCGGCGACGGCAGCTTCAACATCTCGCAGCTCAGCGACCGCCGCGTGGACGACCTCGTGCGCGAGGCCGCCGGGCTCGAAGGGGCGGCGCGGCACCGGGCCACGCTGCGCGCCGAGGCCGCGATCCTCGGCACCGACGCGGCCGTGCCGATCGTCCACGAACAGCATCTGCAGGGCGTCGGGGCCGGGGTGCGCGGGGTCGTCCTCGACCCCTACGAGCGACAGTTCGTCGGTCTGGAGACGCGCGCCTGATGCCCCGTGTCGGCAAGAACCTGTCCGTGACGGCGGGCCGGGTCGGAGCGGCCGCCGGACTCCTCGTGCTCACCGCGCTGCTGCCGTGGCTGACCCGCACCGACCCCGCGCTCACCGTCCTGCACGCGCGCTACGGCGACGCGCCCACGACGCCGAAGCAGCTCGCCGAGGTGCGCGGGCAGCTCGGCCTCGACCAGGGCCCCTTCACGTTCCTCGGGCAGTGGGTACGGGGGCTCGCGCACGGGGATCTCGGCACGTCATGGGTGACGGGTGCCGATGTCGGCTCCGACGTGGGCTCCGCGTTCTGGGTGTCCGTGTCCCTCATGGCGTACGCGATGGTGGTCGCGGTCGTCCTCGCGGTGGCGCTCTGCCTGCCCACGCTCCGGCGCGCGCGGCCCGAGCCCGCGCACGGAGTGGGCGCGGGGATCCTCGCCGCGCTCCCCGAATTCCTGCTCGCATCCGTCCTCGCCACGCTGTTCGCCGTGCGCCTCGGCTGGTTCCCCGCACAGGGCTGGGCCTCCCCGGCCTCCGCCGTGCTGCCCGCGCTCGCCCTCGGCATCCCGGCGGGCGCCGTGCTCGGGCGGCTCGGCCAGGACGCGCTGCCCGCCGCGTTCGCCGAACCGTGGGTGCGCACCGCGCGCGCCAACGGCATGCCGCGCCCGCGCATCGCCCGGCACGCGGCCCGGCGCGCGCTGCCCGCGGTGCTGCCGCAGGCCGGGCTGACCGTGGTCGGGCTCACCGGCGCCGCCGCCGCGGTGGAGGCGGTCTTCGCGATTCCGGGGCTCGGCGGCACGGCCGTCGCCGCCGCGCTCGACCTCGACCTGCCGCTGCTCCAGGGCTGCCTGCTGGTGCTGCTCGCGCTGGGCGTGGCGGCGGCCGTGGTCGTCGGGCTCGTACGGCGCCGGCTGCTCGGCCCCGCCCTCGAAGCGGGCGCGCTGCCGGGGCTCGCGCGGGCGAGCGGGGGCGGACGCGGACGGCTGTACGCCGCCGGGGTGCTGGCCGCCGGGCTGCTCGCCGTCATCGTGTGGGGGCTCACCCGCGATCCGCTCCAGGTCGATCTCGCCGCCAGGCTCGCGGGCCCCTCGGGCGCGCACCCCTTCGGCACCGACGCGCTCGGGCGTGACGTCCTCGCGCGGCTCGGCCACGGGGCGCTGCGCACGCTCGCCGTGGCGGCGGCCGTCTGCGCCGTGTGCTTCGTGGTGGGCGTCGGCCTCGGGCTGCTGCGGTGGACCGCGGGCCTCACCGAGGTAGCCAACGCCATGCCCGCGATCCTGGCGGGCCTCCTTGTCACCGGCCTGTTCGGGGCGGGCGTCGCGGGGGCGGCGGTCGCCGTCGCGGCGGTCGGCTGGGCGCCGCTCGCCGCGCACACGGCGGCCGTCGCCGAGGCGGAGCGGGGGGCCGGGTACGTCGAGGCGGCGGTGGCCTCCGGCGCGGGGCGGTGGCAGGTGCTGCGGTGGCACGTGTTGAGCGCGGTCGTGCCCACGGTGGGGCGGCACGCGCTGTTGCGGCTCGCGCCGACGACCCTGGCGCTGGCGTCCCTCGGTTTTCTCGGGCTCGGTACGCAGCCGCCCACGCCCGAGTGGGGGCGGCTGCTGATGGAGAACCTGCCGTACGCGGAGCGGGCGCCGTGGTCGGTCCTCGCGCCCGCGGCGGCGTTGGCGTGCGTGGGGGCGTTGGTGGTGCTGGCGTCCGCGGGTGGCCCCGGGCGGCGACGGTGACCGGCCGCGGGGCCCCGCCCCGGACCCCGCTGCTCAATCGCCGCAGGGGCTTGAATCGGCTGCGCCGGACCCGTCAAGCCCCGCCGGCGACTGAGGCGCGGGGCCCGGGCCGGAGCCCCGTGGGCGCGACGACGGTGCTGCGGGGGCTGCCGGGGTACCTCCGGCTCCTCACCCTCACCCAGCTCGCCTTCAACATCGGCTTCTACGCCGTGCTGCCCTACCTCGCCACGCACCTCGCCGACACCATCGGGCTCGCCGGGTGGGCCGTGGGGCTTGTGCTGGGGCTGCGTACGTTCAGTCAGCAGGGGCTGTTCGTGGTCGGGGGCGCGCTCACCGACCGGTTCGGGCCGCGGCCCGTCGTGCTGGCCGGGTGTGTGCTGCGGATCGCCGGGTTCGTGTGGCTCGCCTTCGCGGGCAGCACGGCCACCGTCGTCGCCGCGGTCGTCCTCGTCGGGTTCGCCGCCGCGCTGTTCTCGCCCGCCGTCGAGTCCGAGACCGCCCGCGAGGCCGTCCGCCACGAGCAGGCCACCGGCACCCCGCGCGCCCAGGTGCTCGGCGTCTTCTCGGCGGCCGGGCAGGCGGGCGCCTTCCTCGGCCCGCTGCTCGGCACCGCGCTGCTGTACGCCGGGTTCCGGGCCGCGTGCCTGGCGGGCGCGCTCGTCTTCGTAGGAGTGCTCGCCGGGCACGCCCGCCTGATGCCGCGCCGGGAGCGCGCCCCCGGCACGCGTCGGCTCCAGGGCGCCAGGACCGTCTTCGCGAACCCCCGCTTCCTCGCGCTCTGCCTCGCGTACAGCGGCTACCTCATCGCCTACAACCAGCTCTATCTCGCACTGCCCGTCGAGATCACCCGCGCCACCGGCGGGCAGGACGCGGTGGGCCTGCTCTTCGCGCTGTCCTCGCTGCTCGTCGTCGGCGCCCAGCTGCCGGTCACCCGCTGGGCGGCGGACCGGCTCGCGCCGCGGACCGCGCTGACCGCGGGCCTGCTGCTCGTGACGGCGGGCTTCGCGACGGTCGCGGCCACGGCCCCGTACCTCCCGGCGCACACCCCGTACGCGCTGCTGCCCGCCTGCGCGCTCGTCGTGCTGCTCACGCTCGGCCAGATGCTGCTGGTCCCGGCGGCGCGCGGGCTCGTCCCCGACCTGGTGGACGAGCGGCACCTGGGTCTCGCCACGGGGGCGCTGTCGTCCGTGTCGGGGCTCGCCGTACTGGCCGGGAGCGCCGGAACGGGGGCGCTGCTCACCCTGCCCGCGCCCGCCCTGTGGTCGGCTCTCGCGGTGGTGCCGCTGGTGGCGGCGGGGCTCGCCCGCTTCGTGACACCCGTGCGAACAGAGCGCCGAAATACTGGCCCGCTCGGGTGCGTTGCCCGAGGATCGGGTACGCGCCAACCGTCCCCCGAGAAGGAGTGAGGCCATGTCAGCCCAGCTGTCCGACGAGCTCAAGGCACTGCTCGACAGCAAGGTCTTCATTGCAGTCGCCACCATCCAGCCCGACGGGAGCCCGCAGGTCTCCCCGGTGTGGGCGAAGCGCGACGGCAACGACGTCCTGTTCTCCACGACCGTCGACCGCCGCAAGACGAAGAACCTCCAGGCCGACCCGCGCGTGACGGTGATGGTGCAGCCCGCCGACAACCCGTACGCGTACGCCGAGATCCGCGGCACCGTGGAGATCACGACGGAGGGCGGCCAGGACCTCATCGACGAGCTGTCGCTGAAGTACACCGGCAAGAAGTACGCAGAGTTCAACCCGACGTCGGGCCAGGACGCCGAACGGGTCGTGGTCCGCGTACACCCGCGCAAGGTCGTCGGCCGGGTCTGACCAAATAAAGCCCCTGCGGCGATTGAGCAGCGGGGTCCGGGGCGGAGCCCCGCGGCCGCATCCCCGTGTGGGGCCGCAGGGGCGCAGCCTCACCCGGCCGAGGACCCCGTACCGGCCGGAGGCCCATGGCACACCTTCGGGCCTACTACCCTGGAGGGGTGACTATTCGCCTGTACGACACCAGCGCCCGGCAGATCCGTGACTTCACCCCGCTCATTCCGGGCTGTGTCTCGATCTACCTGTGTGGCGCCACGGTGCAGGCGGCCCCGCACATCGGGCACATCCGGTCGGGGCTGAACTTCGACATCATGCGCCGCTGGTTCGCGTACCGCGGCTACGACGTCACGTTCGTGCGCAATGTGACGGACATCGACGACAAGATCATCACGAAGGCCGGGGAGCAGAACCGGCCCTGGTGGTCGATCGGGTACGAGAACGAGCGGGCGTTCAACGACGCGTACACCGCGCTCGGTTGCCTCCCCCCGACCTACGAGCCGCGCGCCACCGGGCACGTGACCGAGATGGTCGAGATGATGCGCGGGCTCATCGAGCGCGGACACGCGTACGAGGCCGACGGGAACGTGTACTTCGACGTCCGGTCGTTCCCCGGCTACCTGGAGCTGTCCAACCAGGAGCTCGACAACCTGCTCCAGCCCTCCGGCGAGGGCGAGACCGGAAAGCGCGACTCCCGCGACTTCGCCATGTGGAAGGCCGTCAAGCCCGGCGAGCCCAGCTGG
The DNA here is from genome assembly GCF_054963755.1 of Streptomyces sp. EDA2-14. Taxonomy (NCBI): domain Bacteria; kingdom Bacillati; phylum Actinomycetota; class Actinomycetes; order Kitasatosporales; family Streptomycetaceae; genus Streptomyces; species Streptomyces sp. EDA2-14. The sequence continues at coordinate 91,080 of NZ_JBUEGE010000002.1, forward strand.
GAGACGCCGTGGGGCCGGGGCCGCCCCGGCTGGCACCTGGAGTGCTCGGCCATGGCCCACAAGTACCTGGGCTCCGCCTTCGACATCCACGGCGGCGGCATCGACCTGATCTTCCCGCACCACGAGAACGAGATCGCGCAGGCCAAGGCCTTCGGCGACGAGTTCGCGAAGTACTGGGTGCACAACTCGTGGGTCACCATGAGCGGCGAGAAGATGTCGAAGTCGCTGGGCAACAGCGTGCTGGTCGCCGAGATGGTCAAGAACTGGCGGCCCATCGTGCTCCGCTACTACCTCGGTACCCCGCACTACCGCTCCACGATCGAGTACAGCGAGGATGCGCTGCGCGAGGCCGAGTCGGCGTTCGCCCGGATCGAGGGCTTCGTGCAGCGGGTGAGCGAGCTCGCCGGCGGCACGGTCGCGCCCGCCGACGAGGTGCCGCCCGCCTTCGCCGAGGCCATGGACGACGACCTCGGCGTCCCGCAGGCCCTCGCCATCGTGCACACCGCGGTGCGGCAGGGGAACTCCGCGCTCGCCGCCGACGACAAGGAAGCCGCCGTCGCCCGCCTCGCCGAGGTGCGCGCCATGCTCGGCGTCCTCGGACTCGACCCGCTCGACGAGCAGTGGGCCGCCGCCTCCGCCGGTGGCGGCGAGGACCTGCACGGCGTCGTCGACCACCTCGTACGGCTCCTCCTGGAGCAGCGCGAGGCGGCCCGCGCCCGCAAGGACTGGGCCACCGCCGACGCCATCCGCGACCGCCTCAAGCAGTCCGGGCTGACCATCGAGGACAGCCCGTCCGGGCCGCGCTGGACGCTCGGCTGATTACGGCCGAGCAGCCAAATGTGCCGCCCGACGCTCCGGGCGGCACACTTCATAGACGTACGCATCCACTGATTCACGTAAGAGACAGGTAGGTCATGGCCGCCAACAGCAACCGCCGCATGTCCGGCAAGAAGGGCGCGCAGGTAGGCAGCGGTGGCAACCGGCGCCGCGCCCTCGAGGGCAAGGGCCCGACCCCGCCCGCCGAGATGCGCAAGGGCCACGCCAAGCAGCGCGCCGCGCAGGCCAAGGCCAAGCGCTCGCAGGGCCGCCCCACCAGCCGCACCGGCGGCCCGCGCGGCAAGTCCACCTCCGAGATGGTGGTCGGCCGCAACTCGGTCGTCGAGGCGCTGCGCGAGAACGTGCCCGCCACGACGCTGTACGTGCAGCAGTTCATCGACAACGACGAGCGCGTGCGCGAGGCACTGCAGCTCGCCGGCGAGCGCGGCGGCATCCACCTCATGGAGGCCCCGCGCCCCGAGCTCGACCGCATGACCAACGGGCTGAACCACCAGGGCCTCGTCCTCCAGATCCCGCCGTACGAGTACGCGCACCCGGAGGACCTCGTCGCCGCCGCCCACGACGAGGGCGCCGACCCGCTGATCGTCGCGCTCGACGGCGTGACCGACCCGCGCAACCTCGGCGCCGTCGTCCGTTCCGTCGCCGCCTTCGGGGGCCACGGCGTCGTCGTGCCCGAGCGGCGCGCGGCCGGGATGACGGCCGGTGCGTGGAAGACGTCGGCCGGGGCCGCGGCCCGTACGCCGGTCGCGCGCGCCGCGAACCTGACCCGCGCCCTGGAGCAGTACAAGAAGGCGGGCGTCGTCGTGGTCGGCCTCGCCGCCGACGGTGAGCACGCGGTCGGCGACCTCGACGCCCTCGACGGACCGGTCGTCATCGTCGTCGGCAGCGAGGGCAAGGGCCTGTCCCGCCTCGTCGGCGAGACCTGCGACTTCCGCGTCCGCATCCCGATGCCGGGCGGCTCCGAGTCGCTCAACGCCGGTGTCGCCGCGGGCGTCGTGCTGTACGAGGCGGCCCGCCGCCGCGCCTGATCCGCGCCCCGCTGTCCGGGCCCGAAGGGGACCCGCTGGATCCTTGACGGGGCCCGGACATTTCGGTGGGGCCGAGGCAGTGTCCTAAACACACATCACTCGGTTAGATGAGTGTGGACACCAGAACGCCCCGCACACCCTCGGGTGACCGCACGTCGGGATTCGAGGACGGTCCCGCGCTGAGCATGGTGAAGGTTCCGTGCGATCCGGCGCAGGTCGTCGTCAACCACGCGAGTTTCCGCGTACAGCTCCCCTCGGCGCAGCGGTCGCAACTCCCGCGTATCTCACGGCACTTGAGCGCCACGGGCGTGGCCGGAGCCGACGCGAGGACCGCCCGCATCCCCGTCATCACCGCCGCAGGCACCCCCGGCGCCCGGCGCCGCCGCCCCGTCGTCATGGACGGCGGAGGGCTCGACACCAGCGGACTCCTGCAGGGCGCCCGCCGCGCCGGCGAGCCGGACGAAGGCCTCGCCACCCAGGTCATCCCGCGCGTCGACGTCGACCGCGGCTTCGCCGACGACCTCGGTCTCTACCGCGACTCGCCCGGCGACCCGCCCACTCAGGAGACGCCCACCGTCGGGCCCTGGCAGGGCGAGACCGAGAACCCGCCGCGGATCCTGCCGCGCATGCGGCAGTCCGGCAGCGCCTTCGAGGACAGCGGCGAACTCGACCAGGTCCCGCACGGGGACGACGAGTTCGACGTACGGATCGGCTCGGCGGACGGCGGTTCCGACGGCGAGACCACCGCCGCCCGCCGCTACGGCCCGGTCCGGCACGCCTACTACCCCGGCCGCCGGATGAACCTCGGCGTCGTGCTGCTCCCGCTGCGCGTCTTCCTCGGCTTCATCTCCATCTACGCCGGGATGGGCAAGCTCTGCGACCCCGTCTACTTCGACGGCGGCGAGCGCGGCTCGATGGTCAAGTGGCTGAACTCGCTGCACCCCTGGGCCCTCGCCGAACCGATGCGCGACTGGGCGCTCCAGCACCCCGTCGGCGCCGGACTCGTGATCGCCTTCCTCCAGGTCATCGTCGGCGTCCTCACGGTCCTCGGACTGTGGCAGCGGCTCGCCGCAGGCGTCGGCGCGCTGCTCTCCGCCGCGCTGCTCGTCACCGTCAGCTGGAAGACCGTCCCCGCCTACGACGCGCCGGACATCATCTACCTCGCCGCCTGGTCCCCGCTGATCATCGCCGGTGCCCCCGTCTACTCCGTCGACGGAAAGCTCGCGGGCGGCGCCTGGCGGCGGCTCGGACCGCGCGCCGCGCTGTGGGACCTGCGCGGCTACGTCCTGCGCCGCGGCACCGTCGTCGCGACGCTCGTCATCGGCGGCACGCTGCTCATCGGCTCGGTGCTCGGCGGCGCCGTCCGCGACGCCGACCGGGTCACGGCGCCGGGTCCGGGCGACGCTCCCCGCAACGAGGTGCCCGGCTCCCCGCTCCCCTCCGAGCCCGGCAGCAGTGCCTCGCAGCGTCAGCACACCAGGAGCCCGTCGGCCTCGACCTCCAACTCGCCGACGCAGGGCGCCGGCACCGGCACCACGTCGAGCCCCTCCGGAGCCCCCAGCTCCGCCGGCGCGACGGCCGGCGCCACCAACGGCAACGGCACGACGACGACGCCGACGCAGGGCACCACCGCGGGCCAGGCCCCGCCGCAGGAGTCGGCGCCGCAGGAGCAGCAGCCGCCGCCCGCGAGCACCGGTGGCTCGCCGAGCTCGGGCGGATCGTCGTCCGGCGGCGAGAACAGCAAGAAGCCGGGCCTGGTGGGCGGCCTGCTCGGCGAGTAGCGCTCCCTTCCTCCCCCCCGGTACACCGATGGGCCCCGCACGATCCTCGTGCGGGGCCCATCGACGTAACAGGAAGCAGCAGGGGGGCAGGGTGCTCAACGGCCCTGCGCGGCAAGCTCCTTCGCGGCCTCCGTGAGGTCCTTCGCCGTGTCGATCGCCCGCCAGTACGCGCCCTGCGGGAGCTGGAAGCCCGCCAGCCGCTTGCCGCGGGCCAGGCGCGGGAACGTGGCCCGCTCGTGGTCCCCGAGGTCCGGAAGCAGGGAGGCGAACTCGGCGGAGAAGACGTACACACCCGCGTTGATCAGGTACGGGGACGGCGGCGCCTCGATGAAGTCGGTGATGTGGCCGAACGCGTCGGTCTCCACGGCGCCCCACGGGATGCGCGGGCGGGCCAGTGCGAGGGTCGCCGTCGCCTCTCGCTCGTGGTGGAAGTCGGCCATCTCGCGCAGCGAGAACCGCGTCCAGATGTCGCCGTTCGTGGCGTACCAGGGCTGTTCCTGATGCGGCAGATGGGAGGCCGCGAACTTCAGGCCGCCGCCGCGGCCGAGCGGCTCCTTCTCGACGACGGTGGTGACCCGCAGCGGCAACTCCGTCTCGTCGAGCCACTCCTGGAGCACCTCGGCGAGATGCCCGCACGAGACGACGGCGTCGGTGACGCCCTCCTCGGCGAGCCAGGTCAGCTGATGGCCGATGATCGGCGTGCCCGTGCCGGGGATCTCCACCATCGGCTTGGGCCGGTCGTCGGTGTACGGGCGCAGCCGCGAGCCCTGACCGCCCGCCAGGACCACGGCCTGGGTGGGACGGTGGGGATAGCGGTTCGGGCCGTGCGCGGACGGTTCAGCGGTCGTCATAACCGGAACCCTACGTGCGCACGGCCCGAGGGGACGTCAGTGGCTCGGCGGTCGAGCGCCGGCTCAGGCCCTGAAGCCGGCCACCCCCGAGGCGAACGAGGTGTCGCAGACGGGGCGGGCGAAGGACTGCGCGCGGGCCGGACCGTACGTCTCCACGGCGGCGCGGCCGAGGGCCTTGGCGATGGCCATGCAGTGCCGGGCCAGCGAGGGGCGGCGGTCGATCTCCTGCTGGAGGTGGGTGAGTGCCACGCCGGGGTTGTCCTCCTGGAGTTCGAGGAGGAGACGGTCGCGCAGCACATCCTGGGGGGCGCGCGTCTTGGCGCGCTTGGAGACGTCCTGTGAGGAGGCCGTGAGTACCGATTCCGAGGAACCCCCGGACCAGTTGACTCGGGTGACCGCGAGCGTCCCGGAGAGCACCAGCATCACCGGCAGGACGAAGGCGAGCGTGCGGGCGGCGCGGCGGGCGGGGCCCTGGCCCCGAGCTCGGCGCGACTTCTGGGTGTAGTTGGCAGAGTGCGTCACGTCAGTGAGCGTAGCGCTCGGTGATGATTTGGCGACATTTGGTCACTCTGATGAGGGACGAGCAAAGGGGTTTTGTTGCATACGCGTTGACGTTGCTGGGCCAAATGCCCGAGTTGTCGGGGTATTTGTCGACAATCGCGAGCGTACGCGCGAGGGCCCCGCACCGAAGTGCGGGGCCCTCGCGGCCGGTTGTGCGGTGATGCGGTTAAGCGCTTGTACGGCTGCGCGGCGTCAGTCGACGTCAGCCGGTGTCAGTCGGCGTCAGTCGGAGAGGCGCTCGCCCGTGGAGGACGAGAACACGTGGGTCTCACCGGCGCGCGGCACGACGTGCAGCTGGGCGCCCTTCTCCGGCACCTGACGGCCGTTCACGCGGACGACCAGGTCCTTGTGCTCGCCGCCGACCTCGGCAGCGCCGTAGACGTAGCCGTCGGCGCCGAGCTCCTCGACCACGTTCACGGAGACCGCGAGGCCGGCCGGGGCGTCCGAGACGTCCTTGGCGAGGGACTTCGCGGCCTCGCCGTTCGTCTCGACGATGTCGAAGTGCTCGGGGCGGACACCGACGTGGACCGTGCGGTCGCCCTTGTCGGAGGCGGCCTTCAGGGCCTCGCGGCTGACCGGCACGACCGAGTTGCCGAACTTCACGCCGCCGTCGGTGATCGGGACCTCGACCAGGTTCATGGCCGGGGAGCCGATGAAGCCGGCGACGAAGAGGTTGGCCGGGCGGTCGTACATGTTGCGCGGGGTGTCGACCTGCTGCAGCAGACCGTCCTTGAGGACCGCCACGCGGTCGCCCATCGTCATGGCCTCGACCTGGTCGTGGGTGACGTAGACGGTGGTGATGCCGAGGCGGCGCTGGAGCGACGCGATCTGCGTACGCGTGGACACACGGAGCTTGGCGTCGAGGTTCGACAGCGGCTCGTCCATGAGGAACACCTGGGGCTCACGCACGATGGCGCGGCCCATCGCCACACGCTGACGCTGACCACCGGAGAGCGCCTTCGGCTTGCGGTCCAGGTACTCGGTGAGGTCGAGGATCTTCGCGGCCTCTTCGACCTTGGTCCGGATCTCCGCCTTGTTCACGCCGGCGATCTTGAGCGCGAAGCCCATGTTGTCGGCGACGGTCATGTGCGGGTACAGCGCGTAGTTCTGGAACACCATGGCGATGTCCCGGTCCTTCGGAGGCAGGTGCGTGACGTCGCGCTCGCCGATGCGGATCGCACCGCCGTTGACGTCCTCGAGACCCGCGAGCATCCGCAGGGAGGTCGACTTTCCGCAGCCGGACGGGCCGACGAGGACGAGGAACTCGCCGTCCTCGATCTCGATGTCCAGGCCGTCGACCGCGGGCTTGGTGGACCCGGGATAGACACGGGTCGCCTTGTCGAACGTGACAGAAGCCATGGCTGTGAAGCCCCCTTCACCGGCAGGAACGTGCCGGACGATCCGTTGTAAAGAAGGTGAACCGCCATGGCGGTGCCACGGCGGTGAAGCACTGGTGTAGTCCACACGGGTGAACTGCTCGGACTTTAAGCGGCGCGCAATGTGTTTGTCAGTACCCGGGACCAAGTGACCTTCGAGGAAATTTTCGAGGGGGCCGAGTAACGCACTTTTGACCTCGCCATATGGCTTCCTGCTTCACAGCCCGCCGCCGACGGACAACGGGCTACCCCGCCGCACCGCACGGTCTTACGCAGGCTCCACAGGCATTCCGGCCGACGGCCCATCGGTCCGTACTGCGCAGAACAACAACCACAGCCGCCCCCTACGCGGCCGCCACGACCCCCTCCGGCAACTCCGACGCCCGAATCACCGACGGCACCGGCCGCCCCGGTGGCAGCGCCGACGCCACCAGCCAGTACAGGCGCATCCCCTCGTCCCGGAGGTTCACCGCCGCGTTCACATCACGGTCGTGCACCGCACCGCACTCGCCGCACGCCCACTCCCGCACCGACACATCCAGCTTCGGGCCCTTCGCGTGACAGGCCGAGCAGCGCCGCGTCGACGGAAAGAACCGGTCCACGACCACCAGAGTCCGCCCGTACCACTCGCACTTGTACTTCAACTGCCGCAGCAGTTCGCCCCAGGACGCATCCCGCAGCGAGTCATTGAGCCGCGCCTTGCGCCGCCGCCCCTCTCCCTTCACCGCAGCCATCAGGGTCACGATCGACAGATCCTCCACCACGAGCACTTGGTTCTCGCGCACGAGGCGGGTCGTCAACTGATCCAACATGTCCCTGCGGACATCCCCCATCAGGGCGTACAGCCGGGCGATCTTCCGGCGCACCTTCTCCCGGTTCCGCGAACCCCGCTTCTTACGATGCAACTCACGCTGCAGTCGGGCGAGTTCGGCCGCATAACGCCGCAGCAACCTCGGATGATCCACCTTCGTGCCGTCATCCAACGTCACCAACGACACCAAGCCCAGGTCCAACCCCACCGCCCGCGGCTCCCGCGACCCGGCCACAAACGCCGCGGGCAACGCCTCGATGACGTCCTCCACGAGAAACGCCACAAAGAACCGCCCAGCCCGATCCCGCGACACCGTCACCCGTACCGGCACCACACCCACCGGCAACGGCCGCGACCACCGCACCTCCAGCGGCGCGCTCTGCAACGCCAGCTTCAAGGCCCCCGTACCCGGCCGCTCCGCGTCCTCCCGCCAGCTGAAACCCGTTCGCGCATACGTCGCCGCATCCCGAGACCGGCCCTTCTTCTTGCGCTTCGGATACTTCGCCCGACCCTGAAAGAACGCCTGGAACGCCGCCTGCAAATGCCGCAACGGCTGCTGCAGCACCGTCGACGACACCTCCCCCAACCACGCCGACCCCTCCGCCCGACGCCACCCCGTCAACGCCCGACACGTCTCCGCGAACCCCACCGACACCTGATGCTCACGCCACGCCCTCGACCGCAGCGCCAACCCCTCGTTGTAGACCCAACGACACGCGCCGAAAGTCCTCACCAACTGCTCGGCCTGCGCCTCGGTCGGATAACAGCGATACCGGTAGACCCGCTCCCGCGCCCCCGCCTCCTTGGCCCGGCGCTTCACCGGGCCTCCCGGACCGCTCCGGGGCCTGCTGCTGTCGGCGATCCCCAGCGTCTCGCGCTTGACCCGCTTGGCCTCGGCACCGGTCACGGACCGTGGCTTCTCCGCCGGAACGTCCCCCATGAGCCCCCCGCCCACTTCCCGCGATCCGATAGTCGGAACAGTGTGTTCGTACGGTCAACGAACGGGTGCTCGGGAGGTTACGCACGTAGGTCCGACGCCAGGATGTGCGGGAACTTCTTGGCCTGGGTCAAGGGCGGCTGTGTAAGGTGGTGAAGCCTTTGCGTACGGCGTTGTGGTGCGCGGTGCCGCCTTAGCTCAGTTGGTAGAGCGCCGGCTTTGTAATCCGAAGGTCGTCGGTTCGATTCCGACAGGCGGCTCCAGAAAAGCCCAGGTCACACCTAGTGTGCCTGGGCTTTTTGCTGGGCCCGGAGGGCTGTCGAGGTTCAGTGGTTCCCCCTGGTGCCGGCATTCCGACATGATGTTGTGCGGGGCTGTCACACCGAGTACGAGCTGCAGGTCCGTGCCAAGGGCGGGGACCGGGAAGAGGTCGACGTCAGTCTCGGCGACTACAACCAGTGTGCCGAGGGGGCCAAGTACCCCAAGTGCACGCGGGGCTAGCGGCCCGCGACTCGGTCCGCCCATTTCGCCAGGCGTGAGGAGTCCGCCGTGTGGGTGGTCAGTTCGCGGCGGTCGGCCGCGTAGTACGTGGCGTACATGCCGTGCACGCCGAGCCAGCGGAAGGGTTCCGGTTCCCATTTGCGGACCTTGTGGTTGGCCCAGGGGAGCGCGGTGAGGTCGGTGGGGCCGGACTGGCCGGAGTCCTGTTGGACGAGGTCGCGGAGGGTGCGGGCGGCCAGGTTCGTCGTGGCGACGCCCGAGCCGACGTAGCCGCCGGCCCAGCCGAGGCCCGTCGAGCGGTCCAGGGTGACGGTGGCGCACCAGTCGCGGGGGACGCCGAGGACGCCCGACCAGGCGTGGTCGACGCGGACGCCGGCGAGCTGGGGGAAGAAGCGGGTCAGGATCTCGCGGAGGGCCTCGACGGTCTTGGGCTGGGTGCGGCCGTCGTTGTCCGTCTTCGAGCCGTAGCGGTAGGGGACGCCGCGGCCGCCGAGGGCGATGCGGTCGTCCGCCGTGCGCTGGGCGTACATGTAGGCGTGGGCCATGTCGCCGAGGGTTTCGCGGCCCTCCCAGCCGATCGTCTCCCACTGCTCGGCGGTCAGCGGCTCCGTGGCGATCATGGAGGAGTTCATGGGGAGCCAGGTGCGGCGCTGGCCCTTGAGGGAGGCCGTGAAGCCTTCCGTGCAGCGCAGGACGTAGGGGGCGCGGACCGTTCCGTAGGGCGTGATGGCGTGCTTGGGCTTGATCTCGGTGACCGGGGTCGATTCGTGGATCGTGACGCCGAGGGACTCCACCGCGGCGGCCAGGCCCTTGACGAGCTTCACCGGGTGCAGGCGGGCGCCGTGCGGGGTCCAGGTCGAGCCGACGGCGCCGGCGACGCGGATGCGGTCGGCGGTCTCGCGGGCGCCGTGCAGGGTGCGGTCCTTCTCGCCGTAGGTGAGTTCCGTTTCGTGGAAGGACTTCAGGCGGGTCAACTGGGCCGGGGTGTAGGCCACTTCGAGTACGCCGCCGTGGTGGATGTCCGCGTCGATGGACTCGGCGCGGGCCACGTCGATGACCTCGGTGACCGTCTCGTTCATCGCCTGCTGGAGGCGGACCGCCGCGTCGTGGCCGTGGAGTCTGGCGTAGCGGTCGCGGCCCGCGATGCCGTTGTAGAGCCAGCCGCCGTTGCGCCCCGAGGCTCCGTAGCCGCAGAACTTCTGCTCCAGGACGGTGATGCGCAGGAACGGGGCGGCCTTCTTCAGGTAGTAGGCCGTCCACAGGCCCGTGTAACCGCCGCCCACGATGACGACGTCCGCGCTCGCGTCGCCGGGCAGGGGGTCGCGGGTGAGCGGGATGCCGTCGTCCGCGTACCAGAACGATATGCCGCCGTTGACCGTGCCGGTGGTGTCGCGGGCGTCGCCGCTGCCGCTGATGCCGTTGCTCATGGCCCGGGACGTTACTGGGCGGCGACGGAATGCGGGAGGGGTGAGGTGATGGTTTCGTGGCATATGTCGCCTGTGAGGTGATCGCTGGACGAGCGCACGGCGAGTGGGAGCCGGATCGTGAACGTAGGAGCGAAGGGTTCGGGGCGGTTGCGGGCCGCGGCGGTGGCTGCCACCGTCCTGCTCGGTGTGACGGCCACGGCGTGCGGGGACTCCGGCGACGGCGGCTCCGGTGCCTCGGCCTCGCCCTCCGGCGCGGCCACCCCCTCCGTGCGGCCCGCCGAGGACGCCGACGACCTGGCGAAGCTGGACGCGCGCATGGACGGCGACGACGTGATCGTCGTGGGCGACGCGAAGGCCCGGCACACGGTCAAGGTGTACGAGGACCCGCGCTGCCCGTACTGCAAGAAGTTCGAGCAGGGCGGCGCGCGGGCGCTGACCGGCCCGGTGGCCGACGGCGACGTGAAGGTCGAGTACACGATCGCCTCGTTCCTCGACGAGAACCTCAACGGCCACGGCTCGGTGAAGGCGGCGAACGCGCTGCGAGCCTCAGTGGAGGCCGGGAAGTTCCCCGAGTACCACTCGGCGGTCTACGCGAACCAGCCCGCCGACGAGACCACGGACGCGTACACGGACGCCTTCCTACTGAAGATCGCCGACACGGTCGACGGGCTGCGCTCCACCACGTTCGACAAGGCCGTGAAGGACATGAAGTACCGGGACTTCGTGGACGCGGCGATGAAGAAGTTCCGCGCCGACGGCATCGAGGGCACGCCGACCGTCTACGTGGACGGCGAAAAGGTGACTCCCGAGAAGACGATGTACGACGAGGACGCGTTCGAGAAGGTGCTCGCGGACGCGGGCGTTCCCGATAATTGACGGGCCCCGAGGGGCGGGCAGGACTTAGGGTCGCGGGCGTGATCGACGTACCGGTGGGCCTTGTTGAGTCGCAGCACGCGTACGCGGGGGAGGCGGGCCGCGCGTTCGTCGCGGCGCTGCCCGCGCGGGTCGAGGAGTTCCTGGAGCGCTGGGGGCTGACGGTCGACGGGCCGCTGATGCACGGGATGGCGGCGCTCGTCGTGCCCGTGGTGCGCGGGGGGCGGCCCGCGGCCCTCAAGTTCCAGGTGCTCGACGAGGAGACCGAGGGCGAACCGGTCGCGCTGCGCGTGTGGGACGGCGACGGCGCCGTGCGGCTCCTCGCGTACGACGACGCGACCGGCACGATGCTGCTCGAACGGCTCGACTCGGCCCGGATGCTGAGCGACGTGGCGGACTCGCGCGAGGCGGTCCGGGTGATCGCCGAACTGCTGGCAAGGCTGACGGCGGGGCCCGCCCCTGAGGGCATGCGCAGGCTGTCCGACATCGCCGCGCGGATGCTCGCGGACGCCCCGGACGCGCTGCGCCGCGTGGCCGACCCGGCCGAGCGCGCGCTGCTCGCGGACTGCGCGGCGGCGGTGCGGGAGGTCGCGGACGAGGCGGGGGACCGGCTGCTGCACTGGGACCTGCACTTCGAGAACGTGCTGGCCGCCGGGCGCGAACCGTGGCTCGCGATCGACCCGAAGCCGCTGGCCGGGGACCCCGGCTTCGACCTGTGGCCCGCGCTGAACAACCGCTTCGAGCCGCAGGAGACGCGGTGGCGGTTCGACGCGATGAGCGGGGTCCTCGGGCTCGATCGGGAGCGGGCGCGGGCGTGGACGCTCGGCCGGGTGCTGCAGAACGCGCTGTGGGACATCGAGGACGGGCGGGAACTCGGCGCGGTGGACCTGGAGATCGCGCGGCGGCTGCGCGCCAGGCCCTAGCCCCGGGCGGTCCGTGTCAGTGCCGCGGATTAGTCTGCCGCCATGATTCGTACCGCCACCCCTGCCGACGTCCCCGTCATCCACGCCATGATCCGCGAGCTCGCCGACTACGAGAAGGCGCTGCACGAGGCGCGGGCGAGCGAGGAGCAACTGCGCGAGGCGCTGTTCGGCGAGCGGCCGGCGGCGTATGCGCACATCGCCGAGGACGCGGAGACCGGCGAGCCGGTCGGCTTCGCGCTGTGGTTCCTGAACTTCTCCACGTGGCGCGGCGTGCACGGCATCTACCTGGAGGACCTGTACGTGCGTCCCGCGGCGCGCGGCGGCGGCCACGGCAAGGCGCTGCTCACGGAGCTTGCGCGGGTCTGCGTGGAGCGCGGCTACGAGCGCCTGGAGTGGTCGGTGCTGAACTGGAACACCCCGTCGATCGAGTTCTACGAGGCGATGGGCGCGCGACCGCAGGACGAGTGGACGGTGTACCGGCTGACGGACGAGGCGCTGAAGGCGGCCGGGACGGTGTAGCCGGACAGCCGGGCGGCTGGCGTTCACGCTCCTTGTCTGACTAAGGTCAGAGAATGAGTGAGGACGGTCGTGACGAGGTCGCGCAGGTGCGGCGGTTCAACCGCGTGGTCGGCGAGCGCGTCGGCGTGCTCCAGGAGCGGTTCCACGGCACCGACCGGCCCTACGGGCAGGCCCGGCTGCTGTGGGAGATCGGCGAGTCCGAAGCGCCGCTCGACGTACGGCGGCTGAGGGAGCGGCTCGGGCTCGACTCCGGTTACGTCAGCCGCCTGCTGCGCGCCCTGGAGGCGGACGGACTCGTGGCGGTGGAGCCGCTGGAGCGGGACCGGCGGGTGCGCACGGCGCGGCTCACCGAGCGGGGGCGCGAGGAGTGGGCCCTGCTCGACCGGCGCAGCGACGAGGCCGCTGACTCGCTGCTCGCCCCGCTGAGCCCCCGCCAGCGCGGCCGCCTGGTCGCCGCGATGGCCGAGGTGGACCGGCTGCTCACGGCCGGCACGGTCACCCTGGACGACGTGCCCCCCGACCATCCCGACGCCGAGCTGTGTCTGCGTGGCTACTTCGCCGAGCTTCAGGAGCGGTTCGACACGGGCTTCGACCCGGAGCGCAGCCTCCTGCCCGACGCCGGTGAACTGCGGTCGCCGCACGGCCGGTTCGTCGTGGCGCGGCTGCACGGGGAGCCGGTCGGCTGCGCCGGGCTCAAGCTGCCGCCGGGCGGGGCGGCCGAGGTGAAGCGCATGTGGGTGGCGCCGCGGGTCAGGGGCCTCGGCCTCGCCCGCCGCTTCCTGGCGGAGCTGGAGGCGCGGGCCGCCCGGCACGGCGCCGAACTGCTGCGCCTGGACACCAACAAGGCGCTGAACGAGGCGATCGGCCTCTACCACGCGTTCGGCTTCGAGGAGGTCGCGGCCTTCAACGACGAGCCGTACGCGCACCATTGGTTCGAGAAGCGGCTGCGTCCCGCCTCCTAGGTGCGGCTCACGGTTCCAGGACCACTTTGCCCGTCGTGCCGCGCGTCTCCAGGGCGTGGTGCGCGGTGGCCGCGTCGGCGAGCGCGAAGCGGTGGACGGTGGGGGTGAGGACGCCGCGGGCCGCGTGGTCGAGGGCGGCGAGTTCGAGGGTGCGCAGGGGGTTGTCGCCGCCTGCCCTGCGCATCATCGGCGGGCCGAGGACATGCTCCTGGGTGATGCCGCGGCGGGCGCGCTCGGCCTCGTCGAGGAGGTGCGGGCCCTCGTCGGCGCCGATGCCCTGAGCGGACCAGCCGAAGACGAGGTGGTGCCCGCCGGGGCCGAGGAGGTCGAGGGCGCGTTCGGTCGTGGGGCCGCCGACTCCGTCGAAGAGGACGGTGGCGTCCCGGTCTCCGAGGAATTCGCGCGCTGCCGCGGGCCAGCCGGGATCGTCGTAGTCGAGGGCGAGGTCGGCGCCGTTCGCCCGGGCGGCCGCCGTCTTCGCCGGGCCGCCCGCCAGGCCGATCACGGTGCCGCCCGCGTGCTTCACGTACTGGACGAGGAGCGTGCCGATGCCGCCCGCGGCGGCGGGGACGAGCGCGACCGTGTCGGGGGTGACGGTGGTGAAGTTCAGGATGCCGAGCGCCGTGCGGCCCGTGCCGATCATGGCGACGGCGTGCGCCGGGTCCAGACCGGCCGGGAGTTCGTGGAGGCGGTCCGTGTCCGTGACGGCGAGCTCGGCGTAGCCGCCGGGGACCGTGCCGAGGTGGGCGACGACCTGCTTGCCGAGCCAGGCGGGGTCGGTGCCCGCGCCGAGCGACTCGACGGTGCCCGCGACCTCACGGCCGGGGATCGTGGGCAGCTCGGGCAGGGCGGGCAGCGGCCCCCGCACGCCGGAGCGGATCGCGGTGTCCAGCAGGTGCACGCCCGCGGCCGCGACCGCGATCCGCACCTGTCCGGGGCCCGGTTCGGGATCCTCGGCCTTCTCGTACGTGAGGTTCTCGGCGGGGCCGAAGGCGTGCAGGCGGACGGCGTGCATGGTGTCTCCCCGTGGATCCGTGGCGGTGGCCGGACCGCCAGTCTTCGACCTCAAGCACGGTTGAGGTCAAGGCCGCGGGTGAGGGCGGGCCGCCGCAGCGCCAGCGTCGTCGCCTCGATGGCGCTGGTGAAGGAGACCTCGGAGAGCACGCCGGGCGCCGCCACCATGTCGCCCGCCAGGTAGACGCCGTCGCCGCGGTCGATCGAGGGGCGGTCGCGCCACGTCGTGCCGGGGCGGTCGAGCGCTCCGGTCCGGCCCCGGGCGAGGGAGTCGCGGCGCCAGGTCGTGCGCTCGCGCCAGCCGGGGAACGCGAGGTCGAGCAGTCCGTCGGCGCGCGCGGAACCGGCCGCCCTGGACTCGTCGGGCGCGATCGGCACCTGCCCCTGGATCAGGCTCTCGCCGCGCGGGGCAAGGGACTTGTCCTGTGCCGTGAACCGTTCGAGCCATGCGGGGAAGTCGAGTCCCGACACCGCGAAGGCGTCGCCGCGCCGGGTCCGCACGGCCAGGTCGATCAGCGTCGTACGGCCGCTTTGCCAGGTCAGCGAGGGGTCCTTGAGGAGTCCGCGGGCCGCGTCGAGGGAGGTCGCGACGACGACGGGCGTGTCGGTGGGCAGCGTGTCCACCCGGCTCAGCGTCTCCATGCGCACGCCGAGGTTCCAGGCGCGGGACGCCATCCGGTCGACGACCGAGGACCAGCCGCCGACCGGGTAGTGCGCCTCGGGCGGCACCTTGGCGGTGCGGCGCAGGCGTTCCTGGACGAAGCGGGCCGAGAGCGATCCGGGGTCGTGGTGGAACAGGGCGACGGCCGTGTAGTGCGCGGCGGCGCGGGCCGCGTCGGGGCCCGCGGTGCGCGTGGCCCAGGTGGTGAAGTCCTCGTCCACGGGGGCGTTTTCGGGCTTGTGGCGCAGGAGGCGGAGGAGGCCTGCGGGCGGGGTGCGGCGCAGCGCGCCGTCGCGGTGGAAGCGCAGCCGGGCGCCTTCGAGCGGCGGGACCGGGGCGAGCGGGCCGAGCAGTTCGCGCTGCCGGAGCCAGGTCCAGTGCGGGCCGCCGTTGTAGAGGGCGTGCGGGCCCTCGTGGGTGAGGTAGGGGCCCTCTGCGGTGCGGGCCCGGCCGCCGAGGGTGTGGTGCGCTTCGTGCACGGTGACGCGGGCGCCCGCCTCCGCGGCGGTGATCGCGGCGGTCAGCCCGGCGAGACCTCCGCCGATGACGGTGAGGGCGGGGGTGGTGTGGCGCATGGGGTACTCCGTACGTCGTCGGGTCTCTTGCCGTCGGGTCTCTCGCCGTCGGGCGCCTGCCGTCGGGCGTCTCGTCTCGTCGTCGGGTGCCGCGGGGCGGCCTTCGCGAGTACGACGTACGGGGCGGGCCCGGATGTGACATCGGGGCGTCGGCGCAGGTCGCGGGCGTGCGGGCGGGATTGTCAGTGGCGGCGTGCAGCATGGGGTCATGGCGAAGCAGGCGGCGAAGGTGAAGCAGGCACGGCGGCCTCAGGTACGGCTGCCTCCGTTGGCGCCGTGGGAGGGACGTGGTCTCGAACCCGACGGGGACTACGACGGGTTGGAGTTCCGGGGCGTGGACCTCGCCGGTCAGGAGGGGGTCGGGGCGCGCTTCATGGACTGCGCGCTGACGGGGTGCGGGCTCGACGGGACGGGCCTGGGGCGGGCCAGATTCATCGACTCCGTGCTGACCGACGTGCGGGGCGTGGGGACGGACCTGGCGGAGGCGACGCTGCGGGACGTCGAAGTGGTCGACGCCCGGCTCGGCGGGGTGCAGTTGCACGGGGCGGCGCTGGAGCGGGTGGTGATCAGGGGCGGGAAGATCGACTACCTGAACCTGCGGAAGGCGCGCCTCAAGGACGTCGTGTTCGACGGATGCGTGCTGGTGGAGCCGGACTTCGGGGGCGCGCGCCTGGAGCGGGTCGAGTTCGCGGGCTGCGTGCTGAAGGGCGCCGACCTCTCGGCGGCGACCCTCACGGACGTCGACCTGCGGGAGGCGGCGGAGCTGGGGTTCGCGCGGGGTGTGGACCGGCTGGGCGGCGCGGTGATCTCACCGGCCCAGCTCATGGACCTGGCCGGGGTGTTCGCGGCGGAGCTGGGGGTGCGGGTGGAGTAGATCCTGCCCCTTGGCGGGGCCCGGTCCTGCTTACGGGAGGCGGGGGAAGCGGGCCTGGAGGTCCCACAGGGCCGGGTTGTCCGCCAGGTCCTCGTGCATGTCCGTGAGGTCGGCGAGCAGATCGTGCAGGAAGTCCCGTGCCTCGCGGCGCAGTTCGGAGTGGGAGAAGGTCAGCGCGGGCTCCTCGGCCGGCATCCAGTCGGCCTCGATGTCCACCCAGCCGAAGCGGCGCTCGAAGAGCATCCGGTCGCTCGACTCCGTGAAGTCCAGCTCGGCGTACTGGGGAGTGGCGGAGCGGCTGCCACGCGGGTCCTTGTCCAGCTGCTCGACGATGTCGCACAGCGCCCACGCGAAGTCCAGCACGGGCACCCATCCCCAGGCTGTGGACAGCTCCCGGTCGGCCTTGGTGTCGGCCAGGTACACGTCGCCGCTGAACAGGTCGTGGCGCAGCGCGTGGACGTCCGCGCGCCGGTAGTCCGTCTGCGGCGGGTCCGGGAAGCGGCGGGAGAGGGCGTAACCGATGTCGAGCACGTACGTGATGGTGTCACGGGTGGGGCCGCCGGTCCTCACGGGAGCAGGCGCTGCTCCTTCGCCACCGCGACCGCGCCGGCCCGGGTGTCCACGCCGAGCTTGTCGTAGATCCGGCCCAGGTGCGTCTTGACCGTGGCCTCGCTGATGAACAGGGCCTTGGCGATCTCCCGGTTGCCGAGTCCGTGCGCCAGCTGCGCGAGGATGTCGCGCTCGCGGTCGGTGAGGGTGGGCCGCGGCTTGCGCATATTGGCCATGACCCGGCTGGCCACCGGGGCGGACAGGGCGGTGCGGCCCTCCGCGGCGGCGTGGATCGCGGCGAACAGCTCCTCGGGCCGCTCCGCCTTGAGCAGATAGCCCGTGGCACCGGCCTCGATGGCGCGGGTGATGTCGGCGTCGGTGTCGTACGTGGTCAGCACCAGCACGTGCGGCGTGGGCGCCGCTCCCGTCGTGAGCCGGCGGGTCGTCTCCACGCCGTCCATGCCCTCGCCCAGCTGCAGGTCCATCAGCACGACGTCGGGCCGCAGCTTCGCGGCGGTCGCGATCGCCTCCTCCCCGGTCCCGGCCTCGCCGACGACCTCGATGTCCGGGGCACTGTCGAGCAGCGCGAGCAGCCCGGCACGGACGACGACGTGATCGTCGCAGAGGAGGAGGCGGATGGGGTGCTGGGTCATGTCGGCTCCGGTTTCATCATTCAAGCCCCTGCGGCGACTGAGCAGCGGGGTCCGGGGCGGAGCCCCGTGACGTCGCCCCCGTCACCGGTGACAGCGGAATCGCGGCGGAGACCACCGCTCCCTCACCCGGCGCCGACTCGAGGCTGAGCGTCCCATCCAGCTGCCGGACCCGCGCCCGGATCGCCGGAATCCCGTGCCCTCGCACCCCCGACGCCCCCGCGGGCAACGCGGACGGATCGAACCCCCGCCCGTCGTCGGCGACGTCCAGCACGACCTGGTCGTCGAGCAACGTCAGCGTGAGCACGGCCCCACCCGCCCCGGAGTGCTCCCGTACGTTGGCCAGCGCGCCCTGCGCGATCCGCAGCAGCGCCGACTGCACCCGGTCGGGCAGCCGGTCCGCGCGCCCGTCGTCGTCCACCCGGACCTGGACGGTCAGCCGGTCGCCCGACTCCCGCGCGGCCACGGCCCGCAGCGCCTCCGCCAGACCGCCCGCCAGGTCGGCGGGGGCCAGATCGTGCACGAAGCGGCGCGCCTCGGTGAGGTTGTGCTCGGCGATCGACGCGGCCGTGCCGACGTGGGCGCGGGCCTTGTCGGCGTCGGCGTCCCACACCCGCTGCGCCGCCTGAAGCAGCATCCGCTGGCTGGACAGGCCCTGCGCCAGCGTGTCGTGGATCTCCATGGAGAGCCGCTGCCGCTCGGCGAGGGTGCCCTCGCGGCGTTCGGAGGCGGCCAGTTCGCGGCGGGTGCGGATCAGGTCGTCGATGAGCCTGCGCTGCCGCGCCGCCTGCCGCTTCATCTGCAGGAACACGGCGGTGGCGATCACCACGACGGCCGGCGGGCCGAGCACCAGGTCCGGGTCGAGGCGGCCGGCGAGCCGCAGCTGGGCCAGGATGACGAGGACCGTCAGGAGCCCCACGAGGACGAGCGCGGCGCGGGTCGGCAACGTCCGCAGACCCGTGTAGAAGAGCGGCACCGCGCACCAGGCGAAGCTCGGCGCGAGCACCGTGAGCACCACCCACACCACGACCACCAGCGTCAGCCACACCCTCCCCCAAGCTCTCGATGAACTCGAGCAGGGGGGACCCCCTTCGGCCGTGGCCCGCTCGGCGACGCCCCGTACCAGCCCGGTCCCGTAGACCAGGGCCAGTACGGCGGAGAGCGCGACGATCCACGGGGTGCGCCCGTCGTGCGAGTGGCGCAGCAGGAAGCGGGCCAGGGCCACGGCGAGCAGCAGGAAGAACGAGGCGTGCATGACCGCGGTGAGGCGGCGGGTGTCGGCTTCGTAGCCGTCGCCGTGGTGGACGTCGTTGTCGGCGGGCTCCGGCCGGTTCCTGATCACGGTCGTCTGCACCTCCTCACGGCGTCGACCTGGGCAAACAATCCCATTGTCGCCGGGTTGTACGCCCCCGGGGTCAACCGATCGGATGACACCGGCGTCGACCGCTCGGCGCGCCGCGTCCAGCCGCTCCGTCGACGGGTGGGGGCCGGTTGCGGACCCAGGATTGAAGGCAGAGCGGGACGGCAGAACGGCAATCGCCGCCCCGGTCCACCTCTCCTCCCTCTACTCGTACTCGCACCTCCCCCTTCACTCAGGAGCACTCCCCATGCAGCACGCCAAGAAGATCTCGAAGCGCACCCGCATCGTCACCGGCACCACGCTGGCCGCCGCCATCGCCGTCGGCGGGTTCGGCGCGTACTCGGCGAGCGCCGCGGACTCGGCGCCGGCCGCGCAGGCCGCCGCCAAGCCCGCCGCCGCGAAGGCCGGCAACACCTTCGAGTCCAAGCACCTCACCGTGGGCGCCGCCACCGACGCCGCCGAGGCCGTCCTGAAGGCCGCGAAGAAGGAGAACCAGAAGGTCTCCGTCGCCGTCGTCGACCGCAACGGCAACACGATCGTCGAGCTGCGCGGTGACGGGGCGGGGCCGCAGTCGCCGGAGTCCGCCGTGAAGAAGGCGTACACCGCGGTGTCCTGGAACGCGCCGACGTCCGAGCTGACGAAGCGGCTTGAGCAGACGCCGAACCTGAAGGACATTCCCGGCACGCTGTTCCTCGCCGGTGGGGCGCCGGTCGCCGCCGACGGTGCGCCGATCGCGGGGATCGGTGTCGCCGGTGCGCCCTCGGGTGACCTGGACGAGAAGTTCGCGCAGGCGGGTGTGGCTGAGCTCGGCTAACACGTGGCGCGCCCCGAGGACTGTGTCACCGGTGACGGTGTTGCGGCCTCGGGGCTCTGCCCCGGCCCCCGCGCCTCAATCGCCGGCGGGGCCTGAAAATGCCCACCCGGCGGACGAGTCCGTTCCGGCACGGAGTGACCAGGCACGATGTATGCGCAACTGATCTCGAACGGCACGATCCTGCGGCGCGCAGGGATGATTTGGAGCCGCACCATGCAGCACACCGAGAACCGCACGCTCCTCACCGCCGCCGCCCACGGCGACGCCGACACCGTCCGCGCCGCCCTCACCGCAGGCGCCGACATCGAGGCCCGCGACGCACACCGCCGCACGCCCCTCCTCCTCGCCTCCCTCGGCGACCACGTGGCCGCCGCCGAGGCGCTCGTCGCGGCCGGCGCCGACCCGAACGCTCAGGACGACCGGGAAGACAGCCCGTGGCTCGCCACCGGCGTCACCGGCTCCGTGGCGATGATGCGGGCCCTGCTGCCCGCCCACCCCGACCTGAAGGTCACCAACCGGTTCGGTGGCATCTCCGTCATCCCGGCCTCCGAACGCGGCCACGTCGACTACGTACGGGCCGTGCTCCGCGAGACCGACATCGACGTCGACCACGTCAACCGGCTCGGCTGGACCGCCCTGTTGGAGGCCGTGATCCTCGGCGACGGCGGCCGCGCGCACCAGGAGATCGTCGAGCTGCTCATCACGGCGGGCGCCACCCCCGACCTGCCGGACGGCGACGGCGTCACGCCCCTCGAACACGCCGAGCGCCGCGGATTCACGGAGATCGCCGAGCTGTTGAGGGCCGTACGGTGAGGCGCGCGGTCCTCGCGGCCGTGGCGGTCGCCGTGCTCGCCACCGGTTGCGCCGCGACGCAGGACACCACCGACGCGCCGTCCAGCAAGGCGAGTTCGCCCGCGAAGAAGGCTCCCGAGGCCGACCGGACCCCGAAGTCCGCCACGACCCCCGGCGGCACCCTCCTCGTCGCCGACTTCGGCGCCGACACCGTCTCCTTCGTCGACCCGGCCCCCGGCAAGGGCGCCTTCGACTCGGTGAAGGTCGGCCGCGCCCCGTACGGGCTCGTCGTCGGGGACGACGGGCGGGCCTGGGTCGCGACCGCCGAGGGCGTCGCCGTCGTCGACACGGACAGCCGTGAGCGCGAGGCTCTGATCCCGTACGAGACCGACGGCCTCGGCCCGTTCACCGACGGCGAGTACCGCGGCGGCGGCATGGGCATCGCCCTCGCGCCGGACGGAAAGCACGCGTACGTGGGTGTCAACGTCCCCGACGGGAACGGGACGGTGGAGACCATCGACACCAGGACCAGGAAGGTCGTCGACACCGCCGACGTCGGCCGACGCCCCTTCGACGTCGACGTGTCGAAGGACGGCCGCCAGGTGTACGCGACCGACCACGACTCCTTCGACGTCACCGTCCTGGACACCCGCAGCGGCGACACCCGCCGCATCGAGGTCGCCCCGTACGGCACCGAGGGCGGACTCGGCTCGTGGCTGAAGCCGCACTACGCCGCCGTACGCCCCTCGGACGGAAAGCTGCTGTTCCCCTTCGAGGGCGAGAAGCTCGTGGTCGTCGACCCGGACACGGGGCGCTCCACCGTCCAGCGGATGACCGCCAACACCCATCAGCACGGCGTCACCGTCACCGACGACGGAACCCTCTTCGCCGTCGGCACCGGGCCCATCGACCCGGCCGAGGACGAGGGTCCCTCGCTGACCGTCCGGACGCCGGGCGGCAAGGAGAAGGTGATCCCGCTCGACGGTCCGCACGAGGACGTCGCCGTCTCCGACGACGGCGGGACCGCGTACGTCACCGGCGGCTTCACCCGTGACGGCTACTGGAACGGCATCACCGTCGTCGAAGTCGACAGCGGCGACACCCGTCGACTGGCCGCGGGCGAGCGGCCGTTGGGGATCGCCGTTCTGTGAGCAGGACCGTCGGGCGCCCGTAACCGGACATTGGGGTCATAGGATCTCGGCGTGCGCCGCCGAATCCTCCCCTCCGCCCTCCTCCTCACGGCCCTCACCGTCCTGACCGCCGCCGTCGCCGGGTGCGACGGCGGCGTCAACGGCACTCCCGGTGCCTCGGGCCTGCGCGACCCGTACTTCCCGAAGCTCGGGAACGGCGGCTACGACGTCGGCCACTACGCCCTCGACCTCGACTACGACCCGGACACCCACCGGCTCTCCGGCACCGCCGACATCACCGCGACCGCGGACCAGGCACTCAGCGCCTTCAACCTCGATCTGAAGGGGTTGACGGTCGACAAGGTCACCGTCGACGGCGAGAAGGCCGTGGCAAGCCGCGCAGGGCACGAGGTGACCGTGCGCCCGCACGACGAGCTCGCCGAGGGGCACACCTTCCGTACGACCGTCCGCTACAGCGGCGAACCCGTCACGGTCACCGATCCCGACGGCACGGGCGAGGGCTGGCTGCGCACCGCCGACGGCGCGCTCGGCCTCGGCGAACCCACCGGCTCCATGGCCTGGTTCCCCGGCAACCACCACCCCTCGGACAAGGCGACGTACGACATCCGGATCAGCGCCCCCGTCGGCGTACAGGCGGTGTCCAACGGCGAGTTGAGGAGCGCGCGGCGCTCCTCCGACGGGCGGCGCACCGCCTACGACTGGCGGGTGCGGGAGCCGATGGCGAGCTATCTGGCGACCGTCGCCGTCGGACGGTTCGAGATCGAGCGGGGGCGCACGCCCGGCGGGATTCCCGTGTACACGGCCGTCGACCCGGCCGAGGCGAAGGCGAGCGCGAAGGCGCTCGACCGGCTGCCGAAGATCGTCGAATGGGAGACGGAGAAGTTCGGCGCCTACCCGTTCTCGTCCACGGGCGCGATCGTCGACCAGGCCGGTGACATCGGCTACGCCCTGGAGACCCAGAACCGGCCCGTCTTCCCCGGCGCCCCCGATGTCGGCCTGCTCGTCCACGAGTTGGCGCACCAGTGGTACGGCGACTCGGTCACCCCGAAGTCCTGGCGGGACATGTGGCTGAACGAGGGTTTCGCGACGTACGCGGAGTGGCTGTGGGACGAGGAGCACGGCGGTGACACGGCGCAGCAGACCTTCGACGCGGTGCTGAAGCGGCCGGAGAGCGACGGCGTCTGGGCCTTCCCGCCCGCGCAGCCGCCGAACTCCGCGCACCTCTCCGACTCCCCGGTCTACGAGCGCGGCGCGATGGTGCTGCACCGGGTCCGCCGCACGATCGGCGACGCGAAGTTCTCCGAGCTGCTCAAGGGGTGGGCCGCCGAGCACCGGCACGGCAACGCCGACACCGACGAGTTCACCGCGTACGTGGAACAGCAGAACCCCGGCAAGGAGAAGGCCCTTGCCGGGGTCTGGGAGAACTGGCTGCGCGGGAGCGGAAAGCCCCCGCTCAGCTAGGTCCTGTGTCCCGAGAGCTCGGGACCCGGACCGTGACTCAGACGTTCACGCCGAAGTCCTGCGCGATGCCGACGAGGCCCGAGGCGTAGCCCTGGCCCACGGCGCGGAACTTCCACTCCGCGCCGTTGCGGTACAGCTCGCCGAAGACCATCGCCGTCTCGGTCGCGGCGTCCTCGGAGAGGTCGTAGCGGGCGATCTCGGTGCCGCCGGCCTGGTTCACGATGCGGATGTACGCGTTGCGGACCTGGCCGAAGTTCTGCGAGCGGGACTCCGCGTCGTAGATCGAGACCGGGAAGACGACCTTGTCGACGTCGGCGGGGAGCGCCGCGAGGTTCACGTTGATCGCCTCGTCGTCGCCCTCGCCCTCACCGGAGCGGTTGTCACCGGTGTGGACGATCGACTGGTCCGGCGTCTGCTTGTTGTTGAAGAAGACGAAGTGACCGTCCGAGTAGACCTTGCCCTCGGGGTTGACCGCGATCGCCGAGGCGTCGAGGTCGAAGTCGGTACCCGTGGTGGTGCGGACGTCCCAGCCGAGGCCCACGGTGACGGCGGTCAGGCCCGGAGCCTCCTTGGTGAGCGAGACGTTGCCACCCTTGGACAGGCTTACAGCCATGGTTTGGGAGTCCTTCCCTCGTTTTAAGAGTGCGTGCGTGTGCAGCCGAAGCTACTCGTACCCGTAGGAACGCCGTGAGGGGTCGGGAAGGTTCCAGGTCTCTTTACTTTCTTTACCCGGCCCCCGCGGCTCCGGGAAATGCGGGTGACGCGGACCGGACGGACGCGCGACCATGGACACATGTCCGGTCCTTATCCCATCCGCGGTTCGGTCGTCCTCCCGGAGGCCGAGCTCGTCTGGCGTTTCTCGCGGTCGTCCGGGCCGGGCGGTCAGCATGTGAACAGCAGCGACTCCCGCGTGGAGTTGCGCTTCGACCTCGCGGCGACGGAAGCGCTGCCGCCCGTGTGGAAGGAGCGGGCCCTGGAGCGGCTCGCGTCCCGTCTGGTGGACGGGGTGATCTCCGTACGGGCCTCGGAGCACCGCTCGCAGTGGCGCAACCGGGAGACGGCGGCGGTGCGCCTCGCGGCGCTGTTGGCGGAGGCGAGTGCGCCGCCGCCGAAGCCGAGGCGTGCCACGCGGGTTCCGCGGGGCGTCAACGAACGCCGCCTGCGCCAGAAGAAGGCGCGCTCCGACACGAAACGCGGCCGCTCGGGTCGGGACTGGTAGTTCCCCGTCGGCGGCGCCGCTGTTGACGCCTCGGGGCGCTGCCCCGGACCCCGCTGCTCAAACGCCGCAGGGGCTTGATTGTGGGGCTCGGATCAGCCCAAGTTCCTGTACTTCCCACGGAAATACATCAGGGGACCGCCCTCCGCGCTCGGGAGGGCCGCGCTCAGGACGCGGCCGATCACCAGCGTGTGGTCGCCCGCCGGCACCCGGTTCTCCGTGCGGCACTCGAGCGTCGCCAGCGCCCCGCCCACCAGCGGCGCGCCCGTGTGCTCGCCGCGTACGTACGGGATGTCCTGGAACAGGAGGCGGTCGCTGAGGCGGCCCTTCATGGCGAAGCGGCCGGCGATGTGGCTCTGGGACTCCGACAGGACCGAGACCGCCCACAGCGGCTGCTCGTCCAGGAGGTCGTCCATGCGGGAGCTGTTGCGCAGCGACACCATCACCAGGGGCGGGTCGAGGGAGACGGACATGAAGGCCGTCGCCGTCATGCCCGCGTCCTCGCCCGCGGGCCCGTCTTCGGCCAGCGGCGGCTCGTGCGCGGTCAGCAGGACGACGCCTGCGGCGAGGCGGGACAGGGCGGCGCGGAACTGATCGTTGCTCACCCCCTCAGCATGCCCGGCGTCGGGCGGGGGAGGCGTGGGAGCCGAGGGGGAGGGTACGGAAGTGGCAGGGGACGTCTTCAACACGCCTTAGACGCTAGCCGCGCCCCTCGGCGCCGCGCATCGGGCTGATGACCGAGGCCGGTCCTAGGACCATAGGTGCGATTCGCGTTCAGGAAACGCACAGAACCCGTCCAGGAATCCGCCCCAATCCTTCATCTTCTGCTGTGACTTGAGTCACAGGAGCCATAATTTGTTGACCCTGTGTACCGGGTGCACAGCTCGCTGTGATTCAGTGGCGGTCGACACTGCGGATGAACGTGCTGCTGCACGTGCGAAGCGAACCGATCAGAATTCTGGAGTGCTGTCGAGGTCTCGGGGAGAGCTGAGCATGGAGACCGAGTCGGAGCCGTACGTCCGTCTTGCGACCCTGCGCCAGCTGCATCAGGTGATGGCGGACATGAACACCGCCCGCAGTCTGGCCGACACACTGCAGACCGTCGCGGACGGGGTCGTGAGCGGACTCGGCTACGAGCTGGCGTGCGTGAACCTCGTACGTCCCGACGGTGACCTCGTCGTCGCCGCGTTCTCCGGGAACTCCGCGGCCGAGGCCCTGATCACCGGACGCGTCGGCTCCCGCGACTCCTGGGACCGCCGCCTCGCCATGGGCAAGCAGTGGGGCGAGCTGCGCTTCATACCGCACACCGAGGGCTGGATCCTCGACGAGGACGACGTCCCGCAGTGGTTCACCGCCGGACCGCCGCCCCGCTTCGAGGACGAGTGGCACCCCGCCGACCGCCTCTTCGCCCCCATGTACGCGACGGGCTCCTCCTCCGGCGAGCTCCTCGGCGTGATCTCCGTCGACCGCCCGCGCAACGGCCGGATCCCCGGCGCCTGGGGCCGCGAGGCCCTGCAGATGTACGCGTTCCAGGCCGCCATCGCGATCAGCAACGCCCGGCTGCGCTCCAACATGCAGCGCGCCCTGGTTCGCCTGGAGCGCGAGCAGCAGGCGCTGCGGGCCAGTGAGGAATCCTTCCGGCAGGCCTTCGAGTACGCGCCCTCCGGGATGGCCATCGCCGAGATGGGCGGCGACCAGCACGGCCGGATCCTGCGGACCAACGACGCGCTGTGCCGCCTCCTCGGCCGCCCCGCGTCGGCCATGCGCCGCTACTCGTTCTCCGACCTCGTGCACCCCGAGGACATCGGCACGCTGCTGCGCACCTCCGCCGAGGGCGGCCGCGCCGAGCTGCGCCTCGCCCGCCGCGACGGCACGTACGTCTGGGTGTCCCTGCGCAACTCGGTGGTCGCCGACGCCGCCGACGGGCCGCGTTTCCTGCTCACCCACGTCGAGGACATAGAGGAGCGCAAGCGCCGCGAGCTGCAGCTCGCCCACCGCGCCTCGCACGACTCGCTCACCGGCCTGCCGAACTCGGCGGAGCTGCGCTCCCGCCTCTCCGCCCGCCTGTGCCGCCGCCCGCAGGAGCCGGGCCCCAGCGCCATCGACTCGCTGGACGCGGCGTACGGCGACCACCGCGGCTTCGACGCGGGCGGCATCGGCTACGACTTCGGCGCCCCGGTCCCGCACCAGTCGAACCTGTACGAGGGCTTCGACGGCTTCGACCACCACGTGCACGTCGTCGCGCCCGAGCCCGACGCGGCGTCCGGCGCCGACAACGGCACGAAGGGCCTCGCCGTCCTCTTCTGCGACCTCGACGGCTTCAAGTCGATCAACGACAGGTTCGGGCACAACGCGGGCGACGCCGTCCTCATCGAGGTCGCCCGCCGCCTCACCAGCGTCGTACGGGACGGGGACACGGTCGCGCGGCTCGGCGGCGACGAGTTCGTGGTGCTGGCCGACGGCCTGGGCCGCGACGACGCCCAGGACCTCGCCGTCAGGTTGCGGAACGCCATCATTCCGCCGATTCGGGTGGACGGTCGTGCGGTCCGTGTGGGGGCCAGTTTCGGCATCGGCTGGGCCCACTGCGGTATGACGGCCGAGGAAGTGCTGCAATCCGCTGACCAGCGGATGTACGTAGAGAAAAGATCGCGTAGTAAGCAGGCCAGGCGGGCCGGATAACCCCTACATTGGGCGCGGTTCCGCGCCCCCGGTGAGGTCAAGGACACGCCGGGGGGTCACTCGCAGCGGGTACCCTCGCCGAGGTAAGCAACGTGTAGGGAGTGATCTGGGATGGCGCCCGGCAACAACGGCGGGAGCACCACGCCCGAGGACGACGATCCGTTCGGCTACCTGTATGCCGACGGACAGGCGGCCGGGGCGACCCCGCCCGAGGGTGCGGGCGGTGGCTACGGCTACCCGAATCCGCGGTCCTCCTACAACCCCGTCCGGGCCAATCAGGTCCGCGCGGTGGGGGAGCGCCGGTACGGGCAGACCCAGCCCGCCCAGGCGTACCAGCAGCCGAACGCGCACTACCAGGCTCCGGAGACGATGCCCGGCGGCGTTCCCAGCCAGCCGGGTCCGCCGACGGCGCCCATCCGCGGCGGCGGCCGGGGCCGGGGTCCCAACACGAAGGCGCTGCTGATCGGCGCGGTCGCCGTGGTCGCGGCCGTCGTCATCGGCATCGGCGTCGCCATGCTCAGCAACGACTCCTCGGACGACAAGGGCGAGGCCGGCGGCAAGCCGGACGGCGGCTCCCAGTCGGTGCAGCCGAGCCAGACGCCCTCGAAGTCGGCGTCCGCCGCTCCGGTCGACCTGCCGAAGACCGACGCGAAGACCCTGAAGCTGGCCGGTGGCACGTCCACCGCGTCGGACGTGAAGGGCGCGAAGGCCGACGGCGGGGTGTACGTCGCCGGGTTCAACCAGGTGGGCGCGAGCCTGACCTGGACCGTCAACGACATCCCGAAGGACGGCGCGTACAAGCTGCACGTCGACTACGGGGTGCCCGGCAAGAAGTCCGACGCCACGATCGACGTCAACGGCACGAAGCAGACCCGCCCGCTGAACATGGGGAACTTCGCCGGCGCCAAGGAAGGCGACTGGGCGAAGGGCTGGACGAACACGTGGGCCATCGTCCAGCTCACCAAGGGCACGAACGCGATTACGGTCTCCTGTGAGCAGGGGAACCAGTGCGATGCCAACTTCGACCGGATGTGGCTCACCCGGGGGTGAGGTCCTTCCGCGGCAACGGGGGTGCGGTCGCGGGGCTCTGCCCCGGACCCCGCGCCTCAATCGCCGGCGGGGCTCGGATTACGCTGCCGCGACCGTGACGCGGTTGACCAGGTCCTCGTAGGTCTTCGCGTCGAACTCGCCCGCCACCGGTGACACCACTGTCGCGGCGGAGAGCGCCACCGCCCTGGCCAGGCGCTGGGGCCACGGCAGGTGGTCCACGTGGCCGGAGAGCAGCCCCGCCACCGCCGAGTCGCCGGCCCCCGTGGGGTTGCCCGCCAGGCGGTCGGGGGTCGGGGCGCGCCACTCGCCGTCCGGGGTGAGGGCGCACAGCCCCTCCGCCCCCAGTGAGGCGACGACCGCGTGCGCGCCGCGCCTGCGGGTGTCCTTCATCGCCTGCAACGGCTCGTGGGAGCCCGTGAGTTCGGCCAGCTCGTCCGCGTTCGGCTTCACCAGGTCGGGGCGGGCCGCGACGCCGCGGCGCAGCGGTTCGCCGCTGGTGTCGAGCAGGACGGGTACGGAGGCGGCCCGCGCGGCCCGGACGAGCGTCGCGTAGGCGCCGACCGGGACGCCCGGCGGCAGGCTGCCGCACAGCGCCACCGCGGAGGCCGAGCGCAGCAGGTCCCCGTACGCCTCCTGGAAGGCCGTCCACTCGGCGGGCGTGATCGTCGGGCCCGGCTCGTTGAGCTGTGTCGTGTCGCCGGTCGACGCGTCGACGACGGCGACGGTGCGCCGGGTCGCCCCGGAGACGGGGACCAGTGCGTCCGCGACGCCGGGGGTCTCCAGCAGCTGGTCCTGGAGCGTGCGGCCCGTCGCGCCGCCCACGAATCCCGTCACGGCCACCTCGTGCCCGAGTGCGGCCAGTACCCGCGCCACGTTCAGCCCCTTGCCGCCGGGCCGCTCGGTGACCTCGGTGACGCGGTGCGTGGCGTGCGGGCGCAGGGAGCGCACCCGGTACGTGATGTCGAGTGCGGTGTTCAGCGTGACCGTGAGGATCACAGGACCTCACCCCCCTTACGTACTGTCAGTAACGGGGGTCGATCATGCCAAAGTCAAGGCGGTTGGCCCAGAGCGCGGGGCAACCGCCTCGTATCGGCCGGGAGTTACGGCTTGACCAGCCACTCGCCCTTGCGGAGCACGCCCTTGACCTCGAACTCCGCGTCCAGGACCACGAGATCGGCGTCCTTGCCGGGCTCCAGCGAGCCGACCTTGTCGTAGATGCCCAGCAATTGGGCCGGGTTGGCGGAGATGGCCCGTACGACGTCCTCGACGGGCAGTTGGTCGACGGTCACGGACCGCTTGAACGCACGGTCGAGGGTCAGCGTCGAGCCCGCGATGGAGCCGCCCTCGACGAGCCGCGCCACGCTGTCCTTCACCTCGACCTCCAGCGTGCCGAGCATGTAGCGCCCGTCGCCGAACCCGGCGGCGTCCATCGCGTCGGTGATGAACGCGACCTTCTCGGCGCCCTTGTGATGGAACGCCAGCTCCAGGGAGGCCGGGTGCAGATGCGTGCCGTCGTTGATCAGCTCGACGGTGATCCGGTCGTCCTCGAGCAGCGCCGCGATCGGCCCCGGCTCGCGGTGGCCGAGCTGCGGCATCGCGTTGAACAGGTGGGTGGCGACCGTGGCGCCCGCGTCGATGGCCGCCACCGTCTGCTCGTACGTCGCGTCGGTGTGCCCGATCGCGGCGAGCACGCCGTGCTCGGCGAGCAGCCGTACGGAGTCGACGCCGCCGGGGAGTTCGGTGGCGAGGGTGACCATCCTGGCCTGGCCGCGGGCGGCGTCGATCAGCTTGCGGACCTCGGCCGGGTCGGGGTCGCGCAGCAGCGTCTCGTCGTGGGCGCCCTTGCGGCACGGCGAGATGAACGGGCCCTCGAAGTGGATGCCCGCGATCTCCCCGTGCTCGGCCAGCTCGGAGAGCAGCCCCGCCCGCTGGACGAGGAAGTCCATGTCGCCGGTGACGAAGGACGCGACGGCGGTGGTCGTGCCGTGCAGCCGGTGCGTGCGCAGGCCCTTGAGGATGTCGTCGATGGAGCCCGAGGTGAAGGAGGCGCCGCCACCGCCGTGGTTGTGCATGTCGACGAAGCCGGGCACCACCCAGTGGCCGCTCAGGTCGACCGTCTCGGCGTCGTCCGGGGCCGCTCCGACGATCTTCGTGCCGTCGACGAGGACGCGTCCGTCGGCGACGGTACCGGTGGGCAGCACCACCTTGGCGCCGGTGAGCACCTTTGCTGTGGCCATCAGGCGGTTACCTCCGAGGATCCAGTGGCTGCGGTGTTGGTGAGCAGGTCCCAGGCGAGCAGCCCCGCGCCCAGGCATCCGGCGCTGTCCCCGAGGACGGCCGGGACGATCGTGGGGAGCGTCTGGAAGGTCACGCGCTCCGCGACGGCCGCACGCAGGGGTGAGAACAAGGTTTCCCCGGCCTCGGCGAGCCCGCCACCGATGATGAGCGTGCGCGGGTCCAGCAGAGTGAGTGCGAGGACGAGCCCGTCGGCGAGCGCGGCCACCGCGTCCTGCCAGACCTCGGCGGCCCTCGGGTCCCCCGCGTCGACGGCCGCCGCGCAGTCCGCCGCGGTCGCCTTCTCCTCGCCGCTCGCCTCCTGCCAGGCCAGGGTGACCGCGGAGGCGGAGGCGTACCGCTCCAGGCAGCCGCGCTGACCGCAGCCGCAGGGCACGCCGCCGGGGCGCACTACGACATGGCCGATCTCGCCCGCCGAGCCGTGCGCGCCGGGCTCGATGCGCCCGTCGATGCCGATGGCGCCCGCGATGCCGGTACCCAGCGGCATGAAGAGGAACCGGTCGGCGTCCTTGCCGGCGCCGAGCCGCCCCTCGCCGAGCCCGCCGGTGCGCACGTCGTGGCCGAGCGCCACGGGGATGCCGCCGAGCCGCTCGCTGAGCAGGGACCGCATGGGGACGTCGCGCCAGCCGAGGTTGGCCGCGAACAGGGCCACACCGGCCTGCTCGTCGACGACGCCGGGGACCGCGACCCCGGCGGCGCACGCGGGCTCGCCGAGGTGCTTCTCGCCGTACGCGCGCAGGTCGGCGGCGAAGCCGAGGATCGACTCCACGACGGCGTCGGCGCCGCGCTCGCGCTGGGTGGCCCGGCGCGCCTGGTGCAGCAGAGTGCCGTCGGCCCCGACCAGGGCGGCCTTCATCCCGGTGCCGCCCACGTCCAGGGCGATGACATGTTTCACGGGGGACAGTGTCGCGCGTCCACCCGTGAGAGGTCTAGTCCATTCGCCCCCTCGTTTCCGCTCCGGCGCCCATGTGGTGTAGACCTTCCAGGTGACCATGGGGCAGGCCTGTGGCGATCAGGACAAGGGTGGAGTGCGGCAGTGCGCAAGGGGAGGACGACTCTGACCGTGGCGGCCGCTCTCGGAGTGGTGACCGCGTCGTCGCTGCTCACAGCCTGTGGAAGCGGAGGCTCCGACGACGCCGTGACCCTGAAGCTGGTCGCCGCCGACTACGGCGACTCCAAGGCGAACAGCTCCCAGAAGTACTGGGACGACCTCGCCGCCGCCTTCCACGAGAAGCACCCGAACATCAAGGTCGACGTCGACGTCCACTCCTGGGACGTCGTCGACAAGAAGGTCAAGGACATGGTCGCGGCGGGCCACGCGCCCGACATGGCGCAGATCGGCGCCTACGCCGACTACGCCGCCGCGGGCAAGCTGTACTCCGTCGACAAGCTGCTCTCCGTGCCCGTCCAGGCCGACTTCGTCGGCCAGATGAGCGAGGCAGGAGAGATCAAGGGCGCCCAGTACGGCATGCCGTTCGCCGCGTCCACGCGCCGCCTGTTCTACAACAAGAAGCTCTTCACGAAGGCCGGCATCACGCCGCCGAAGACCTGGTCCGACCTGGTGTCCGACGCCAAGGCGCTCAAGGCGCAGGGCGTGCGCTACCCCTTCGCGCTGCCGCTCGGCACCGAGGAGGCGCAGGCCGAGACGCTGATCTGGACGCTCAGCAACGGCGGCGGCTACACCGACAACGTCGGCAGCTACGCCATCGACGACAAGAAGAACGTCGAAGCGCTGTCCTGGCTCAAGGACGACCTGGTCGGCAAGGGCCTCACCGGGCCGACCGCGCCCGCGGAGCTCAACCGCACGCCCGCGTTCCAGGCCTTCGCCAAGGGGCAGGTCGGCATGCTCTCCGGCCACCCCACGCTGATGAACATGGCGAAGGCCAAGGGCGTCGACTACGGCGACGTGGCGATCCCCGGGCCCGACGGCACGCCCAAGTCCACGATGGGCGTCACCGACTGGATGATGGCGTTCAAGCAGGGCGGCCACCCCAAGGAGACCGGCGAGTTCCTGAACTTCGCCTACGACAAGAAGAACGTCCTCGACTTCTCCCGCAAGTACACCGTCGCGCCGGTCACGGTCTCCGCGTCCAACGCGATGACGTCCTCGGCGAAGGACAAGGCGCTGCGGCCCTTCATCGACGAGCTCGCGGGCGCCACGTACTACCCGGCCAACAAGACGTCCTGGCCCGAGGTCAGCGCCGAGATCAAGAAGCAGATCGGCTCCACCGTCACGCCGCGGGGCAGCGCGGCGGGCACCCTCGGCGCGATCCAGAACGACGCGGCGGCCGCGGAATCCGCCGAGTAGCGTGACGCGCATGGAGTCCCTGGGCGACCGCGAGCGCGCGGTACTCACGTTCGAGGGCCGGTCCTGGTCCTCGCCGGGCGCCAAGGAGCGCGCGATCCGCGAGGAACTGGACCTGGCCCCGGTCCGCTACTACCAACTCCTGAACGCCCTCCTGGACGACCCGAGGGCCCTGGAATTCGCCCCGGTGACGGTGAACCGCCTGCGCCGGGTACGCGAAGCCCGCCGGTCCGAACGCTGACCGTTCCGGCCCCACCGGCGATTGAGGGATACGGCTATCGTCAACGGCATGGCCAGCCACGAGCACGCCCCCCGGACGACCGCCGGCCGCGAGGCCCTCGCCGCGATCGAGTCCCGCCCCGAGCGGAGCGTGATCGGCCTCGACTTCGACGGCACACTCGCCCCCATCGTCCCGGACCCCGACCAGGCCCGCGCCCACCCCGACATCGTCCCGGCCCTCGCCGCCCTCGCCCCCAAGGTCGCCGCGATCGCGGTCGTCACCGGCCGCCCCGCAGGCGTCGCCGTCCGCCACGGCGGCTTCGCCGGGGTCCCCGGACTGGAACACCTCGTCGTCCTCGGGCACTACGGCGCCGAACGCTGGGACGCCGTCACCGGCACGGTCACCGCCCCCGCCCCGCACCCCGGCGTGGCCACGGTCCGGGCCGAACTCCCCGGCGTGCTGGCCGAGTCGAACCTCTGGCACGACACGTACATCGAGGAGAAGGGCCGTGCCGTTGCGGTCCACACCCGCCGCGCGCACGACCCGCAGGCCGCCTTCGACACCCTCCGCGAGCCGCTGTCGGAGCTCGCCGCCCGGCACGGCCTGATCGTGGAGCCGGGCCGCCTGGTCCTGGAGCTGCGCCCGCCCGGCGTCGACAAGGGCGTGGCGCTCACCGAGTACGTACGGGAGGTCGGCGCGGGGTCCGTCCTCTACGCGGGGGACGACCTCGGCGACCTCCCGGCCTTCGCGGCGGTGGAGAAGCTGCGCTCCGACGGGCTGCCGGGACTCCTGGTGGCGGCGGACTCCGTCGTGCCGGAACTCGCCGAGAGGGCCGACCTGTTGGTGGCGGGCCCCGCGGACCTGGCGGCCTTCCTGTCAGTCCTGGCGCAGCGCCTCTAGCTGGTCGAGGAACCACTGCCCCGGCGGCAGCGCGGTCGCCGCGGCGGCGAGCCGCTTCGTGCGCTCCGCCCGCTCGTCCCGCGGCATGGCGAGCGCTTCGGCGAGGGCCCGCGCCGTCCCGCTCACGTCGTACGGGTTCACGGTCAGCGCGTCGTCGGCCAGCTCCTCGTACGCCCCGGCCTCCCGCGAGAGCACCAGCGCGCACCCGTCGTCGGAGACGACCGGCACCTCCTTGGCGACCAGGTTCATGCCGTCCCTGATCGGGTTCACGAGCGCCACGTCGGCGAGCCGGTACGCGGCCAGCGAGCGCGCGAAGTCGTCCTTCACGTGCAGCACGACCGGAGTCCAACCCTCCGTACCGAAGCGCGTGTTGATGGACTCGGCGACCCGCGCCACCTCGTCGGTGTAGTCCCGGTACACGGCCAGGTCCTGGCGCGACGGGTAGGCGAACGCGACGTGCACGACCCGCTCCCGCCACTCGGGCCGGGTCTCAAGCAGCAGCTCGTACGACCGCAGCCCGCGCACGATGTTCTTCGACAACTCCGTCCGGTCCACCCGCACGATCACCTTGCGGTCCTCGCCCACCTGCGCGCGCAGCGCCGAGAGCCGCTCCTCCACATCGTCCCGGTGCGCCCGCTCGCGCAGGAAGTCCGCGTCGGCGCCGAGCCCGTGCACCCCGATCCGCGTCCCGGACGTGCCGCCCACGAGATGCGTACAGCAATCGGTGAAGGCGTCCGCCCAGCGCCGGGTCAGGAACGCACAGCGGTCGGCGCCGAGCATGCCCTTGAGCACCTGCTCGGCGATGTCGTCGGGCAGTATCCGGAAGTAGTCGACGGGCGCCCAGGGCGTGTGCGAGAAGTGCCCGATCCGCAGGTCCCCGCGCAGCTCGCGGAGCATCCCCGGCACCAGCGTCAGGTGGTAGTCCTGCACGACCACCGTCGCGCCCGCCGCCGCCTCCTCGGCGAGAGCCTCGGCGAAGGCCCGGTTGTACGCCTCGTAGGCCGCCCACCGCCGGCGGAACTCCGGGCCGAACGACGGCTCCAGAGGCGTCTGGTACAGCATGTGGTGCACAAACCACAGCACCGAGTTCGCGATCCCGTTGTACGCGTCCGTGTGCACGTCGGCGTCGATGTCGAGCATCCGCACGCCCGGTTCGGTGACGCCGCGGCGCACCGCCTCCCGGTCGCCCTCGCCCATCGCCGAGCACACCCACAACTTGTCCTCGACGACGCTCAGCGCCGACACCAGACCGCCTCCGCCGCGCCGCGCCTCGATCCCTCCGGCGTCGTCGACGGCGTACGTGACCGGGCCGCGGTTGGACGCGACGAGAACCTCAGCAGCACCATGCGTCGTGGAACTCATACGGGCACGCTAGCCCGGCCCGGAAACGTTCAAACGTACGGCCGGGCCCCTGTCGGAGCCCGGCCGTATACGAGTCCGCGCTCAGGTCACTGCCTGCGGCCGCGGACCGCGGCGACGAGCAGCGCGCCGAGCCCGCACAGCGCGACCGCGAGCCCGCCGTACAGCGGCAGGTCCGAGCGGGAGCCGGTCTCGGCCATCTCGCCACCGCTCGGCGGGTTCGGCGGGGCGGGCCGGGCCTGCTGGCTCCCGCCGCCCGTGGACGCGGTGGGCTCGGGCTTCGGGGTGTTCCCGCCCGGCTGGTCCGACGGTGCGGGCGTCGGGTCGGTCGGGGTCTGCGTGGGGCCGGTCGGCGACGGCGACGGCGCCCCCCGCCCGATGACGGGCGAGATGCCGCACCGCACGTCGGTGGAGCCCTCCTCGCAGTTGGTGCGCGGAGTGTCGGCGGTGACGCTGTTCGTGAGCCTGCCGTCCCCGCTCACCGGGTCGTTGACCTTCACCGAGTACGTGACGGTCGCGGTCTCGCCGGCCGGGATGTCACCGGTGTAGTTGATCTTCGGCTCGGTGTAGGAGACGTCCCCGGTGCTCGCCTTCGCGTCGTTGTTGTACGTCGCGTCGTCGAGGTTCTCGGTGAGGTCGTCGGTGAACTTGGCGTTCGGGTACGGCAGCCGGCTGACGTTCTTCGCCTTCACCGTGTACGTGACGGTGTCGCCGGGCTCGACCTTCGCCGGGCTCGCCGTCTTGGTGATCTCCAGGTCTGGCACCGGGACGGACAGGGCGAGCGCCGAGGGGACGTAGGTGTCGCCCTTGGTGGAGAAGTCCAGGGTGGTGGAGGTCGAGCCGACCGGGATCGGTTCGTCACCCGCGGCCCGCGTGGTGCCGCTGCTCGTGACGTCGAACTCCTTCGCGTCGATGCTCAGGTTGTTGCGCATCTTCGGGTCGAGGGCGCCGTCGTCCTCGGAGATGAAGAAGTTGTTGGTGTTGCCGGTGTGCGTCTCCCGGATGTTCTTGCCGCCCACGGCGAACCGGTCGCCCGCCGTGTTCCAGTCGCCCTCGTACGCGGTGACGCTGGCCCGCGGGGTGCCCGAGGTGCGGTAGAAGCCGTCGACCGTGACGCGGGTGGCCGGGGAGGTGGAGCGCTGCAGGACGTGGCCGCCGTAGATGTAGACGTTGCGGCGGTCCGGCGCGTAGTCGTCGTTCGGGCCGTCGTACTTGTAGACGACGGTCATCGACCAGCCGCCCACACAGCCCTTGCCGGTGGGCGCCCAGACGTCGCCGACGGAGACCGGGATGTCGTTTCCGGTCCCGATGATGGCGCTGAAGCGGTCCGTGACGTCCGCTTCGCCCGTGTAGTAGTGCGGTCCGCTGGTCGAGGCGGGGTCCCGCACCACGTTGGTCGGGGAGACCTTCGTCGGCGTCGCGCCGCCGATGCCGACCACGGGCGCCGCGTCCTGCGGCTCACCGGGCGAGGGGTCGACGTCGGCGCCGGAGATGTCGCAGCGCTTGAGCTGGGCGCCGCTCGGGCCCTTGTACGTGCCGTCGTTGCCGCCGTAGAAGAGGCGGGCGTAGGCGACCCTGGCGCCGGGCGGGATGGCGACCCGGCCGGTGCTGGAGCCGTAGCCGTCCGTCGTCCCGGCCTTGTTGATCCGTTCCATGACGAACGTGTTGTTGTTGTCCCGGCCCTCGCCGTTCGCGGCGACCGCGCAGCGCGCGGCCATGTCGGCGTCGCCCGTCGGGCAGCCCATGACCGTGTTGCCGATGGTCTTGAAGTCGCCGTAGATCGATTCGTCGTAGCGCTTGGCGAAGGGGGAGACCACGTCGGCGGACGCGGAGCTCGGGGCGAGGCCGGCCAGGGAGGCCGTGAGGACGGCGGCGACGGCGACGGCCGCCCTGCCCTTTACTTGTCTAATCCGCATAAAGGGCAAGCTAGACAAAACATATGATTATGCCGCGCTTATGCGACGCGACGCTCCGTGTACTCACTGATTTCGATCATCGGAGGGCGTTCCTCCGTGTCGACCGCGTGCGTGCGCGGCTCGAAGCCGTCCGCACCCCGCTCGAACTGCGTGAGCACCGGCCGCACCAGATGTCCGCGCGCGAGCCGCAGCTGCGCGGTGCGGTAGATCGCCGCCGCCATCCGGCCCAGCGCCTGCCCGTCCTGGTGCCGGTGCTTGCGCACCCCCACGTCGACCTGGGCGAGCCCGTCCAGGCCCACGGTGTGCAGCGCGTCCACGAGCAGGCCCAGCTCGACCCCGTACCCGACGGGGAACGGGAGGCGCTCAAGGAGCGAGCGGCGGGCCGCGTACTCGCCGCCCAGCGGCTGCACGAACCCGGCCAGTTGCGGCCAGTGCAGATTCAGGATCGGGCGGGCCATCAGCTCGGTCACCCGGCCGCCCTGACCCGCGGCCCCGTCCAGCGGACGGTCGTACATCGCCTTCACGAAGTGCACGCCGGGCTCGGTCAGCAGCGGACCGACGATCCCGGAGACGAAGTCCGCCGAGAACTCCTTCAGATCGGCGTCGACGAAGCACACGATGTCACCGGAAGTGACGAAAAGGGAGCGCCACAGCACCTCACCCTTGCCGGGCCCGACCGGGACCCGCGGCAGGATCGTGTCCCGGTGCTCGACGCGCGCCCCGGCCGCCGCCGCGACCTCGGAGGTGCGGTCGGTGGAGCCGGAGTCGATCACCACGAGCTCGTCGACGAGCGGCACCGCCTCCGTCATCAGCGTGCGCCGGATCTCGGCGACGATCGCACCGACCGTCGCCTCCTCGTTCAGCGCGGGCAGTACGACACTCACCGTCTGACCCGAGGCGTGCTTGGCGGCGACCAACCGGTGCAGCGGATGATCGTCCACGGACCAGGAGCGCCGCTCAAGCCAGCGCTCGACCTCTTCCAGCACGGTCTGGGTTCCTTCCCTCAGGATCCACATGTGATCCATCTCGCGGTTCGGACGACTATCTCAAGGGTCCGGGCCTTCGGTTACAGTCTTGAACAACGCCGGTGACCATCGCATGTCGGGGGTCGCCTGCCGTAGACAACTGAATCCACACAATCGAATACCGCTCATCCAGAGGGGCAGAGGGAAACGGCCCGTTGAAGCCCCGGCAACCCTCCAGCCGGTCTCGTCCGCACACCGCAGTGCGCCCGCGAGGCTCCCGGCTAGGGAAGGTGCCAAATCCGTCTCGTGGCGAGATGCGTCACGAGAAAGATGAGGAGAAAGGGCCTCGCCTCTCATGGCTGTACAGACTGTCGCCACCGAAACCGCCGCCGCCGTCGACGCTGTTGATCTGGGGCCGGCTTCCGGCCTCTCCTGCCGCGAGTGCGGCGCCGTCGTCCCGCTCGGCCCCGTCTTCGCCTGTGCCGAGTGTTTCGGGCCGCTCGAAGTCGCGTACGACCTGCCCACCGGTGACCCCGAGGCGCTGCGCAAGCAGATCGAGGCCGGTCCCGCCAACATCTGGCGCTACGCCCCGCTGCTGCCCGTCCCGGCCGACGTCGCCGAGAAGCCGAACCTGAACCCCGGCTGGACCAAGCTCGTCAAGGCCGACAACCTCGGCCGTGAACTGGGCGTCGCCGAGGGCAAGTTGTTCGTCAAGGACGACTCCGGCAACCCCACGCACTCCTTCAAGGACCGCGTCGTCGCGCAGGCCATCGAGGCCGCCCGCGCCTTCGGCTTCACCACGCTCTCCTGCTCCTCCACCGGCAACCTGGCCGGCGCCGTCGGCGCCGCGGCCGCCCGCGCCGGCTTCCGCTCCTGCGTGTTCATCCCGCACGACCTGGAGCAGGGCAAGGTCGTCATGGCCGGTGTCTACGGCGGTGACCTCGTCGCCATCGAGGGCAACTACGACGACGTGAACCGTTTCTGCTCCGAGCTCATCGGCGACCCGCTGGGCGAGGGCTGGGGCTTCGTGAACGTGAACCTGCGCCCGTACTACGGCGAGGGCTCCAAGACGCTCGCGTACGAGATCTGCGAACAGCTCGGCTGGCAGCTCCCCGACCAGCTGGTCATCCCGATCGCCTCCGGCTCGCAGTTCACGAAGATCGACAAGGGCCTCAAGGAGCTGATCAAGCTCGGCCTCGTCGAGGACAAGCCCTACAAGCTCTTCGGCGCCCAGGCCGAGGGCTGCTCCCCGGTCTCCGTCGCCTACAAGGGCGGCCACGACGTGGTCCGCCCGCAGAAGCCGACGACCATCGCCAAGTCCCTCGCCATCGGCAACCCCGCCGACGGCCCCTACGTCCTCGACATCGCCCGCCGCACCGGCGGCGCCGTGGAGGACGTGAACGACGAGCAGGTCGTCGACGCGATCAAGCTGCTCGCGCGCACGGAGGGCATCTTCGCGGAGACGGCCGGCGGTGTGACGCTGGGCGTCACCAAGAAGCTCATCGAGGCGGGCCAGATCGACCCGTCGCTCACCACCGTCGTCCTGAACACCGGTGACGGCCTCAAGACGCTGGACGCGGTCGCCGAGTCCTCGCAGGCCACCGCCACCATCCGGCCGAGCCTGGACGCGTTCCGCGACGCCGGTCTCGCCGCCGACCACTGAGCCCAGCCGACCACTGAGCCAACCGAACTTGTAGCACCGGGAGTCACCGCATGAGCGTCAACGTTCGCATCCCCACCATCCTGCGCACCTACACGGGCGGCCAGTCCGAGGTCGCCGCCGAGGGCGCCACCCTCGCCGACGTCATCGCCGACCTGGAGAAGAACCACACCGGCATCGCCGCCCGCGTCCTCGACGACCAGGGCAAGCTGCGCCGCTTCGTGAACGTCTACGTCAACGACGACGACGTCCGCTTCGAGCAGGGCCTTC
The DNA here is from genome assembly GCF_054963755.1 of Streptomyces sp. EDA2-14. Taxonomy (NCBI): domain Bacteria; kingdom Bacillati; phylum Actinomycetota; class Actinomycetes; order Kitasatosporales; family Streptomycetaceae; genus Streptomyces; species Streptomyces sp. EDA2-14. The sequence continues at coordinate 131,203 of NZ_JBUEGE010000002.1, forward strand.
AGACGGCGACGCCGGACGGCGCCGGCGTCTCGATCATTCCGGCCGTCGCCGGAGGCTGACCGTCCGGCACAGTGCCGACGGCTGATCTTCCGTAGGTCTACACAGAGTTATCCGAATTGCCCCCTCCGCGAGAGAAGCGGAGGGGGCAATTCTGCATGGTTGAGCGCGGTACAGTTGGGGAAGCTGCTGCGATTCCGATACGCGGTGCATGACGGGTGCATATGAGTTCTCGCCCGCTGCCCGACAAGAAGCAGCCAAAGTGTCCAGCCCTTTCGGGCCTTTTACGGCATTTACGCGGCCCGAGTTGCCCGCACATCCGGTGAGTTGACCCGGTTTCCCCGATCTGGCGTGCCCAGAATTCTCGTCCGATTGACCTGTTGCAGACGGCAGTTGGGCAGATACATTCAGCCGCGGTCGACGCGTTCCGGCGCACACCCCCATATCCCATGGGGCGTGAGGTCTGACCCGGGTCCGCGAAGTGCGGTCCTGCGCAAGGGCCAGTAATAGGGGAGTTAGGCATGGCTCAGGGCACCGTCAAGTGGTTCAACGCGGAGAAGGGGTACGGCTTCATCGCGGTCGACGGTGGTGCGGATGTTTTCGTCCACTACAGCGCGATTCAGATGGACGGCTACCGCACCCTCGAAGAGGGTCAGCGGGTCGAGTTCGAGATCTCGCAGGGCCAGAAGGGGCCGCAGGCCGACATGGTCCGCGTGGCCGCCGGCTGAACGCGCGCGTCAGACTGCAAGCTTGCACGTCGCACGTCATGGAGGGCTCGTCTCCCGGTCGACCGGGGGCGGGCCCTTCGTGCTACCTGCACCTTTGGAGGACGGCCTTGCACTCGTGGGGGTCGAGTGCTAATCATTGGGCTTAGCACTCTCCGAGTGAGAGTGACAGAACTTGGATCGGGTCGGTGAGGCCCGCAGACCGGGTGGTGCAAGGAACCACAAGGTGTGCAGGCCGTCCGTCGCGGGCACCTGCACGGTCCGTTTGCGTTAGCCACCCCGTCCGGGAGGACCACTTCACATGGCCAAGATCATCGCGTTCGACGAGGAGGCACGGCGCGGCCTCGAGCGCGGCATGAACCAGCTCGCCGACGCCGTCAAGGTGACCCTGGGCCCCAAGGGTCGCAACGTCGTCCTCGAGAAGAAGTGGGGCGCCCCCACGATCACCAACGATGGTGTGTCCATCGCCAAGGAGATCGAGCTCGAGGACCCGTACGAGAAGATCGGCGCCGAGCTGGTCAAGGAGGTCGCGAAGAAGACGGACGACGTCGCCGGTGACGGCACGACGACCGCGACCGTCCTGGCCCAGGCGCTCGTTCGCGAAGGCCTTCGCAACGTAGCCGCCGGCGCCAACCCGATGGCCCTCAAGCGCGGCATCGAGCGCGCCACCGAGGCCGTCTCCGCCGCCCTGCTCGAGCAGGCCAAGGAGGTGGAGACCAAGGAGCAGATCGCCTCCACCGCCTCCATCTCGGCCGCCGACACCCAGATCGGCGAGCTCATCGCCGAGGCCATGGACAAGGTCGGCAAGGAAGGCGTCATCACCGTCGAGGAGTCCCAGACCTTCGGTCTGGAGCTCGAGCTCACCGAGGGTATGCGCTTCGACAAGGGCTACATCTCGGCGTACTTCGCCACCGACATGGAGCGTATGGAGGCCTCGCTCGAGGACCCGTACATCCTCATCGTCAACTCGAAGATCGGCAACGTGAAGGACCTCCTTCCGCTGCTCGAGAAGGTCATGCAGTCCGGCAAGCCGCTGCTGATCATCGCCGAGGACGTCGAGGGCGAGGCCCTGTCGACCCTGGTCGTCAACAAGATCCGTGGCACCTTCAAGTCCGTCGCCGTCAAGGCCCCGGGCTTCGGTGACCGCCGCAAGGCCATGCTCGGCGACATCGCCATCCTCACCGGTGGCACCGTCATCTCCGAGGAGGTCGGCCTCAAGCTCGAGAACGCCGGTCTCGACCTGCTCGGCCGCGCCCGCAAGGTCGTCATCACCAAGGACGAGACGACGATCGTCGACGGCGCCGGTGACAGCGACCAGGTCCAGGGCCGCGTCAACCAGATCCGTGCCGAGATCGAGAACAGCGACTCGGACTACGACCGCGAGAAGCTCCAGGAGCGCCTGGCGAAGCTCGCCGGTGGCGTCGCCGTCATCAAGGCCGGTGCCGCGACCGAGGTCGAGCTCAAGGAGCGCAAGCACCGCATCGAGGACGCCGTTCGCAACGCGAAGGCGGCCGTCGAGGAGGGCATCGTCGCCGGTGGTGGCGTGGCCCTGCTCCAGGCCTCCGCGGTCTTCGAGAAGCTGGAGCTCGAGGGTGACGAGGCGACCGGCGCCAACGCCGTGAAGCTCGCCCTGGAGGCCCCGCTCAAGCAGATCGCCGTCAACGGTGGTCTCGAGGGTGGCGTCGTCGTGGAGAAGGTGCGCAACCTGACCGTCGGTCACGGTCTGAACGCCGCCACGGGTGACTACGTCGACATGATCGCCGAGGGCATCATCGACCCGGCGAAGGTCACGCGCTCCGCGCTGCAGAACGCCGCGTCGATCGCCGCGCTGTTCCTCACCACCGAGGCCGTCATCGCCGACAAGCCGGAGAAGGCCGCTGCCGCGGGTGCTCCGGGTGGTATGCCGGGCGGTGACATGGACTTCTGAGCCGGTCGCGGTTCAGCTCGTCTGTAACCCGAGGGCGGCACCGTCTCCACGTGAGACGGTGCCGCCCTCGGGCGTTTTCGCCTGCCCACCCGTGGTTGACGCCTCGGGGCTCCGCCCCGGACCCCGCTGCTCAATCGCCGCAGGGGCTTGATGTGTCAGGCCGCGTTCTCCTGGTACGACTTCCAGGTGTCGCGGCCCGCGCGGGTCGCGCTGGTGGCCACTGCCTGGGCCTGGTGGAGGGCGCGCTGGGCCATTTCGGCGGGCGGGACGTCCCACGTGCCGGTCCAGCTGCGGCCCGCGCGGGTCAGTTCGTAGACGAGGACGCCGGCCCCGGCCATCGCGGTGAGCGTGCCGACACCGGTGAGCACGGCCCCGGCGGTCAGCATGCGCCGGTCCGGGCGGAACTCGGTCCAGGAAATCTTCGAAAGGGTGCTGTCAGCCATGCGCTCAGGATGCGCGAGCCCCGGGCCCGCCGCATGTGGAGAAGTGACCGCCGGGTGACACCTACGAGTCGCTCCCGGCGCCGTGACGGCGGGAGATCCGGGCGGCGGTCAGGATCGTGACGGCCACCGCGGCGGCCGTCACCGGGGCCACGTAGCGGGCCAGGTCGAAGCCCGGCGGTGGCAGCAGGTAGGTCGGCAGGGCGCTGTACGGCACGGCCCCGGACGCCGAGTCCGCCGAATCGGCGCCGATCCGCAGCACGGTCGCGTACAGGACGATGCCCGCCGTGCCGCCGCACCAGCTGCTGAACGCCGCGCCCGCGGCGCGCGGCAGATGCGGGGTCGTGCGGCGCACCATCAAGTAGACGACGGTGGAGACGATCGCGAAGGACTGCCAGGCGTAGAGGTGCACGAGCCGGTTCAGCAGGGGCTGCACGTCGAGCGCCGATGCCTTCGGCAGTCCGCTGTGGAGCTGCGCCTGCAGCTGGGGGAGGCAGATCCCGGGATGTTCCGTGGGGCCGCACCAGAGCCGCAGCAGCGGGCTGACGATCCGGCCGGGAAGCTCGGCGTCGAACAGTGCGAGGACCAGCGCCGCGACGGCCGTGGCGGCGAGCGCCGCGCCGATCCGGGGCCGCAGCGTGTCCAGCGGACCCACGAGCTGACGCAGCGCGAGGCGGCGGGCCTGCGCCTTGGTCGACACCTCGGCGGCGAGGGCCGTGGCGGCCCGCGTCATGTCCGGGAGCCCGCGCAGCCCGGCGGCCAGTGCCCCGACCGCGCCCAGCAGCAGCGCGTGGCCGATGCCGGCCGTCGCGTCCCACCACAGTTGGTACGCCGCGTCGCCCCGGTCCAGAGGGTTGCCGGAGAGCTCGGGCAGGCGCAGACACGCGAGGGCGAGGAACTGCGCGAGCGGCGCGAAGGCCAGGAACGCGGCGCCGGCCAGCGGCATCCGGTGCGCGGCCCGCGCCCGGTTCGTGAGGGCCGCGGCGGCCGTGACCAGCAGAAAGAGGAAGATGCCGGTCCACAGGGTCTCCTGCAGCACGGCGGTGGCGCCGTCGGCGCTGCTGAACCGCAGGACCGGCGACACGGTCAGCAGCCGGAGCCGGTCCGCGGCGCCGTCCGGCGACTGCTCGTCGGCCCGGGCGACCTGCGCGGGCAGACAGCCCGCGAGATGGACGAGCAGGACGGCGGCGACGGGGGCCGTGAGCGGCTCGCGCCACAGCGTCCGCACGCGCCGCACCGCCGTGAGGTGTCCGCTCACCGCGCTCACCGTGCCGCCGAGACCCGGAAGGGCCGGCCGTCGTTGTCGATCGTCGACGTGTGGGTCTCCTCGCCGTCCCACCAGGTGACGGTCGCCTTCCACTCGCTGTAGTAGCGGTGGGTGCGGCCGACGAGTTGCAGGCTGTAGGCCCGCTTCATGGTGACGCTCCTGGGCAGCTCCATGGGGGCCCCGTCGTGGACGAGGGCGTCCTTGCGGGCCTGCGCCTGCTGCGGGCTGGTCATCAGGTACCGGCCCGGTACGGCCTGGTTCAGGGGAAGCGTGTCGAGGTCGACGTAGAGGATCTCCGGCCCGTCCCCGCCACCGCAGCCCTTCACCGGGGACACCTTTCCGGCGAGCGGCTTCGTGCGGCGGGTCACGGTGATCGACACATCGCGGATCTCCACGGCCGCTGCCGTATTGCCGCGGATGCTGACGGTGGCGTCCACCGTGCCGTGATGGGTGATCCTCCGGTCGCGCTCCCAGCGGGTGAGGGCGCGCTCGTCCATGTTGCCCACCTTGGACAGCAGGTCGGGACGGTTCGGGTCGACGAGCCACTGGGAGATGCAGGCGTTGTCGGGCTGCTGGACGTCCAGCCTGATCGGCACGTCGTCGCCCGTCAGCCTGCCGTACGCGGCGGTCACCCACGGCGTGACGATCGGTAAGCAGGCCACGACGAGACCGGCGACGGTGAGTTTGTTGGCCAGGCTGAGCGCACGGTAGCGCTGCCACAGCCGGCGCACGCGGCCGGGCCTCGGCGGGTCCGGTGCGGGGTCGGGCGAAGGGTCCGCGGGAGCCGCGGCCGGTGCGGCCGATGTCGTGGGCATGTCGCCCTCGGGCGTCGCACTTGTCTCGCTGCTCATCGAATCCCCCGGGTCCCGCGTGCGGTGCGGAAGCGATCATACGAGGTGAACGTGTCGGTGAGCGGCGGGAGTTGTGGGTGGGTGGTCATGCGAAGAGGGCGGCACCCCCGTGTCGTGGGGTGCCGCCCTTCGGGGTGACCGGGGTCAGACCTTCGCCGGTTCCTTCGGTTCGTGGGTCTTGGTGTCCGGGGCCGGGGCCGCTTCCGCGTGGGCCTCGGGGGACTCGCCCGCGTCGACGTCCTGGTTGAACTCCACGAGCATGTCCTTCGTGAAGCCGAAGTAGTACGTCGCCAGGAAGCCGACGACGTAGCCGACGAGCAGGCCGACGCCGTAGATCGCGGCCGTGGTGCCGAGACCCTTGTTGCCGTCGAGGAGCGGGAAGAGCGCCCAGCCGGACGGGCCGATGGCCGTGGAGCCGACCTTGTCGCCGAGCATGGAGAACAGGCCGACGAACGCGCCGCCCGCCGCGCCGCCGACGCACGCCGTGATGAAGGGGCGGCCCAGCGGCAGCGAGACACCGTAGATGAGCGGCTCGCCCACGCCCAGGAAGCCCGCCGGGAGCGCCGACTTGATGGTCTTGCGGATCGACGTGTTGTGCTTGAGCTTCTTGAAGACGGCGATCGCCGCACCGACCTGGCCCGCGCCCGCCATCGCGAGGATGGGCAGGAGAACTGTGTAGCCCTGCTGCTCGATGAGCGTGGTGTGGATCGGGATCAGGGCCTGGTGCAGGCCCAGCATGACCAGCGGCAGGAAGAGGCCGCCGAGGACCAGGCCCGCGAACGCGCCGGTGTTGTCCAGGAGCCAGTTGGCCCCCGTGCCGATGCCGGTGGAGACCTCACCGGCGACGTACATCAGGCCGAAGATCGTGACCAGGCCGGAGATCAGGACCGTGAGCGTGGGCGTGACCAGGACGTCGACCGCCTCGGGCACCCACTTGCGGCACCACTTCTCGACGTACACGGCGAGCACCGCCGCGCCCAGCGCGCCGAGGACACCGCCCTGGCCTGGGGAGAGCTTCTGGCCGAACGCCGTGATGTCCGCGACGCCCGGGTACACGATGATCGCCGCGACCGCGCCGCCCAGGATCGGCGTGCCACCGAACTCCTTCGCCGTGTTGTAGCCGACGAAGACCGCGATCAGCGCCATGAAGCCGGAGGCCATGGCGGCCAGGGCCGGGGTGACGGCCGGCAGCCACTCCAGGTTGATCAGCAGGCCGTTGATGCCGGCGATGATGCCGCAGCCGATCAGGGCCGGGATCAGCGGCACGAAGATGTTGGCGATCTTGCGCAGGAACAGCTTGAACGGGGTGGCGTTCCGCGCCTTCTGCTGCGCCTTGATCGCGGCGCCCTGGGCGGCGAGGTCGTCGGCGCTGTGCCCGGCGGCCGCGGGCTCGGGCGCCGGGGCGGCGGCCTTCCCCTCTTCCACGAGCGTCTCGAACTCGGGTGTGACCCTGGCGACCTTCCCCGGCCCGAGCACGATCTGGTACGTCTCGTCCTCGACGACGCCCATGACGTCGGGAAGCGCCTTGAGCGCCTCGTCCTGGACGAGCGAACGGTCCGCGAGGCCCAGCCGGAGCCGGGTCATGCAGTGGACCACGGAGGTGACGTTCGCTGCGCCGCCGACGAGCGGGAGGATCGCGGCGGCGACGGCGCGGTTCTTGTTCTCGGCGTTATCGGCCATGGTGCGTTGTGCCTTGCTGTGCAGGTGGTGCTCGGGGGCGGATGGGTGCGGGGGGCTACTTGGCGGCGGCCGCGAGCGCGGCGCGCAGGTGACCGTCGGACTCCGTGAGGAGCCGGTCGGCCGTGGGGCCGTCGACGTCGCCGAGGACGACGAGGATGGCGTTCTTGACCTCGCCGTCGGTCGCGGCGAGCGCGGCCTCGATGGCGGCGTCGTCGGCGCCGGTGGCGAGGGAGACGATGCGGCGGGAGCGGGCCCGCAGCTTCTCGTTGGAGGCACGCACGTCGACCATGAGGTTTCCGTACGTCTTGCCGAGCCGGATCATGGAGATCGTCGACAGCATGTTGAGCACGAGCTTCTGGGCCGTGCCCGCCTTCAGCCGGGTCGAGCCGGTGAGCAGTTCGGGGCCGACGACGACCTCGATGCCGTGGTCCGCGGCGGCGCCGAGCGCGCTGTCCGCGTTGCAGGACAGGCCGACGGTGAGCGCGCCGTACCGGGCGCGGGCGTGCTCGACGGCGCCGATCGCGTACGGGGTGCGGCCCGAGGCCGAGATGCCGACGACGATGTCGTTCTCGGTCAGGTCGATGCCGTCCAGGTCGGCGGCCGCGAGCTCCTTGGAGTCCTCGGCGCCCTCGACGGCCTTGACCATGGCGGACGGGCCGCCCGCGATCAGGCCGACGACCTGGCCGTCCCGGGTGTTGAAGGTGGGCGGGCACTCGGAGGCGTCGAGCACGCCCATCCGTCCCGCGGTGCCGGCGCCCGCGTAGACGAGGCGGCCGCCGCGGGCCATGCGCTCGGCGATGCCGTCGATCGCGGCGGCGATGTGGGGGAGCTGGGCGGCGACGGCGGTGGGCACGGTGGCGTCCTCGCCGTTCATCAGCTTCGCGATCTCCAGCGTGGAGAGCTGGTCGATCTCGGCGAGTTCCGGGCGGAACGCCTCCGTCGTGAGGGTGGCCAGTTGGGCGCGGAGGTCGGCGTAGGTGGCGTCGGCGTCGGGGGTGGCGGTCATCGGGGGCGCCTTCTGTGCGGTGGGCGGGATTCCGGTTCGCGGTGACGGGGGCACGGTCGCGGGGCTCTGCCCCGGACCCCGCGCCTCAATCGCCGGCGGGGCTTGAAGGGTCAATCGCCTGCGGGGCCGAAAGCTCAAGTCCCGGCGGGCCTGGTAGATCAAGCCCCTGCGGCGATTGAGCAGCGGGGTCCGGGGCGGAGCCCCGAGGCGTGGGGAGCGGTGGGGCGATCATTGGCGGCCGCCCCGCGGAGAGGACTGGTGGCGGTGGGCCAGCGCCTCGTAGGAGGCGGCCAGGGCCGGGGCCGCGGTGTCGTAGGTGCGCTGGGCCACGCCCACGAAGAGGCAGTCCACGACCAGGAGCTGGCTGGTCCGGGAGGACATCGCGGCGGGGCGCAGCTCGCTCTCGCGGGCGATGGACGTGGTCAGTATGTGGTCGGCGTACTGGGAGACCGGGCTGCCGGGGCGGCCGGTGATCGCGATCGTGGTGGCGCCGTGCTCGAAGGCGACCCGCAGCGGTTCGATCACGTCGCCGGTCGTGCCGGAGTGCGTGATGGCGACGGCGACGTCCCCGGAGCGCAGCGTGACCGCGTTGTGGACGGCCAGGTGCGGGTCGGAGTGCGCGTACGCGTGCATCCCGATGCGCAGCAGCTTCTGCGCGAGGTCCTGGGCGACGAGGCCGGAGGCCGCCATGCCGTAGATCTCGACGCGGCCCGCGCCCGCGAGGGCGGTCACGGCGGCGCCGAGCTGCGTGGTGTCGAGTGCGGCGGCGGTGTCGGCGAGGGTCTGCTGCTCGTCGTAGGCGAGCTTGGCGACGACGTCGGTCAGCGGGTCGTCGACGGCGATGTCGGCGGTCACGGCGGGCGCCCGGCCCGACTGCTGCTGGGCGGCGAGCCCGGCGAGCGCCAGGCGCAGGTCCCGGTAGCCGGGGTAGCCGAGGATGCGGGCGGTGCGCACCACCGTGGCCTCGCTGGTGCCGGTGAGCTCGGCGAGTCCGGTGACGGTCAGGGCGGCGCAGCCGGCCGGGTCCCCGGCGACCGCCTCGGCGACCCGCTGCATGGACCGGGTCATGGACGGCGCGAGGGTGCGCACCTTGGCGGCGAGGGCCGCGGGGGCCGGGGGCGCATCGCCTGCGAAACTTTCCTTCACGTCATTGCTCACATGATGAAAGATATTTTCGGAGGCGGAATCGGTCAAGGGTCCTTCGGCCCCATGCGTCCCGGGCGTGCGGCCGACGGGCGCACAATTGGCTGTATGGACACCATCAGCCCCTTGGAGCAGGCCCTGCACGCGGCCCGCGCGCTCGTGCTCGCGGATCTGAAGGCGGGCGACGTCGCGGATTCCGACATCGTCTCGCTGGTGGAGGAGTCGATCGCCTCGCGGCGCTGGTGGGTGGAGCAGTGGCCGGAGGGGGTGGAATTCGTGACCGGGCTCGTCGCCCAGGACGTCAAGGACGGGATCCTGGAGCGGCACGGCCGCTGGCCGCTGTGCCCGGTGTGCGTCCCCGGCTCGGCCGCGGAGGCCCCGCACGCGCTGGACGTCGAGCCCGAGCTGGGCGCCGACCCGCACTGGGTCTGCTCGGAGGCGGGCGTCGACGTGGCGCCGGTCGGCGGCCTCGGGTCGGTGACCGGGTGACGGTCTACATCGACCCGCCGAACTGGCCGGGGCACGACCGCATGTGGTCGCACCTGGTCAGCGATGTCTCGTACGCGGAACTGCACGCGTTCGCCGAGCGACTCGGGATGCCGGAGCGGGCCTTCGAGCGCGACCACTACGACCTCCCCTCGCACCGGTACGCGGACGCGGTGCGCGAGGGGGCCGTGGAGATCGGCTCGAAGGAACTGGTGCGCAAGCTCACGGAGGCGGGCCTCCGCAGGCCGAAGGGGCGGCCCTGGTGAAGATCAGGCCTCTCCGGCGACCGAGGAGCGGGGTTCGGGGCGGAGCCCCGCGGCGTCGGGCACGGTCCCGGAACCCGTGACGACCTTCGACGCCGTACGCCGGTGCAGCCGCAGCGACACCGCCGTCAGCGCGAGGGCCACCACCGTCATCGCGCCGCCGGCCCACGCGGTGGCCGGGTAGCCGAGGTCGAGATCGATGACCGTGCCGCCGAGCCAGGGGCCGCCCGTGTTGCCCAGGTTGAAGGCGGCGGTCGTGGTGGCGCCCGCCAGGGTGGGGGCGGCGCCCGCGACGTTGAACATCCGGGCGTTCAGGGCCGGCGCCGTGTAGAACGCGGAGAAGCCGAGCAGGAACGAAAGGACTACCGCCGCGACCGCGAAGTGACCGAGCACGGCGAGCGCCGCGAGGAAGACGGTGGACGCGGTGATGCCGGTCAGCAGCACCCCGAAGAGGTGCGCGTCCGCGATCCGTCCGCCCAGCGTCGTACCGGCGAGGGCGCCGATCCCGAACAGGGCGAGGACGGCCGGGACCCAGCTCTCCGGCAGGCCCGCGACGTCCGTCAGCAACGGCGAGAGATAGCTGAACGCGCAGAAGACGCCGCCCGCGGCGAGCGCCGTGACGGCGATGGACAGCCACACCTGGCGGTCCGCGTAGATGCTCAACTCGCGCTTGAGACGCGGCCGTTCGGCGGGCAGCGGGATCTTCGGGACGAGCGTCATGATGCCGACGAGGGCGATCGCGGAGGCGACGCCCACCGCCCAGAACGCGGCGCGCCAGCCGAGCCCTTCACCGAGGAACGCGCCCGCCGGGACGCCCAGCACGTTCGCGATCGACAGTCCGCCGATCATCACGGCCATCGCGCGGGCCCGCTGGTTCACCGGCACCATCGCGATGGCGACCGCAGCGCCGACCGCCCAGAACCCGGCGCAGGCGAGGGCCGAGACGACACGGGACGCGAACAGGACCGCGTACGTCGGGGCGAGGGCGCCCGCGACCTGGCCGAGGCCGAACACCGAGATGAGCGAGATCAGGGTGGTCCGGCGCGGCAGGCGCAGCGTCGCCACCGCGAGCAGCGGGGCGCCGACCACCATGCCGATGGCGAAGGCCGAGATCAGCAGCCCGGCCTGCGGGATCGTGACGTCCATGTCGTCGGCGACCGCGGGAAGGATCCCGGAGAGCATGAACTCGCTGGTCCCGAGGGCGAAGACGCTGAGGCCGAGCATGTAGACGGCCAGGGGCATACGGGTGTTCGGTCGGGGGGCTGGGGACGCGGGTGCGTCTGGGCTGGGCTGTGGGGACATGTAAGGAGCCAACCGGGGCGTGAGAGGTGGCATTCCCGGCCCGGCGGGCCGTGGCGCATCGTTCGTACGCCGTTCACATGCGCCGCTCCACGCCGGGTTCCGCGCCGCTCAGCGAGGGTCAGGGAGTCGTCAGGGAGTCAGCAGGTCCAGCTCCGCCGTCAGGTTCTCGCGGGCGGCGGACTCCCAGCGGGCCCTGCCGTGCGGGGTCCTGAACAGCCTCGGCAGATCCAGGAGTTGACGCAGCACCCCGGCCCGGCCGTCCCGGAACGCCTCGTCCGGCACGAAGGCGTACTCCTCGCGGACGGCCTTCGTGTACGCGGCGTACGCGGGCGTCGGCGCGGCCAGGATCGCCAGGTCGGCATCGCACAGCGCCTCACCGTTCGCGTCTCCCTCCGCCGGGTCGTGGCTGACGGTGAGGCGGACGAGCCGGGCCACCTCGGCGACATGCGCGGGGGCGAGGCCCGCCTCCGTCAGCGCGCGTTCGGCGAGGGCGGCGGACCGCTCCTCGTTCTCCGAGCGGTCCGGCCGGTACACCGCGTCGTGGAACCAGGCCGCGAGCCGCACGAGCTCGGGCCGCTCCGCGTGCTCCTCCAGTACGTCGATGTGGTCGAGCACCGCCGTGAGGTGGTCGACCGTGTGGTACTTGCGCTGCGGTTCGGACCACCGGGCCAGCAGGTTGTCGGCGTACGGATACGGGTCGATGCCGTCGTCCGCCGTCACCGCGCGCAGGGTACGGGCCCAGCGTTCACGCAGGTCCCCAGTGGCCGTGGAGTCGTGGTCCGTCATGAGGTCGACCCTAGGCCCTGCGGGCCGCCGCCCCGGAAAACCGTTGGCCCCCCACAGAAGCCGTCCCGTACACTCGCCCGTCTGCCCGCCTCCCTGCGCCGACGTCCCGTGTCCACGGCCGTCGCCCAGCCGGAGCGCCGCCGACCGGACGGAAACCGGCCGGGACCTTCCCCAAGCTCTCGACTCCGCTCGAGCAGGGGAGACCCCATCCAAACGCGTACCTGGATCCGGAGGCAGAACCCCGTGAGCACGTCACCGTCGCCGTCCTCGCCCATGTCCACGTCCTCGCCCTCGCCGCTCGACCGCGAGCGCGATCACCTGGTCTCGTCCCGCTCCGCCCTGCGGGCGATGCGCGAGGACGCGCAGGCGCTCGACATCCGCGACGTCACCGCGAACTGGGTCAACGCCGAGGTGCTCCAGCACCAGATCGACGCGCGCATCAAGGCGCTCGCCGACCTCAGCCACACCCCGCTGTTCTTCGGACGCCTCGACTATCTGCGCTCCCCCCATGGTCCCCGCCCGGACGCAGCGGAGGCGGCCGAGGGCGGCGAGGGCGAGAAGTTCTACATCGGGCGGCGGCACGTGCACGACGCCGACGGCGACCCCATGGTCATCGACTGGCGCGCCCCCGTCTCCCAGCCCTTCTACCGGGCCTCCAAGAAGAACCCGATGGACGTCGCGCTGCGCCGCCGCTTCGGATACACGGGCGGCGACCTCACCGCGTACGAGGACGAGCACCTCACCGACCCGGCCGAGGCCGAGAAGACCAGCCAACTGCTCCAGCAGGAGATCGAGCGGCCGCGCGTCGGTCCCATGCGCGACATCGTCGCCACCATCCAGCCGGAGCAGGACGAGATCGTCCGCAGCGGGCTCGCCGGATCGGTCTGCGTCCAGGGCGGCCCCGGCACCGGAAAGACCGCCGTCGGCCTGCACCGCGTCGCGTACCTCCTCTACGCGCACCGGGAGCGGCTCGCCCGCACCGGCACGCTCGTCATCGGGCCGAACAGCTCCTTCCTCCACTACATCGAGCAAGTCCTGCCCGCACTCGGCGAGTTGGAGGTCAAGCAGGCGACCGTCGACGACCTGGTCGCGCACGTCGAGGTGCGGGGCACCGACGATCCCGCCGCCGCCCTGGTCAAGGGCGACGCACGGCTTGCCGATGTGCTGCGGCGCGCCCTGCGCTCGCACATCACCGTCCCCACCGAGGGCGTCGTGGTCGTGCGCGGATCGCGCCGCTGGCGCGTTCCCTCGTACGAACTGGCGGAGATCGTCCAGGAGTTGATGGGACGCGACATGCGGTACGGGGCCGCGCGCGAGGCCCTGCCGCAGCGGGTCGCGCACGCCGTGCTCGTCCAGATGGAGCGGGCGGGCGAGGCGCCCGACGACCGGGTGCAGAACGCGGTGGCGCGCAACACCGCAGTGAAAGCGCTGGTCAAGGAGGTCTGGCCGGCCGTCGACCCGGCGAAGCTGGTGCTGCGGCTGCTGTCCGACGGCGACTTCCTGGCCGAGCACGCGGAAGGCGTGCTGAGCGAGGACGAGCAGAAGACACTGCTCTGGGCCAGGCCCGCGCGGAGCGTGAAGAGCGCCAAGTGGTCCGTCGCCGACGCCGTGCTGATCGACGAGGCGACCGATCTGATCGAGCGGACGCACTCGCTGGGGCACGTGGTGCTCGACGAGGCGCAGGACCTGTCGCCCATGCAGTACCGCGCCGTGGGGCGGCGCGCCACGACCGGTTCGGTGACCGTGCTCGGGGATCTCGCGCAGGGTACGACGCCGTGGGCGACGCGGAGCTGGGACGAGGCGCTGGGGCATCTGGGCAAGGCGGACGCGGTGGTGGAGGAGCTCACGGCCGGGTTCCGCGTCCCGGCGGACGTCATCACGTACGCCTCCCGGTTGCTTCCGGACATCGCGCCGGGGCTCACGCCGGTGGCGTCGGTCCGAGAGAACCCGGGGGCGTTCGAGGTGCGGGCGGTGGCCGGGGAAGGGGACGTGGTGGCGGCGTGCGTCGAGGCGCTGTGCAACGAGGGCTCGGTGGGCCTCATCGCGGCGGACGCGCGCTGCGAGGTGCTGGCACCGGCCCTGGCGGAGGCGGGGCTGGGGTATCTCGCCCCCGGCGAGGAGACGACGGCGCAGGCGCGGCTGACGCTGGTCCCGGCGTCGCTCGCCAAGGGGTTGGAGTACGACTACGTGGTCCTGGACGAACCGGCGGCGGTGGTCTCCGCGGAGCCGGACGAGCGGACGGGACTGCGGCGCCTGTACGTGTCGCTGACGCGGGCCGTGTCCGGCCTGCTGGTCACGCACGCGGCGCCGCTGCCGACGCAGTTGAGGTAACGGGGTGGGCGCCCGCCGTTCCTGTTGCGCGGCACCGGGGGCCGCCTTGCCCGCCCTGCCGCCCAAGGCGAGACGGCATCGGCCGGTGCCGGTAAATCAAGCCCCTGCGGCGATTGAGCAGCGGGGTCCGGGGCGGAGCCCCGTGGCGTAGGACGCCGGACGTTCCCGGTCAGGCGTCCAGGGCCGCGCGCCAGAGGCGCACCGCCTCCGCCGACACCGGCCCCGACCACCCCGCGGGGCGACTCGCTCCGCCGATGTGGAAGGCCGAGACACCGGCCGCCCGCAGGGCCGGGACGTGCTCGAGGCGCAGGCCACCGCCCACCAGGATCTGCTGGGTGTAACCGGGATCGCCGGCGGCCGACCGCGCCGCCTCCGCGAGCAGGACGTCGAGCCCCGCGTCCACCCCGTCCGCCGACCCGGCGGTGAGGTACGTGTCGAGCCCCGGCAGATCGGCGAGCTGCTTGCGCAGCGCGTCGCGGTCGGTGGTCCGGTCGATGGCCCGGTGGAACGTCCACCGGCAGCCGACCAGTTCGGCCACGAGCCGCTCCACGACGGCCAGGTCCGGCCCGCCGTGCTCGTCGAGGAACCCGAGGACGAACTCGTCCGCCCCCGCCGCCCGCAGCTCCCGCGCGGCACGGACCAGCGTGGCCACGTCGTCGGCGGAGCCCGCCGCGAACCCGTCGGTGAGCCGCAGCATCACGCGCAGCCGGATGTCCACGGCGGCGCGGATGGCCGTGAACGTCTCGACGGACGGCGTGAGCCCGTCCGCGGCCATGTCCGTGACCAGCTCGAGCCGGTCCGCACCTCCGGCCTGAGCGGCGACCGCGTCCTCGGCGTCGAGGGCGATCACCTCCAGGACTGCACGCTCGCTCATGAGGCTCCAGACAGGTCTAGTCCAATGGTCCGCCCGCTCACTTTACGCCGCGCGCACCGCGAGCGCGACTCCTGATCGCGTATCCGAATTGCTTGCCCCAGGTACCCCCAGGGGGTATAACTGGATCAGGTGAGAAGGTACCCATAGGGGGTACTCGGAACGACGGTACGTCCATGGCACACCAAACGGTGGACCATGGAAGTGCCGGAACGTTCCCGACCACGTCCCGCGATCGAGGAGGCACCATGTCGGCGCACACCGTCGTCCCGCCCGCACAGGTTGAGCTCGCCATCGGCGGCATGACCTGCGCGTCGTGCGCCGCCCGCGTAGAGAAGAAGCTGAACCGCATGGACGGCGTCGAGGCGACCGTCAACTACGCGACCGAGAAGGCCAAGGTCAGCTACGCGGACGGGGTCGAGGTCGCGGACCTCGTCGCCACCGTCGAGGCCACCGGATACACGGCGCGGCCGCCCGCGCCCCCCGCCGCCCCCGCGTCCTCGTCCGCGTCGTCCACCGAGGGCGGCGACGAGGACGAAAGCGAGCAGGAGGACGGCCGGGCGCTGCGTTCGCTGCGCGAGCGGCTGATCACCGCCGTCGTGCTCGCCGTACCCGTCGTCGCGATGTCGATGATCCCGGCCCTCCAGTTCGAGTACTGGCAGTGGCTGTCCCTCACCCTCGCCGCGCCCGTCGTGGTGTACGGGGCCTGGCCCTTCCACAAGGCCGCCTTCACCAACGCGCGGCACGGCGCCGCGACGATGGACACCCTGGTCTCGGTCGGCGTCTCCGCCGCGTTCCTGTGGTCGCTGTGGGCGCTGTTCTTCGGCACGGCCGGCATGCCCGGCATGACGCACCCCTTCGAGCTGACCATCGCCCGTACCGACGGCGCCGGGAACATCTACCTGGAGGCCGCCGCGGGCGTCACCGCGTTCATCCTCGCGGGCCGCTACTTCGAGGCGCGCTCCAAGAGGAAGGCCGGCGCCGCGCTCAGGGCGCTGCTGCACCTGGGCGCCAAGGACGTCACCGTCGTACGGGACGGTGGGCGCGAGGAGACCGTTCCCGTGGGCGAGTTGAAGGTCGGCGACCGCTTCCTCGTACGCCCCGGGGAGAAGATCGCCACCGACGGCGCCGTCGTCGAGGGCACCTCCGCCGTGGACGCCTCCATGCTCACCGGTGAGTCCGTGCCGGTCGAGGTCGCGGCGGGCGACGCCGTCACGGGCGCCACCCTGAACGTCGGCGGGCGGCTCGTCGTCGAGGCCACCCGCGTCGGCGCCGACACCCAGCTCGCCCGCATGGCGAAGCTCGTCGAGGACGCGCAGAACGGGAAGGCCGCGGCCCAGCGCCTCGCCGACAGGATCTCCGCGGTGTTCGTGCCGGTCGTCATCGCGCTCGCCCTCGCCACGCTCGCCTTCTGGCTGTTCAAGGGGGAGGGGCTCACGGCCGCCTTCACCGCCGCCGTCGCCGTACTGATCATCGCCTGCCCGTGCGCCCTCGGGCTCGCGACGCCCACCGCCCTCATGGTCGGCACCGGCCGCGGCGCCCAGCTCGGCATCCTGATCAAGGGCCCGGAGGTCCTGGAGACGACCCGCAAGGTCGACACGATCGTCCTCGACAAGACCGGAACCGTCACCACGGGACGTATGACCCTGCTCGGCGTGCACACCGCCGAAGGTGTCGGGCGGACCGAGGCGCTGCGCCTCGCCGGGGCGCTCGAGCACGCGTCCGAGCACCCGATCGCGCAGGCCGTGGCGGCGGGAGCGGCGGCCGAGGTCGGCACCCTGCCGGCGCCCGAGGACTTCGCGAACGCCGCCGGGCTCGGCGTCCAGGGCGTCGTGGACGGACACGCGGTGCTCGTGGGGCGCGAGCAGCTGCTGAAGGACTGGGAGATCCGGCTCCCGGAGGGGCTCGCGAAGGCGAAGGCCGAGGCCGAGCAGGCCGGGCGTACGGCGATCGCCGTGGCCTGGGACGGGGAGGCGCGCGCGGTCCTGGAGGTGGCCGACGCGGTGAAGGAGACCAGCGCGGAGGCCGTCGGGCGACTGCGCGGACTCGGCCTGCGCCCGGTGCTGCTGACCGGGGACAACGAGGCCGTGGCCCGTTCCGTGGCGGCCGAGGTCGGCATCACGGACCCGGCGGACGTCATCGCGGAGGTCCTCCCCCAGGACAAGGTCGACGTCGTCAAGCGGCTTCAGGCCGAGGGGCGTTCGGTGGCCATGGTCGGCGACGGCGTCAACGACGCGGCGGCGCTCGCGCAGGCCGACCTCGGGCTCGCGATGGGCACGGGGACGGACGCGGCGATCGAGGCCGGCGACCTCACCCTCGTACGGGGCGACCTGCGGGCGGCGGTCGACGCGATCCGGCTCTCGCGCCGGACCCTGGGCACCATCAAGGGCAACCTGTTCTGGGCCTTCGCCTACAACGTGGCGGCGCTGCCGCTCGCCGCGGCGGGGCTGCTCAACCCGATGATCGCGGGGGCGGCGATGGCCTTCTCCTCGGTGTTCGTGGTCGGCAACAGCCTGCGGCTGCGCCGGTTCAAGGGGCAGGTGTCGTAAGCCGGAGTGACGCCGTAAGGGGCGGTACAGTCGCCGGACTGTGACCGCCCCTTCACGCTGTGCGTACGCCCTGCTGTCCCTGTCCGCCGTCGCGCTGACCGCCCTGTGCGTAGGGCAGGGGATGCCGATGGCGGACGTGCTCGTCTACCGGGCCGAGGGCGCCGCCGTCCTCGCCGGTGGCGGCGATCTGTACGGGTTCGCCGTCACGGAGTGGCAACTGCCCGCCACCTACCCGCCGTTCGCGGCGCTGCTCTTCGCGCCCGCGGCATGGATCCCGCTCCCGGCCCTCAAGGCCGCGTTCCTCCTCGGCAACATCGCGCTGGTCGTCGTCCTGGTCCGGCAGTCCTGCCGCCTCGCCGACCTGCGGGTGTCGCGGGCGGCGGTGTGCGGGCTCGCCGCGCTCGCGCTGTGGCTCGAACCGGTCTTCCAGACGATCCTGTTCGGCCAGATCAACCTCGCCCTCGCGTGCCTGGTCCTGTGGGACCTGACACGCCCGCCCGGCGCGCGCGTCAAAGGCCTCGCACTCGGCATCGCCACCGGCATCAAGCTCACGCCCGCCGTCTTCATCGTCCACCTGTTCCTCACGGGGCGGCGGCGGGAGGCGGGACACGCGGTGGCCGGGTGCCTCGGCACGGTGGCCGTGGGGGCGCTCGTCCTGCCGTACGCGAGCTGGGAGTTCTGGACGCGGCGGCTCTACGAGACGGGGCGGGTCGGCAAGGCGTGGATCGTCGACAACCAGTCCTTGCAGGGGCTGGTCGCGCGCGTGCTGCACACCGCTGAGCCGGGACTCGTGTGGGCCGTGCCGGCCGGCCTTGTCGCGGTGCTCGGCCTGTACGCGGCGGTGCGGTGGGCGCGGCGCGAGTCCCACGGGGTGGTGCTCACGGCGCTCACCGCGCTGCTCGTCTCGCCCATCAGCTGGTCGCACCACTGGGTGTGGTGCGTGCCGCTGATCGCGGTGGTGTGGGCGGAGGGGTGGCGTCGCACGGCGTGGTGTCTCGCGCTCCTCTTCACGGCCCGCACCATGTGGCTCCTGCCGCACGAGGGCAACCTGGACCTCCACTTCCCCTGGTGGCAGCAGCCCCTGGCCTCCCCGTACGCCCTGCTCGCCTGCGCCGCACTCTGGGCCAGTCAAGCCCCTGCGGCGATTGAGCAGCGGGGTCCGGGGCGGAGCCCCGAGAGCGCAACGCCGGTTCGGCAATGACAGCCCCGCCGGCGATTGAGGCGCGGGGTCCGGGGCGGAGCCCCGTGGCGTGGGGACGGTCGACCGCAACCGCCCCGGTCAGCTCTCCGCGAGGAGGTCGTCCGCGTCGACGATCCGGTAGGCGTACCCCTGCTCCGCCAGGAACCGCTGGCGGTGCGCCGCGAAGTCCTGGTCGATCGTGTCCCGCGCGACGACGGAGTAGAACCGCGCCTCGTGCCCGTCGGCCTTCGGCCGGAGCACGCGCCCCAGCCGCTGCGCCTCCTCCTGACGCGAGCCGAACGTACCGGACACCTGGATCGCGACCGTCGCCTCCGGCAGGTCGATGGAGAAGTTCGCGACCTTCGACACGACGAGGACGGAGATCTCGCCCTCCCGGAACGCGTCGAAGAGCTTCTCGCGCACCGCGTTCGTCGTCTCGCCCTTGATGACCGGCGCGTCGAGGTGCTCGCCCAGCTCGTCGAGCTGGTCGATGTACTGGCCGATGACGAGCGTCTGCTCACCCGCGTGCTTGCGGACCAGCGCCTCCGTCACCTTCTGCTTCGTGGCCGTCGTCGCACAGAACCGGTACTTCTCCTCGGCCTCCGCGGTGGCGTACGCGAGCCGCTCGGAGTCCGTCAGATTGACCCGCACCTCGACACAGTCGGCGGGCGCGATGTACCCCTGCGCCTCGATCTCCTTCCACGGAGCGTCGAACCGCTTCGGCCCGATGAGCGAGAACACGTCGGACTCCCGCCCGTCCTCACGCACCAGCGTCGCCGTGAGACCGAGCCGCCGCCGCGCCTGGAGATCGGCGGTGAACTTGAAGACCGGCGCGGGCAGCAGGTGCACCTCGTCGTACACGACGAGGCCCCAGTCGCGGGAGTCGAACAGCTCCAGGTGCGGGTAGACACCCTTCCGCTTCGTCGTCAGCACCTGGTACGTGGCGATGGTGACCGGGCGGATCTCCTTCTTCGTACCGCTGTACTCGCCGATCTCGTCCTCGGTCAGCGACGTCCGCTTCACCAGCTCGTGCTTCCACTGGCGGGCCGAGACGGTGTTCGTGACGAGGATCAGCGTGGTCGCCTTCGCCTCGGCCATGGCCCCGGCGCCGACGAGCGTCTTGCCGGCGCCGCACGGCAGCACGACGACACCGGACCCGCCGTGCCAGAAGTTCTCCACCGCCTGCTTCTGGTACGGGCGCAGTGACCACTCGGCCTCGTCGAGCGCGATCTCGTGCGCCTCGCCGTCCACGTAACCCGCGAGGTCCTCGGCGGGCCAGCCCAGCTTCAGCAGCGTCTGCTTGATCTGGCCGCGCTCCGAGGGGTGCACGGCGACGGTGTCGGCGTCGATGCGGGCGCCGACCAGCGGCTGGATCCGCTTCGAGCGGAGGATCTCTTCAAGGACCGGCCGGTCGGTGCTCGTGAGTACGAGCCCGTGCGCCGGGTGCTTGCTCAGCGTGAGGCGCCCGTAGCGGTCCATCGTCTCGGCGATGTCGACGAGCAGCGCGTGCGGCACGGGGTAGCGGGAGAACTCCACGAGCGCGTCCACGACCTGCTCCGCGTCGTGCCCGGCGGCCCGCGCGTTCCACAGCCCGAGCGGCGTCACCCGGTACGTGTGGATGTGCTCGGGCGCGCGCTCGAGCTCGGCGAACGAGGCGATCGCCCGGCGGCAGTCGTCGGCCCGCTCGTGGTCTACCTCGAGGAGCAGGGTCTTGTCGCTCTGGACGATGAGTGGACCGTTCACCTACGCACTTCCCTTCAGCACGGCCAAACGTCCAGTGTGCCGCATCCCGGCAAGCGCGTGGCGTCACTGATCGGAGAGCTCCGCCACCCCCGTCACCCGGTGCAGGGGGTAGGTGCGGACCTCGTCGGCCGTGTGGTCGTAGGCCGTGACGAAGCCGCCCTCGACGCGGATGGGGGCGATGACGCGCTGGCTCGCGGCGCCCTCCGCGTTGACGTAGCCGATCCAGAGGGCCTCGCCGGTCATGACGGCGGCCTGCATCGTGGCGAGGGTCTCGGCGGACGTGGTGCGGGGCAGCTCGCCGGTGCCGGGGTGGGCCGGGGCCTGCTTGCGCGGGGCGGTGGAGGCGGCGTCGCCCGCGCGGATCGCACGGAGGGCCGCGTCGACGAGGGTGTCGTCGGGCAGCGGCGGGCCGTCGGGGACCGGGTCGGGGGCGGTGCGGGGCGGGGTGCGGTGGGCGTGCGCGCGGGCGATCAGGACGTCGCCCTCCGGGGTCTCGGCGGCCGGGGCGAAGCCCATGGAGCGCAGGCCTTCGAGGAGCGTGCCGGGGTCGGCCTGCGCCGCGAGGACGGTCGGCGCGAGGCGGCGCAGGCGCAGCGGCGCGGACCGCTTGTCCGCCAGGATCTCGCCGAGTACGGCGTCGTCGTCGCAGCGCACGTACGCGGAGGCCGCGCCGATCCGCAGATGGCCGTGGCGGCGGGCGATGTCGTCGATGAGGTAGGCGAGGGGCTGCGGGACGGGCGTACGGGAGTGCTGGGTGAGGAAGGTCTGCAGGTCGGACGCCGTGCGGCCGGCGTCGAGTGCACGGCGCACCGAGCCGGGCGTGAAGCGGTAGACCGTCGCGCCGCCCTTCGACTCGACGTCGGCGATGACGGAGAGGGCGTCCGCGAGCGGCCGTTCCAGGGGGCCGGGGGCGACCGCCGTGAGGTCGGCCTGGAGGAGGACGTGGTCGAGCGGTTCGGGGAGCAGGGGCGCCAGCAGCTTCGCGGCGCGGGCGGCGGTGAGGGCCGCTTCGGCGGGGGTGAGGGGGTGCGGTGCGGCGTGGTTCTCGTCGGGGGCCTGGAGCAGCGCTCTGCCGTGCGCCGAGAGGGCGCCGCGGCCCGTGAGGCCGAGCAGTTCGGCCTCCGCGAGGGTCCACTGGGCGAGGCGGGTGCGCAGGTCGAGCGCGGCGGGGGAGGGGCGCTCCCAGGTGAGGCGTTCCGTGACCGAGTGGGGCTCGGGGGCGGCGCCCTCCGGCAGCTCGGTGAGGAGGAGGGCGAGGACCCGGTGGCGTACCTCGGGAGCCGCCGAACGGTCCAGGTGCGGGCCGAGCGCGGACAGCGTTCTGTCCTTGCCGTCCCGGCCGCCGACGAGTCCCGCCGTGCGGGTCGCCGGGAGCCAGGCCGCGGCAAGCCGCTCCCAGCGCTCGGCCGGGGGCAGCAGCACCCACTCGTCGTACGCGGGGGTCGCCGCGTACCGCTCGTCGGCCTCGCCGTCGGACGCCAAAAGCCCTGCCGCGTAGGCGAGTTCGACCCAGAAGGCGGCGGTCGGCTCGGTCGTGTCGAGGGCGGCGGCGGTGCGCTTGAGGTCGCGGACGCTCAGGCCGCCCGCGCGGAGCACGGCGGGCCCGCCCTCGTCCCAGTCCTTCAGCAGCTCCTCGACCGTCGTCACCGCCGTGTACGCCTCGGCCGCGGCGGTCGCGTCCACAACCTGTGGACGGTGCGCCGCCTTCTCCCGTACGGGAGGGGCCACGGGCTCCAGCTCACGGTGCGCACGGCCGCCGCGCAGGTGCAGGGCCGCCTCGCGGGGCAGCACCACGGTGCCGGGGGTGGTCGGCACGAGCAGCCCGCGGTCGAGCAACCACCGCAGGTGCGCCGCCGGTTGGGCCGTGACCTGGCCGTACGGCGGGCCCCACACGAGGCGGTTCAGTACGTCGACGGATTCGGCCGGGGCCTCGTCGAGCAGCGCCGACATCCGGGTCGGGTCGGTGAAGAGGGAGGTGAGCGCGGCGATGGCCGACACGGGGTCGTGCGTGGAGGGCAGCCCCGCCGCCGCGACGATCTCCTGTACGCGGCCCGGCGACATCCCCGACGTGGCCTCCGCGACGGTCGGGCCGAGGCCCGTCGGGGACGGGTGCTGCGGGGTGGGCGCGAGGAGTTCGCGGGCCGTGCGGACGAGGCGCAGCTGGTCGTCGCCACCCCAGACGAGGGCCTGGCCGCGCAGGGCGGTGACGGCGCGGGGGAGCGCGGCGACGGAGTCCTCGCCGGGGAGGAGGGTCTGCAACGTCTCGTACGTCGTCGGGTCCGGGGCCACCGCGAGGGCCTGCGCCACCTGAAGTGTGTACCGGTCCAGGCGGTCGAGCGCGCGGATCACCGAGGCGCGGGTGCCGGCGCGGGTGGCGAGCTGCGTCATGTCGTTCGGCACGGGGCCGAGCAGGTCGGGGCGTACGCGCAGGAGTGCCGCGAGGGACCCGTCGTCGCGCGCGCGGAGCGCTTCCGCGAGGGAGCGGGGGGCTGCCGCGGGCGTCTGCTCGTCGCTGCTCATCCCACCCACGGTAGCGGGTGTGTTTCGGTCGGCCCGTGGTTGAGCGGTTCCGGGGCGGGTGCCGATTGCGTCCATCCGCGCCGTGGCTGGTGCCCGCGCCATCGCTGCGCGGCACCGCCCCTGCCCGGCCGCGCCGATGCCGATGCCGACGCCGCCCTTGGCCCTTCTCCCTCCCACCCGCCCCCTCCGGGGGCTTCGCCCCCGCGGGGTGGGGGGTGTTGGTCCGGGCCTGCCGTGACCGGTACGCAGCACCGTGTTCCTCGCCGCACCGCGGCCGGGGCCGCTGGTTCGCGCTGCGCGCCACCGCTCCTGCCCCGAGGCCGTTCCTGGCCCTTCTCCCTCCCACCCGCCCCCTCCGGGGGCTTCGGCCCCACGGGGCGTGGGTGTTGGTCCGGGCCTGCCGTGACCGGTACGCAGCACCGTGTCCCTCGCCGCACCGCGGCCGGCGCCACCGTGATCGTTGCGCGGCACCGGGGTGCCGCCTTGCCCACCCTGCCGCCCAAGGCGGCAGATTGCCCAGGACGAGGTGGGCCCGACCGTCACGGGTGGGGAGCCGTCTCGGTGGCTGATTGCCAAGGCGGGGTGGGCCCGACCGTCGCGGGTGGGGAGCTGTTCCGGTGGCTGATTGCCCATGGCGGGGTGGGGCCGGACCGCTACGGGTGGGGAGCCGTTCCGGCGGCGGGTTGTCCGAGTCGGGTGGGGGGGCGATCGTCACGGATGGGGAACCGCCCCGGGCGGTGGATTGCCCGAGGCGGGTGGGCCCGATCGTCGTGGGTGGGAGTCGTTCGTGCGGCAGGGTGTCCGAGGTGGGTGGAGGTTGACCGGCACGGGTGGGGAGTTGTTCCGGCGGAGGGGCGTCCACGGCGGACCGGCATGGGTGGGGGGCGTTGCGGGGGTGGGTGGTGCCGGGAATTTGAGCCCCTGCGGCGATTGAGCAGCGGGGGCCGGGGCGGAGCCCCGTGGCTGTAACGGCGGTGCGGCGTCCGGTCGGCGGGGCCAGGTCATTCGAGCCCCGCCGGCGATTGAGGCGCGGGGGCCGGGGCGGAGCCCCGTGGCCCGGGGGCGGCTGGGTGGGAGATGACGCAGAGGGACTCGGACGGGTGGCGGGGAACCGGCGGGGAGGGGCCCGGGCCGGGGCGGGGGATTCGCGATACCGTCGACGAGTCAACAGCGCCACCCCGGAGGGGACTTCGTGGGGATCGAGAGTGATCAGATCGTCTTCGACTACCTGAGCAAGGTCGGAGACCTGGCCCAGTCGCGGCAACTGCCGTCGGCGACCAGAATGCGCCTGGTCGCGGACCTGCGCAGTGAGATCGACCGGCGCCGCGCAGCTGGTGGCACGGACAGCCCGGCCGCCGTGCGCAAGCTGATCGGCCGGATCGGCACCCCGGACGAGATCGTCACCGGGGCGAAGGACGGCGACGGCAGCTACGACTTCGGTGACCCGGGCGAGGAGCCCGAGCAGGGCAAGGGCACGCTCGGCCGCATCGTGCCGAAGGCCCGCGTACCCCGTATACCCGGCGCGCCCGGCACACCCCGCACGCCTCGCACGCTCCGCACACCCCGCACGCGCCGCAAGGCCGTGGCGGACGAGCCGCCCGGGGACGTCGACGACGGACCGGCGCCCGTGCACCTCGCCGGCACCGACGAACTGGGCACGATCGAGGCCGCCGACTGGTGGCGCGCCGGGGGCGGCGGCATACCGGGCACCGAGATCGACGACGTACCGGGGTTCGTCGGAGGCATAGAGATCCCGGACATACTCAAGCCGCCCGGCGAGGGCAGCCGCCGCGGCCCCGATCTCCGTAAGCGCCCGCCCGCCCCCAAACCCGCCGAGGACGAGTTCGACGAGGGCGAGGGCGAGGACGACAGCGAAGAGGAAGGGGGTGCGGAGGGGGGCTCCGCGAAGGTCCGCCGGCTGCTCCGGCCCCGCCGCGCCGTCGGCCGCGTACCCCGCGCCTCCTTCGGACGCTCCTTCACCCAGCCCTTCCTGCTGCTGGCCGCCGTCGCCCTGGTCGTCGGCGCCGTACTGGGCAACATCCTCGTACTGCTGATCGGTTGGGCCGTCGTCTACCTGTCGCGGCAGCTGACCGTCGGGCAGAAGAAGTGGGCGGTGTTCGGTCTGCCGGGGCTCGCCGCGATCACCGGCCTGGTCTGGTTGTGGGGCCGTGGCGACGGTCGTTGGGGCGATCCGATAGCCGACGGCAAGTTGAGCGGCGCGCTCGACGAGACGTGGCCGTGGGTGCTGCGCGGCGCGGCGTTCGCCTCCGCGCTGTACCTGGTGTGGCGCGCACGCTCCCCCAGAGTCTGAGCCTCACCCCCGAAACTCACTCCGCGAGGTCCGACTCCAGCTCCGACAGGATCTGGTTCGCCGCCGTGTAGCCGACGCCCTGCATCCACAGTTCGTCGTCGACGTTGTAGACCCGGCTGTCCCGTACCGCCCTGATGCCGCGCCACTGGCCGCTCGTGGTCGCCTCCGTGACCTGGGCCAGGCCCGGATTCCCGTACGTGGACGTGAAGATGGCGTCCGCGTCCGCCGCGCCGATCTGCTCGGCGCCCACTCCGTACGAGACGCCGTTTCCGGCCCGGGCCGTGAACGCGGGGCGGCCGAGGCCGACGTCGGCCAGGATCGTGCCGACGGGGTTCCGCTTGCCGTAGACGCGGATGTCGGAGTTCGCGACGAACCGGATGACGTTGACCTCGGTCCGCGCCGCCGCGCGCGCCCCGCCGACGGCCTTGGTGACGGCGGCGACGTGGTCCTTGTACGTGGCGGCCACCTGCTTGGCCCGCGCCTGCTCGCCGAGCGCGTCGGCGTGCACGAGGAAGTTCCGCTTCCAGGCGTGGTCCGCGGCCCCGGTCAGGACGGTGGGGGCGAGGGCGCTGAGCTGCTTGTAGAGCCGGCCGTCGTGGGCCTTGTCGCCGAGGATCAGGTCGGGCTCGAGCGCGGCGATCTTCTTGAGGTCGGGTTTGTCCGCCTCGCCGACCCGGGTGATGCCGCGGGTCTTCGACGCGGGCAGGTACGAGAGGAAGGCCTGCTCGGCGCCGGCCCCGGTCGCCCCCACGGGCCGTACGTCGAGGCTGATCGCCGAGTCGAGCCCGGCGGCGTCGAGGACGACCACCCGCTTCGGAGCGTTCTTGACCTTTACGTCGCCCATGGCGGTGTTCACCGTGTGGCTGCCGGTGGCCTTGGCGGCGGGCTTGGCGGCGCTTCCGTCGTCGTCCGCGCCGCAGGCGGAGAGGGTGAGCGCGAGGGCGATCACGGCACCGAGGGTGAGGCGGGTGTGGTTCATGAGCGCCCATGGTGCCCTTGGGACCGCCTGCGGGGAACCCGTCACCGCGCAGGGCCCCGTACGGATCGGCTTCGAGGCGGCCGAGGCCGTGGAGGCAGAATGAATCCCATGGCTCCCCACGAAGACCCCACGTCCCCGTCCCCTGCCCCGGCCTCCGGCCCCACGGTCGGCTTCGATCTCGACATGACGCTGATCGACTCGCGGCCCGGCATCCGCGCCACCTGGGTCGCGCTGTCCGAGGAGACCGGGATGCGGATCGACGCGGACCTGATCGTCTCGCGTCTGGGGCCGCCGCTGACCGACGAGTTGGCGCACTGGTGCCCGCCGGAGCAGATCCCGGCCATGGCCGACCGCTACCGTGAGATGTATCCCACATACGGGATCGAGCCGACGCTGCTGATGCCGGGCGTGCGCGAGACCATCGCGGCCGTGCACGCGGCGGGCGGCCGGGCCATCGTCGTCACCGCCAAGTACGAGCCGAACGCCAAGCTGCACCTGGCCCACCTCGGCATCGAGGCGGACGCCGTGATCGGCGACCTGTGGGCGGAGGGCAAGGGCCACGCGCTGCGCGAGCACGGCGCGAGCGTCTACGTCGGAGACCACACCGGCGACGTACGCGGGGCACGCACCGCGGACGCGCTGTCCGTGGGCGTGACGACGGGTCCGTGCGACGCCGCCGAACTGCGGGAGGCGGGCGCCGACGTGGTGCTGAAGGACCTGACCGCGTTCCCGGCCTGGCTGGCGGCTTACGTCAAGGACCGGGCCGACCAGGCCTAGGTCGCCGAGCGCGCCGCACGGCGCTGCGCCGCGACGCCGCGCAGCACCCCGGCCGCGGCGATGAGGAACCCGACGCCCATCAGCATGCACACCGCGTACGCGATGGGCGGGAACGGGTCGGTGTGGAGGAACAGCGGGGCCACCGTGACGAGGGTGGCGATCGCCCCCACGATGAAGACGATGCCGCCGGCTTTCACGAGGCCGTCGCCGGGGCCGGTCTCGGCCGCCGCGGAATCGGCTTGGGTTTTGTCGCGCACCCAGCCAGGGTAGTTCCCAGCGCAGAGAGACAAACAGGGGCCAAGCACGGAGCGGAGAGCGAACCCTCAGGCGACATCTTGTCACCGGCCCCGAGAGCAATAGTCTTGGTGACGGCGGGTCGGACCACGGCCCGCTGTCCTGCTATCCAGACCCTGTATCCCAGCGTTTTCTTCAGTTTCGAGGACGAGGACTTCACGTGCCTACCGGCAAGGTCAAGTGGTTCAACAGCGAGAAGGGCTTCGGCTTCCTCTCCCGCGACGACGGCGGTGACGTCTTCGTGCATTCCTCCGTACTTCCCGCAGGCGTGGACGCCCTCAAGCCCGGCCAGCGGGTGGAGTTCGGGGTGGTCGCCGGTCAGCGCGGCGACCAGGCGCTCTCCGTCACCATTCTCGACCCGACGCCGTCGATCGCGGCGGCGCAGCGCCGCAAGCCGGACGAATTGGCTTCGATCGTCCAGGACTTGACGACGCTGCTGGAGAACATCACACCGATGCTGGAGCGCGGCCGCTACCCGGAGAAGACGGCGGGCAAGAAGATCGCCGGTCTGTTGCGGGCGGTGGCGGACCAGTTGGACGTCTGAGTCCGGGTCCGCCGACCGCGGCCGACCACTAAGGGAAGGACAGCGCGTCCGGCGCGAGCGCCGGTACCAGGCCCTCGGCGGCGGCCCGGGTCAGCAGACCGCGGATCGCCGCATAGCCGTCCTCGCCGAGGTCGGCCGTGAACTCGTTGACGTACAGGCCGATGTGCTGGTCGGCGACGGCCGGGTCCATCTCCTGCGCGTGGTCCATGACGTACGGGCGGCTGGTCTCGGGGTCGTCCCAGGCCATCCGTACCGAGGTGCGCACGGCGTCCGCGTAGGCGCGCAGCGTGTCGGCGCCCAGCGAGCGGCGGGCGATGATCGCGCCGAGCGGGATCGGCAGGCCCGTCGTGGCCTCCCAGTGCTCGCCCATGTCGGCGAGCTTGTGCAGGCCGTAGTTCTGGTACGTGAAGCGGGCCTCGTGGATGACGAGCCCGGCGTCGATCTTGCCGTCGCGCACGGCGGGCATGATCTCGTGGAACGGCATGACGACGATCTCGCCGACCCCGCCGCCGGGCACGACGTCGGCCGCCCAGAGCCGGAACAGCAGATAGGCGGTGGAGGTCTCGCTCGGCACCGCGACGCGCTTGTCGGAGAGGTCCACGCCCGGCTCGCGGGTCAGGACCAGCGGGCCGCAGCCCCGGCCGAGCGCGCCGCCGCACGGCAGCAGCGCGTAGTCGTCGAGGACGTACGGCAGGACCGCGTAGCTCACCTTCAGGAGGTCGTACGTGTCCTCGCGGCGCTCGGCGACGCCGTTGGTGATGTCGATGTCGGCGAACGTCACGTCGAGCGCGGGGGCGCCGGGGACGCGGCCGTGGGCCCAGGCGTCGAAGACGAAGGTGTCGTTCGGGCAGGGCGAGAAGGCGATGCGGGTGGGCTCGGCCCCCGCTGCGGTGTCGGTCATGTGTTCTTCCAACTCTCCAGTACGGGCGCCGTCTTCCCGAAGGCGGAGGCCAGCGCGGCGAGCGCGTCAGCGATCCGCCAGGCGTCGCGGTCGCGGGGGCCGACGGCGTTGGAGACGGCGCGTATCTCGGCCACCGGGATCCCGTGCGCGGCGGCGGCCTCGGCGACGCCGAAGCCCTCCATCGCCTCGGCCACGGCGCCGGGGTGGCGCTGGGCGAGCAGCGCGGCGCGGTCGGCGGTGCCGGTGACCGTGGAGACGGTGAGTACGGCGCCGACGGCGGCGGAGGAGGCGGTGGCCAGCTCTCGTACGAGGGACTCGGGCGGCGTGTGGGTGACGGTGCCGAAGCCGAGCTCGGTGACCGGGACGAAGCCCTCGGCGGTCTCGGCGCCCAGGTCGGCGACGGTGATCGCGTCCGCGATGAGGACCGTGCCGGGCGGGGCCGTGAAGCCGCCGCCGATGCCGGCCGAGACGACCAGCGTGTACGGGGTGCCCGCGAGTTCGGCCCTGGTGAGCGCGGTCGCGGTGCCGGCCGCTGCCGCGGCGGGGCCCACGCCGACCGCCACGACATCAAGCGTGGGGTGGTTCTGCAGCGCGCCCGCCACCGCGTCCCGTTCGGCCGGGACGGCGGTGGCGATCAGTACGCGTGGAGCCATGGTGCGGGTCAGGAGTCCTTCTCGAGCTTGAACGACCACATGCCGTACGCCTTGGAGTTGCCGCCCGACAGGATCGTGACGGTCGTCGCGGAGCCGGAGGCGCCGTACTGCTGGTTGAAGAAGACGCTGCCCGGAACGGTGCGGTAGGTCTTCTTGCTGGAGTCCGTGAGCGGCTGCCCGTTCATCAGGAGCGTCCAGCCCTTGTCCGCGATCTCCGGGTCGACACCGAAGCGGACCGTGGCGTCCGGGTCCACCTTGATGGACTCGGCGTCCTTGGCGTCCTTCAGGCAGTCCTGCAGCGCGGACGGCTTCAGGGCGTCGCCGTCGTTGTAGCAGGTGGCCTCGGAGTTCACCGAGTTGCGGTCCACCGTGACGGTGGCCAGCGGAGTCGGCTTGTCGCAGGCGGAGAGGACGAGCAGTCCGGCGCCGACGACACCGACGGCGGCAGCGGCGCGGCGGTGGCGCTGGGCGAAACGCTGGGAGGTCATGGCGGAAGGCTATCTGGCCCCACCGGTCCCGCTCCGAGTGGGGGAGCGGGTGTCGCGTTTGCGCCGTGAAGACAGTGCCTACGCAACGCGTGCCCGGTGCGAAGGCCCGGAGTGCCGTGCCGACGACAGCAGGCCGCGTACCGTGGACAGCCAGCCCGCCGCCACGATCGCCGCCGCGACACTCAGCCCCAGCACCCCGTTCAGCGGCAGCGCGATCCCGATCGCCCCGCCCAGCACCCACGCCATCTGCAGCAATGTCTCCGAACGGGCGAACGCCGAGGTGCGCACCGCCTCCGGTACGTCCCGCTGGATCGTCGCGTCGAGCGACAGCTTGGCCAGCGCCTGCGCGAACCCGGCGACCGCGGCCAGGCACGCCGTCATGAACGCGCTGAAGAAGACGGCCGAGACGACCGCCACGCCGAGCACCACCGCCACCACCGTCACGATGATGACCTCGGGGGCCCGCGCCTTCAGCCACGCCCCGACCGCCGTGCCCAGCGCGTTCCCCGCCCCCGCCGACACGCCCACAAGGCCGAGCGAGACCGCCGCGCTCTGCCCCGTCAGCGGGTGCTCGCGCAGCAGAAACGCCAGGTAGAAGATGAGGAAGCCGGACAGACAGCGCAGCGTGGCGTTGGCGGCGAGCGCGTGGGTGACGGCCGGGCCGACCGTCCGCAGTCCTGGTCTCCGCCGCCGCTTCACCGGCCCGTGCAGATGCGCCTCGTCCGCCGCGAGCAGCGCCTTGCTCTCGCCCCGCGCCGAGTCCACCTTGTGCGGCATCGAGTACGACAGGAGGGCCCCGCACACGTAGAGCACGAAGGCCCCGTACAGCGGCCAGCGCGGCCCGATCGCCTGGAGGCCCGCCCCGACCGGCGCCGCGGCGCCCGTGGCGAGGAGCCCGCCGAGCGTGACCCGCGAGTTCGCCTTCACCAGGGAGAAGCGGGGTGGGAGCAGGCGCGGCACGACCGCCGAGCGCACCACCCCGTACGCCTTGGATGCGACGAGGACGCCGAGCGCCGCCGGATACAGCTGGAGGCCGCCGCCGGCCACGGCGCCCGCGAGGACCAGCGCGAGCAGCGCCCGCGCCAGCATCGACGCGGACATCGCGGCACGCCGCCCGTGCGGGACCCGGTCGAGCAGCGGGCCGATGACGGGGGCGAGGAGGGCGAACGGGGCCATGGTGATCGCCAGGTACAGCGCGACCCGCCCGCGCGCCTCGTCCGTCGGCACGGAGAAGAACACCGTGGAGGCGAGGGCGACCGTGATCATGACATCGCCGGCGCCGTTCACCGCGTGCAGCTCGATCAGCTTTCCGAGCCCCGACTCGCCCGCGCCGTGCGCGTGCGTCGCTTTGCGGATACCGCGTGCGGTGCCGGTGAAAGGGAGGTGCAGGGCCCGGCCGATTTTGCGAACGAGTGTCGGCGAGTCCGACGCGCGCGACGACGAACCCGACGACGACTTGAACGACGACCTACCGGCAGCCACGCAGCCATGGTGCCCCTTGTTCGGGGGTACTAGTGCCGTTATGGACACTCCGGTCGGCTTTCCGGCCAGGTGCGCCTCGTACGTCGGTGTGGGCGCAGGGCGTCAGACGAGGTAGCGTGCGTAGCGCGCCCGCGGCGGTTGTTCTCGGCCGCGCGCCTCTCGGCCATCCCGCAGAATGGATGGCGTAGGTGCGCCCGGAACGTCGGGCGCGGACGTCGACGCGGCCCTCCGGTCCGCTCCGCCCGCGCTCCCGCACACAGGACGGCGCACTCGTGAGACGGCGTAGGAGAGAAGCGATACCTGTGAGCGCAGCGACAACGCGAAGCCGCACCCCGGACCGCCTGTGCGCCGAGGCGGTGGACATCGCCCGGGCCGCGGCCGAGGAGGCCGCGGCACCCGGTGTGGTCGGCGAGCACGTCGAGATGGTCGTCGAGGGCGACCGCGTCGTCACGCATCTTTTCGAGTGCAAGGAGTTCGGCTACAGGGGCTGGCGCTGGGCCGCGACGGTGGCCCGCGCCTCCCGTGCCAAGTACGTGACGCTCGACGAGGTCGTCCTGCTGCCGGGCCCCGACGCCCTCCTCGCGCCCGAGTGGGTGCCGTGGAGCGAGCGGCTGCGCCCCGGCGACCTCGGGCCGGGCGATCTGCTGCCGACCGAGGCCGACGATCTGCGCCTGGAGCCCGGCTACACCGGCGACGACGGGCCGCCGCCGAACTCTCCCGTGTCCGAGGACATGGCCGAGCTCGTCGAGGCGGAGGACGCCGAGGTCACCGAGGGACCGGTCGGGACGCTGCCGGTCGCCCCCTCCCGTGGCTCGATCGCGTCGGTCGCCGAGGAACTGGGCATGCGCCGGGCGCGGGTGCTCTCCCGGTACGGGCTGCATGTCGCGGCCGACCGCTGGGAGGAGTCCTACGGGTCGAAGACCCCCATGGCGCAGGCGGCCCCCGCCACCTGTGTCTCCTGCGGTTTCCTCGCGAAGATCGGCGGTTCGCTCGGCCAGGCCTTCGGTGTCTGTGCCAACGAGTTCTCGTCCGCGGACGGGCATGTCGTGTCCCTGTCGTACGGGTGCGGGGGCCACTCCGAGGCGGCCGTCATGCCGAAGGCGCCGCGGCCGGCGCCGCCGGTGATCGACGAGACGGTGGTCGACGTCCTCCCCCTGCGCCCCGACGCGGACGCCGGTTCGGTAGGAGCGGTTGCCTCCGGCGACGCGGACGACCTGGGCCACTCGTAGGTCCCTTCGGGCCCGGGTGGGCAAAATCAGCCCCTGCGGCGTTTGAGCAGCGGGGTCCGGGGCGGAGCCCCGGGGCGTCGACCACGGTGCGGTGCATGCTGACGGCTCCGCTGGGAACCCTGCGCGATACGGTTCGGCCGATCACGCCCGCCCGCCCCAGAGGAGTCACCCGTGAGCGTCAGCAGAATCGCGCGCCCGGCACCGGAGGGTGTCGACCCCTTCGACACCGCGCGGCTGCGCCACACCGTGCTGGAGGCGTGGGCCGGCAGCGCCGCCCGGTTCCGGGAGGACGCCAACGCCGAGGAGGACCTCGCACTCGGCGGCTACCGCGACCGCCTCGTCGTCGAACTCGCCCAGAACGCGGCGGACGCCGCCGCGCGGGCCGGTGTCGAGGGCCGTCTCGCGCTCACCCTGAAGGACGGCGTGCTCGCCGCCGCCAACACCGGCGCCCCGCTGGACGAGGCGGGCGTCGAATCGCTGTCCACGCTGCGGGCGTCCGCCAAGCGCGAGGACACGGACGGCGCGGTGGGCCGGTTCGGCGTCGGCTTCGCCGCCGTGCTCGCGGTCTCCGACGAGCCCGCGGTGGTCGGCAGGACCGGTGGCGTGCGCTGGTCGCTGACGGACGCGCGGCTCGCCGCGTCCGACACCGCGCTGCGCAGCCCCGGCCTCGGTGACGAGCTGCGCCGCCGGGACGGTCATGTGCCGCTGCTGCGGCTGCCCTTCGCGGCGGAGGGCTCCGCCCCTGAGCCGTACGACACGGTGGTCATCCTTCCGTTGCGGGATGCCGCGGCGGAGGCGCTGGCCGCGCGGTTGTTGGACGGGGTGGACGACACGCTTCTCCTCGCGCTGCCGGGGTTGACGGAGGTCGTGATCTCGACGGAGGCCGGTACGCGGACCTTGCGTCGCTCTGACGAGGCGCCCTATGTCGTGATCGCCGACACGGGGTTGCGCTCTCGGGGCTCTGCCCCGGACCCCGCTGCTCAATCGCCGCAGGGGCTTGAAGGGGGGCGTGAAGGCGGCTCGTCTGCGGGGCTTGAAGGGCGCTACCGCATCGTCACCCGGAGCGGGCCTCTCGCTCCCGCCCTGCTCGTCGACCGGCCCGTCGAGGAGCGGCTGCGGCCGCACTGGTCCGTGACCTGGGCCGTTCCGGTCGGCGCCGACGGGGCTCCGCAGCGGCCGCGCAGCGAACCCGTCCTGTACGCGCCCACGCCGAGCGACGAGGCGCTCGGGGTGCCGGCGCTGCTCATCGCCTCGTTCCCGCTGGACACGGCGCGGCGGCACGTCGCGCCCGGACCGCTCACCGACTTCCTCACCGAACGCGCCGCCGACGCCTACGCCGAACTGCTCGAAGGCTGGCGCCCGGTCGGCACCGGCATCCTCGACCTCGTACCCGGACCGCTCGGCAAGAGCGAGCTGGACGGGGCCCTGCGCGCCGCCGTCCTGGAGCGGCTGCCGCGCACCGCGTTCCTGCCCCCGGCCGTCGAACCGGGCGACGACGAGGACCGGCCCGCCGTCCTCAAGCCGCGCGACGCCGAGGTCGTCGAGGGCGCGGGCGCCGACACCGTACGGGTCCTCGCCGACGTGCTGCCGAGCCTGCTGCCCGCGGGGCTCGAACGGCGCGTGGAACTCCGGACGCTGGGCGTCGCCCGCGTCCCGCTGACCGAGGCGATCGACCGGCTCGCCGGTCTGGAGAAGGAGCCGGGCTGGTGGCGGCGGCTGTACGAGTCGCTCGCCGGTGTCGACCCGGACCGGCTCAGCGGGCTGCCCGTGCCGCTCGCCGGTGGCCGCACCACCATCGGTCCGCGCCAGGTCCTCCTGCCCTCCGCCGAGGCCTCGGCCGTCGCGGGCGACGCGCTCGCCCGGCTCGGCCTCAAGGTCGCGCACGCCGACGCCGCCCACCCGCTCCTGGAGAAGCTGGGCGCCCTGCCCGCCACCCCGAGGTCCGTCCTGCGGACCCCGCAGGTGCGCGCCGCGGTCGCCGCCTCCCTCGACGACGAGGCGGCCGCCTGGGACGACGAGAACGCCCTGGACGCCGACGAACTGGCCGACGTCGTCCTCACCCTCGTCCGCGACGCCCACCTCGACGTCGGCGACGAGCCGTGGCTCGGTGCCCTCGCCCTCCCCGACGACGAGGGCGAACTCGCCCCCGCCGCCGAACTCGTACTCCCCGGCAGCCCCATCGCCGACGTCCTGCGCGAGGACGAACTGCCGTACGTGGACGCGGACGTGGCCGAGCGCTGGGGACAGGCGCCGCTCGCCGCCTGCGGTGTGCTCGCCACCTTCGCCCTCGTCCGCGCCACCGACGTCGTCCTCGACCCGGACGAACTCGAACCGCGCGACAGCGACTTCCCCGAGCCGGACGACGCGGGGCTCCTCGACGCCGTCGACGTGTGGTGCGAGGACGTGCTCGACCAGCTGCCGGACACTCCCGTACCGCCGGTCGCCACCGAGCTGATCGCCGTACGCGACCTGGACCTCGTCGACGAGGACCGCTGGCCGCAGGCGCTCGCCCTGCTGTCGCAGCCGCCGCTGCGCGACGCGCTCACCCAGCCGGTCCGCATCCTGCTGCCCGACGGCACGCACGAGCTCGTCCGCCCGTACACGGCCTGGTGGCTGCGCGGGAACCCGGTCCTCGACGGCCGCCGCCCGGCCGGACTGCGCGCCGAGGGCGGGGACCCGCTGCTCGTCGGCCTGTACGAGCCCGCCGACGCGGCCGGCTTCGACGACGAGCAGGTGCTGCGTGCCCTCGGCGTCCGCACCTCGGTGGCCGCGCTGCTCGACGAGCCCGGCGGCGCCGCCGAACTCCTCGACCGTCTCGCCGACCCCGACCGCCCGGTCGACGCCGCTCAACTGCACGCCCTCTACGGCAGGTTGGCCGATCTCGACCCCGAACAGGTCACCCTGCCCGACGAGCTGCGCGCCGTCCGGGACGGCGAGGTGGTGGTCGTCGACGCCCGCGACGCCGTCGTCGCCGACGCCCCCGACCTGATCCCGCTCACCGAGGGCCGCGCGCTCCTCCCGGTCGCCCCGGCGAAGGCCGCGCACCTCGCCGAGCTGTTCCAGGTGCGCCGTCTCGGCGAGGTCGTGGACGCCGGGGCGATCGAGGGCGGCGACGTGCACGACGTGCCCGAATCCGTCCGCGTCCTGCTCGGACCCGCGACCCCGGCCTCGTACGTCGAGCACGAGGAGCTGTACGTCTCCGACGTGGAGGTCGACTGGCGGCGCGGGCCCGACGGGGTCGTGCACGCGGCGACGCTGGAGGGGGTCGCGGCGGGGCTTGCGTGGGCGGCGGGGCAGTGGCCCCGGCGGTTCGAGGTCGCGGCGCTCCTCGAGGACCCGTCGCGGACGGCGGAGCTGGCGCGGGACCGCTGGTTCGACTGACCCGCACACGCGGGCTCCGCGAGTCGCCCACAGAAAAGTCAACTTCTGTACAACCAGTCACGCGGGTCGGTGGTCTATCTGGCGGGTCAACAGACCCCTAGACCACTTGGGCCCGCGTGACATCACCAGTACCGAGGGCCCCTTCTCCACCATGGGGAACACATGCGCATTCGTGCCACCGCGGCCGCCGTGACGGTTTCCGGCGCCCTGGCCCTCACCGCATTCGCCGTGCCTGCCGCGCAGGCGGCCGAGAACCCGCTGAGCACCGCGGCCGCTCAGCAGGCCGCCGCGTTCAAGGCCGGCCACGCGGCCCCGCGTGCCTCCACGTTCGCCGCCACCTCCGGCTACGACGATCAGGTCGGCGACACCAAGATCTCGAACGTCGTCGTCCACGGCGGCAAGGACGTCGTCCTCGGCATCTCCGCCAAGGCCAACTTCAAGGTGACCTTCACGGCCACCGACGACTCCGGCATCGACAACACCTCGGCGTACGCGCTCGTCTACCACGGCGCCGACCTGGACTCCTCCAACACCGGCGCCCTGCCGAACGAGGCGGAGGGCGCCACCGTCTGCAAGACCGTCAGCGCCACCACGTCGACCTGCACCCAGAGCTTCACCGTCGACCCGCTGAACCTGTTCAACACGGACGCCGGCTCCTGGAAGGTCTACGCGGGCGTGCAGGCCAAGGACTACGACTACACGATCCGGGAGAAGGCCAAGAGCTACAGCACCAAGCGCTACGCGAAGCTCACCACCAACGCCACCCCCGAGCCCGTCAAGAAGGGCAAGACCCTCACGGTCAAGGGCCTGCTGAGCCGCGCCAACTGGGACACCGGCAAGTACATGGGCTACACCAAGCAGGCGGTGACCCTGCAGTACCGCAAGAAGACGGTCAGCACGTACTCCAACGTCAAGACCGTCACCACGCAGTACCGGACCTCCTCGGTCTACGGCCAGCTCTCGACCACGGTCACGGCGTCCGCCGACGGCTACTTCCGCTACAAGTTCGCGGGGACGTCCACGACCCCGGCCGTGACGTCGACGAGCGACTACGTCGACGTGAACTGACCCCGTAGGCCCCGGAGCGACGTACGCGTCACGCCGGGAAGCGGCGGCCGACCGACTTCCACAGGAACTCCAGGACGACCGCCGCGACCACGGACACCCCGACTGCCGTCCACGGCATCACGGACCCCACCAGCTTCAGCGCGAAGAAGTCCTGCAGCCACGGCACGACCAGGACCAGCAGGAAGCCGAACGCCATCGCCGCCACGAGCCCGATCCGCCACCACGTGTACGGCCGGGCGATGATCGCGAGCACCCACATCGAGATCAGGAACAGCGTCAGCGTCGCCGAGCTGGTCTCGGCGGAGAGCGCGTCCGAACCCGCGTAGTAGTGCCGGGCGATCAGGTACATCACGAACGTGGCGATCCCGGCGACGCCCCCGCCGGGAATCGCGTACCGCATCACCCTGCGGACGAAGTGCGGGCGGGCCCGCTCCTTGTTGGGCGCGAGGGCCAGGAAGAACGCGGGGACGCCGATCGTCAGGGTGGACAGGAGCGTCAAGTGCCTTGGCAGGAAGGGGTATTCGACCTGGAAGCAGACCACGAGCAGGGCGAGCAGCACCGAGTAGACGGTCTTGACCAGGAAGAGGGTCGCGACGCGCGTGATGTTGCCGATGACGCGGCGGCCCTCGGCGACCACTGAGGGCAGCGTCGCGAACGAGTTGTTGAGCAGCACGATCTGGGCGACCGCACGGGTGGCCTCCGAGCCCGAGCCCATCGACACCCCGATGTCGGCGTCCTTCAGCGCCAGCACGTCGTTGACGCCGTCGCCGGTCATCGCGACGGTGTGGCCGTGGGCCTGGAGCGCGCCCACCATGTCCCGCTTCTGCTGCGGCGTCACACGGCCGAACACGGTGCCCTCGTCGAGCGCGTCGGCCAGTTCGGCCGGTTCCTTGGGCAGCGTGCGGGCGTCGACGGTGTTCTCGGCGCCCGTGAGCCCCAGTTTCGCGGCGACGGCGCCCACCGACACCGCGTTGTCACCGGAGATGACCTTGGCCCGGACGTCCTGCTCGGCGAAGTAGTGGAGGGTGTCGCCGGCGTCGGGGCGCAGGCGCTGTTCGAGGACGACCAGGGCGGTCGGTTCGGCGCCGGCCACCACGCCCTCGCCCTCCAGGCCCTCGGGTGCGCGGGCGAGCAGCAGGACGCGCAGCCCCTGCTGGTTGAGCTCCTCGGTGTCGGCGAGGGCCGGGTCGCCCGCGGGCAGCAGCACGTCCGGCGCCCCGAGCAGCCACGCGCTGCCCGTCCCGTTGCCCTCGCTGAACGCGGCGCCGCTGTACTTGCGGGCGGAGGAGAACGGCAGCGCCTCGACGCAGCGCCAGTCCTCGCTGTCCGGGTAGGCGTCGATGATCGCCTGGAGGGAGGCGTTGGGCCGCGGGTCGGACTCGCCGAGGGCGCCGAGCACCTTCCGTACGTACGTCTCGTCGCTGTCGTCGAGCAGCCGCAGCTCCTGGACGTCCATGCCGCCCTCGGTGAGCGTGCCCGTCTTGTCGAGGCAGACCGTGTCGACGCGGGCCAGGCCCTCGATCGCGGGCAGCTCCTGCACCAGGCACTGTTTGCGGCCGAGCCGGATGACGCCGATCGCGAAGGCGACGGAGGTGAGCAGGACGAGGCCCTCGGGGACCATCGGCACGATGCCGCCGACGGTGCGGGCGACGGAGTCCTTGAGGTCGTTCTCCTTGACGACGAGCTGGCTGACGACCAGGCCGAGCGCGGTCGGGATCATCATCCATTGGACGTACTTGAGGATCGTGGAGATGCCGCTGCGCAGCTCGGAGTGGACGAGCGTGAACCGGCTCGCCTCCTCGGCGAGCTGCGCCGCGTACGCCTCGTGCCCGACCTTCGTCGCGGTGAACGCGCCGCCGCCCGCGACCACGAAGGAGCCCGACATGACCTGGTCGCCCGGCTGCTTGAGGACCGG
Source organism: Streptomyces sp. EDA2-14 (assembly GCF_054963755.1). Lineage (NCBI taxonomy): Bacteria > Bacillati > Actinomycetota > Actinomycetes > Kitasatosporales > Streptomycetaceae > Streptomyces > Streptomyces sp. EDA2-14. The sequence continues at coordinate 170,292 of NZ_JBUEGE010000002.1, forward strand.
GTCGGCCTCGCCGCTCAGCAGCGACTCGTCGATCTCCAGGCCGTCGGCCTCGGCGCAGCTCCCGTCCACGACGATCTTGTCGCCGGGGCCGATCTCGATGAGGTCGCCGAGCACGATCTCGGAGGTGGAGAGGGCGACGGCGACCCCGTCGCGGCGCACCGTCGGCCGGGCCTCGCCGATCACGGCGAGCGAGTCCAGGGTCTGCTTGGCCCGCCACTCCTGGATGATGCCGATCCCGGTGTTGGCCAGGATCACGAAGCCGAAGAGGCTGTCCTGGATCGGCGCGACGCAGAGCATGATCACCCAGAGCACGCCGATGATCGCGTTGAACCGGGTGAAGACGTTGGCCCGCACGATGTCCGCGACGGACCGCGAGCTGCGCACGGGGACGTCGTTCACCTCGCCGCGCGCGACCCGCTCGGCGACCTCGGCCCGGGTGAGGCCCGCCGCCCGCGCCGGCACCGGTTCCGGCTGGGCCGGATCGAGTTCGGCTCCCGCGTCGATGTGCGTCATGAAAACGACGGTACGGGCGATTTCGGGGTATTACCCCTCGGGGGTCGGAACCTCACGGTCCGTGGCCGCCTCCGCGGCGGCCCGCTTGAGCGCGGCGTCGCGCCCCCGGACGTACCAGATGCCGATGAGGCCGAGTCCGGCGCCGGCCAGGCAGCACCACACCCACCAGGTGGTCCCGTGGTCCTCGAACCAGCCGTAGAACGGCAGCTGCACGAGGAAGAGGACGAACCAGAGGATCGTGCCACCGGTGATGGTGGCGACCACGGGCCCCTCAAGGGGTTCGGGTGCCTCGTGCTTCGGGATCCACTTCGCCATGTGCACAGCTTACGAGGGCCCACCGACAATCCCTCACAAGCCCCGCACCACACGGGTCTACGCGCGGAGATAGCAAATTCGGCCTCATATGTTCATACTGAAACAGCCTGAGTCTGGCCACTTCTGTTCGTATGAAACACCAGCGGAACACCGGGGAAACCCGCGAGTGACCATCCGACGACCAGACTCGATCACGAATCCCCCGCCCGCATTTCACTGCTGAATACCGCTGAGGTCATCCATGTCCACTTCGGCCACCACCCCGGTCGATGTCAACGACTCGCCGCCGCCGGCCCCGAAGAACGGCTTCGACCGGTTCTTCAAGATCACCGAGCGCGGCTCGACCGTCCCGCGTGAGATCCGTGGCGGTTTCGCCACGTTCTTCGCGATGGCCTACATCATCGTGCTGAACCCGATCATCCTCGGTGGCGCGAAGGACATGTACGGGCATCAGCTCGACAACGGCCAGCTGGTCACCGCGACCGCGCTCACTGCCGCGTTCACCACGCTGCTCATGGGCGTCATCGGCAATGTGCCGATTGCGCTCGCCGCCGGCCTCGGTGTGAACACCGTCGTCGCCCTGCAGCTCGCGCCGCGCATGTCGTGGCCGGACGCGATGGGCATGGTCGTCCTCGCGGGCTTCGTCGTGATGCTGCTCGTCGCGACCGGTCTGCGCGAGCGCGTGATGAACGCCGTGCCGCTCGGCCTGCGCAAGGGCATCGCGATCGGTATCGGCCTGTTCGTGATGCTGGTCGGCCTCGTCGACTCCGGCTTCGTGACCCGGATGCCGGACGCCGCGCAGACCACGGTCCCGCTGCAGCTCGGCACCGGCGGCCATCTGCTCGGCTGGCCGGTTCTCGTCTTCGTGCTCGGGGTGCTGCTCACGCTGGCCCTGATGGTGCGCAAGGTGCCCGGCGCGATCCTGCTCGCGATCGTCGTGATGACGGTCGTCGCGGTGATCATCAACGCCTTCGCGGACATCGACCCGATGTCGTGGGGTCTGACGGTGCCCGAGTGGCCCGGCAACCCGGTCTCCACCCCGGACTTCAGCCTGGTCGGACAGGTCAGCCTGTTCGGCGGCTTCCACAAGGTCGGCATCCTCACCGGCGTGCTGTTCGTCTTCACCGTGCTGCTGTCGTGCTTCTTCGACGCGATGGGCACGATCATGGGCATCAGCGACGAGGCCAAGCTGACCGACGAACACGGTCAGATGCCCGGCATGAACAAGGTGCTGTTCATCGACGGCATCGCCGTCGCCGCCGGTGGCGCCTCGTCCTCCTCGGCCACCACCTGCTTCGTGGAGTCCACGGCCGGCGTCGGCGAAGGTGCCCGTACGGGCTTCGCCAACGTCGTCACCGGCGCGCTCTTCGCGGTCGCGCTGTTCCTCACGCCGGTCGCCACGATGGTCCCGTCCCAGGCGGCCACGCCCGCGCTCGTCGCGGTCGGCTTCATGATCCTGTCCGGCAGCATCCGGGCCATCGACTGGGGCGACTGGACGATCGCCATCCCGGCGTTCATCACGATGCTGATGATGCCGTTCACGTACTCGATCACGAACGGCATCGGCATGGGCTTCATCGCCTTCACCGTGCTGCGCGTCGTCGCGGGCCGGGCCAAGGAGGTGCCGGTCGCGATGTACGCGGTCTCCGCCGTCTTCGTCTTCTACTACCTGATGCCGGCTCTCGGCCTCACGTAGTCACGGCCCGAGGCGGTCCGCGGTACTACGTGGTCACGTCCCCGTAGAACCGCTCCGTCTCCTCGACGGCCGTTTTGAAGCGTTCGTCGAAGTCGTCTCGAATGAGCGTCCGGACCACATAGTCCTGGACGCTCATTCCCCTTTTCGAGGCATGGACCTTGAGCCGGTCGAGCAGCTCACCGTCGATCCGCAGACTGAGCACTGTCGATCCCATACGGACAGGGTTGCGGGCCCCCGTGACCCGTTGCGTCACTTTCCGCATCCGCCTCACTCATATGGGTGATGAAACTTTTCTGCACCCTCGGTGCCGCCGCGGACGTGGTCGGGATCACGGACTCGCCGTGTCCCCCCGGTAGTCGTTAGACATGGTAATGAGTTACGCTAACGAACATGCCAGACCTCACCCATGGCGACGATGCAGCCGCCGTGAACTCCCTGCGTTCCGCAGTGATGCGCCTGTCGCGTCGGCTCAAGCACCAGCGGGTCGACGAATCGCTGAGCCCCACCGAGATGTCGGTGCTCGGCACCCTGGCCGGATGCGGCTCCGCGACGCCGGGTGAGCTGGCTCGCAAGGAGCATGTGCAGCCGCCGTCGATGACCAGAATCGTCGCGCTCCTGGAGGCCAAGGGACTGGTCCGCCTGGAGCCTCACCCCGAGGACCGCCGGCAGAAGGTCGTCACCTCCACCGAGCAGGCCGAGACCATGCTCGCGGAGAGCCGCCGCAAGCGGAACGCCTGGCTGGCCAACCTCGCCGAGAACCTCGACGAGACCGAGTGGGCCAAGCTCCGCGAGGCGGCACCCGTCCTGGAGAAGCTCGCCCACCTCTGAGCCCCACCAGCACGACCAGCACGCACGACGAGTACGCACGACGAGTACGACAACCGAGCCGACGCCGACGCAGGACGACCGCCGAGGAGGCGAACCCACTTTGAGTACGGGATCCGGAGCAGACTCCGCCCCCGCACCAGCCGCCCACGACACCCCCGCCCGCCCACGCAAGCCCTCGATGTTCGCCAGCCTGAAGGTACGCAACTACCGGCTGTTCGCGACCGGGGCCGTCGTCTCCAACACCGGCACCTGGATGGCCCGCATCACCCAGGACTGGCTGGTGCTCTCCCTCACGGGATCCTCCGCCGCCGTCGGCGTGACGACGGCCATGCAGTTCCTGCCGATGCTCCTCTTCGGCCTCTACGGCGGTGTGATCGCCGACCGCTTCGCCAAGCGCAACCTGCTGTTCTGCACGCAGGGCGCGATGAGCCTGTCCGGCCTCTTCCTCGCGACGCTCACCCTCACGGGCAACGTCGAGGTGTGGCACGTCTACCTCGCGGCCTTCTTCACGGGTCTCGTCACGGTCGTCGACAACCCGACCCGGCAGTCGTTCGTGTCCGAGATGGTCGGCCCCGACCAGGTCCGCAACGCCGTCTCCCTCAACTCCGCGAACTTCCAGTCCGCCCGCCTCATCGGCCCGGCCGTCGCCTCCGCGCTGACCGCCGCCGTGGGCCCCGGCTGGGCGTTCCTCGCCAACGGCCTGTCCTTCCTCGCCCCGCTCACCGGCCTCATGCTCATGCGCACGCACGAGCTGCACGAGATCAAGCGCGCGCCGCGCGGCAAGGGCCAGCTGAAGGAGGGGCTGCGGTACGTGTCGCGGCACCCCGACCTGATCTGGCCGATCGTCCTCGTCGGGTTCGTCGGCACCTTCGGCTTCAACTTCCCGATCTGGCTGAGCGCGTACGCCGACGACGTGTTCCACGGCGGGGTCGGACAGTACGGCCTGTTCAACACGCTCATGGCGATCGGCTCGCTGGCCGGCGCGCTGCTCGCGGCCCGGCGCCGCTCGACCCGGCTGCGGGTCCTGGTCGGCGCGGCGATCGGCTTCGGTGTCCTGGAGGTCGCGGCGGCGTGGGCGCCCGGCGTCTGGGCGTTCGCCCCGCTGATCGTGCTGCTCGGCATCCTCGGCCTGACGGTCAACGTGACCGCCAACTCCACGGTCCAGATGGCCACGGATCCGGAGATGCGGGGACGTGTGATGTCCCTGTTCATGATGGTGTTCACCGGTGGTACGCCGCTGGGCGGACCGCTCTTCGGCTGGCTCGCCGACCAGTACGGGGTGCGGGTCAGCTTTGCCCTGGCCGGGGTGATCTGTGCGGTGGCCGCGGTCGGGGTCGGGTTGATGCTGGCCAGGGCGGCCAACCTCCGCCTGAAGGTGGACCTGCGGCGGGGCGAGCGCCATGTCCAGTTCGTCCCGCGTGAACTGGCCCCGGCGGCGTGAGCCACTCAAGCCCCTGCGGCGCGTGAGTCGCTCAAGCCCTCCGGGCGCGTGAGCCATTCAGGGCCCGCGGCGGGCGAGCAAATCAAGCCCCTGCGGCGCGTGAGCCATTCAGGGTCCGCGGTGGGCGAGCAAATCAAGCCCCTGCGGCGATTGAGCAGCGGGGTCCGGGGCGGAGCCCCGAGGCGTCACGACCGGCGCCGGTGTTGCGGTCCCGGGGCTCTGCCCCGGACCCCGCGCCTCAATCGCCGCAGGGGCTTGATGGGCCGGATCCCGCGCTTTAATCGCCGGCGGGGCTTGATGGGCCGGACCCTGCGTCTCAATTGCCGGCGGGGCTTGAACGGCTCACCCGCCGCGTGAGGTGCCGGAGCCGCCCGGTGGGCGCGACACTGGCCCGGTGAGACTCTTCGCGGCTGTGCTGCCGCCGGACACGGCACTCGCCGAACTGGGCCACGCCATCGCCACGTTGCCCCCCGGCGACGGGATCCGCTGGACCGAGCACAGCGGCCGCCACCTCACGCTCGCGTTCTACGGCGACGTACCGGAGGACACCGTTCCCGAGCTGACCCGACGGCTCGCCCGCGCAGCGTCCCGCACGGAGGCGTTCGACATCGCGCTCGGCGGGGGCGGGCACTTCGGTGGGCGCGCCCTGTGGACGGGCGTCAGCGGCGACGTACCGGCGCTGCGCACACTCGCGGAGCGCGCGGAGGCGGCGGGCCGCAGATCCGGGCTGCCCGGGGAGCACCGGCGCTACCGCCCGCACCTGACGCTTGCGCGCAGCCGTGATCCGCTCGACTTCGGTCCGCACGTCGCGGCCCTCGACGCCTTCGCGGGCAGCCCGTGGACCGTGGCGGAGCTGACGCTCGTACGGAGCCTGCTGCCGAGGTCCGGGGTCGCGGGGGAGCGGCCCCGCTACGAGAAGGTCGCCGCCTTGCCGTTTTCGGGGTCGGGTTAGTCTCGATGTGTGGACCCGAAGACCCGTAACCGGATCATGGCCGGTGTGCTTGTGCTGATGTTCTTCGTCGTGGCCGTCGCGGCGGCCCTCGGCCAGTAGTCGACCGAAGGACGCCGCGTACCCGCTGCTGGGCGGGTGTTACCAGGCGAACGCCTCGGGGGACGGGCCGGGGCCGGGGAAGATCTCGTCCAGGCCGGACAGGACCTCCTCGCTCAGCTCCAGCTCGACCGCGCGCAGCGCCGAGTCCAGCTGCTCCTGCGTGCGCGGGCCGACGATCGGGCCCGTGATGCCGGGGCGGGTGAGCAGCCAGGCCAGCGCCGCCTCGCCGGGCTCGATGCCGTGCTTGTCGAGCAGGTCCTCGTACCGCTGGACCTGCTCGCGCACCGTCGTGTTCTCCAGGGAGCTCGCGCTGCGCCCGTCCCTGCGGCGCTTGCCCTCGCTCTCCTTCTTGAGCACGCCGCCGAGCAGTCCGCCGTGCAGCGGCGACCAGGGGATGACGCCGAGTCCGTAGTCCTGCGCGGCCGGGATGACCTCCATCTCGGCGCGGCGCTCGGCGAGGTTGTAGAGGCACTGCTCGCTGACGAGGCCGACGCGGCCGTGCCGGGCGGCGGTCTCGTTGGCCTGGGCGATCTTGTAGCCGGGGAAGTTCGACGAACCCGCGTAGAGGATCTTGCCCTGCTGGACGAGGACGTCGATGGCCTGCCAGATCTCCTCGAAGGGAGTGCGGCGGTCGATGTGGTGGAACTGGTAGATGTCGATGTAGTCGGTCTGCAGGCGCTTGAGCGAGGCGTCGACGGCGCGGCGGATGTTCACCGCGGAGAGCCGGTCGTGGTTGGGCCAGGGGGCTCCGCCGTCGCCCGCCATGTTCCCGTACACCTTGGTGGCCAGGACCGTCTTGTCGCGCCGCTCGCCGCCCTTGGCGAACCAGGTGCCGATGATTTCCTCGGTACGGCCCTTGTTTTCGCCCCAGCCGTACACGTTCGCGGTGTCGAAGTAGTTGATGCCGCTCGCCTGCGCCGCGTCCATGATGGCGTGGCTGGCGGCCTCGTCGGTCTGCGGACCGAAGTTCATGGTGCCGAGGACGAGTCGGCTGACCTTGAGTCCCGTGCGTCCGAGCTGTGTGTACTTCATGGTTGTACAGCCAATGACGTGGAGTGCGCTCCAGGCAAGTGGGCCGGGAGGGATCGGTGGGTCAGTCGCGGGGGAACTCGGTGGTGTCGAGGGCGAGGCCGACGGGGGTGTCGGTGAGGTCGACGGTCTCACCGAAGTCGTACCTCGACTCGGTGGTGTACTCGTCGTTCTTCGGGTGGGTGTGGACGACGATCCGGCCCACGTACGGGTCGGCGATCAGATACACGGGGACGGAGGCCCGGGCGTAGGCGGTCTTCTTGGGGCCGTAGTCGTTCATGCCCGTGCTCCTGGAGATCACCTCGGCGACGAACTCGACGTCCTTGCACAGCCACAGGCCCTTGTCGTTCTTCCGGGCCGTCTCGGACACGAGGGTCACGTCGGTCGCGAACCCGTTGAGCTTGCCGGGGTAGTCGATGCGGACGTCGGACTTGATGCGCTTGCGCGGGTACTTGGTCCTCAACTGGTCGTAGACGTCGGCGATGATTTCCCAGTGCGTGTCCCGCTGCGGCGACATGAAGATGTGCCCCCCGACGATCTCGGTCTTGATTCCCTCGGGGACGGGCATCTTCTCGAGCCACTCGAACATCTCGTCCAGAGTGCGCTCATCGTTGTTGTCGGCCATGGCGATCCTGTCGTCGGTCGTTACGACGGTCATCGTGGCGCTCCTCCCCGGCCACCCGGCGGATGCGGGCAGCCGCGCACTTCAACGATACGCAGAGTGCCCCGGTCACACGCCCGCGGAAAACCCCGCAGGAGGCCGAACAGTCGTCCGGTAGCGCCCTTGTTCGTAGGGCCCGCCCACACCCCACGCCTGGTGCAGCGCGTCCGCGTACGCGGCGGCCAGTTTGTGTTCGCCGGAGGCGTTCGGGTGCGTGCCGTCGTACGTGTCCTGGTGGATGTCGTACGCGTCCGGGACCGAGGCGAGGAGCAGGGACGAGCGGGGTTCGTCGAGGTCGGCGACCGCCTTGGCCAGCAGGGTGTTGAAGTGGGCGACCTCGGCGGCGAAGGGCGCGTCCGTCTCGGCGCGGATGTTGGGGATCACGGGGAGCAGGACCATGCGGACGGCCGGGTTCGCGCGGCGGGCCTCGGCGACGAAGCGGCGCATGTTCCGCGCGGTCTGCGCGGCGTCGGTGTAGAAGCCGAGGTCTATCAGGCCGAGGGAGACGAGGAGGACGTCGGCCTCGGCGGCCGTGACCGCGTCGGCGATCAGCGGCGCCATGTGCTGCCAGCCCTCGCCCCAGCCGGCGAGGTGGTACTGCGGAAAGTCCGGGTCCGCGTACGCGTGGCTGTCGCCGTGCAGCGCGGTGCGGGGGCCGACCAGCGTGTGCGGCGTCGAACGGGCGCGCAGGTGCTGCCAGAAGCGGTGGCGCCAGGTGTGCTCACCGGCGCTCCCAATGGTCATCGAGTCGCCGACCGGCATGAACCTGAGCATCCGCTCATCATCGTCGATGACGCCGGGTGCGTGCGTGTGAGCCCCAACACGCCTGGCAAGCTGGGGGCATGCGTGCGTATGTGGGGGCGGCCGGGGTCGCCGCAGTCCTGTTCGTCGGTGCGGCCGGCGGGCCCGCCGTGGCCGACTCCCGCTCCGTCGGCTCCGACGGGTTCACGATCCAGGATCCGCGGATCACCGAGTCCAGCGGTCTGGCCGCCTCGCGCGCCCACCCCGGCATCTACTGGACGCACAACGACAGCGACGACGGGGCGTACCTGTACGCGATCGACGGCAGGACCGGGAAGACCGTCGCCACGATCACCATGAGCGGCATCGGCAGCCCGCGCGACGTCGAGGCGATCTCGATCGGCCCCGACGGCAACCTCTACGTCGGCGACATCGGCGACAACCTCGGCGGCAAGTGGGACCACGTGTGGATCTACAAACTGCCCGAGCCGAAGAAGCTCGTCGACCAGACGGTGCGGGCCACCCAGTACGTCGTGAAGTACACGGACGGGCCGCGCAACGCCGAGTCGCTGATGGTGCACCCGAAGACGGGCCGGGTCTACATCGTGGAGAAGGGCGACGACGGCGGCGGCCTCTACGAGGGCCCGGCCACGCTCGACCCCTCGGCCACCAACACCTTCCGCCGCGTCTCCGAAATCGACCTGTGGGCGACGGACGCCGCGTTCTCACCCGACGGCAAGCAGCTGTCCGTACGCGGCTACTTCGGCGGCATCGCCTACAAGTGGAACGACGGAAAGCCCGAGCGGCAGAGCCAGTTGCACGTACCGATGCAGCCGCAGGGCGAGTCGCTGACGTACACGCCGGACGGCAGGACGCTGCTCTACGGGAGCGAGGGGCGGCAGAGCCCGGTGGAGCCCGTGGAGGTCGAGGGCGCCACGGGATCCGGCGACAGCTCGAACTCCTCTACGGACCAGGGAGGTTCGGGCAGCGACGACAGCGGCGACAACCCCTTCGCGGGCAAGGCCGGCGCGGTCGGCGCCGTGGTCGTCGTCATCCTGCTGTTCGGCATCGGCCGACTGCTGCGCCGCCCCAAGGACCGCTGAACCACACGCCCGGGAAACGCGCCGGCGCGCCGTCGCTTCTTGCCGTCACTTCTCGCCGCGCGCCGCGACGAGGACGTCGAGGCCGTCCAGGATCCGCTGCAGGCCGAACTCGAAGTGGTCGAACCCGGCCGCGAACGTGTCCTCGGACAGGGACGCCATCACCGGGTACCGGCCGCTGGCCATGGCGGCCTCCAGGGTGGGGTGCTGCGCCTCCCAGAACGCGGCGTCCGTCATCCCCGACGTCGTCTCCGCCTCCTGTTCGTAGATGCGCGTGCGCGCGACCCCGGACACGTACCCGTCGACCATGATCAGGACGGAGAGCAGCTCCGGATCCGTGAGGCCCATGGACTTGATGCGGGCCATCATCTTCTCCATGGAGGACATGGCGCCGGGGCCGATCACGGGGCGGGCCTGGTTGACCTGGAGCAGCCAGGGGTGGCGCTGGTAGAGGGCGAGGGTCTCGCGGGCCATCGTGGCGACGGCGTCCCGCCACGTCCCGTCGACGAGCGCGGCCGGGTCCTCGTGCGGGGTCTGCACCCGGTCCAGCATCAGGTCGAGCAGCTCGGCCTTGCCCGGCACGTACCGGTACAGCGACATGGTGCCGGTGCCCAGGTCGGTGGCGAGGCGGCGCATCGAGACGGCGCCGATGCCCTCGGCGTCCGCGACCTCGACGGCGACCTCGACGATCCGGTCGAGCGAGAGCGCGGGCTTCGGCCCCCGGCTCGGCCGGGACCCCGTGCCCCACAGCAGCTCCATGCTGCGCCGGATGTCGCCGCTGCCGCTGGTCTCGGCGCTGCTGTTCGTGCCCTGGGTGCCGCTGGTCATGGGGCTCAGCGTAAACCTCTGGCGGAAAACTGAGTACGGTGTACTCTCATTTGAGTACGGTGTACTCGGTTTGGGAGGGGTGGCGATGGACGGGGAGCACGCGGTGCGGGCGGAGGCGCTCGTGAAGCGGTACGGGGACAAGCGCGCGCTGGACGGGTTCGACCTCACCGTGCGCCGCGGCACGGTGCACGGACTGCTCGGGCCGAACGGCGCGGGAAAGACGACCGCCGTGCGCGTGCTCAGCACTTTGCTGCGGCTCGACGGGGGCCGGGCCGAGGTCGGCGGCGTGGACGTCGCGGACCGGCCCCGGCAGGTGCGTCGCCGTATCGGGCTCACGGGTCAGTACGCGGCGGTGGACGAGGTGCTGACGGGCCGGCAGAACCTGGAGATGTTCGGCCGGCTCTTCCACCTCGGCGGACGCCGGGCGCGGACGCGGGCGACGGAGCTGCTCGACCAGTTCGGGCTCGCCGACGCGGGCGGCAAGGGCGTCGGCGAGTACAGCGGTGGCATGCGGCGCAGGCTCGACCTCGCGGCGTCCATGATCCTCACACCGGACGTGCTGTTCCTGGACGAGCCGACGACCGGCCTCGATCCGCGCGGCCGGGGCGAGGTGTGGGAGAGCGTGCGGGAGCTGGTGGCGGCGGGCACGACGGTGCTGCTGACCACGCAGTACCTGGAGGAGGCCGACAAGCTGGCCTCCCGCATCACCGTCATCGACCAGGGGCGGGCCATCGCCGACGACACCCCCGAGGGGCTCAAGCGGTCCGTCGGCGGGGACCGGATCGAGATCGTCGTCACCGAGAGCGCGGACCTGCCGCGTGCCGCGAAGATCGTCGCGCGGGGCGGTGGTGACCCGGTCGTCGACGAGGAGGCGCTGCGGGTGCACGCGCCGGTCGCCGACCGGGTCGCCGCGCTCACGGACGCCGCGCGCACGCTCCAGGACGAGGGCGTCGCGGTCGAGGACATCGGGCTGCGCAGACCGAGCCTCGACGATGTGTTCCTGCGCCTGACGGGGAGGGCCGCTTGATGAGTGCTGGTACGGCTGTGTACTGGGCGGTGTCCGACTGCTGGAACGTTGTGCGCCGCGGGCTCACCCACTATCAGCGCCAACCGGTCAACATCGCCTGGCAGCTGGGCTTCCCGATCCTGTCCGTGCTGCTGTACGGGTACGTCTTCGGCAGCGCGATGACCGTGCCGGGCGGCGGGGACTACCGGGACTTCCTGATGCCGGGGATGTTCGTGATGACGATGGCGTTCGGCTTCATCAACACGGCGACGCTCGTCGTGCACGACGCCACCAAGGGGGTCATCGACCGGTTCCGCTCGATGCCGATGGCGCCGTCGGCGGTGGTGTCGGGGCGCGGGGTGACCGATCTCCTGGTCGCCTGCGCGGAGTTGGCGATCCTGATGCTGACCGCCCTGGCGATCGGCTGGCGGCCGGACGGCGGGATCGGGGGCGGCCTCGCCGCGTTCGCGCTCCTGCTGTGGCTGCGGTTCGCGCTGATCTGGCTGGGGGTGTGGCTCGGCCTGATGGTCCCCAACCCGGAGGCGGCGGGCGGTCTTTTCGCGGTCGCCTTCCCGCTGACGATGATCTCCAGCATCTTCGTCGCGCCGCAGCTGATGCCGGACTGGCTGGGGGCGGTGGCGGCGTGGAACCCGATCTCGTCGACGGTGGCCGCGACGCGGGAGCTGTTCGGTACGCCGGTGGGGGCGGGGGGTTCCTGGGTCGAGCAGCACGCGGTGCTCATGGCCGTGGGCTGGCCGGTGGGGCTCACGGTGCTCTTCCTGCCGCTTGCCGTCCGGCGGTTCCAGCGCTTGAGCCGTTGACCTGCACCGTGGTTGCGGCCTCGGGGCTCCGCCCCGGCCCCCGCGCCTCAATCGCCGGCGGGGCTTGAAACATCAAGCCCCGCCGGCGATTGAGCAGCGGAGCCCCGGGACTGTCACCACGGGTGGGTCAGAGCTGGCCGATGACGTAGTCGATGCAGGACGTCAGGGACTGGACGTCGGCCGGGTCGATCGCCGGGAACATCGCCACGCGCAGCTGGTTGCGGCCGAGCTTGCGGTAGGGCTCCGTGTCGACGATGCCGTTGGCGCGCAGCACCTTGGCCACAGCGGCCGCGTCCACGCTGTCGTCGAAGTCGATCGTGCCGATGACCTGCGAGCGCTTCGCGGCGTCGGTGACGAACGGCGTGGCGTGCTTCGACTCCTCGGCCCAGGAGTACAGGCGCGAGGACGAGTCCTTCGTGCGGGCCGTGGACCAGGCCAGACCGCCCTGGCCGTTGATCCAGTCCAGCTGCTCGGCGAGCAGGAAGAGCGTGGCGAGGGCCGGGGTGTTGTACGTCTGGTTCTTGCGGGAGTTGTCGATCGCCGTCGGCAGGGAGAAGAACTCCGGGACGTGGCGGCCGGACGCGTGGATGCGCTGGGCGCGCTCGATCGCGGCGGGGGAGAAGACGCCGACCCACAGGCCGCCGTCGGAGGCGAAGGACTTCTGCGGGGCGAAGTAGTAGACGTCCGTCTCGGCGATGTCGACCGGGAGGCCGCCCGCGCCGGACGTGGCGTCGACGAGGACGAGGGAGCCCTCGTCGGCACCGGCCACGCGCTTGATCGGGGCGGCGACACCGGTGGAGGTCTCGTTGTGGGTCAGGCCGTAGACGTCGACACCGGCCTCGGCGACCGGCTCCGGGTGCGTACCCGGGTCGGAGGAGATCACGGTGGGCTCGGCGAGCCAGGGGGCGAGCTTCGAGGCCTTCGCGAACTTCGAGGAGAACTCGCCGAAGTTCAGGTGCTGCGACTTGTTCTCGATCAGGCCGTGCGTCGCCACGTCCCAGAACGCGGTGGAGCCGCCGTTGCCGAGCACGACCTCGTAGCCCTCGGGGAGCTGGAAGAGGTCCTTGACCCCTTCGCGCACGCGCCCGACGAGGTTCTTCACGGGCGCCTGGCGGTGCGAGGTGCCCATGAGGGAAGTGCCGGTGGCGGCCAGGGCGTCCAACGCCTCCGTTCGCACCTTGGAGGGGCCAGCGCCGAAACGTCCGTCGGCGGGCTTGATGTCAGCGGGAATCTGGATCTCAGCCACGCAAGGGAGGGTAGCCGCTGGGGTTTCGCCGACCGCAAGGTGTTCGGTGGGTGAGATGCCCGGTCTCGCCCGCCGCCTCAGGGCGCCGCGGGGCCCGCGATCTCGTGGGCCAGCGCGATCAGGGCCGGGGCCGAGGGATGGCCGGGGCCCTGTCGGCGGGCCAGCAGGACGGGGAGGTCGGGGGCGTCCGTCAGCGGCACGTAGGTGACGCCGGGGTACGGGTGCAGGTCCGCGGTCGCCGTCGACGTCACGCCCACCGCCCGGTCCGCGGCGATCGCGGCGAGCCAGTCGTCGGTGTTGGCGACGGTCAGGGTGGCGGTGGGCCGGACGGCCGGCGGCCACAGGGCGAGCGAGGTGGTGCCGGAGACGGTGTTCAGGGCGATCACCTGGCCGCTGAGGTCGCCGAGTGCCAGGCGCGGGCGGCGGGCGAGCGGACTGTCCGAGGGCACCGCCGCGACCCGCGCCTCCTCGTGCAGCAGCTCGGTGATCAGACCGGGCGTCTCGACGGGGCCGCGCAGCACGGCGAGGTCGACGGCGCCGCGGGCGAGCCCCGCCGTGCGGTCGTCGATGCGCAGCAGTTCCAGCGGTACGTCCGGGTGGGCCCGGCGCCAGCGGCGCAGCAGCGGGGTGGTGAACGGGCCCGCGGCCGACCAGGCGTGGCCGAGGCGGAGCGGCCGGTGCGGGGTGCGGGCGGCGGCCAGCGCGTCCTCGAACGCGGCGACGGCGACGGCCGCCTTCTCGCGGAACGAGTGCCCCTCGGGGGTGAGGTCGAGGTGGTGGGTGGAGCGGTCGACGAGCCGTACGCCGAGCGCGTCCTCCAGGGCCGCGAGTGTGCGCGAGACGACGGGCTGGGTGAGACGCAGCCGGACGGCGGCGCGGGTGACGCTGCGTTCCTCGGCGACGGCGAGGAAACAGCGCAGGTGGCGCAGCTCCGGTTCCCTGGTCATGTCCGTGGAGCATAACGGTGGCGCATTGGGCATTTCACGGGGCATGCCGGGCGGCTCTAGCGTGGAGTGTCACTTCGGGCACCCCGTTTATCAGGTTGACCCGCAGGGTCTAATACATTGGACTGTCCAGGACAGTCTCCCTCGCGCTCGCACTCGCACCGCAGTCGAAGCGCATGCGCACTGCACGCGCAGTGCGCTCAGAACATTGCCCTCAGAAAGGGGTGGACCGTGAGCGGCCCGCAGACCGAACCCGTGGCCGCGGCGCAGGACGCCGCCCCGGCCGTGACCGCGAGCCCCGGCGCGGAGCCGCGGCGCCGTCGCGGCTCGCTGGGCCCGGTCGGCCTGGTCCTCGCGGGCTGCGTCTCGGTGCAGTTCGGTGCGGCGCTCGCGGTGAGTCTGATGCCGCGCGCCGGGGCGGTCGGCGTCGTCACCCTCCGCCTCGTCGTGGCGGCCGTGGTCATGCTGGTCGTCTGCCGCCCCCGGCTGCGCGGGCACTCGCGGGCCGACTGGGGCACGGTCGTCGCCTTCGGCATCGCCATGGGCGGCATGAACCTGCTCTTCTACCAGGCGGCGGCCCGTATCCCGCTCGGCATCGCGGTCACCTTCGAGGTGCTCGGCCCGCTCGCCCTCTCCGTCTTCGCCTCCCGCCGCCTCGTCAACGTGGTGTGGGCGGGTCTCGCCCTGTGCGGCGTCTTCCTGCTCGGCGGGGCGGGGGACGGGCTCGGCGGGCTGAACCTGGTCGGTGTGGGCTTCGCGCTCGCGGCCGGCGCCTGCTGGGCGACGTACATCATCTTCAGTGCCCGTACGGGCCGCCGCTTCCCGCAGGCCGACGGGCTGGCGCTCGCGATGGTGGTCGCGGCGGTGCTCTGCCTGCCGCTCGGCATCACGACGGCGGGTACGAAGCTGATCGACCCGGTGACCCTCGGCCTCGGCGCGGCCGTCGCGATCATGTCCTCGGTGCTCCCGTACACCCTCGAACTCGTCGCCCTGCGCCGCCTGCCCGCGTCCACGTTCGCGGTGATGATGAGCCTCGAACCGGCGGTCGCCGCGCTCTCCGGCTTCCTCGTCCTCAGCCAGGATCTGGCCTGGGCGGAGGTCCTGGCCATCGCCCTGGTGATCGCGGCGAGCATGGGCGCGGTGCGGACGCAGGTGGGCCGCAGGAAGGACCCCGCCGTCCTCCTGAACGACTGACCGCGGTCACTGCTTGCCGGTGCCGACCGGGTCCACGTAGACCTTCGGGTCCGTGGTGGTGGAGACCGGGAGGGAGAAGGCGGCCTTCAGGTTCGTGGAGTGGGTCTCGTTGGGCGGCGTGATGTCGAGGGAGCTGATCTTCACGCCGGAGCCGCCGGAGTTGTTCGGCGGGAAGTGCAGGGTGAAGCGGGTCGTCTCGCCGTTGGCCAGCACCACGCTCGGCGCGGAGAGGCTGCTGCGGTGGGCGCTCAGCGGGCCGGAGGCCTCGTCGGAGCGGAGGTCGACGCCCGGGAAGCCCTTGAGCGAGCAGGCGTCGCTGGTGTTGCGCATGCTGATTATGAGCGTGCCCTCGCCCATGCCGTGCGCGGAGTCGAACGCGAGGTTCGCGGTCTTGCACGGGCCGGTGTTGATCTGCCCCTTGCCGCTGCCCTCGGCGGCCCGCGCGGCGTCCGGGTCGTCGGGGGTGTCCGAGCCGGTGGTGTTCGAGGCGTTCTTGCCGGTGGCGTCGCTGTTGCCGCCGGAGGACGACGAGGACGAGGACGAGGAGGCGGCCGAGGAGTCGTCGCTCGCGCCGGCGGCGGAGTCCTCGTTGCCCTGGCAGGCGGTGAGCGAGAGGCCCGCGGCGAGGGCGACGGCGGCGAGGGTGAGCTTGCGAGCGCGCATGGTGTTCGTCCTTGTCTCTTGATCGTTTCGGCGTTCGGATCATTCGTACCGCGTTACTGATCTTCAGGACTCACCCGTCTCGCGAACCGTTCCGCCTCTCCGCCGCCTTGTACATGCCTGTTACACACGACTGTTCCGCCGTCACCGCTGGGACAGAGCCGTGACTTGGCGGATCTTGAACTCGCCCGTCGGCACGTCTATTTCGCGCGCGCCGGTCGGCATGTTTTTCATGCAAGCACGCTTGCTTGTTTCTGTGTCCGCTGCCATGCTCCAGGCACGCCGCACACCGCCGTGCCCCGAGGGGAGCGCACCGTGTCCGAACCGTCCGCCGTGTTCGACGCCTTGCAGGACGAGGGCGACGAACTGGAGGAGCTCATCCGGCAGTTGACGCCAGAGCAGTGGGTGCTGGCCACCCCGGCGCCCCGCTGGACCGTCGCCCACCAGATCGCCCACCTCGCGTGGACCGACCGCGCCGCGCTGCTCGCCATGAAGGAGCCGGACGCGTTCGCCGGCGAGGTCGAGAAGGCGCTGGCCGAGCCGGACACGTTCGTCGACGAGGGGGCCGAGGCCGGGGCGGCGCAGGGCCCCGCCGCCCTGCTCGCGCAATGGCGCTCCGGGCGCGAGGAGTTGGACCGGGTGCTGCGGGCCGCCGCCGAGTCCAGGACCAGGTTCCCCTGGTACGGGCCGCCGATGTCGGCCCTCTCGATGGCCACCGGGCGGCTCATGGAGACGTGGGCGCACGGGCAGGACATCGCCGACGCGCTCGGGGTCACGCGTGCGGCCACCGACCGCCTGCGGCACATCGCGCGGATCGGCGTACGCGCCCGTGACTTCGCCTTCGCGGTGCGGGGCCTTCCGGCGCCGGCCGAGGAGTTCCACGTGGAGCTGGAGAGTCCGGACGGGGCGCTGTGGACGTACGGCCCCGAGGGCGCCGCCCAGCGGGTCACCGGCACCGCCCTCGACTTCTGCCTCCTCGTCACCCAGCGGGCACACCGCGACGACGTCGACGTACGGGCCGAGGGCCCCGACGCCGACCGCTGGCTCGACATCGCGCAGGCCTTCGCCGGTCCGCCCGGCGCCGGTCGCGCACCGAAAGGGCCCGGGGGAGGCGCCGCGTGACGGGGCGTCCTCCGCTGCGGATCGGCAACGCGTCCGGCTTCTACGGCGACCGGTTCGACGCCATGCGGGAGATGCTGAGCGGCGGCGAGCTCGACGTGCTCACCGGGGACTACCTCGCCGAGCTGACCATGCTGATCCTCGGCCGCGACCGGCTGAAGGACCCGGACCGCGGCTACGCCCGCACCTTCCTGCGCCAGTTGGAGGACTGCCTCGGCCTCGCCGTCGAGCGCGGGGTACGCCTCGTGGCCAACGCGGGCGGGCTCAACCCGGCCGGACTCGCTGCGCAGATACGGGCGTTGGCGGACCGGCTCGGCGTCGACGTGCGGGTCGCGCACGTCGAGGGCGACGACCTGCTCGGCACCGGCCGCTTCCCCGGCGCCCTCACCGCCAACGCCTACCTCGGCGGCGCCGGCATCACCGCCTGCCTCGACGCGGGCGCCGGCATCGTGGTCACGGGACGCGTCACCGACGCGGCGCTGGTGACCGGTCCTGCCGCCTGGCACTTCGGCTGGGACACCCGGTCTTCAGAGTCGTACGACCGGCTCGCTGGCGCCGTGGTCGCCGGACACGTCCTCGAATGCGGGACGCAGGCGACCGGCGGCAACTACTCACGGTTCGCCGCCCACCGCGCGCGCCTCGGCCGCCCCGGCTTCCCCCTCGCCGAGATCCACGAGGACGGCTCCTGCGTCATCACCAAGCACCCCGGCACCGGCGGCACCGTCGCACTCGGCACCGTCACCGAACAGCTCCTGTACGAGACCGGTGGCGCCCGGTACGCCGGACCCGACGTCACCGCCCGCCTCGACACCGTCCGTCTGACGCCGGACGGGCCCGACCGGGTGCGGATCGACGGCGTACGCGGCGAGGCCCCGCCGCCCACCCTCAAGGTCGGCCTCAACCGGCTCGGCGGCTTCCGCAACGAGGTCGTCTTCGTCCTCACCGGCCTCGACATCGAGGCCAAGGCCGACCTCGTACGCGAGCAGATGGACGACGCGCTCGGGAAGGCGCCGAAGCCGCCCGCCGACATCCGCTGGGAACTCGCCCGCACCGACCGGCCCGACGCCGACACCGAGGAGACCGCGAGCGCGCTGCTCCGCCTCGT
The DNA here is from genome assembly GCF_054963755.1 of Streptomyces sp. EDA2-14. NCBI lineage: Bacteria > Bacillati > Actinomycetota > Actinomycetes > Kitasatosporales > Streptomycetaceae > Streptomyces > Streptomyces sp. EDA2-14. The sequence goes on from NZ_JBUEGE010000002.1 coordinate 188,590, forward strand.
CGTGCGCGACCAGGAGGAAGCGGCCGTCGGACGGTCGCTGAGCGGCGCCGCGGTGGAACTGGCCCTCGCCTCCTACCCCGGCTTCCACGTCACGGCCCCGCCCGGAAAGGGCGCCCCGTACGGGGTGTTCGAGGCGGCGTACGTGGAGCGCTCGCAGGTCCCGCACGTGGCGGTGCTGCCGGACGGGGAGCGGCGGGAGATCCCCGTACCGGCCGGCCCGACCCGCCCCCTGGCGACGGTGACCGAACCCGCGCTTCCCCCACCGCTCCCGCCTGGCCCGACCCGCCGCGCCCCGCTCGGCGTCGTCGCGGGCGCCCGCAGCGGCGACAAGGGCGGCGACGCGAACGTCGGCGTGTGGGTGGAGACGGACGAGGCATGGCGCTGGCTGATCCACACCTTGACGGTCGACCGCTTCCGCGCCCTCCTGCCGGAGACGCATCAAGCTCAAGTGGCGTCCTTTCAAGCCCCTGCGGCGATTGAGCAGCGGGGCCCGGGGCAGCGCCCCGCGACCGCAACACCGTTGCCGCGAACCGGCACCGGAACCGGCCTGACCGTAACCAGACACCCGCTCCCCAACCTCCGCGCGCTCAACTTCGTCGTCGAGGGAATCCTCGGCGAGGGCGTCGCCGCGCAGGCCAGATTCGACCCGCAGGCCAAGGGCCTCGGCGAATGGCTGCGCTCCCGCCACCTCGACATACCGGAGGCCCTCCTATGACGGTCCTGGCCAGCGCCCTGGACACCCGGTCCGACGACTACGCCGCCCACCGCACCGCGCTCCTCGACAAGCTCGCCGCGCTCGACGCCGAGCACGCGAAGGCCGTCGCGGGCGGCGGCGAGAAGTACGTCCAACGGCACCGCAAGCGCGGCAAGTTGCTCGCGCGGGAGCGAATAGAGCTGTTGCTCGACCCGGACACCCCGTTCCTCGAACTGTCGCCGCTCGCGGCCTGGGGCAGCGAGTACGCCGTCGGCGGCTCCCTCGTCACCGGCATCGGCGTCGTCGAGGGCGTCGAGTGCCTGATCACCGCCAACGACCCGACGGTGCGCGGCGGCGCCAGCAATCCGTGGTCCCTGAAGAAGGCGCTGCGCGCCAACGAGATCGCCCACGTCAACCGGCTGCCCTGCATCTCGCTCGTCGAGTCCGGGGGCGCCGATCTGCCCTCGCAGAAGGAGATCTTCATCCCCGGCGGCGGGATCTTCCGGGACATCACGCGGCTCTCCGCCGCCGGGATCCCCACCGTCGCCGTCGTCTTCGGCAACTCCACGGCCGGAGGCGCGTACATCCCCGGCATGTCCGACCACGTGATCATGGTGAAGGAGAAGGCGAAGGTCTTCCTCGGCGGTCCGCCGCTGGTCAAGATGGCGACCGGCGAGGAGAGCGACGACGAGTCGCTGGGCGGCGCCGAGATGCACGCCCGCACCTCGGGGCTCGCCGACTACTTCGCCCACGACGAGCAGGACGCGATCCGCCAGGCCCGCCGCGTCGTCGCCCGCCTCAACCACCGCAAGGCGTACGCCGATCCACAGCCTGTGGAGCCGCCGAAGTACGACCCCGAGGAACTCCTCGGCATCGTGCCCGAGGACCTGAAGGAGCCCTTCGACCCCCGCGAGGTCATCGCCCGGATCGTCGACGGCTCGGACTTCGACGAGTTCAAGCCGCTGTACGGGGCCTCGCTCGTCACCGGCTGGGCCGCGCTGCACGGCCACCCCGTCGGCATCCTCGCCAACGCGCAGGGCGTGCTCTTCAGCGAGGAGTCCCAGAAGGCCGCGCAGTTCATCCAGCTCGCCAACCAGCGCGACATCCCGCTGCTCTTCCTGCACAACACCACCGGCTACATGGTCGGCAAGGAGTACGAGCAGGGCGGCATCATCAAGCACGGCGCGATGATGATCAACGCGGTCTCCAACTCCCGCGTCCCGCACCTCTCCGTCCTCATGGGTGCCTCGTACGGCGCCGGGCACTACGGCATGTGCGGGCGCGCCTACGACCCCCGGTTCCTCTTCGCCTGGCCCAGCGCCAAGTCCGCGGTCATGGGGCCGCAGCAGCTCGCGGGCGTCCTGTCGATCGTGGCGCGCCAGTCCGCCGCCGCGAAGGGACAGCCGTACGACGAGGAGGCCGACGCCGGTCTGCGCGCCATGGTCGAGCAGCAGATCGAGGCCGAGTCGCTGCCGATGTTCCTGTCCGGGCGGCTCTACGACGACGGGGTCATCGACCCGCGCGACACCCGGACCGTGCTCGGCATCTGCCTGTCCGCGATCCACACCGCACCGTACGAGGGCGCCCGCGGCGGCTTCGGCGTCTTCCGGATGTGAGGCCGAACATGATCACTTCTGTCCTTGTCGCCAACCGCGGCGAGATCGCCTGCCGCGTCTTCCGCACCTGCCGTGACCTGGGCATCCGTACGGTCGCCTTGCACTCGGACCCGGACGCCGACGCCCTGCACGTCCGCGAGGCCGACCTCGCCGTACGGCTCCCGGGGGCCACGCCCGGCGACACGTATCTGCGCGGCGACCTCGTCGTGAAGGCCGCTCTGGAGGCGGGGGCCGACGCCGTGCACCCGGGGTACGGCTTCCTCTCCGAGAACGCGGGGTTCGCCCGCGCCGTCGTCGACGCCGGGCTCGTCTGGATCGGTCCTTCGCCGGAGGCGATCGAGGCGATGGCGTCCAAGACGCGCGCCAAGGAACTGATGGGCATCGCGCCGCTGGGCGAGGTCACCGAGGCCGATCTGCCGGTCCTCGTGAAGGCGTCCGCGGGCGGTGGCGGGCGCGGGATGCGGGTCGTCCGCGAACTCGCCGCGCTGGAGGAGGAACGGGAGGCCGCGCGGGCCGAGGCGCTGTCCGCCTTCGGTGACGGCGAGGTGTTCGTCGAGCCGTATGTCGAGGGCGGTCGGCACGTGGAGGCGCAGGTCCTCGCCGACGCGCACGGCACCGTGTGGGTCCTCGGCACACGCGACTGTTCGTTGCAGCGGCGCCACCAGAAGGTGATCGAGGAGGCGCCCGCGCCGGATCTCGCCCGCGACGTGTCGGACGCCGTGCACGAGATGGCGGAGCGCGCGTGCCGGGCCACCGGATACGTCGGCGCCGGCACCGTCGAGTTCCTCGTCGCCGACGGGCGCGCCCACTTCCTGGAGATGAACACCCGGCTCCAGGTCGAACACCCCGTCACCGAGGCCGTGTTCGGCATCGACCTCGTCGCGCTCCAGCTCCGGATCGCCGAGGGTGACCGCCTCGATCCCGAGCCCCCGGCCCCGCACGGCCACGCCGTCGAGGCCCGGCTCTACGCCGAGGACCCGGCCGCCGGCTTCGCCCCGCAGACCGGCACCCTGCACCGCCTCACCGTCCCCGAAGGCGTCCGCCTCGACACCGGGTACACCGGCGGCGACACCATCGGCGTGCACTACGACGCCATGCTCGCCAAGGTCGTCGCCCACGCCCCCACCCGCGCCGCCGCCGTCCGCGCCCTCGCCGGGGCCCTGGAGCGGGCCGCCGTGCACGGCCCCGTCACCAACCGCGAGCTGCTCGTCCGCTCCCTGCGCCACCCGGAGTTCACCGCCGGGCGCATGGACACCGGGTTCTACGAGCGGCACCTCGACGAACTGACCGCCACCGCCGACGACCCGCTCGCCCCGCTGGCCGCCGCGCTCGCCGACGCCGCCGCGCACGGCCACCGCTTCGGCGGCTTCCGCAACGTCGCCTCGCAGCCCCAGGTCAAGCGCTACCGCGCCGAACCCTCCGGCACCGAGCACGAGGCCCGCTACCGGCACACCCGCGCGGGCCTCGCCGCCGACGGCGTCCACGTCGTCGGCGCCGCACCGCATCTCGTCGTCCTCGAAACCGGCGGCGTACGCAGGAAGTTCACGGTCGCCGCCTACGACGACGGCCGGGTGTACGTGAACGGGCTCGCGCTCACCGCCCTGCCCCGCTTCACAGACCCCAGCGAGCAGCGCGCCCCCGGCTCCCTGCTCGCCCCCATGCCCGGCACCGTCGTCCGCGTCGCCGAAGGGCTCGCCGAAGGCGCCGCCGTCACCGCCGGGCAGCCGCTGATCTGGCTGGAGGCGATGAAGATGGAGCACCGCATCGTCGCCCCCGCCTCCGGAACGCTCACCGCTGTGCACGCCGCCGTCGGCCGTCAGGTCGAGGTCGGCGCCCTGCTGGCCGTCGTACAGGAGGAAACACCCGCATGAGCACCAGCACCGTCACCGGCGCCGCCCTCGAGACCGAGGAGCAGCGGGCGCTGCGCGCCGCCGTCGCCGCGCTCGGCAAGCGGTTCGGCCGCGACTACATGACCCGCGTCACCGCCGCCGAGGACCACCCCGAGGAGCTGTGGGCGGAGGCCGCGAAGCTCGGCTACCTCGGCGTGAACCTGCCCGAGGAGTACGGGGGAGGGGGCGGCGGCATCGCCGAACTCTCCATCGTCCTGGAGGAGCTGGGGGCCGCCGGGTCGCCGCTGCTCATGATGGTCGTCTCGCCCGCGATCTGCGGCACCGTGATCTCCCGCTTCGGCACCGAGGAACAGAAGCGGGCCTGGCTGCCCGGACTCGCCGACGGCAGCCGCACCATGGCCTTCGGCATCACCGAACCCGACGCCGGATCCAACTCGCACCGCATCACCACCACCGCCCGCAAGGACGACGACGGCTCGTGGGTGCTGAACGGGCGCAAGGTGTTCGTCTCCGGCGTCGACATCGCGGACGCCACCCTGATCGTCGGCCGCACCTCCGACGCCCGCACCGGCAGGCTCAAGCCCTGCCTCTTCATCGTGGACAGGGACGCCGAGGGCTTCGGCCGCCGCCGCATCGACATGGAACTCCAGGCTCCGGAGAAGCAGTTCGAGCTGACCCTTGACGAGGTGCGGCTGCCCGCCGACGCTCTCGTGGGTGACGAGGACGCAGGACTGCTCCAGCTCTTCGCCGGGCTCAACCCGGAGCGCGTCATGACCGCCGCCTTCGCCATCGGCATGGGCCGGTACGCGCTGCACCGGGCCGTCGAGTACGCCAAGGAACGCACCGTCTGGCAGGCCCCCATCGGCTCCCACCAGGCCGTCGCGCACCCGCTCGCACAGATCCACATCGAGCTGGAGCTGGCCCGCCTGATGATGCAGAAGGCGGCCCGGCTCTACGACGCGGGCGACGACGCCGGGGCGGGCGAGGCCGCCAACATGGCCAAGTACGCCGCCGCCGAGGCCTGTGTGCGCGCCGTCGACCAGGCCGTGCACACGCTCGGCGGCAACGGCCTCACCCGCGAGTTCGGCCTCGCCTCGCTCATCACCGGCTCACGGGTGGCGCGCATCGCCCCGGTCAGCCGGGAAATGATCCTCAACTACGTGTCCCACCAGAGCTTGGGTCTCCCCAAGTCGTACTGACCCCAACTGCCCTTTTGCAGCGAGGAGTTCGGCATGGTGTACGTGAGTGAGTACGCGGACGTCGCGGTCGTCGACGAGCCCATCCACGACGCCGTGCTCGGGGGCGCGGCTGCCCGCGGCGACGCCCCCGCCCTCGTCGACGCGGCGTCCGGCACCACCCTCTCCTACGCGGCGCTCGACATGCTCCACCGCAAGGTGGCGGCCGGGCTCGCCGACGCGGGTGTGCGCAAGGGCGACGTCGTGGCGCTGCACAGCCCCAACACGATCGCCTACCCGGTGGCGTTCTACGGCGCCACCCGCGCGGGCGCCTCCGTGACCACCGCGCACCCGCTGTCGACGCCGCAGGAGTTCGCCCGGCAGCTGCGCGACGCGGGCGCCAACTGGATCGTCACCCTCACCCCGCTCGTCGAGGTGGCCCGCGCCGCGGCCGAACTCGCGGGCGGCGTACGGGAGATATTCGTCTGCGACCCGGCGGGGGACTCCGGACACCGCTCCCTGATGGACATGCGGCACACCACCGCGCCCGAACCCTCCGTGCCGTTCGATCCCGCCGAGGACGTGGCGGCGCTCCCGTACTCCTCCGGCACCACCGGCACGCCCAAGGGCGTCATGCTCACCCACCGCAACATCGCCACGAACCTCGCCCAGCTCCAGCCCGTCCTCCCGACGGGCCCCGGCGACCGCATCCTCGCCGTCCTGCCCTTCTTCCACATCTACGGCCTCACCGCACTCATGAACGGCCCGCTGCGGCAGGGCTCCACCGTCGTCGTCCTGCCCCGCTTCGACCTCGACACGTTCCTCGCGGCGATCCAGAGACACCGCATCACCCACCTGTACGTCGCCCCGCCGATCGTCCTCGCCCTCGCCAAGCACCCGGCCGTGGAGGGCTACGACCTGTCGTCGCTCCGGCACGTCATCAGCGCCGCCGCGCCCCTCGACGGCGAACTCGCCCGCGCCTGCGCGCGCCGCCTCGGCCTGCCGCCCGTCGGCCAGGCCTACGGAATGACGGAGCTCTCGCCCGGCACGCACGTCGTCCCGTACGACGCGAAGAACCCGCCGCCGGGCGCCGTCGGACGGCTCATCCCGGCCACCGAGATGCGGATCGTGTCCCTCGACGACCCGGCGAAGGACGTGGCGCCCGGCGAGCCCGGCGAGGTCCTGATCCGCGGGCCGCAGGTCATGAAGGGCTACCTCGGCCGCCCCGACGCGACCGCCGACATGATCGACGAGGGCGGCTGGGTGCACACCGGGGACGTCGGACGCGTCGACGCCGACGGCTGGCTGTTCGTCGTCGACCGGGTCAAGGAACTCATCAAGTACAAGGGCTTCCAGGTCGCCCCCGCCGACCTGGAGGCACTGCTGCTCGGCCACGAGGGCATCGCCGACGCGGCCGTCGTCGGCGTCGTCGACGACGAGGGCAACGAGGTGCCGAAGGCGTTCGTCGTCCGCGCCGACCCCGCGCTCGGCGCCGCCGACGTCATGGCGTACGTCGCCGAACGCGTCGCCCCGTACAAGAAGATCCGCCGCGTCGCGTTCGTCGACGGGGTGCCGCGGGCGGCGTCGGGAAAGATCCTGCGCCGCGAACTGAGGGAGCATTGATGGTCATTGGGGACACGCCGCTGGTCGCGCACGCCCACGAGCGGGGCGTCACCACCCTCGCCCTCGACTCGCCCGGCAACCGCAACGCCCTGTCGGCGGCCCTCGTCGGCGAGCTGGGGGAGCGGCTGCGGGAGGCGGACAAGGACCGCGACGTGCGCGCCGTCGTCCTCACCCACACCGGCGGCACGTTCAGCGCGGGCGCCGATCTGAAGGACCCGCCGGACCCGGCCGCGCTGGTGGGACTGCTGCGGCAGATCGTGGCGCTGGACAAGCCGGTGGTGGCGCGGGTCGCGGGGCACGTACGGGCGGGCGGGCTCGGCCTGCTGGGGGCGTGCGACATGGCGGCGGCCTCCACGGCCTCCTCCTTCGCCTTCACCGAGGTACGCATCGGGGTCGCGCCCGCCGTGATCTCCATGCCGCTGCTGCCCCGGCTCGACCCGCGCGCGGTGGCCCGCTACTACCTGACGGGCGAGCGGTTCGACGCGGCGGAGGCGGCGCGGATCGGGCTCGTCACGGTGGCCGGGGACGAGGTTGACGAGGCGCTCGAACCGGTCCTCGCGGGGTTGCGGAAGGCGTCCCCCGAGGCCCTGGCCGAGACGAAGAAGCTGCTCACGGTTAAGGTCCTGGAGGCCTTCGACCGGGACGCGGAGTCGCTCACGGCGCTTTCCGCGCGGCTGTTCGGCTCCCCGCAGGCACGCGAGGGCATGACCGCCTTCCTCGAACGACGGGACCCCGCATGGGTGTTGTGACGCTGCCGAAGCAGGACCGTTCCCGGGTGACGCGGCAACGGCTCCTGGAGTCCGCCGTCGCCTGCCTCGCCGCGCACGGCTGGTCCGGCTCCACGGTCTCCGTCGTCGCCGAGCACGCCGGCGTCTCGCGGGGCGCCGCCCAGCACCACTTCCCGACCCGCGAGGACCTGTTCACCGCGGCCGTCGAGTACGTCGCCGAGGAGCGCTCCGAGGCCCTGCGGGCGCTGCGGCCGCAGGGGCGGGCGGAGGCGGTGGCGGCGCTCGTCGACCTCTACACGGGGCCGTTGTTCCGGGCGGCGCTGCACCTGTGGGTGGCCGCGTCGAACGAGCCGCAGCTCGGGGGCCGGGTGACCGAGCTGGAGGCCCGCGTCGGCCGCGAAACCCACCGGATGGCGGTGGAACTCCTCGGCGCGGACGAGTCGGTCCCCGGGGCCCGCGAGGTGGTCCAGGGCCTCCTCGACATGGCCCGCGGCCTGGGCCTCGCCAACCTCCTCACGGACGACCGGGTACGGCGGGACCGAGTGGTGGCGGAGTGGGGGGTGCTGGTCGACCGGGTACTGGGGTGAGCGCCCGGTGCCGCGCAACGGGAACGGCGGGCGCCCAGCCCGGCGCGGCGACTAGCGCGCGATGTCCGCGTAGCCCCCGATGGACTGCGGCGGACGGGACTCCGGGCCCACGTAGCGGGCCGAGGGCCGCACAAGCCGCCCCGTGCGCTTCTGCTCAAGAATGTGCGCGCTCCACCCGGCGGTCCGCGCACACGTGAACATCGACGTGAACATGTGCGCCGGCACCTCGGCGAAGTCGAGCACGATCGCCGCCCAGAACTCCACGTTCGTGGCGAGCACCCGGTCCGGACGCCGCGCGTGCAACTCGGCAAGCGCCGCCTTCTCCAGCGCCTCCGCCACCTCGAAGCGCGGCGCCCCCAGCTCACGCGCCGTCCTGCGGAGCACTCGCGCCCGCGGGTCCTCCGCCCGGTACACCCGGTGCCCGAAGCCCATCAGCCGCTCACCCTTGTCGAGCGCCTTGCGGACGTACGCGTCGGCGTCCCCCGTCCGCTCGATCTCCTCGATCATGCCGAGCACCCGGGACGGCGCACCCCCGTGCAGCGGCCCGGACATCGCACCGACCGCCCCGGACAGCGCCGCCGCCACATCGGCCCCGGTGGACGCGATGACGCGGGCCGTGAACGTAGAGGCGTTCATGCCGTGCTCGGCGGCGGACGTCCAGTACGCGTCGACGGCCGCGACATGCTTCGGGTCCGGCTCCCCGCGCCAGCGCTTCATGAACCGCTCGACGACGGTGTCCGCCTTGTCGATCTCCCGCTGCGGCACCATCGGCAGGCCCTGCCCGCGCGCGGACTGCGCGACGTACGACAGGGCCATGACGGCGGCGCGCGCGAGGTCGTCGCGGGCCTTCTGCTCGTCGATGTCGAGCAGCGGCTTCAGGCCCCACACGGGGGCGAGCATGGCGAGCGCCGACTGCACGTCCACGCGGATGTCACCGGAGTGCACGGGGATCGGGAACGGCTCGGCGGGCGGCAGGCCGGGGTTGAAGGCCCCGTCGACCAGCAGGCCCCATACGTTGCCGAACGACACGTGGCCGACCAGATCCTCGATGTCGACGCCCCGATAGCGCAGGGCGCCGCCTTCCTTGTCCGGTTCGGCGATCTCGGTCTCGAACGCGACGACACCTTCGAGGCCGGGGACAAAGCCGGAGGTGAGATCGGACATCGGGCGGCTCCTCTGGATGCGTGGACTGGGCGGACGGTGCGCGTGGACCGGGCGGATGCGCGGTCGCGTGCGACTCGCGCTCCGGTTCGGTACACCCGTGATGCCCCGTACGGCAGGCGGCTCAACCGTTTCGGCACTTGGAACATAACCCTGCGTGCCACGGTTGGCGAGGGCTCGCGGCACTCAGTGCCATGTCTCACCCTGCGTGCGCCCGTACCCGTCCTTCCGGCAGGATGACGCCGTGAGCGCCCACGACGATCCCGAACTCGACCTCGCCGACATGCGCGAGCAGTACCGCGCCCCGGACGGCGGCCTGCTGGAGGGCGACCTCGCCCCGCATCCGATGGAACAGTTCACGCGCTGGTTCAAACAGGCGGCGGCCCCCGGCTCCCCGCTGCCCGAACCCAACGCGATGGTCGTCTCCACCGCCGACACCGAGGGCCGCCCCAGCTCCCGCACGGTGCTGCTCAAGTCGTACGACGAGGCGGGCTTCGTCTTCTACACCAACTACGGCTCCCGCAAGGCGCGGGACCTCACCGGGAACCCGCACGTCGCGCTGCTCTTCCCGTGGCATCCGATGGGACGTCAGGTGCTGGTCACCGGCACGGCCGAGCGGACGTCGAGGACCGAGACGGAGACGTACTTCCACTCCCGTCCGCACGGCTCCCAACTGGGCGCGTGGGCCAGCGCCCAGTCGTCCGTGGTCACCCGGGCGGAACTCGACGCGCGGTACGCGGAGCTCGCCGCCCGTCACCCCGAGGGCACCGCGGTCCCGGTGCCACCGCACTGGGGCGGCTACCGGATCACCCCCCGCACGGTCGAGTTCTGGCAGGGCCGCGAAAACCGCCTCCACGACCGCCTCCGGTACGTGCGTGGCCCGGTGCCGGACGCCTGGCTCGTGGAACGCCTCAGCCCCTGACCGGTCAAGTCGACCATTTTCAAGCCCCGCCGGCGATTGAGGCGCGGGGTCCGGGGCAGAGACCCGCGACCCCGCCCCCGCTCACAGTTCCGCCAGGACCCCGTCCAGGAACGGCTCCAGCGCGGAGCGCCACGCCTCCGGCTGGTCGTAATGCACAAGATGCCCGGCGTCGGCCACCTCCGCGTACACCCCGCGGGGAAGGACCCGCACCATCTCCTGCGCCTCCGCCCGCCCCAACTCCCCGTCCAGGCCGCGCAGCACGAGCGCCGGGCACTGGACGGCGGCGAGCTCCTCCCAGTGCGCGTCGTAGACCCACGTGGAGCGCGCCTCCAGCATCTGGCGCCGTGAGAACACGGGCCGCCAGCCGTCCTCGGTCTCCGTCATGACCTCGGCGTAGAACTCCCCGCGCGCCGGGTTGGGCCGCTCCACCCACGGGTCGTCCTCCCCGAACCACTTCCGGACGTCCGCGAGTGTCGCGAACGGCAGCGGCCAGGACTTGAACCAGTCCTCCCACTCCCGCTGGGAGGCCGCCCCGAGGGCGGAGGCCCGCATGTCGCAGACGACGAGGCCGCGGACGAGATCGGGGCGGCGGGCGGCGAGCTGCCACGCTGTGAGCGCTCCCATGGAGTGTCCGATGAGGACGGCCGGTTCGAGGCCCAGCTGGACGAGCGCCGCCTCCGCGTCCAGGACGTACGCGTCCCGGTCGAACGGGCCCTGCGGCGGCTTGTCGCTCTGCCCGTGCCCGCGCTGGTCGAGCGCGACCGCCCGATGTCGCTCGGAGAGCCAGCGGGCCGTCCCCGCCCAGTGGGAGGCCCGGCCCATGAGCCCGTGCAGCAGCAGGACTCCGGGGTTGTTGTGGCCGGCCTCGCCCGTCTTGGGCGGGTCGGCGAACTCCCAGGCGGCCAGGCGGATACCGCCTGCTCCGGTCACGTCGATGCGCCGCGCCATAGGCCCTGGCACCCCCTCGTGGTCGCGCCTGCAGTCGCGTACCTCTTCACGCTATCGAACCTGTTTTCGAAAGCGTGGTGCTCTCGGACTACACCCCTCGTTTGAGTGACAGGCCTCAAGGAATGACCGGCGCTGTCGAGGGGATCTCTTCAGCGGGAGGCGGACCGCTCGGGGAAAACGGTCCGAGGGGATCGACCTTGGGAGCTCGGGGCTCCGGGTCGGAACAGGGGAGGACAGGCCCCGGCGCCGCGAGGCGCCGGGGCCCTCTGTATGTGGGTCCCGCCGCGCTCCCCGGTCCCCTCGCACCATGATCGGCCGGTCCATGTGCGGCCCCCTCTGGTCATATGCCTCACGCGACAGCCTTGCACGCCGAGCGTCCGATCGCTGCGGTTCCGCACAGTGAATCTTGTTTTCTGCGCGGAAGTGCAGCATGTGCGGATAGAAGTCAACTTAATCGCACGACACGGAAGTTGACGCCTGCCCCGCAGGGAGTCGCTCGACTCTGCTCTCGGCTCTGCGCCCGGCTCTACGCCCGGGTCGGCGCTCGGCTCAGCGCTTGGCCACGAAGACGTGCGAGGCGATGTCCGCCTCCAGCTCCGCCGCCTCACCGCTGCTGCCGACGAGCACCCCGCCCGGCGACTGCGTCACGCTGACCACCGCACCGGGCTGCACGCCTGCCCGGCGAAGCGTGTACATCAACTGCGCGTCCGTCTGGATCGGCTCGCCGATCCGGCGCACCACGACCGTCTTCCCGTCGGACCCCGGGTCGAGGTCGGACAGCGAGACCATCCCCTCGTCCAGGAAAGGATTCGCCCCGTCCTTCTCGCCCAGCTCCTCGAGGCCCGGGATCGGGTTGCCGTACGGCGACTCCGTCGGGTGGCGGAGCAGCTCCAGAACGCGGCGCTCCACGGCCTCGCTCATCACGTGCTCCCAGCGACAGGCCTCCGCGTGCACCTGCTCCCACTCCAGGCCGATCACGTCCACGAGCAGACACTCCGCGAGCCGGTGCTTGCGCATCACGCGCGTCGCGAGCCGCCGGCCCTCGTCGGTCAGCTCCAGGTGTCGGTCGGCGGCCACGGCGACCAGGCCGTCCCGCTCCATGCGCGCCACGGTCTGGCTGACCGTCGGCCCGCTCTGGTCGAGCCGCTCGGCGATCCGGGCGCGCATGGGGACCACACCTTCCTCCTCCAGCTCGAGGATGGTGCGGAGGTACATCTCCGTGGTGTCGATCAGTCCGGACATACGTGCCCCTCGTGTAGCTCTCTAGCTTCGCGACAGCTCCGCTGGCTGACCGCGCAGCGTGTGCGCTGGCCCTGGAACCCAGAACTCAATTCTGACGCATACCGCTGACAACCGTGACGCGCCAGGGAAACGCCGGGCACGGCGGGGCCGTAAGGCGTATTGACAGAGCACTGGTCCAGACCGCACCGTGATCCGCGAACGCGCCACGCACCGCCGCGACGCGACCCGACTCACCAGGACCCAAGGGGCACGCCGATGAGCGAGAGCAAGCTGGCCGCGCAGTACCTCGACGCCTCCATCGGACTCCTGACCAGGATCCGGGACGAGGAGGCCGACAACATCGCCGCGGCCGGCACCCTCCTCGCCGACACCGTCGCCGCGGGCGGCCGCCTCTTCGCGTTCGGCGCTGGCCACTCCGGGCTCGCCGCCCAGGACGTCGTCTACCGGGCGGGCGGCCTCGCCCTCATGAACCTGCTGTCGGTGCCCGGCACCGTGGGCGTCGACGTGATGCCCGCGACGCTCGGCTCCGCCCTCGAACGGGTCGACGGGCTCGCCGCCGCGGTCCTGGAGGCCAGCCCCGCGCAGGCCGGCGACGTACTGGTGATCATCTCCCTGTCCGGGCGCAACGCGCTCCCCGTCGAGATGGCCCTCGGCGCCCGCGCGGCCGGCATCAAGGTCATCGGCGTCACCTCGCTGTCGTACGCGACCGGGCCCGACGCCCCCACCTCCCGGCACGCCTCGGGCAGCTATCTGCGCGACCACTGCGACATCGTCCTGGACTCCAAGATCTCGATCGGTGACGCCGAGCTGACCCACGAAGGCGTCGACACGCCCTTCGGCCCCGCCTCCACGGTCACCGCCAGCGCCCTGATGCAGGCGACCCTCGCCACCTGCGCCGCGTCCCTGGCCGACCGCGGCATCCAGCCCCCGCTGCTGCGCTCCGGCAACGTGGACGGCGGCCTGGAGTGGAACGCGCGGGTCTTCGACGAGTACGGGGACCGGATCTACTACCGGCGCTGAACCGGCCCGCTGGGGCGCTACCGGCCGGTCGTGGGCGCTACCGGCCGGTCGTAGGCGCTACCGGTCCGCCGCCAGCGCCCACGCCAGATCCACCGCACCCGCGATCCGCACCGCGACACTCTCCGCGTACACGGCGTCCCCGCGCTCGAAGCCGACCCGGCTGGCGCCCCGCAGGAACGTCACCACGCCCACGGTCCGCCCCCGGCTGCGCAGCACCGCGCACAACGCGTACACCGTGCCCTCCGGCCACTGCCGCTCCAGCGCCCACTCACCACCGGCCGCCCCCGCGTCGGCGGCGGCCCGCACCGAGCCCGCCCGCTCCACGCACTGCAACGCCGGATGTCCCGCCGCGTACCGCACCGGCAGCGCGCCCCGCGACACCAGCAGGCTCGGACCCGGCGCCCCCGAAGGCGTGGTCGCGGCGCGGACGAGCCGCAGCGGCTCCTCGCTCGCCACCAGATCGATCACCGCGTGGTCGGCGAACCCGGCGAGCGCGAAGTCCAGGTGCACGGTCGCCGCCTCCGCCGGGTCCTCGCACTCGGCGGCGGCCCGCGCCGCACGCTGCAGCTGCTGCGAGCGGAACCGGAGCTGGGCGGCCTCCTGCTCGCTCTGCTTCGCCTCGGTCACGTCCTGGAACAGCCAGCCCACACCCAGCGGCACCGGCTCCTCCGTGAGCGGTGACGCGAGCCGTACGAAGCCGCTGCGCCAGCACCTGCGCTCGGTGCGCCCGCCGCCCTCGCCGGGCCGCCGCAGCGTCACCCACACCTCCGTCGGAGTCGGCGGCGGGCCCTCGGCGAGCACATGGGCGAGCGCGCTCTCCAGCTCCTCCACGCCCTGCCCGACCAGATCCCCGAGCGGCCGCCCGAGGACGGCGTTGCGCCCGGCGCCCAGGGCGCGCGCCGCATGCCCGTTCACCACGGCGGGCCGCAGATCCGCGTCGACCAGCACGACACCCCACGCGGCGTCCTCGAACAGGGCCTCGCTGAGCGCGATGGACCGCTCCAGGTCGATCTGCGCGTGCACCTCGCTGAACGCGCAGTACACCCCCGCGGGCTTGCCGTCGGCCCCGCGCACGGCGGCGGACTGAGTCCGTACGAGCACCCGCCCGCCGTCCTTCGTCAGCAGCGCGAACTCGTGCACCTGCCGACCCGGGGCGTGCATCGCGGCCATCAGCCACCCCTGCACCTCCTCCGCGTCGGCGGGCCGCACGGCCCACCCCGCGAACCCGCGCCGGCCCACGGCCTCCTCGGCCGTCCAGCCGAGCACCCGCTCGGCCTCCCGGTTCCAATGGGTCACGACCCCATCGGCGTCAAAGGCGCACAACGCGGCGTCCATGCCGTCCAACAACGCGGCCAAGAGATCGGCCCCGTCCGGCTCCGGCTCCTCGGGCCCGAGCGCATCAGTGGTCCCACTACGCCGGGAAGCACTCACCTGGCACCCCCTGCAGGCTGTGTCGGCGCGACGAATTCCTCGTACTGCTCCAGATCATTCAACTCGAACGTGACGCATCCCACACGGACTTCAGGCAAGTTCGAAGAAACCCAAGAGCACATACGTCCAGCATGCAACGCATGACGACATTGCCCGACGGCCGCCCCGTCCCGCCCCCGGCCGCCGACGAACGCAGCACCCTCGAAGGCTGGTTGGACTTCCACCGCGAGACGCTGGCCGTCAAGTGCGCGAACGTGACGGACGCACAGGCACGCGCGCGTGCGATCCCCTCGTCGTCCCTCACCCTCCTCGGCCTGGTCCAGCACCTGGCCGAGGTCGAACGCAACTGGTTCCAGCGCGTCTTCGCGGGCGCCCACGACACCCCACCGGTGTACGAAACGGCAGGCCCGGACGCCTTCACCCTCACACCGGACCGCACCCTCCAGGACGCCCTCGCCCAGTGGCGCACCGAAATCGCCCGCGCCCGCCAACTCACCGCGACCGCCGCCCTGGACACCACCGGCACCCTCTCCCCGCGGGAAGCCGCTTTCACCGGCGACCCCCAGGTCTCCCTCCGCTGGATCCTCACCCACCTGATCGAGGAATACGCCCGCCACAACGGCCACGCGGACCTCCTCCGCGAGGCAATCGACGGCACCACCGGCTCCTGAGGACCGGCCTCGGCCCGTGGGTCCCCTCAACGCCGCGTAAAACCGGTTGAAGGGGGCCAGGGACCTTCCTAAGGTGGCAGGCACACAGAAGGGAGGTGGTTCGGCAGATGTATGACAACCGGACGCGTGAGGTGACTGCGGGCTAGAGGCCCGACGTCGCATCTCGAATTCGGCGCCGGACCAGCGCGTGTCAGTGCGCGCAGCCGGCCCAATCCCAAGCAGTCACCCGACCCGCGAGCCGCCGGTACGTCCGGCCGGCTTCCGACCGTCTCGTACGGGAGGAACCACGGCTCGCGGGTCGTCTGCGTTTCAGCCCTTGCTCACCGCCAGCAGGATCTCCGGCAGACGGTCCGCCGTGCGCGGGGCCGCGAGGCGCAGGCCCAGGAACGTCGCCGCCGCCCCGTACACCGCGCCGACCGGCAGCAGGATCCAGTTCCAGGACGCGGAGTCCGTCGCGTGCAGCGCGATCGTCAGGGCGAGGACGGGGGCGCAGACCAGGGCCGCCGCGACCATGCCGCCGAAGATCGATATCCAGGCGAGGCCCGCCTGCCCCGGCGCCACGTTCTTGTAGCCCTCCTGCGGGATCGAGTACGGGAACCGGGCCGAGGTCCACGCGCCAGTCGCGAGCATCGCGCCGAGCAGCGCGAAGGACAGGCCGAGGACTTCCGGGAGGTCCGCCCAGGAGTCCAGCAGGACCGTGGTGACGAGGACGACGAGCGTCGCGTACGGGAGGGTGATCAGCAGCAGTGCGTAGGCACGCGCGCGTAGTTCGACGTACGCGTCCCGTGGCGACGCGATCGTCGCGGCCACCATCCAGAACGCCGAGGTGTCCTGGCCGAACTGGTTGTACATCTGGATGCCGAGCATCCCGGACGCGAAGCACGCGAAGTAGACGGTGCCGGTGCCCTGGAGCGCGTTGAAGACGGGGACGATGAGGCCGATCGCGAGGGATGTGACCCAGGCCGCCTTGGTCTTCGGGTCGCGCCACACGTAGCGGAGGCTGCGCTCCATGACCGTCCCGGTCCGGCCCTCCGGCAGCAGGCGGGGGCCGGTGCGGGTGCGACGGCGGCCGGGGGTCGCGGCCTCGATCGTGGAGCCGTCGGGCGCCGTCATCAGGCGCGTCAGGGCGCGCCGCCAGAGGGCCAGGAGGGCCAGCAGAGCCACCGCGCAGAGCGCGATCCGCGCGAGCGCCGTGCCGTACGACCCCTTGCTCGTCGCGTCGACCGCCGCGATCGCCGACGCCGGGGGGATCCAGCCCAGGACCTTCGCCACCGGGTCGAGCGCGCCCACGCCGCCCGCCGCGCCGAGCCGCTGCACCCCGAAGTTCACGAGCTGCGCGCCGACGGCGATGACGAGCCCGCTCAGGACGGCGAGGTCGCGGCCCTTGCGGCTGGTGAGCAGGCGGATGTTGGCCGCCGCCACGGTCCGGGCGAGGGCGACGCAGGTGAGGACGGTGAGCGGCACCGCGAGCACCGCGACGACCGTGGCCGCCGCTCCGTGCGCCACCGCGTACGCGGCGCCGAACGCGAGGCAGAGGGTGAACAGCGGTCCGATGCCGACCAGCGACGCGACCAGGAGGCCGCGGACCAGTGGGTCGGGGCGCAGCGGGAGCATCGCGAGGCGGGTGGGGTCGAGGGTTTCGTCGCCGCTGGGGAAGAACAGCGGGAGCACGGCCCAGCCGAGGGCGAGGAGCGTGGTGAGGGGGATGCCGACGGTTGCGGCGTGCGCGTTGCCGTGGAGGAGGATCAGGCCGAGGAGCTGGAGCGCGCCGACGAGTGCGGCGGCGAGGAGCGAGGCGATGTAGGCGGCTCGCCTGCCGGCGGATTGGCGGAGGCCGTTGCGCAGGAGCGCGAGCTTGAGCTGTACGAGGACGGCTGTCATGGGTGGGTCCGCTTGGTGTGCTGTGACGTGGTTGCGGACTCGGGGCCCTGCCCCGGACCCCACGCCTCAATCGCCGGCGGGGCTTGATTGTTGCCCAGCCAGTCCAGCGTCCCTCCACTGTCCCGTCCGTGCGCTCCCACGAGGTTGAGGAACGCCTCCTGCAAGGAGTTCGCCTCGCCGCGGACCTCCGCCAGCGGGCCCTGGGCGCGGATGCGGCCGGCCGCCATCACGGCCACCCAGTCGCACAGGGACTCGACCAGTTCCATGACGTGGGAGGAGAAGACGACCGTCGCGCCGGAGCGTGTGTAGCGTTCCAGGACGCCGCGGATGGTCTGGGCCGAGACCGGGTCGACGCCTTCGAAGGGTTCGTCCAGGAACAGGACTTCGGGGTTGTGGAGGAGCGCCGCGGCGAGGCCGATCTTCTTGCGCATGCCGGTCGAGTAGTCGACGACGAGCTTGTTGGCGGCCCCGGCCAGGTCCAGTACGTCGAGGAGTTGGGCTGCGCGCTTGTCGACCTCGGCGCCGGGCAGGCCGCGCAATCTGCCGGTGTACGCGAGGAGTTCCCGGCCGGAGAGGCGCTCGAAGAGGCGCAGCCCTTCCGGGAGGACGCCGATGCGGGCCTTGACCTCGGCGGGGTCGGCCCAGACGTCGTGGCCCGCGACGTGCACGGTTCCCTGGTCGGGGCGGAGCAGGCCGGTGACCATGGAGAGCGTGGTGGTCTTGCCCGCCCCGTTCGGCCCGACGAGGCCGATGAACCGTCCTGCGGGCAGCGTGAGGTCGATGCCGGCGACGGCGGTCTGCTGCCCGAACGACTTCCATAGGTCGTGTACGCGTACGGCTGCGGTTTCCTCGGCCGAGGTCAACTGTGCCCGCCCTTCCTCGTCTTCGTCCGTCCGGGCACGATACGTCGGCCGTGGGCGGGCCACCGGGAGGCGCTACCTGCGTCGGCCTTCGCGCCCGCACGCGTACGCCAGCGGGGAGACGATCTCCTCCGCGTCGGGGAGCCAGCGGTTCGCGGCGGTCGGGCGGCAGGCCCACTGGGCGGCGCCCTGGCTGCCGAAGCGGGTCGGGGGAGCGGCGACGTACTGGCCCTCGCCGAGCGCGAGCAGGTCGAGGGAGGCCGGGGGCCAGCCCAACTTCCGTACGAGGTCGGGGACCTTGAGGGCGGCGCCGGGCAGCACGAAGAACTGCATGCGGCGGTCCGGGGTGCAGGTGACGGGGCCGAGCGTGAGCTCCATCCGCTCCATGCGGGCGAGGGCGAGGAACCCGGCGGTCTCCGGCACGTCGATCGCGTCGAAGGTGCGGCCCGTGGGGAGGAGGATCGACGCGTTCGGCTGCTTCGACCACAGGCGGCGGGCCACGGTCGCGCTGCCGGTCGCCTGGTTCGCCCAGTCGGGGCGGGCGGGGTGTGCGCCGGGGGCGGGGCACTGCGGGGAGCCGCACGAGCAGCGCTGGACGCCGTCGCCGATCTCCAGCCAGGTGCCGGGGAACACGTCCCAGTGGCGCTCCTCCGCGTAGCGGACGGCGGTGTCCAGGAGAGAGTCGCCGCGCTGTTGCGGGATCTGCCCGGCGGCGGTGACGGGTGAGGTGACGTCCGAGGTGCCTGCGATGGTCTCTTCCACGTCGTTCTCAACTCCCGCCGCCACGGAGGGTTACGGGCGCGGGTGCCGGTAGGGCGGGGGCATCGTTCTCGCACGTGGGGCGCATGGGTGCATGGGCGGGGGCGCGCGGGCGAGGCGGCAGCGGGTCGTGGGTAGTGCGGGGAGGTACCGAGAACGTCGACGCGGCGGGGAAGCGTCATGCGGGCGTGTGTTTGGCACCCGTTTGTGGTGCATCTTCCGTTTCCGCACAGGGCAGTGATGATCCAACGACCGGCTGTTGACCTGCAGTCGGACACCCGGACGGGCACAGCAGGGGGTACGTCATGGCCGCACGGCCTCTCGTAGCGCGACAGCCCAACGAACGGCTGCAGGCGCTCATTCAGGAAGCGGGCTGTTCGAACGCGGGGCTCGCGCGCCGGGTCAACATGTGCGGTGCGGAGCACGGGCTCGATCTGCGCTACGACAAGACGTCCGTGGCGCGTTGGCTGCGTGGGCAGCAGCCGCGCGGCCGGGCGCCGGGCATCATCGCGGAGGCGCTGGGCCGCAAGCTGGCGCGCACGGTGACCATCGACGAGATCGGGATGGCCAACGGCAAGAACCTCGCCTCCGGTGTCGGACTGCAGTTCTCGCCCACCGTGCTCGGCGCCATCGAGCAGGTCTGCGAGCTGTGGCGCAGCGACGTGGGGCGCAGGGACTTCCTCTCCGGTTCGACCGTCGCGTCGTCCGCGCTGGTCGAGCCGAGCAGGGACTGGCTGATCTCCGTGCCGGACTCGCAGGTGGCGCGCTCGGCCGGGCCACGGGTCGGGCCTTCGGACGTCGCGGCGGTGCGGGCGATGACGCAGGCGCTGACCGATCTGGACCACCAGTACGGGAGCGGGCACGTGCGCCCGGTGCTCGTGCACTATCTGAACAGTGTGGTGAGCGGGTTGCTCGCCGGCTCCTACCGGGAGGCGGTGGGGCGTGAACTGTTCTCCGCCGTCGCGCGGTTGACGGAGCTCGCCGGGTACATGGCGATCGACACCGGGCAGCCGGGTCTCGCCCAGCGGTACTACATCCAGGCGCTGCGTCTGGCGCAGGCGGCGGGTGACCGTGGCTACGGCGGGTACGTACTGGCCGCGTCGATGAGTCACTTGGCGGCGCAGCTCGGCAATCCGCGTGAGATCTCCCAGCTCGCCCGCGCGGCTCAGGAGGGGGCGCGCGGGCGCGTGACGCCGCGCGCTGAGGCGATGTTCCACGCCGCCGAAGCGCGCGGCCATGCACTCCTCGGGGACGCGAGGTCGGCGCAGTCCGCCTCCAGCCGTGCGGTTTCCGCCATGGAACAGGCGGACGGGCGGACGGACTCGGGGGACGATCCGGTGTGGATCGCCCACTTCGACCATGCGTATTTGGCCGATGAACTGGCGCACTGCCACCGGGATCTGGGGCAGTCGCGGGACGCGGCGCGGTGCGCGCAGGAGTCGTTGGACGGGCATCCGCCGTCGCGCGCCCGCCGCCGCGCGATCGGTCTGGTGCTGCTCGCGACGGCGCAGGTGCAGCAGCGCGAAGTGGAACAGGCCTGTCATACGGGACTTCGGGCCGTCGAACTGCTCGGCACGGTGCGTTCGAACCGGGGCATGGAATATCTGGACGATTTCAAGGAGCGCCTCGATCCGTTCCGGGAGGAGCCCGTGGTGCGGGAGTTCGGGGCGCGCATGGAGCTTCGGGCGGCGTGAGCGGCGTACTTGTCTGGCGTGGGAGGCGTGAGCTGTGTCATAACGGGCAAGCCGGTGGCCGGTTTTGTTAGTCGCGTCACTGGGGAGGCTTTGGGGATTTGAGGTGCGTAGCACGGGCGTACGAAGACCCGGTAGCGTGAGCCGACGATTCCGACCCCCTACGTAGGAGTCTTACGGTGACGGAGCAGAGCGGGCAGAGCGGGCAGGGCGAACGTCCGCACCTTCCGCAGGCGCGGCAGGCGCACGAAGGTGTCGTGCTGCCCGCCGACGGCGGCGAGCCCCTGTTGCCCGGTACGTTCGGCGACCAGGCGGGCCCCGCGAGCGCGAGCCCGTGGGGGCAGCCCTGGGGGCCCGAGTCCCAGCAGGCGCACAACGCCGGGCCGATGCCGACCTACGACGGGGCCATGCCCACGTACGAGTGGGGCCAGCCGCAGGGCGCCGCGCCGATGCCGCCCGCGCCGCAGCAGGACTACGGTGCGCTGCCGCCCCAGTCGTACGGCGGCGCCCTGCCGCCGCAGCCGCCCGCGCAGGCGCTGCCGCAGCAGTACGCGGAGGCCGGACCGCTGCCGCCCGCGGCGCCCTCGGGCCCCGCTCCCGGTGCCTACGACGGGGACGCCACGCAGTACATACCCCCGGCGGCCCAGCACCAGGCCGCCCAGCACCAGGCCGCCCACCACGCGGCCGGTCCCGCCCTGCCGCCGGAGGCTCCCGCCCCCGACGCCACCCAGTTCCTGGGCCGCGCGCAGCCGCTGCCCGACGCGGCGCCCGGCGCCCACGCGGGCCAGCCCGACAGCGAGGCCACGCAGTACATCCCCCCGGTGCCCGGCCAGCAGATGCCGGGTCAGCCGATGCCCGGCCAGCCCATGCCCGGCCAGCAGGCGCAGGGCCAGCCGATGCCCGGCCAGGAGCAGGCCTACGGCGTACGCCCCGGAACGCCCGGCGAGCGGCAGCCGCCGGCCGAGTTCGACGCCCTGTTCCGCACGGAGCCGGACGGCGGCAGCGGCGCGACACAGCAGATGCCGCGCTTCGACCCGCACGCGCAGGGCGGTCACGGAGGCCACGGAGGCCACGGCGGTCCCGGCATGACGCCGCCCCCGCAGCAGTACGGCTACGAGCCCGAGCCCCCGCGCGGCGGCAAGGCCCGCACCGGCTCCAAGGCGCCCCTCATCGCTGCGGTCGGCGTGGCCATCCTCGTCGTCGGCGTCGGCGCGGGTGCCCTGATCGGCGGCGGGGACGACGACAAGAAGACGGACGCGACGAAGAACGTGTCGAACGAGGCGTCCAAGTCCGCGTCGCCCTCTCCGTCCGTGGACCCGGCCAAGGCGCAGGCCGTCGAGCTCGACAAGCTGCTCGGCGACTCCAACAACAGCCGCTCCGCCGTGGTCCGCTCGGTGGCGAACATCGGCAGCTGCAAGGCGCTGCCGCAGGCCTCCAAGGATCTTCGTGGCGCCGCGCAGCAGCGCAACGACCTGGTGACGCGTCTGGGCACGCTGTCCGTGGACCAGCTGCCCGAGCACTCCACGCTCACCACCGCCCTCACCGCCGCCTGGAAGGCGTCCGCGTCGGCGGACAACCACTACGCCGCCTGGGGCGACCAGGTCGCCGCCAAGAAGAAGGCGCTGTGCAAGAAGGGCCACGCGCGCCCGACGAACGAGCGCAGGTCCGGGGACGCGGCGAGCGGCACGGCGTCCAAGCAGAAGCAGCAGGCTTCGAAGCTGTGGAACCAGATCGCGAGCAAGTACGGCCTGACGCAGCGCTCGGCCGTCCAGCTCTGATCCGACTCCGATCCGGCTCTGATCCGAAGCGGTCCCCTAGGACTTAGGGGACCTTGGCGAGCGTGTCCGTCACGTCCACCGAGGACTTCTGGGTCGCCTTGAGCCGCCCGTCGACGACCTTCTGGAAGGTGACCCGCGCATTGACCAGGCGCGGGAAGTCGCCGACCGCGGACATGTGGGTGTAGCCCCAGCGCAGTGGCGGGGTGAGCCCGCCCGTCGTCACCTTCAGGTCGTCGTCGAGGGCGGTGCGCACGGTGCGCGCCGTGACCGCGCCGTCGCCCACCGACTCGACGACCTGCCGCAGCACCTCGTACGCGATCCAGGTCGTCTGCACGCCCGCGTCCGTCGGGTCGATCCGGTTGTCGCCGAAGGCCTGCTCCTTGATCGCCCGGTTCATCGGGTCCCAGCGTGCGTCGTTCGCCGCCGGGTACCAGCTGGTGACGTAGGCGCCTTCGTACGGGCTCTTCGGGCCGCCGGTGCGGTCGACGACGGACTGGTCGAGGCTGCCGAGGACGGTGGCGGTGCGCACCGAGGGGTAGTCGTCGCGCAGCCGCCGGAACGAGTCGAAGAACGTGTTCGTGCGCTCGCCGAGCACCGCGGCGACACAGCCCTCGCCCTGCGGCGCCCGGCTCGCGGCGTCGAGCGCGCGGCGGGCCTGGTCGGCGTAGTCGGTGGCGTCGTCGGCGGCGAGCATGTCGACGGCGGCGGGGCGGTGGCGCAGCGCGAGACCGGCGTCGAGCAGCGGTGCCAGCTGGTCGCCCGCGATGGAGTCGGGGCGGATCAGGACGGTGCGGGCGCACGGCCCGGACAGCTGGCGACCGTTGCCGGCGAGGAGGGCGGGCTGCCCGCCGTTGACCGGGTACGACAGCGGGCTGGTGAACTCCGCCTCGGTGGCGCCGTAACCGCCGATGTACGGGATGCCCGCGGACTCCAGCGGGGGCAGGAACGCGTTCGAGTGCTGGCTGTACGAGCCGACGACCGCCACGACGTCGTGCTCGGCGGCGGAGCGGGCGCACTTGGCGGCGCCCACGCTGTCGTTGTGGTCGTTGCAGGTGAGGACCTTCAGGGTGCGGCCGCCGATACCGCCGTGGGCGTTGATCCAGCGCGCGTAGGCCCGCGCCATGGCGGGCATTCCCGGCATGTTCGTCGCCCCGGTCTTTTCGGAGGCCCAGGTCATCACCGTCACCGACGGGGGTTTGGCGCCCTTGGCGTCGCCGGGGACGAGCCCGCACCCGGCGAGGAGGGCGGCGCCGAGGAGAGCGGCCGCGGTGCGTATGTGGCTTCGGGGGATGCTGCGCTTACGGGTGCTGGGGCGCCTGCCGGTCATGTCCCCGCACGATTCCGCCGCGTCGCCAACGGTCGAGTGACCCGCGGTCAACGCGTGGTGACCATGAGGTGAATTGCGGGGGTCGTGCGGGGTCCGAGGGGTCGGGACGTACGATCGATGACCGTGCAAACCTCGGACAAGTCTTCCCGTCGCGGCCGTCGCTCAACGAAGATGGGCGGCATGCCACTCAACGACATGCCGTGGTGGCGCTGGCGCAGCAACGTGCGTTCCGCGCTGCACATGCTCTCCGACCCGTCGTTCCAGAGGGACGTCTGGCAAGCAGGCGTTGACGGGTACGGGGACGTGACCGACGCCGTGTACCGCCTCGTCGAGGACACCTGGCTGGACAACTGGTCCGCCGAGAAATACGTCGGGACGATCTTCCGGGACTCGCAGGAGGCGGCGCTCGTCGACTCCGCCGTGCTCCGGGTCCTGCGGATCATGCACCAGGTGGGCCCCGACGCCCCCGTCGCCGCGTACCTGAACCACGAGGGCTGGCCGGAGGCGGTCCGTGCGGCCCGCGACGCCCATGTGAGGCTCGCCACGAGCGACGGCGAGGACCCGGAGGGCTCCCCGCAGACCCTTGAGGTGCTGCAGATCATGACGAGCGCGGCCTAGCCCCACCCATCGGGCCCCTGCGGGGTCCCGGCCCGTGGGACGCGCGAGGGCCGGGGCCACGGGTGTGGGACCCTTGGCCCCATGAACGCGCAGTCCGCAACCGGCCCCGATCAGTACGTCCTCACCCTCTCCTGCCCCGACAAGCAGGGCATCGTGCACGCCGTGTCGAGCTATCTCTTCATGACCGGCTGCAACATCGAGGACAGTCAGCAGTTCGGCGACCACGACACAGGACTGTTCTTCATGCGCGTCCACTTCAGCGCGGACGCCTCCGTCACCGTGGAGAAGCTGCGCGCCAGCTTCGCCGCCATCGGCGACTCGTTCCACATGGACTGGCAGATCCACCGGGCCTCGGACCGGATGAAGGTCGTCCTGATGGTCAGCAAGTTCGGCCACTGCCTGAACGACCTGCTCTTCCGGGCCCGGATCGGCGCGCTGCCGGTCGACATCGCCGCGGTCGTCTCCAACCACACGGACTTCGCCGAGCTGGTCGCCTCGTACGACATCCCCTTCCACCACATTCCGGTGACGAAGGAGACGAAGGCGCAGGCCGAGCAGCAGGTGCTCGATCTGGTGCGGGACGAGGGCGTCGAGCTGGTCGTGCTCGCGCGGTACATGCAGGTGCTCTCGGACGACCTGTGCAAGCAGCTCAGCGGGCGGATCATCAACATCCACCACTCGTTCCTGCCGAGCTTCAAGGGCGCGAAGCCGTACCACCAGGCGCATGCCCGTGGTGTGAAGCTGATCGGGGCGACCGCGCACTATGTGACCGCCGACCTCGACGAGGGGCCGATCATCGAGCAGGAGGTCGAGCGGGTCGGGCACGATGTCACGCCCGACCAGCTGGTGGCGATCGGGCGTGACGTGGAGTGCCAGGCGCTGGCGCGGGCCGTGAAGTGGCATGCGGAGCGGCGGATTCTTTTGAACGGTCGGCGTACGGTCGTCTTCGCGTAGCGCCCCGCCGGGGTTGCGCTCTCGGGGCTCTGCCCCGGACCCCGCTGCTCAATCGCCGCAGGGGCTTGATTTGCCTACATCCGGCTCAGGCCCGCCGTCGCCGCCAGGACGTCCCTGATGGCCTCCCGGTCGCCCACCTGGCCCGCCGCGGCTTCCTCCGGGAGTACGTGGCCCGCGGCCAGGCGGCAGAATTCGACGCCGTCGAGGGCCACGTGTGCCACCTCCCGCTCGTCGGAGCCGACGGCCGCGGGGGAGTCGAGGGCGATCAGCCACTCGCCGCCGCCCGCGCCCTCGACCTCCAGGCGCAGGCTGCGGCCGGGGCGGCCCGCGGTGACCAGTTCCTTGGCGGGGGCCGCGAGGCCGCGGCGGCGGCGTGCCGCCAGGGAGGCGGGGAGCAGCCGGGCGGCGAGGTCGATCATCCGGTTGAGGTGGCGCGGGGCCGGGGCCTCGTACGGGTAGTCCACCGCGTCGGCGATGTCGCCCGCGTGGATCCAGCACTCGAAGGCCCGGTCGATCATGGCGTCGCGCAGCGCCAGCTCGAAATTGCCGTACGACACCGGGAGCTGGCCGGAGCCGCCGGAGCGGCCCTCGTCCGAGCCCGCGAAGGACACCGTGCGGATGACGGAGTGCGACTGCTCGCGCCAGGGCGCCCGCACCGCGCGGGTGGGCGGGAAGTAGGACGACTTCCAGTACGCCTTCGTGCGCGCGGTGGGGTCGAGGACCGCCGGTACGGGGTCCTCCAGGCCGATGGCGCGGGCGACCAGGCCGTCGACGCTGGTGAGGTGGGAGATCACCCCGGCGACCGTGGTCTTCTTGCCGACCTGTTCCGCGCCCTCGAACCAGCGCAGCCGCACCGGCGCGTGCCACTCGCCGTCGCCGATGTCCTGGAGCAGCGCGTCGAGCCGGGCGGTCTCGGCGTCGAACGGGGTGGCCCAGCCGGGGACGGGGATACGGGCGGGGCGCCGGCTGAGGCAGCCCTCCAGGACGCGGGAGCGCAGCATCGGGTCGAGGTCGAGGCTCTCCTCGGCGTGCAGCAGGCCCACGGCGTCGCGCAGCCGCAGCGCCTCCTCGGCGCAGGTGCCGCAGCCGCCGAGGTGGAGCTCGACGGCGGCGGCCTCCTCGGCCGAGCAGGCGGCCAGCGCCCAGGCGCCGAGCAGCGACTTGAGGACGCGGTGCTCCAGGACCGGCGGCTCGCTCGTCGGCACCGGAGGCAGCGGGCGGCCGGTGTCCTCGACGGAGGAGCGGGGAGTCGGTATCCAGGGCCGGTCGGCCGGGGGCTTTCCGGTTCCCTCGGGCTCCTCCTCGTAGGGATCGAACCTGTCCGGTCCGTTCGCCGCGCTCACGCCGGCCTCCCGTATCCGCGGCCGGGTGGCGCGCCCGCGTCGTGCGTCGCCGTCGACAGGAGCTGCAGGCCGAGGCGGAGCCTGCGGCGGGCCTCGTCCTCGGTGACGCCCAGGTCGGCGGCGGTCTGGCGGTAGTCGCGGCGCTGGAAGTACGCGAGGTTGAGCGCTTCGCGCAGCGGTGCGGGCATCGATGTCACGATGTAGTCGGCGCGGGCCGCCGCGGAGGCGTGCCGCACCTTGCGCTCCAGGTCCTCGGTGGTGCCCTGTCCGGTGCGCACGAGGGCGGCGGACTCGGTCTGGCGCAGGCGCTGCACCGCGTGCCGGTGCGTGAGCGTCGCGATGAAGGAGCGCAGCGGGCCCTGCTTGGGGTCGTAGGAGTCCGGGTTCTCCCAGATCTGGGTGAAGACGTCACGGGTGATCTGGTCGGCCGCCGTCTCGTCGTCGAGGACGCGGTGCGCCAGTCCGTGCACCAGTGAGGCGAACCGGTCGTAGAGCTCGCCGAGCGCCGCCGCCTCGCCGTGCGCCAGGCGCTGCTGCATTCTGCGGTCCCAGCGGGACGGGGTGTCCTTGGGCATGGGGCCCCCTCACCGACTGCCCGAACTTCTTGCCTCGTACTGCCTTGCCTTGTACTGCCTGTTGGGTACTGCCTGTTGGTGAACTGCTTGTCGTGTACCCGAATGTAGCCTTCGCCACCGGAAACGCACTCCCCTTTACGGCATTGTGCGCCCCCGAAGGGCAGTGGGTGATAAAGGCCATCCGGTCACAAAGACCAGACCGTGACAGAAACCATCCGGTCGTAAAGGACGCCTTGCCATAACGGCTTGGTTGCCCGGGGTGAGCGATTTGGTTCACATGTGACCGGCCAGGGCTTAACCAGGCCATATGTGATAGGTCTGCGGGAGTGTTTCATCCCAGTGCGGCAGGGCAGCCGCGCAGAAGAAACGTAGGGACAGATTCCGGATCGTCGATATTCCCGAACGAGAGGCGTTGCGCGTGGCGCTCAAGGTGACCGAGTCAGGGCAGGGCGACTGGGCCGTCGTGTGCGCGTCGGGCGAGATGGACCTCGTGACGTCCCCGGCGCTGCGCCAGCAGGTGCACGAGGCGGTGGCCGACGGCCGCCGCAGTGTCGTGCTCGACCTCTCCGACGTGCTGTTCTGCGATTCCAGCGGCGTCGGCGTGCTGATCGCCTCGCGCCGTCTGATGCGCTCCTGCCAGGGCCGGCTGCGGCTGATCCTGCCGGCACAGGGCGCGGTCGACGGCTCGCACGTGAACCGGGTCCTCGGCGCCCTCGGCGTCCGCCGCCTCTTCGACGTCTACCCGGACGTCGCCTCCGCGGTGGACGAGAACGCGGAGCCGATGTCCGCGTAAGCCCCTTCCGGGTAACGGCATGTACCGGATTTTCACCGGCCTTGACACAATCGCCGCAGTTCGGGGCGTGCGCGCGCGGGACCGTCGTACGCTCCGATGCGTACCACCATCGACCCGAGAGGCGGCCCATGAGCATGGACGAGCGGAGGATCGCGGCCCGGTTCGCCGGCTTCGACCAGGACGGCAACGGATACATCGACCGCGAGGACTTCTACGTCGCGGCGAAGGCGCTGCTCACCGAGTTCGGTGTCACGGCCCGCTCCGAGCGGGGCCAGGCGCTGTTCGCGGGGGCCGAGGCGTTCTGGCAGGGCATGGCCGGGATCGCGGACGTGGACGGGGACCAGCGGGTGACCCGTGAGGAGTTCGTGACCGGCGCCGTGAAGCGGCTGCGGGACAACCCGGACCGGTTCGCCGAGATCGCCCGTCCGTTCCTGCGCGGCGCCCTCGCGGTGGCCGGTGCCGAGGAGGCCGGGGTCGACACGGAGACCGCGCGGCGGGTGCTCGGGGTGCTCGGCGTCGAGCCCGATGTGGCGCGGGCCGCGGCCGCCGCGCTTGACGCCGATGGGTCCGGCCGGATCTCGGAGGATGCGGCCGTCCGGGCCTTCGCCCGGTACTTCACCGTCCCGGAATAGCCGCACCGGCGTTGCGGTCCCGGGGCTCTGCCCCGGACCCCGCGCCTCAATCGCCGGCGGGGCTTGGTTTTGCCGCTCCGCCCCGGGCCCCGCTGCTCAATCGCCGCAGGGGCTTGGTTGGGTCCCGTAGCGCTCGCGGAGTTTGTACTTCAGGACCTTGCGCAGTGTTTCGTTGCGGGGGAGGGCCTCCAGTACTTCCAGTTGCTCCGGGAGCTTGAACGTGGACAGGCCCTGTTCGCGCAGGTACCCGCTGAGTTCGGGCAGGGACAACGGGGCCTGCCCCGGCCGTAGTTCGAGCACCGCGCACACCCGCTCCCCGCGCTCCGCGTCCGGCAGGCCGATCACCGCCGCGTCCTGGACCGCGGGGTGCTCGTGCAGCAGGTCCTCGATCTCCTTCGCGGAGATGTTCTCGCCCTTGCGGATGATGACGTCCTTGGCGCGGCCGGTGAGTACCAAGTGCCCCTCCGGCAGCAGGTGTCCCAGGTCGCCGGTGATCAGGAAGCCGTCCGCGTCGAAGGCGTCCGCGGTCTGGCGCGGGTCCAGGTAGCCCTGGCAGACGGCCTCGCCCCGCAGCCGTACGTCGCCGTCGACGCCCGGCGGCACCTGTTTGCCGTCGGCGTCGACGACGCGGATCTCCATGCCCTCGGGCGGGCGGCCCTCCGTCGTCGCCAGGTTCTCCGCGGTGTCGTCCGGCGCCCCCATCGTGATCATCGGCACCTCTGTCATGCCGTATCCGTGGGTGAGTTGGACGTCCATCTCGCGGACGACCGAGTGGTAGACCTCCGGCGGTTTCGGGGCTCCGCCGCCCGCGAGCAGCCGCAGCGTGGGGATCAGCTTCGCGTCGGGCTGCTTGCGCTGTTCGGTCAGGAACATCGAGTAGAAGGCCGTGGAGCCGCCCGCCACGGTGACGCCGTGCCGCCGGTACTCGTCCAGTGAGTCCGGCATCGCGAAGTGCTCGAACATCGCCGCGGGGAAGCCGTACAGGAGCAGCATCACCGTGTAGTCGGGGCCCGCTATGTGCGCGTACGGGAACGCCATCGAGCCGACGTCGGAGGCGGACAGGTGCAGCGCGTGGGCGAGGCAGGAGCCGCCCGCGATGAGGGAACGGTCCGTGTGCAGCACGCCCTTGGGGTCGGACGTCGTACCGGACGTCCAGTAGATCCAGCGGACGTCCGTACCGGACGCGGGCGGCGGGGGCAGGACGGCCGGGTCGCCCTCCGGGAGGTCCTCGTAGGCCTCGAAGATGCCCCGGGCGCCGAGCCGCCGCGCCATCCCGGTGTGGTCGAAGCCGCGCCAGACGCCGGGTGTCGCGAAGAAGTCGGCCTTCGACTCCCGCAGCGCGAAGCCGACCTCGCGGTCCCGGTAGAAGGGGATGACCGGCGACTGCACCGCGCCGATGCGGGCGAGCGCGAAGGAGAGCAGGGCCGTCTCGATACGGGTCGGCAGCTGCCAGGCGACCACGGTGCCGGGGCGGATGCCGAGGCCGTACAGGCCCGCCGCCACGCGCTCGCCGCGGTCGCGCAACTCGCCGAAGGTCAGGGTGCGTTCGCCCTGCAGCAGCACCGGATGGTCGGGGGTCAGTTCGGCGCGGCGCTCGACCAGCTCCCAGAGCGTGCGGGAGGCGCCCAGGGCGTGTGCGGTGTCGGTCATCTCCATACCCCTTCACGGCAACTGCCGTTAGCTGACGGCATGTCAGATCTGGCTGAGAGCGTAAGACCGTGCTCCTTGTCGGTCCAGGGGTGCGGGGCTAGCCTGCTTTCTGACGGGTCATCAGATACGGCGAGGGGCTGAACACTCATGACGGAACTGCCGCGCATCGTCAGCGTCGACGACCATGTGATCGAACCGCCCCATCTCTTCGAGACCTGGCTGCCGGCCAAGTACCGGGACAAGGGGCCGAAGCCACTGACCGAGGGGATCGGCGAACTCGCATACGTGGCGGGCAAGTACCAGATCACGATGGACCCGGCGGGGCCGCCCACGGACTGGTGGATCTACGAGGACCTCAAGTTCCCGTACAAGCGCAACATCGCGGCCGTCGGCTTCGACCGCGACGACATGACCCTGGAAGGGATCACGCGGGCCGAGATGCGCCGCGGCTGCTGGGACCCCAAGGCCCGCCTCGCCGACATGGACCTCAACCACGTCGAGGCCAGCCTCTGCTTCCCGACCTTCCCCCGCTTCTGCGGGCAGACCTTCGCGGAGGCGCACGACAAGGAGGTCGCGCTCGCCTGCGTGCGCGCCTACAACGACTGGATGGTCGAGGAGTGGTGCGGGGACAGCGGCGGCCGGCTCATCCCGCTGTGCATCATCCCGCTCTGGGACGTCGAGCTGGCCGTCGCGGAGATCATGCGCAACGCCGCGCGCGGCGTGAAGGCCGTGACGTTCTCCGAGATCCCGACGCACCTCGGGCTGCCGTCCATCCACTCCGGGTACTGGGACCCGTTCTTCGCGGCGTGCCAGGAGACCGGGACCGTCGTCAACATGCACATCGGCTCCAGCTCCCAGATGCCGGCCGCGTCCCCGGACGCGCCGCCCGCCGTCCAGGCCTCGCTCAGCTTCAACAACGCGATGGCCTCGATGATGGACTTCCTGTTCAGCGGCGTGCTGGTGAAGTACCCGCGGCTCAAGCTCGCCTACAGCGAGGGCCAGATGGGCTGGGTGCCCTACGCCCTGGAGCGGGCCGACGACGTGTGGGAGGAGCACCGCGCGTGGGGCGGCGTCCGGGACCTGATCCCCGAGCCCCCGTCCACGTACTACTACCGGCAGATCTTCTGCTGCTTCTTCCGCGACAAGCACGGGGTGGCGTCCATCGACACCGTCGGCCGGGACAACGCGACGTTCGAGACGGACTATCCGCACGTCGACTCGACCTTCCCGAACACCAAGGAGGTCGCCCTCGACCACGTGAAGGGCCTCGACGACGAGACGATCTACAAGCTGATGCGCGGCAACGCCATCCGCATGCTCGATCTGGACCTCGACAAGCCCGGCAAGTAGGGCGTCCGGCATGGACCTCACGTACACGGACGAAGAAGAGGAGTTCCGGGCGCGGCTGCGGGAGTGGCTGGGCGGCGTGCTGCCCACGCTGCCCCCGAAGCCCTCGCCCGACGACTGGCCCGGCAGACGCACCTACGACATGGGCTGGCAGCGGCGCCTGTACGACGCCGGGTACGGGGACGTGCACTGGGACGCCTCGCCGACCAAGCGGCTCATCTTCCTGGAGGAGACCGAGAAGGCGGGCGCCCCCTACGTGGGCGCGAACTTCGTCGGGCTGCTGCACGCCGGGCCGACCGTCGCAGCCGAGGGCGACCCCGCGCAGCGCGACCGCTGGCTCGCGCCGATCCTGCGCGGGGACGAGGTGTGGTGCCAGGGGTTCAGCGAACCGGACGCGGGCTCCGACCTCGCCTCCCTGCGCACGCGCGCGTGGCGCGACGGGGACTCCTACGTGGTCAGCGGCGCCAAGATCTGGACCTCGCACGCCGAGGTCGCCGACTGGTGTGAACTCCTGGTGCGCACGGACCCGGACGCCGCCAAGCACCGCGGCATCACCTGGCTCGCCATGCCGATGGACGCTCCGGGAATCACGGTGCGGCCGCTGCGCACGCTGGCCGGGTCGACGGAGTTCGCCGAGATGTTCCTCGACGAGGTGCGCATCCCCGTCGGCAACCGGGTCGGGGCGGAGAACGACGGCTGGCGGGTGACCATGGTGACCCTGTCGTTCGAGCGCGGCACCGCGTTCGTCGGCGAGGTCGTCGCCTGCCGGCGGGTGCTCGGCGAACTGGCCGCGCACGCGCGCAAGACCGGCCGCTGGGACGACGCCGTGCTGCGGCGCGAACTCGCCCTGCTGTCCGCGGAGTTCGGCGCTCTGTGGCGGCTCACCCAGTGGAACGTGAGCGAGGCGCAGGCCACCGGTGGCGTGCCGGGGGTCGGCGGGTCCGTGTTCAAGCTGCGGTACTCGCACGCGCGCCAGCGCCTGTACGACGTCGCGGCGCAGGTGCTCGGCGGGGCGGGCGCGCTCGACGTCGGGCAGCAGTGGACGCTCGACCGGCTGTCGTCGCTGTCGTACACGATCGCCGCGGGCACCTCGCAGATCCAGCGCAACATCGTCGCCGAGCGGATCCTCGGGCTGCCCAAGGGGGGAAGGTAGGCGTGCATTTCCAACTGACCGAGGAACAGCGGGCGTTGCGCGAGGGGACCCGCGACCTCCTTGAGGGGCGGTTCGGGCGCGAGGCGCTGCGGGCCGCCCTCGACCGGGACACGCTCGACCGGGAGCTGTGGCGCGAGCTCGGCGAGGCCGGGCTGTTCGCGCTGTGCCTGCCGGAGCGCGACGGCGGCGTCGGACTCGGGCTCCCGGAGGCCGTCGTGGTGTTCGAGGAGTGCGGGCGCGCGCTCCTGCCCGGCCCGCTGGTGGCGACGTTCCTCGCGGCGGGCGAGGTGCCGGGCGCCGCGGCGGGCGAGACGGTGGTGACCGCGCCGTACGGGGCCCTGCTGCCGTGGCGGGACGAGGCGGACGTGGTGCGCGGTGACGCGGGCGCTGCCCGGCCGATCGCCTCGGCCGACCCGCTCACCCCCCTGCACGCCCTCGCCGGGCCCGCCCCCGTCCCCTTCGAGGCGACGCTCCTGTACGCGGCCGAACAGCTCGGCTCGGCCGGCCGCACACTCGACATGGCGGTCCAACACGCGCGAGAACGTGAGCAGTTCGGTCGCCCGATCGGGTCGTTCCAGGCGGTGAAGCACCTGTGCGCCGAGATGCTCGTACGGGTGGAGGTGGCCCGCGCCGCCGTGTACGCGGCGGCCGTCACCCGCGACCCGGTGGAGCTCGCGGCGGCCGAGCTGCTCGCAGACGAGGCCGCCGTGCAGGGCGCCCGCGACTGCCTCCAGGTGCACGGCGGAATGGGCTTCACCTGGGAGGCGGACGTGCATCTGCACCTGAAGCGGGCCTGGGTGCGGGCCGAGTTGGGCGGCAGCGCGAGGGGCGCGGAGGAGGTGCTCGCCGCCGCGCTCTGACCCCCGTACGAAGACGGCCGCGCGTCCGGAAAACGGACGCGCGGCCGTCTGAGCGGAGAGCCTGAGCAAGGGTGCACGGACAGTGACCGAGCGTGGTTATCGGGTTGTGTCCTGTACGAGGCTCGTCACGGCACGGAGTCGGCGTCCGGCTCCGGTACCTTGTGGCAGATGCGAGTGGTGCTGAACCCGGGCGACGGCGCCGGTGTTGCCTCCGAGGCAACTCCGGGGCCCGCGATGTGCGCCGCACACTGCGCAGGGCGGGGTTTCGCACCCGTCTGTTCGACCCCCGGCGAGGCGCGTCGCACAGTATGCCGTACGCGTACTCCTTCGCGCTGGAATATGCCCGAAGCGCTTGTTGGGGTGACTGTACGTCAACCATGCTGTGCCTCATGGGGTTCACGTTCCGTGATCCCTCTCACTGGACAGCACGGTAAGTGGCGCGAGGCAGTACTCCAGCGGTCCCGCCGGATTCGGATGGTGTGAGCGGTGCAGGTGCTTCAGGTTCAACTGGAGGTCGGGGCCGACCCCGCGGAGGTGGGGCGTGCTCGCAGGTGGGCGCGCTCGCGTCTCGCCGGTTCGGGCATAGAGACCGATGAGTCCTTGGCGGAGACGCTGATTCTGATCGTCTCCGAGCTGGTCACCAACGCCGTGGTGCACACGGGGCATCCCGCCGTGCTGCGCATGGCGCTGCCCAGCGGTGTCCCCGCGGCGTGCCTCGGCACGGTCCGCGTGGAGGTCGCCGACACCTGCGAGCGGCCGCCGACGCCGCGGCACGCGGACGGCGACGAGACGAACGGGCGGGGGCTCGAACTCGTCGACGGGCTCGCGGACCGCTGGGGCTGGCGCCGGGAGGGCGCGGGCAAGGCGATCTGGTGCGAGATCGACCAGTGTGCGGCGGTGTCGAGCGGCGCGCTTCAGGGTGTCACGTTCGAAGCGGTGTGACCGCGCAGGGAAGCGGCGCGGGCCCCTCGGCCGGGCCCGCGCCGCTTCCCGTGTCCGTGCAAAAGGCCGTGCGGAAGGCCGTTCAGAAGACGGCGACCGGGGCCACCGGTGTTCCCGTACCGCCCTTGAAGGGTTCCGGCATCGCCGACAGCAGGAACGAGTAGCGCTTTTCTTGTCCACAGGCTGTGGACAGAGATTCCAGATTCCAGTTCTGGCCCTGGAGCATCCCCATCTCGACCAGGTCGAGGGCGTGCACCGGCAGCCACAGGTTCTCGATCTCCGGCGGGAAGATCTCGAACGTCAGGGTGTCGTTGGCGACGGCCGCCACGTCCCGCGCGTGGAACCACTCGGGCGTCCGCACCGACAGGCCGGGTGACGGATAGCCGTACCCGTGCTTGTCCCCGGCCAGGTACACCTGGATCTGCCCGGTGCGTACGAGCACGATGTCGCCGGCCCGCACCGTCACCCGGCCGAACTCGGCCGCCTCGTCGAGGTCTTCCGGGGTGACGGCGTGGTCTCCCGGCAGCCGGTCGAGCCCCTTCGCCGCCGCCACGTCGAGCAGCACGCCGCGCGAGACGATGTACGGCGCCTTGTCGATGCCGCTGAACTGGGCGCCGTGGTGCGCGGTGATGGTGTCGGCGGCGCGGCCGTTGTAGAGCTTGCCGGAGTGCGAGACGTGCGTGAGGGCGTCCCAGTGGGTGGCCGCCTGGAGGCCCATCGTCACGGCGTCGTCGCTGGTGGCAACGGTCTCCGGGCCGAAGATCTCCTGGTTGATCTGCACCATCGTGTGGAACGGGTTGATGCGGCCGGGGATCAGGCCCGACTGCACGCCGTCCTCCTTCAGCGGCAGCGCGAGGGCGACGCGGCGGCCCGTGCGGACCTCGGCGGCGGCCTCGCGCACACAGTCGTCGGTGACGAGATTCAGGGTGCCGATCTCGTCGGCCTCCCCCCAACGCCCCCAGTTGTTCACGCGTTTGGCGATGTCGTGGAACTCGGCGGGCAGGGGCATCGGGTCCTCCCGGGTCTTGTGTTCCGGTATCTGACGGGTCGTAGAATCCGACCGGACTTGAAATCTAACGGGTCGTCAGAAACCGCGGGAAGGGGCCGGGCATGGGGAACTTCTTGGCAGGCAAGGTCGTCGCCGTGACGGGGGCGGGACGTGGCATCGGCCGGGCGGTGGCGCTCGCGTGCGCCGCCGAGGGCGCCAAGGTCGTCGTCAACGACTACGGGGTGTCGATGGAGGGCGGCGAACCCACGTCGGAAGTGGCGCAGGGCGTCGTCAAGGAGATCGAGGCGGCGGGCGGCACAGCGGTCGCCGTGGCCGACGACGTGTCCACCATGGCCGGTGGGCAGCGCATCGTGGACACCGCCGTGAACGAGTACGGGCGGATCGACGGGGTGGTGTGCGTCGCCGGGATCCTGCGCGAGCGGATGCTGTTCAACATGTCCGAGGACGAGTGGGACCCGGTCATTCAGACGCACCTCAAGGGCACCTTCACCGTCTTCCGTGCCGCGTCCGCCGTCATGCGCAAGCAGAAGGCCGGCACGCTCATCGGCTTCACCAGCGGAAACCATCAGGGATCCGTGGCGCAGGCCAACTACAGCTCCGCGAAGGGCGGCATCATCTCGCTCGTGCGCAGCGCGGCCCTCGGGCTCAACAAGTACGGGGTGACCGCGAACGCCGTCGCGCCCGTGGCCCGTACCCGGATGTCGGCCAATGTGCCGATGGAGCTGAAGGAGATCGGGGAGCCGGAGGACGTCGCGGCCTTCGTCGTCTATCTGCTCAGCGAGCGGGCCCGCGAGGAGAAGATCACCGGCCAGGTGTACACCGTGGCCGGGCCGAAGATCGCCGTGTGGGCGCAGCCGCGCGAGCTGCGCGCCGGGTACGCCGAGGGCGGCCCCTGGACGCCGGAGAAGATCGCCGACTTCCTGCCGGGAACGGTCGGCACCGACCCCATGCCCCTGCTGGAGCAGTTGCAGGAGATGGCGCGGGCCGCGGCCGCCAAGGAACGGCCCAACCAGTAACGGGGGTGGCGGGTCGTGGAGTTCGGCTTCGACAAGGCGGACAACGAGGACGCGGCCTTCCGCGGTGAGGTGCGGGAGTGGCTCGGGAAACATCTGGACGAGCGGTTCACGGCCGTCGTGGGGCGCGGAGGGCCCGGCAGTGAGCACGAGGGCGGCCCCGAGCGGCGCGCCTGGGAGCGGGAGCTGGGCAAGGGCGGCTGGATCGGCATCGGCTGGGACAGGGAGGGCTTCGGCAACCGGGTCGCCACGCTCACCCAGCAGGTCGTCTGGGCGGAGGAGTACGCGCGCGTCCGGGCGCCGGGCCGCTGGGGCCACATCGGCGAGAACCTCCTCGCGCCCACCCTGCTCGCGTACGGCACCGAGGAGCAGCAGCGCCGCTTCCTGCCCGGCATCGCACGCGGCGAGGAACTGTGGTGCCAGGGCTACAGCGAGCCGGGGGCGGGCTCCGACCTGGCGTCGCTGCGCACCTCCGCGACCCGCGACGGGGACGGCCGCTGGCGGGTGACCGGCCAGAAGATGTGGACGTCGCTGGCGCACGAGGCCGACTGGTGCTTCGTGCTGGCCCGCACCGACCCGGACGCGCGCCGCCACCGGGGCATCTCGTTCCTCCTGGTCCCCATGGACCAGCCGGACCACATCGACGTACGGCCGATCCGGCAGCTCACCGGGACCAGCGAGTTCAACGAGGTGTTCTTCGACGGCGCCGTCGCCGAGGAGCTCGTCGGCGGCGAGGGCGAGGGCTGGAAGGTGGCCATGGGGCTGCTGGCCTTCGAGCGCGGCGTCTCCACCCTCGCCCAGCAGATCGGCTTCGACGAGGAGCTGCGGCAGGTCGTGCGCACGGCCACTGCCGACGGAGCGATCCGGGACCCGCTCGTACGCGCCGGGCTCGTCCGCCTGTGGGCCGAGCTGCGCACCATGCGGTGGAACGCGCTGCGCACCCTCGGCGGCGCTCCCGACGCCGGTGCGCCGAGCGTGGCCAAGCTGCTGTGGGGCGGCTGGCACCAGCGGCTCGGGGAGCTGGCCCTGCGGGTGCGGGGCGCGGAGGCGTCCGTGGGGCCGCAGGACTGGACGCCCGACGCCCCGTACGAACTCGACGAACAGCAGCGCCTGTTCCTCTTCAGCCGGGCCGACACGATCTACGGCGGCTCGGACGAGATTCAGCGCACCATCATCGCCGAGCGGGTGCTCGGCCTGCCCAGGGAGGCCACGTGAGGGGTGTTGTGTTCGACGGCCAACAGGCCGTCGTCGTAGATGACTTGGGAGTACGGGATCCGGGACCGGGCGAGGTGCTCGTCGGGGTCGCGGCGGCGGGTCTGTGCCACAGCGACCTGTCGGTGATCGACGGGACGATCCCGTTCCCGCGCCCCGTGGTCCTCGGGCACGAGGGCGCGGGCGTGGTGGAGGCGGTGGGGGCAGGGGTGACGCATGTGGCGCCCGGCGACCACGTGGGGCTCTCCACGCTCGCCAACTGCGGGGCCTGCGCGGAGTGCGACCGGGGCCGGCCGACGATGTGCCGCAAGGCGATCGGCATGCCGCAGAAGCCGTTCGAGCGGGGTGGCAAGCAGCTGTACCAGTTCGCGTCGAACTCGGCGTTCGCCGAACGGACCGTGGTGAAGGCCGTGCAGGCGGTGAAGATCCCGAAGGAGATCCCGCTGACGTCGGCGGCCCTGATCGGCTGCGGGGTCCTGACGGGGGTCGGGGCCGTGCTGAACCGGGCGCGGGTCGACCGCGGCGACACGGTCGTCGTCATCGGCACCGGGGGAGTCGGTCTCAACGTGCTCCAGGGGGCGCGCGTCGCGGGCGCCCTGCGGATCGTCGCGGTGGACTCCAACCCGGCGAAGGAGGACGCGGCGCGACAGTTCGGCGCCACCGACTTCCTCACCGACGTGGGGGCGGTACGGGAGGTGCTGCCGAACGGCGCCGACCACGTCTTCGAGTGCGTGGGCCGGGTCGAACTCGTCCGGGCCGCGATCGACCTGCTCGACCGGCACGGCCAGGCCGTGCTCCTCGGGATGCCGGCGGCCGACGCGGAGGCGTCCTTCGTGCCCGCCGAGCTGTTCCTCGACAAGTCGGTGCTCGGCTGCCGCTACGGCTCCTCGCGCCCGCAGCGCGACATCAAGCTGTACGCGGACCTGTACGCGCAGGGCCGGCTGCTGCTCGACGAGCTGGTCACGCGGACGTACCCGGTGGAGGACTTCGGGAAGGCGGTCGAGGACGCGGAGGCGGGGAAGGTGGCGCGCGGAGTCCTGACCTTCTGAGCCTTCCGACGGACCTTCCGGCCGGGGCCTGAGACAACAACTGGACACTGTCGTACGTAAGTTGGTCACATGGGTGCGATGTGGACAACTTGTGTTAAAAGTGTGAACGAACAACTATGGGGTCCTCGTTCCCTCTCGCTCACGAAAGGGGCCCCACATGTCAGAAGCTCCGCCTCCCCTCTGGCTCCAGGGCCGGTCCGCGGTGATCGCGGCCGCGGAACCGGCCCACTGGCGCGAGGGCGTGCCGGACTACCACCTCTCGCACACGGTGATGCCGGGGCGGCGCACCACGCGGCACGCGCCCGGCTCCCTGGAGGCCGTCGTCGAAGGCGTGGTGCAGGTCTTCGAGATGGAGGTCTCGCACAAGCGCGACCCCGCGACCTGGGTGTCCATGGTCGCCGACCGCTTCCGTACGCGGATCAACGGCGGCCCGTGGGCCGACTCCGCCGAGATCGTCGAGCGCGGCAGCTACAACATCCTGATCGGGGACAGCGTCTTCTACGGCGCCGAGTCCTTCGAGTCCTCGCACGACCTGTTCCACGGGGCGTTCCCCGGCGGCTTCTTCTGGGAGGTCACCGAGGTGCTGTCCGGGCCGCCGACGATCGCCTTCAAGTGGCGGCACTGGGGCGTGTTCGAGGGCGAGTACAAAGGGTTCGCGGCGACCGGCGAGAAGGTCGAGATGTTCGGCATGAGCGTCGCCGGGGTCGACGACGAGTTGCGCCTGCTGGAGGTCGAGCACTTCTACGACCCCAACGCCTTCCTGGGGAAACTGACCGGAGGCTGCCCGGTGGCGCATTGAGGGCGGTGCCCGCGAGTGTGGGGTGCGGTGTCCCGGGGGTCCGGAGGGTGCGGTGCCCGCGAGTGGGGGGTGCGGTGTCCGGGGGGTTCCGCACCCCTTCCAATCTGACGGTGTGTCAGCTTCAATGGATCGCATGATGGGACACGCAGGGATGGCGGCCACCGTCGTCCGCTACCTCAGGTCGGTCGGTGCTCCCACCGCGGAGTCACCGGTGGAGGCGTTGCCGCGCCCGGATCTCCGGGCCGTCGGCGACGACGAGCGCGCGCCTGTGGACCCGGCCGAATTCCGCCGTGTCATGGGCGAGTTCGCCAGCGGGGTGACCGTGGTGACGGCGGCCGAACCGGACGCGGGACCCGCCGGCTTCGCCTGTCAGTCCTTCGCCTCCCTCTCCCTCGACCCGCCGCTCGTGGCGTTCATGGTGGCGCGCACCTCGACGACGTGGCCGCGGATCGCGCGGGCGGGCGCGTTCTGCGTGAACGTACTCGGGGCGGACCAGGGCGAGTTGTGCCGGGGCTTCGCGGTCAGCGGGGCGGACAAGTTCGCCGGTGTCGCGTACGACGAGGCGCCGACGTCCGGGGCGCCGCGGCTGGACGGCGCCGCCGCGTGGATCGACTGCGCCATCCACGCGGTGCACACGGGCGGGGACCACCTGATCGTGGTGGGGCGGGTGACGGGTCTTGGCGCCGCGGACGGCGGCGCGGGCCCCCTGCTCTTCCACCGGGGCGCCTTCTCGGCCCTACGCGACTGACGGAGCGGGGGCGGCGGCGGTGTCCGCCCGCCCGCGCCGGATCACCAGCGACATCAGCGCGGCCGCGGCGCACAGCGCACCCGAGGCGTACCAGACGACGTCGTACGAGCCGAAGACGTCCCGCGCCACACCCCCGAGGAAGGCCACGACGGCGGCCCCCACCTGGTGCGAGGCGAGCACCCAGCCGAACACGATGGCGCTGTCGTCGCCGTAGTGCTCACGGCACAGCGCGATCGTCGGCGGCACCGTGGCGACCCAGTCCAGACCGTAGAAGACGATGAAGAACAGCATCGGCGGCCGGACGTCGGGCGCCAGCAGCATCGGCAGGAAGAGCAGCGAGACGCCGCGCAGCGCGTAGTACACGGCGAGCAGCCGACGCGCCTCGATCCGGTCGGTGAACCAGCCCGACGCGACCGTCCCCACGACGTCGAAGACGCCGATGACGGCGAGCAGCGAGGCGGCCGTGGTCACGGGCATGTGGTGATCGTGGGCGGCCGGTAC
The DNA here is from genome assembly GCF_054963755.1 of Streptomyces sp. EDA2-14. Lineage (NCBI taxonomy): Bacteria > Bacillati > Actinomycetota > Actinomycetes > Kitasatosporales > Streptomycetaceae > Streptomyces > Streptomyces sp. EDA2-14. Next base: position 229,752 of record NZ_JBUEGE010000002.1, read on the forward strand.
GAAGTGCGTCTTGACCAGGCCGTTCGTCGAGGCGCCACAGATCGCGAAGGTCCCTGCGAGCAGCCAGAACGGCCCGGTGCGGGCGGCCCTCGCGAGCACGGTCACCGCCCGCTTCCCCGCTCCCCGCACGGGCGCGGGCTTCGGCACGAACTCCTTCGCCCCGTACGGCTCCACGCCCGCGTCGGCCGGATGGTCGCGCAGCAGCAGCCACACCAGCGGGACCACCGCGAGCGCCGACAGCGCCACGGTCACGGCGGCGGGCCGCCAGCCGTGCCGGTCGACGATCCAGGACAGCAGCGGCAGGAAGACCAGCTGGCCCGAGGCGCCGGCCGCGGTCAGGAACCCGGTGACGAGCCCGCGCCGCGCGACGAACCACCGCTGGGTGACGGTGGCGGCGAAGGCGAGCGCCATCGACCCGCTGCCCAGCCCCACCAGCACGCCCCAGTAGAGGACCAGTTGCCAGGCGGCCGTCATCCACACGGTGAGCAGCGACCCGGCGGAGATGACGGTCAGCGCGACGGCGACGACCTTCCGTATCCCGAACCGGTCCATGAGCGCGGCGGCGAACGGGGCCGTGACCCCGTACAGCGCCAGATTCACCGACACGGCGAAGCCGATCGTCCCGCGCGACCAGCCGAAACCGCTGCCGGGATCGTGCAGCGGCTCGATCAGCAGCCCCGGCAGCGAGGCGAAGGCGGCGGCGCCGACGATCGTCACGAAGGTGACGGCGGCGACGGCCCAGGCGCGGTGGGGGCGGCGTCTTTGGCGGTCGCCCGGCTGCGGCTCCGCCTGCGTCGGTATCTGCGTCTCGGTCACTTGAAAAGCTTCTGGGATCCCCGGGCCCCGAACGAGTGGCCCGAATGCCATTGTTCGCTAGGATCGGGCCATGGCCTCCCGCACTGAACGGCACGCCCCGCACCGCGTCGCGGTGCTCGCGCTCGACGGCCTCATCCCCTTCGAGTTCGGCATCCCGCAGCGCATCTTCGGCCGCGCCCGCGACGCCGCGGGGGAGCGGCTGTACGAGGTGGTGACCTGTGCCGTCCGCGAGCCGGGCCGGGTGCAGACCGACGCCGACTACGCGATCCACGTCGAGCACGGCCCGGACGCCCTGGCCACCGCGGACACGGTCATCGTCCCGGCCTCGTACGAGATGGGCCCCGTCTACGAAGAGGGTGTCCTCACGCCGGAGCTGGAGGCGGCACTCGGGTGGATCAGGCCCGGTACGCGCATGGTGTCCATCTGCACCGGAAGCTATGTCCTCGCCGCGGCCGGGATCCTCGACGGGCGGCCCGCGACCACCCACTGGGCGGACGCGGACCATTTCCAGCGGACCTTCCCCGACATCAAGGTCGACCCGAACGTCCTGTTCATCGACGACGGCGACGTGCTGTCGTCGGCGGGCGTCGCGGCCGGCATCGACCTGTGCCTGCACCTGGTGCGGCGCGACCACGGCGCCGCCGTCGCCAACGACGTGGCCCGCCGCACCGTCGTCCCGCCGCACCGCGACGGTGGCCAGGCCCAGTACATCGAACGCCCGCTGCCGGAGCCGCAGTTGGCATCCACCGCGCGCGCCCGGGCGTGGGCCCTGGAGCACTTGGGCGACCCCATCCAGCTCCGCGACCTCGCCGCCCGCGAATCCCTCTCCGTCCGCACGTTCACGCGCCGCTTCCGCGAGGAGGTCGGCGCGAGCCCCGGCCAGTGGCTGACGGCCCAACGGGTGGAGCGTGCACGGCGCCTCCTGGAAACGTCGACCTCCTCCATGGACGAGATCGCCCACCGGTCCGGCTTCGGCACGGCCCAGTCCCTGCGCCAGCACTTCCACGCGTCGGTGGGGGTGACGCCGACGGCGTACCGCCGCACGTTCCGGGCGGGGGCGCCGGCTTGAGGCGCCGGCGTTTCGCCGGAGCGCGCCGGTCGCCCGTCCTTGCGGCACGGGGCTCTGCCCCGGCCCGGAGGCCGGTGGTTACGGGAGGCGGGCGCCCCGGGAATCTGCGATGCGCAGGGTCTGCGTCAGAGACTCGCTCAACCTCCGCGCGATGAAGCGCAGTTCGACGGCAGCCGTGTCCGCGTCGACCAGCAAGCCCCGAGACAGCGCCAGCACCTCACGCGCGTCCGCCAGTTGCTCGTACTCGATGCGGTCCGCCAGGCGCGAAAGGTGGCCGTCCGGGTTGTAGGTCACCAGATAGGCGGAGCGCCCGTTCTCGCCCGGCCAGGGCAACAGCCGCGCGGGTGCGGTGTCGCTCATCGCGCGCCTCCCGCCGCCGGGACGCGGATGCCGTGGATGTGGCGGGGGCCGGCGTCGATGCCCAACGTGGCGAGATAGAGGGCCCGGCGGCGTTCGCGTTGGCGGCGACGTTCCTCAGGCGTCATGACGTAGGGGCGTACGAGAGCGTGCGCCGCGGCGTCGAGCGGTTCGGTGTGGCGGGGCGGCGGCACCGATACGGCGGGGGTGGGGGTGGCGAGGCGGTGGCGGCCTCGGGGCGGTGGGGCGCAGTGACTCAGCACCCAGGCCAGTAGTCGGAGAGTAAGGTCCAGCATGTTGACGCTCCTAGACAGCGTTGACCGCGCCCCGGGGGCCCTGCCAGGCCTGCCGGGGTCTGTACTTTCCGCACTCTACGCACCTCGCTGCGGTTAACGGCGCTTGTTTCAGTTATTGTCGCTTTACCGCAGATGCTCGAATAGTTCTGAACAGATACGGTCAGTGTGTGGACTTCGAGATTGACCGCACCCGCATCGTCTGGCGGCAGATCGCCGTAATCCTGGCGCATCGCATCGCCACCGGCGAGTACAAGCTGGGGCAACGCTTCCCCTCCGTGGCGGATGTTGCGGCAGAGTTCGACGTGGCTACGAGTACCGGCCAAAAGTCCCTGTACGCACTCCGTGACGCCGGACTCGTGCGCATGGAGCGCGGCCTGGGCACCTTCATCGCCGACGACGGCCCCGAGCTCGCCAAGAACGCGCCCTTCGGCCCGCTCCCGCGCACCAAGTAGCGGGGCCGCACCGGACTGTGGCGGGCAAAGACGGCCCCGTCGTCTTTTCCCGCCACAGTCACACGCTCAACCGCCTCAGCGGCCCCGGAACTCCGGCCGGCGGCGCTCCACGAAGCTCGCAACGCCCTCGTTCGCGTCGTGGGTGGACATGTTGAGTTCCTGGGCTGTCGCCTCCGCTGCGAAGGCTGTGGGGCGGTCCGAGTCGAGGCTCGCGTTGACCAGTGACTTGGTCAGTGCGAGGGCGCGGGTCGGGCCCGCCGCCAGGCGTTCGGCCCACTCGCGTGCCACCTTCGGCAGTTCGCCGTCCGGTACGACCCGGTTGACCAGGCCGAGCCGCTCCGCGTCGGCCGCGCCCACCGCGTCGCCGAAGAACATGAGTTCCTTGGCGCGTTGCGGGCCGATCAGGCGGGGCAGAAGGTACGCGCCGCCGCCGTCCGGGACCAGGCCCCGGCGGACGAACACCTCGATGAACCGTGCCGACTCGGCCGCGAGGACCAGGTCGCAGGCCAGCGCGAGGTGGGCGCCGATGCCCGCCGCCGTTCCGTTCACCGCCGCGAGCACCGGCTTCTCGCAGTCCTGGACGGCGGCGATCAGGCGCTGCGCGCCGAGCCGGATCATCCGGGCGACGTCGCCCACGACACGTTCCCCGGCGTCGGAACCGCCGCCGCCCCGCAGGTCCGCTCCCGCACAGAAGCCCTTGCCCGTCGCGGTGATGACGACGGCCCGTACACCCGGGTCCGCGGAGGCCTCGGCGAGCAGCGCGATGACGCGTTCGCGCTGGTCCCACGTGACGGCGTTCATCGCTTCCGGCCGGTTGAGGGTGATCCACGAGACGCCGTTGTCAGTGGCGTGCAGTACCAATGAGTCCAGGGAGTCCACGGACTTTTCGGCTTCTTCGGGGGAGGGCTGAGGCATGGGGGAGCTCCGTCTTGTCGGTGAGGGGTCAGCGGCACACGGCGAGCGCGTCGAGGGCGACGGCGCCCTGGCCGCGCGGCAGCACCATCAGCGGGTTGATGTCCAGCTCGGCGAGTTCGTCGCCGAGTTCGAGCGCCATGCGCTGCACGCGCAGGATGACCTCGACCAGCGCGTCGATGTCGACGGGCGGCGCCCCCCTGACCCCGTCGAGCAGGGCCCGCCCGCGCAGTTGGTCGAGGACCGCCCGCGCCTGGGTCTCGCCGAAGGGCGGGACGGCGACGGCGGTGTCCCGCAGCACCTCCACCAGTACGCCGCCCAGACCCACGGTCACGGTGGGGCCGAACAGGTCGTCGCGGGTGACGCCGACGACCATCTCGACGCCCCGCTCGACCATCTGGCAGACCAGCACGCCGTCGAGCTCGATGCCTTCGTAGCGGGCGATGTCGGTGAGCTCCCGGTACGCGTCCCGCACTTGGCTGGCCGAGGTCAGTTCGACCTTGACCAGGCCGAGTTCGGACTTGTGGGCGAGGTGCGGGGCCGAGGCCTTCATCACCACGGGGTAGCCGACGAGCGACGCGGCCCGCACCGCCGCGGCGGCGCTCGTCACCAGCTGCTCGCGCGGCACCCGGATCCCGTACGCCCGCAGCAGTTGCTTCGCCGCGTGCTCGCTCAGCTGGTGGCCGGGGCGCAGCAGGGCCTGCGCCTTGCGGAAGGAGGGCGAGGGCGTGCGCGGCGCCTCGTCGAAGGGGGAGACGTAGGAGGCCGTGAAGCGGTGGTGGTCGAGGTAGGCGCGGACCGCGGTGATGCAGTTGGAGAAGGTGCGGAAGGTGGCCACGCGGGAGGAGCCGAGGAGCGTCGTGCGGTAGGCGTCCTCGGTGCCGACGGGGGAGCCCCACACCACGCACACCAGCTTGTCCGTCTGCTCGGCCGCGTCCACCAGGTCCTGGGCCAGCTTGTCGCTCATGGGCGGGAAGGGTCCGGTGATCGGGCAGATCAGCACGCCCACGGAGGGGTCGGCCAGGATCGCGTCGATGATCTTGCGTCCGCGCCAGTCGCCGACCGGGTGCCCGCCGTTGTCGACGGGGTTCGCCACGCTCAGGTACTCCGGTATCCACTGGTGCAGTTCGTCCTGCTTCTCCTGCGGCAGGGTGGGCAGTTCGAGGCCCGCCTCCGTCGCCAGGTCGGAGAAGTGGGCGCCGGTGCCGCCGGAGATCGAGTAGACGACGACGCCGTCGGCCTGCGGCGGCCGGGCGCGGGCGAGGAGGGCGGCGGTGTCCTGGAGCTCGTCGAGCCCGTCGACGCGGATGACGCCGAACTGCCGCATGGCGGCGTCGACGACGGTGTCGGCGCCGGTGAGCTTGCCGGTGTGCGAGGCCGCGGTGCGTGCGCCGGTCTCGGTCCGCCCCACCTTCACGGCGACGACGGGCACGCCCTCGCGGGCGGCCCGGTCGGCGGCGAGGAGGAAGGAGCGGCCGTCCTTGAGGCCTTCCACGTAGCAGGCGATGGCGCCGACCTCGGGCCGCTGCGCGAAGTAGGAGATGAAGTCGGCGGTCTCCAGGTCGGCCTCGTTGCCGGTCGGGGCCCAGTGGGAGAGCCGGATGCCGAGCTCCTGGAGGGCGAAGACCGGTCGGCCCTGGTGGCCGGACTGGGTGATCAGCGCGATGGCCGGACCTTCCAGGTCCTCGCGGAAGCGCTCGAAGGCGTTGAGGTTGGTGTTCGGGCCGAGCAGCCGCATCCCGGACCGCTCCACGGCGGCGCCGAGCCGGGCCTGCGCGGCGGCGCCCTCGCCGCCCGTCTCCGCGAAGCCGGACGCGAAGGCGACGGCGAACTTCACCTTGGTGTCCGCGAGTTGCTCGATGACGGGCAGCGGATCGGCGACGAGGAGCACGGCGAGGTCCACCTGCTCGGGCAGCTCGGCGACCGAGGGGGAGCAGGGGAGGCCGAAGACGGTCTCGCGGGTCGGGTGCACCGGATACAGGCGGGCGCCGACCCGCTCCGCCCAGCCCATCAGCTGCCGGGTGATGCCGGTGTTGGGCCGTCCTTCCGCGTCGGACGCGCCGACGACGGCGACGGACTCGGGCCGGAAGAACCGGTCCAGGTCCGGCACGTCGGCGTGCAGCGGTCGCCCGCCGACGTCCAGTTCCTCGGTGCCGGCCCGCCCGTGCACGGCGGGTCCGGGCTGCTCACCGCAGGCGATCACGCGGGCCCGGCGGGAGTCGGTGGTCAGGGTGCCGTACGTCGATCCAAGCATCGGTCCGCCCGCTCCTGTGTGTCAGCGACATCTCTTGCCTGTGCAGTGCCTTGCAGTCCCCGAAGTCCCCCCAAGAAAGAACTGACGCATAGTCAGATTACTGAACTGACACTGTGTCAGGAACAGGGCTGCAGGCAAAGAGATGGGGCGAATGTTCCGCCCGGCGGGCTCGCGTGGCGGGTTCCGTGGCGCCTACGCGGGGACGTGCGCCGCCACTGCCTTGCCGATGCGTCCGGCGTCCAGGGACATTTCGCGGAGCATGCCGCTGATCGGGTTCGTGTAGCCGGTGAAGTGCAGGCCGGGGGCGGCAGGGGTGCGCTTGTGGTGGGCGAGCGGGCGCCCTGTGGCGGGGTCGAGGACGCCCAGGTGGCCCACGAGATTCTCGAGACCCTGCCGGTATCCGGTGGCCGCGATCACCGCGTCCGGGGTGAGGCGGGTGCCGCCGGAGAGGACCGCCGCGTCCGCGTCGAAGGAGGCGACGGCGGCCACGGGCTCGACCTTCCCGGACCGCACGGCGTCGACGAAGCCGACGTCCTGCACCGGGATCGCGCCCTCGCGCACCCTCGAATAGAGCCCGGTGTCGGGGCGCGGCAGGCCGTGCGCCGAGAGGTCGGGCACGCTCAGCTTCCCGAGCGGTGCGGCGAGCCGGTCGACGAGGCCGACCGGGAGGCGGCGGCAGAGGATGCCGGTGCGCTGGGCGGGCCAGCCGAGTGTGGAGCGGCGCACGATGTGGGGGGTGGTGCGGATGGCGATGCGGACGCGCGCGGCGCCGCCCTCGACCAGGTCGACGGCTATCTCGGTGCCCGTGTTGCCCGCGCCGACGACGAGGACGTCCTGGCCGGCGAAGGGGGCCGGACCGCGGTACTCGCCCGCGTGCAGCAACTGCCCCGGATACGAGGAGGCGCCGGGCCAGTCGGGCAGGTACGGGGTGTGGTTGTAGCCGGTGGCGACGACCACGGCGGCCGAGGTCAGCTCGCGGCCACCGGTGGCCCGCAGCAGCCAGCCCGAGTCGTCGGGGGTGCGGTCGACGCGGGTGACCTCGACGCCGGTGACGACCTCGAGGTCGTGGTGCTCGGCGTACTTCTCCAGGTAGCGCACGACGTCGTCGCGGGCGACCCAGCGGCCGAAGCGGCGCGGCATCGGCAGTCCGGGCAGTCCGGAGAGGCGGCGCGTGGTGTGCAGGTGGAGGCGGTCGTAATGGCCGCGCCAGGAGGTGCCGACGCGGTCGGACTTCTCCAGGACGACGGCCCGTACGCCGTGCGCCTTCAGTCCGACGGCCGTGGCGAGTCCAGCGGGTCCGCCCCCGATGACGTACACGGGTGGACGTTCGTGACTGCGTGCCGGTGCTTGTGGGGAGTCGGCCATGCACGGAGCGTATTCCGGCGCCGGATTGAACGGGTCCGGTCAAGGAGGAAACCGGTTGCGAATTGATCACGGGCCGCGGCCGGGGTGCCCGGACGTTGCTGCGTGCGGGGCTCTTGCGAAGGCGGTGCCGGATGCGTTGAACTGACCTACCCAAGTAACTGACGTACCGTCAGAAAATGGAGGAGGGGCCGGACTTCATGGACGCGATAGGGCTCAGCGGCGCCGAATGGCTCGCCGTGCTGCGCATCGGGCTCGGCCTGTGGTGGCTGGAGAGCTGGCGGCACAAGGACAAGAAGGGCTGGTTCGAGCGCGGCACCGGCATCGCGTGGGCCGCGGACGTCGCGGGCAAGCACAAGTGGAACGCGGTGCGCAGCGGATTCGAGGTCGTCGTGAAACCGCGGCCGAAAACGATGGCGTACATCGTCGTCTACGCCGAACTCGCCCTCGGGCTCGGCCTGATCCTCGGCTTCCTCACGCCGATCGCGCTGGTCGGCGGCCTGCTGCTCAATCTCCTCTACTTCACGCTCATGATCCACGACTGGGCCGAGCAGGGGCAGAACGCGATGATGGGGCTGATCTCGCTCGTCGCGCTGTTCGCCATGTCCTGGCAGGCCTGGTCCCTCGACCACGCGATCGGACTGTTCTCGTGAGTGCTGCTTCCGCCGACGTACGTTTCGACGTTCCCGAGCCCGACGCCTTCACCCGGCCGTACTGGGACGCGGCCACCGAGGGGCGACTGCTGCTGAGGCACTGTGCGGCGTGCGGGCGTGACCACCATTATCCGCGCGAGTTCTGCCCGTTCTGCTGGAGCGAGGACGGCCGGTGGCGGGACGCGAGCGGCCGGGCCACGCTCTACACGTGGTCCGTCGTGCACCGCAACGACCTGCCGCCCTTCGGGGGCCGCACCCCGTACGTCGCCGCCGTCGTCGACCTCGCCGAGGGGCCGCGGATGATGACGGAGATCGTGGAGTGCCCGGAGGCCGACCTGCGGGTGGGCATGGAGCTGACGGTCGACTTCCGGGAGGGCGGGGACGGCTTCAGCGTGCCGGTGTTCAGGCCCGCGCCGTAAGCCGTAACCGGGCGGCGATGCGCCGGTCCGCGCCGTAATCCGGTGGTCGGCCGGCCACGGGCGCGGCCATCATGAGCCGATGAGGACCTCACGGGCACGCACGGGCGAGTGGCTGCTGACGTCGGCGCTCGCCGAATTCGATGACCGGACCGGTGCGCTGCTGGCCTCCGACCCGGCCCTGCACACGGTGGCGCTCAGCGTCACCGCGCGCATACGGGCGTCGGGGTGGGCGTCCGACGGCGCGCGCTTCGGGGTGTGGACGGGGCCCGGCGGCCGGACGGAGGGCTACTTCTTCTGGACGCCGCCGCACTCCCTGTACGTGGCGCTGCCCGGCGAGGAGGCGGGCCGTGCGGAGGCGGCGGGCGCCCTGGTCGACGCCCTCGCCGGACTGCCGGTCGACGGTGCGAACGGCGCGGTGGAGTCGACGGCCGCCCTTGCCGAGGCCTGGCGCGAACGGCATCCCGGCGGGCGGGCCGAGCGCGTGATGCGGCAGCGGCTGTTCCGGCTCGGCGAGCTCACGCCGCCGCGGAGCCTGCCCGAGGGCGGGGCCCGGATCGCGGGCGAGGCCGACCGCGGCCTCCTCGCGGACTGGAACCTGGCCTTCCACGCGGAGGCGCACACGCGCGACGCCGCGACGCGGGAGCAGGCCGAGGCCTGGGCCGACGAGCGCCTCGCCTACGGCGGCATCACCCTCTGGGAGGACGCCGACGGCGCCCCCGTCTCGATGGCGGGCCTCACCCGCGGGTCGCTGAGCACCGTCCGGGTCGCCCCCGTCTACACACCGCCCGCGCTGCGCGGCCGGGGGTACGCGGCCGCCGTCACCGCCGAGGTCAGCCGGGCCGCGCGGGCCGAGGGCGCCGAAGAGGTGCTGCTCTTCACGGACCTGGCCAACCCGACGAGCAACGCCCTCTACCAGCGCCTCGGCTACCGGCCGGTGCGGGAGTTCGCGGTGTGGGAGTTCACGGCCTGAGCGGCCCGGCCGGCCTGAGCGGCGCGGCCGGACCGGCGGACCCGGCCGGACCGGCGGACCCGGCCGGCCCGGCGGACCCGGCCGACCCCCGTGGTCACGGGTACAGCAGCTCCTTGGTCCAGCCGTCCGGCGTGCGCCGGTACCTGAGGCGTACGTGCCGTCGGCGGGCGTCGCCCTGGAAGAACTCCACCTCGTCAGGGGCCAGCTCGTAGACGGTCCAGGACGGGGCGGCGGCGTCCGGTTCGCGCTGCGCGCGCTCCCACGCGGCGTCCGAGGCGCGCTCCAACTCCTCGTAGGAGTCGAGCGGTTCGCTCTGGTGGCCGACGAGGGCCGAGGCGAGCGCGCCGGTCGAGCGGGCGTGCAGATCGGCGTGGGCGACCTCGGGCGGGGCTGTGCGGACGGGGCCGCGGACCCGGATCTGGCGGCCCTGCGCCGGCCAGTAGAAGCCCAGCGCCGCGTACGGGTGCGCGGCGAGCTGGCGGCCCTTCGCGCTGCCCGCGTGCGAGGCGAAGTGCCAGCCGTGCGCCTCGTCCGCGCCGTGCAGCATCACGGTCCGGACATCCGCGTGGCCCTCGGCGTCCGTCGTCGCGAGCGAGGGGGTGTGCGGCTCGGGCTGACCCGCCGCCACGGCCGCGGCGAACCACTGCGTGAACAGGGGGAGGGGCGCGGCGGGGGCGTCCCGCGGGTCGAAGGCGGGCAGCTCGGTGTCCCATACGCGCAGGGAGCGCAGCAGGGCGTGCAGATCGGGTTCCGGTTCCATCCTCCGATTCTCGCTCCCGCCCCTCAGTCCCGTCCCAGCACCACCGTTCCCGCCGAGCAGAACCACCCGCCCGTCCCCGACGCCACCGCCAGCCGGGGCAGCGAACCGTCCGCCCGCCGCACCTGATGGCCGCCCGCCTCGCCGCGCAGCTGCCGCGCCGCCTCCACCAGGAGGAACAGCCCGCGCATTCCGGGGTGCTGGGCGGACAGGCCGCCGCCGTCCGTGTTCGTGGGGAGTTCGCCGTCGTGCAGGAGGCGGCCCTTCTCGACGAAGGCCCCGCCCTCCCCCTTGGCGCAGAAACCCAGGTCCTCCAGGGTCACGAGCGTCATGTACGTGAAGGCGTCGTAGATCTCCGCGATGTCGATCTCGTCCGGCCGCACCCCGGCCCGCTCGAACGCCAGGCGCCCGCTCACCGCCGCCGGGGAGACCGTGAAGTCGTCCCACTCGGACATCGTGGTGTGCGAGACGTGCTCGCCGGACCCCAGCACCCACACCGGCGGCTTCGCGCAGTCGCGCACCAGGTCCTCGGCCACGAGCAGCACCGCCGCGCCGCCGTCCGAGCGGATGCAGCAGTGCAGCTTGGTGAACGGGTCGGCGATCATCGGCCCGTCGAGGACTTCGTCGACCGTGATCGGGTCGCGGAACATGGCGTCCGGATTGCGCGACGCGTTGGCGCGGGCCTGGACCGCCACCTGCGCCAGCTGGTCGAGCGTCGTGCCGTACTCGTGCATGTGGCGGCGGGCCGCCATCGCGTACTTGGCGATCAGCGAGTGGCCGTACGGCACCTCGAACTGGAGCGGGCCGCGCGCGCCGAAGGAGAGGTTCGACGTGCGGCGCTTCGCCTTGATGTCGGCGCGGGCCGTCGAACCGTAGACGAGGAGGACGGCGCGCGCGTGGCCCGCCCGGATCGCGTCCGCCGCGTGCGCCGCCATGACCTCCCAGGTGGAGCCGCCGACCGAGGTGGAGTCGACCCAGCGGGGTTTGAGTCCCAGGTACTCGGCGACCTCGACCGGGGCGAGCGTGCCGAGGCCCGCGCTCGCGAAGCCGTCGACGACGTCGGGGGTGAGCCCCGCGTCGGCGAGCGCCCGGCGGGCGGCCTGGGCGTGCAGGGCGTACGGAGTGGCTTCGTCGACGCGGCCGCAGTCGGAGAGGGCTATGCCTGTGATGGCGACCTTGCTTCCGGTCTCAGTCATGAATCTGACGGTACATCAGATACGGAGGTGTGGAGGAGTGTGCGTGCCTCTGGGCATCCGGCGGCCGCCGTCCTAACATGACGCCCCGTCAGAAAGGGGCCCACATGGACGCCAGGTTCACCGAGGAACAGCAAGAGATCCGCCGTACCCTGCGCGAACTCGCCACCAAGCGCTGCACCCCGGACGACGTCAAGGCCGCCACCCGCACCCCCGCCGGCCATGACCTCGCCCTGTGGGGCACCCTCAGTGCCGAGCTCGGACTGCCGGGGCTCGCGCTGCCCGAGGAGCGCGGAGGAGTGGGTGGATCCTTCGTGGAACTCGCACTTGCGGCAGAGGAGTTGGGGCGCGCCCTCGCGCCCACACCGCTGCTCGCCACCAGCGGGCTCGTGGCCCCGCTGATCTCCGCCCTCGGCAGCGAGGCGCAGCGCTCCACCCTGCTGCCGAAGATCGCCGAGGGCTCCCTGACCGCGACCCTCGCCGTGCCGGGCACCGGCCTCGCCACCGCCCTCGGCCTCGTCGCCGACAACGCGGGGGACTGGGCGGGCGGCGGCCGGGCCGGCGGCGTACAGGCCAGCCGCTCGGAGGACGGGTGGCGGCTGTACGGGCAGGCCGAGCAGGTGCTCGACGGGCACAGCGCGGGGCTGCTCCTGGTCGCCGCGCACACCGGAGGCTTCGCCCGCTCCCGCACGCTCCTGTTCCTGGTGCGCGCGGACGCCCCCGGCCTCGTCCGCGTACGGCAGACGGCGATGGACGAGACGCGGCCGCAGGCACGTGTCGAACTCCGCAATGTGGACGCCGAGTTGCTGGGCGAGGAGGACGGCGACGTGAACGGCGCACTGGCCGCCGTCGGCGACACCGTCGCCACCCTGCTGGCCGCCGAGGCCGTCGGCGCCGCCGACCGTGCTCTTGAGCGGACCGTCGAGTACGTCAAGGAGCGCGAGCAGTTCGGCCGGCCCGTCGGGTCCTTCCAGGCCGTGAAGCACCGGCTCGCCGACGTGTACGTACAGGTGCAGGCGGCGCGCTCGGCCGCCTACTACGCGGCGTGGGCGGCGAGCACCACGGACGAGGCGGCCGTCGGCGGGCTCGCGCTCGCCCAGGCGCTCGAAGCGCTGCGGACCGGGGCCGGGGAGGCCGTGCAACTGCACGGCGGCATCGGATTCACCTGGGAGCACGACGCACACCTGTACCTGAAGCGGGCCACCGGCGACGAGCTGCTGTTCGGCCCCGTGCACCTGCTGCGCGACCGGGCCGCGCAGGCCGCCGAGCTGTTCGCGCCGGGACCGGATCTGGAGGTGGCGGTCTGATGGCGCCGCCGGGCATCAAGGTGGTGCAGAAGGTGTCGTCGACGCGCGCCTTCGCCCGCGTCGCGCCGCACGTCATCCCCGCGCTCGACCGCGCCGTGCACCGGCTGACGCGCGGAAAGGTGCTGCTCAGCGCGCAGATGCTGCCGGGGGTGATCCTCGCCGTGCGGGGTGCGAAGAGCGGGATCGAGCGGCGTACTCCACTCGCGTGCATGCCCGAGGAGGCGTCGGGGACGTGGCTGCTGATCGGGTCGAACTTCGGGCGGCCCGGACACCCGGCCTGGACGGCGAACCTGCTCGCGCATCCGGACGCCGAGATCAACTGGCGCGGTGCGGACATCCCGGTGACGGCCCGGCTCCTCAAGGGCCGTGAGCGGGAGGAGGCCTGGGCGACGGCGCTGACGTTCTGGCCGCCCTACGCCACGTACCAGCGGCGGGTGGAGCGGGAGATCCGGCTGTTCCGCCTCGAGCGGCGGGCGGCCTAGGCGCTCGGCGCGCACCTGCGACACCCCGGCGCGCAACTGCAACAGCGGCGGCTCACGTATCACCACGCGAACCGCCGCTGCACGACAGGACCAGGAGAGTTACAGGGTTACTTGGTGGGCTTCTTCCCTGTCACGCCCAGGTGCACCAACAGCGCGAGGTTCGGCTTCAGTTCGGCCTGTTTGACGCCCCAGGTCTGGAAGCCCTTCTGGTGCGAGGCGACCGCCGCGAGCATCGCGACCAGTGAACCGGCGACCGCGGCCGGGCTCACGTCCTTGTCGACCTTGCCCTTGTCCTGAAGCTCCTTGACCGCCTCCGCGAGGGAGTTGTTCACCGAGTTCAGGATCTTCATGCGGAGCTTGTAGAACCGCTTGTCGCCCTCGGCCGCACCGAGGTCGACGACGCGCAGGATCGCGTCGTTCTTGCGCCAGAACTCCAGGAACCCGTCCACGAGTTCCTGAGCCGTGGCCCAGCCGGCCTTGCCCACCCAGGAGCGGTCCGCGACGAGCTCGGTCAACCCGGCGCCCTCGGTGGCCATTTGCTCGGCGATCTCCAGGACGGCGCCCTCGACGTCCGGGAAATACTGGTAGAAGGTCGCGGGCGAAGTGCCCGCCTTTCGCGCGACATCAATGACTTTGACGTCCCGATAGGGCGAGGAGCTGAGCATCTCGCCGAGGCAGTCCAGCAGCTTCTGACGTGTTGCCTGACCACGCCGCCCGGCCACACGGCCGTCGACGGTCCGTACTTGTCCTGTCATGCCGTCAGCTTACCGAGGGGTGATCGGAGCGCGATCTGGCCGACTGCAAATGGGGTTGGGGGTTACGGCCGCCGGTCAAATGACGCGCCGTGAGCGACCACAATTGGCCAAACGTTCGAATTTCAATCATCCCGCCTCGTTCGGCCTGGTTAGCGTGACGCGCATGCGCCCCGCCCGCTCCCGCGTCCCCGAATTCCCCGGCTTTCCCGAAGGGGCTCCGTGCTGGGCCGACGTACGGCTCGCGGACGTCGAGGCGGGCAAGCGGTTCTACGGCGATCTCCTCGGCTGGACCTTCGACGAGGGCGCGGGCGCCGAGCGTGACTACTACACGGCGGCCTACAGCGAGGACCGCGCCGTCGCCGCTCTCGCCCCGGCGAACCGGGGCGTCCAGTGGCGGGTCCACTTCGCCGTGCGCGACGCGTACGCGTCCGCCGAACGGGTCTCCGGGGCGGGCGGGCACATCGTGGCGGGACCGCTGTCCGGGGGCACAGAGGCGACCGTGGCGCTCGTGCGGGGGCCGGAGGGGGCCGTGTTCGTGCTGCGGCAGGCGGGCAGCCATCTGGGTTTCGAGCGGGTGGGCGGGGCCGGCGCGTTCTGCGGAGCCGAGCTGCTCACACCGGACGCCGCATTGAGCGATTCCTTCTACGCGGCCGTATTCGAAGAGGGCGGCTTCGAGACGGCGGCCTCCGAAGAGACCGCTTTCCCGCAGCCCACCTCCCGGGCGGCGGTCCGCCGTAGGGTCGTCCTCGGGGAGCCCGGCCGGTTCCTGCTCCACTTCGGCTGCGCCGACGCCGCCGCCACCGCGGAGGCCGCGGTCCGGCTGGGCGGGCGGGTGCGGGTGGGGCCGCACCCCACGGCGTACGGACACGCCGCCGTGATCGAGGATGATCAAGGGGCGTTGTTCGCGGTGTGCGAGCAGGCCTGAAGGGGCCCGAATACTCCGAGACACCCCGTTTTGACCCGAGGTTCGCAACTGAGGGCCGAGACAGGAAGAATCGGGGTGCGTGCCGCCGTGGCGCTTCGGTGGTGAGACGCTGACGGGGGCCGTGAGTGCGGTGGCCCGCACGGGGAGGTGGCAGGCAAGTGGATCAGCTGACGCAGCACGATCCGAGGCGGATCGGTCCGTTCGAGGTCCTTGGACGGCTCGGAGCGGGCGGCATGGGTCTGGTCTATCTGGCGCGCTCGGCTTCGGGCCGACGCGTGGCGATCAAGACGGTGCGTACGGAACTCGCCGAGGACCAGCTGTTCCGGGTCCGTTTCACGCGCGAGGTCGAGGCGGCCCGGGCGGTGTCCGGTTTCTACACGGCCGCCGTCGTCGACGCCGACCCGCGCGCGGCCGTGCCCTGGCTCGCCACCGCGTACGTACCGGCGCCCTCCCTCGAAGAAATAGTGAACGAGACCGGGCCGCTGCCCGCCCAGGCCGTCCGCTGGCTCGCCGCGGGCGTCGCCGAGGCGCTTCAGTCGATCCACGGCGCGGGCCTGGTGCACCGCGACCTCAAGCCGTCGAACGTGCTGGTCGTCGAGGACGGACCGCGCGTCATCGACTTCGGCATCGCGTCCGGCGTCTCCAACACCCGCCTGACCATGACCAACGTGGCGGTGGGCACCCCCGCGTACATGTCGCCGGAGCAGGCGAAGGATTCGCGGAGCGTCACCGGCGCCTCCGACGTCTTCTCGCTCGGCTCCACCCTCGTCTTCGCGGCGACCGGGCACGCCCCCTTCCACGGCGCCAACCCGGTCGAGACCGTGTTCATGCTGCTGCGCGAGGGCCCGGACCTGGAGGGTCTGCCGGAGGAGCTGCGGCCGCTGCTCGAAGCGTGCATGCAGATGGAGTCGGCCCAGCGGCCCTCGCCCGCGGACCTTCAGGCCCAGCTCGCCCCGCACCTCTTCGGCGCCGGAAGCGACGACAGCGGCACCGCGTCCGCCTGGCTGCCCGAGCGCTCCGTCGCGCTGATCGAGTCGCGCCGCGGCGGCCGCCCCGCCCCCAAGCCGTCGATGAACCGGGCGCCAGGCCCCGGCGCGCACGCCGCCCCGAACGGCCGGAACGGCCCGATCCCCGCCATGCCGTCGCAGCCGCCGATGGCCGCCCCTGCCCCGTCAGGACCTCCCGGCCCGGCGGACGGCTGGCGGCACTCGCCCGTACCGGCGGGGCAGAGCCTCGTCGCCGACGGGCCCGTGCACCTCGCCGGGGCGCAGGTGCCGATCGGCCCCGGACCGCGGGTCGCCGACGCGCGGGCCGCCGCCGTGAAGGCGCCGCCCGCCGAATCGGGCCTCGCCGGATCCTGGTCCCGCGCCAAGCCCGCTGTGAACGGCACGCACGAACCGGTCGTGCCCGCGCCCGCCGCGGCCGAGGGCGCGCCCTGGCGGCCCTGGCGGTTCCGCATGTCGAACGACGTGTGGGGCACGCCCACGGTGGCCGGCGACCTCGTCTACGTCACGTCGTTCGAGGTGCACGTCCTGGACGTGGCCACCGGGCGGCGCCGCTTCAAGACGCGTGACGTCGCCTGGTCCATGGCCGTCGCCGACGGCTGTATCCACGCCTCCGACGGCCCGACGCTGTGGGCGCTCGACGCCCGCGACGGCAGCGACCTGTGGCGGTTGCAGACCGACGCCTGGGTGTACGCCCTTCAGGCCGGGTACGGCACCGTCGTCACCGCGACCCGCGGCGGCGGAGTCCAGGCCCGCGAGGCCGTCAGCGGAGACCTCCTGTGGGAGATCACCGGCTGTCAGACCGACTTCGAGGCGGCCGAGGCCGGTCCCGTCGTGCACGAGGGCACGGTCTACGTGTGGCAGGACGCGCGCCTGCGCGCCCTCGACATCCGCAGCGGCGACGAGCGCTGGTCGTACCCGATCGGCGACGCCGCCTCCTGCGGCGGTGTCCCGATGCGTCTGACGCCCGCCTCCGACGGCCATGTGTACGTCTCGGCGGGGACGCGGGTCCTCGCCGTCGACGCCGGTTCGGGTCATGTCCGCTGGCACTTCGAGGCGCCCGCGGTGTTCCTGTCCCCGCCCGCGTTCGCCCCCGGCGCCGCGGTGGCCGGTGGCGGCGTCTACCTCGTCGACCACCTCGGCACGGTGTACGCGCTCGACGCCAACGACGGCCGCGACCGCTGGCGCATCGCGACCGAGGCCCGGCCCTCGTCGGTCGACCCGGTCCTCGTCGCGCAGGGCCATGTGCACGTCGGCAGCGGCCAGGGCCTCTACACGCTGGACGCCGTGACCGGCACTCCGAAGTGGCGGTTCCAGGCGGGCGGCGAGATCGTCGGGGCGCCCGTGGTGGCGGACGGGCGCATCCACTTCGGCTCCACGGACCACCTGCTGTACACGCTGAAGGCCGACGACGGCCGCCTGCGCTGGAAGCTCGCCACGGGCGGCGAGATCACCGGCACACCCGTCGTCAGGGACGGCGTCGTCTACGCATGCAGCAAGGACCGCTGCGTGTACGCGCTGGACGCGGAGAAGGGGACCGGGACCAGCCGTTAGGGGCGACCGCGTTTCCCGGCGCTGCGCCGAACGGGGGACCCCTGCCGCGCGACGCCCGCCGCCGATAGGGTGCCCCGCGTGATGACACGGGGACTGAAACTGACAGCGGTGGCGACGATGGTGGTGGTGGCCCTCACGGGGTTCACCACCGGCCGGAGCCACGGACACTCCAAGAGTCGCGGCGGCAGCGGGGGCGGGTGCAGCAGCTCCTCGCAGAAGCACGACTCGTCGTCGTCCGGTTTCTCCGGGAGCGGCAGCGACTACAGCCGGCGCACCCGGCACGGCTCCACCACGCACTCCACGTCCTCCGCGAGCACGCTGCGCAACGGCAGGGCGAAGCTGGTCACGTGCGCCGACGCGCGGCGGGCGTACGCCACCGTCGAGGTCACCAATCCCAACGGCGAGCGCGCGCGGTTCGACGTCCGGGCCACCTTCCTCGACGCGAGCGGTGCCAGGGTGACCTCCGTCGGCCACGAGGTCGAGGTCCCCGCGAAGGGCAGGGTCACCGCCAGGGTGCCGGTCGGCAGCGCGGACCTCGCCGCCGGGGTCGACCACTGCGACATCGCTCCCGACGCCTTCGTGAAGCGCTGACTCAGCGCACCGTGAAATCCCGTTTCTGGGTACGGGAGTTGAACAGTTCCGCCTGCCGCTCCGGCGGCAGGTTGCCCAGCTTGATCAGGTCCGGGGCCTGTGCGAAGGCGCGGGCCCTGGTGGCCTCGGTGGCCGTCCAGACCGCCTTCACCGTGCCCTGGACCGCCTCCGTCGGATACGAGGCGATGGTGGCGGCGCACCGCAGCGCGGCCTCCAACGCCCCACCGGCGTCGGTGACTTCCGACACGAGCCCCACCTCGTACGCCCGCCGCGCCGACATCCGCTCCGCCGAGCCCATGAGGGCGAGCCGGGCCACCTCGCCGGGCGGCATCCGCTGGGCGAGGTACATCGACTCGAAGGCGTTGACCATGCCGTACGTGGTGTGCGGGTCGAAGAACGTCGCGCTCTCGTCGGCGACCACGAACTCCGACTCCCCGATGAGGTAGAACGCCCCGCCGCACGCCATGCCGTTGACCGCGGCGATCACCGGTTTCCACAGGTCGTTGGCCTTCGGCCCGACCGTGGGCAGCGGATCGTCCGCCGAGTACGGGGAGCCGGGCTGCGGCACGTCCCAGCCGCGGTCGATGCCCGTGCAGAACGCCCGGTCGCCCGCCCCGGTCAGGACGACCGCCCGCACGGTGTCGTCGAAGCGGAACTCCCGCCAGGCGGATCCCAGTTCGGCGACGGTCTCCTGGTCGAGCGCGTTGTGCCGGTGCGGGCGGTCGAGGGTGACGGTGGCGACGCCCGTGCCCTTGTCGATCTCCGTGCGTACGCTCATGAGCGCTCCAGCACCCAGCGCGGCACGGTCACCCCGTCGACGTCCGCGAACGCCACCTGCACCCGTGCGCCGATCTTGATGCGGTCGGGGTCGACGGAGTTGAGCGCGGCGTCCGGGCCGGAGACCAGATTGCCGACGAGCCGGATCCGGGGCGCCTCCGCGAGTTCGACGACGATCGCGTTGTACGGGGCCTGCGCGGCGTAGGCGGGCAGCAGCGGCGGGTGCGGGATCACGTAGGACCAGATCCGCCCGCGCCCGCTCATGCGGCGCCATTCGCTGTCGAAGGACTGGCAGTGCGGGCAGCAGGGCCGCGGCGGGAACCGCAGTTCCCCGCAGTCCGGGGCGGCGCAGGCCTGGATCCGCAGCTCGCCGCTTGCCGCGTAGTCCCAGAAGGGCGCGCCGTCGTCGTCGAGGGTGGGGGTGAGAAGTTGGGAGGTCGTCGTCGCGTCTGCCATGAGGCTTTCCTTCGCTCAAGACGGGTTGCGGACTCGGGGCTCCGCCCCGGACCCCGCTGCTCAATCGCCGCAGGGGCTTGAACTAGGCGCGCAGCAGAAGCGCCGAGGTCGGCACCCCCTCGCCCGCCGTCACCAGGCAGGTTTCCGCATCGGGCACCTGCGCCGTACTGACGCCCCGCAACTGCTTCACGCCCTCGTTGATGAGGTTGAAGCCGTGGACGTACGCCTCCGAGAGCCCACCGCCCCCCGTGTTGATGGGCAGCCGCCCGCCGATCTCCAGGGCCCCGCCCTCGGTGAACGCCGCCCCCTCGCCGCGCCCGCAGAACCCGTACCCCTCCAGGGAGAGCGGGATGAGCGGGGTGAACGCGTCGTAGATCTGGGCGACGTCGACGTCCTCGGGGGTGACGTCGGCGTTCTTCCACAGGTGGCGGGCGGCCGTCCAGGCCGGGCCCGTCAGCGGGTCGTCGTTCCAGTAGTTGACCATGCCGTGGTGCTGCGCGGGCAGCCCCTGCGCCGCGGAGTGGACGTAGACCGGCTTCTGCCGGCAGTCGCGGGCGCGCTCGGCGGAGACGATGACGCAGGCCAGCGCCCCGTCGGTCTCCAGGCAGTTGTCGAAGAGGCAGAGCGGCTCGCTGATCCACCGCGAGGTCATGTACATGTCTCGGGTCATGGGGCGCTCGTACATCATCGCGGCGGGGTTCTGGTTGGCCCGGTTCCGGCAGGCCAGGGCCACATTGAACAAGTGGTCCCGGGTCGCGCCGTACTCGTGCATGTAGCGGCGGGCCAGCATGCCGATCTCGTCGGCCGGGCGGAGCAGCCCGTACGGCCGTGTCCACTGGGCGGGCGTGGGGAGTTGGACGGCGGTGTTCTTCCAGGGGCGCGGCCCCGAACCGCGCTTGCGGGACCGCCACGCGATGCCGACGCTCGCCTGTCCGGTGGCGATCGCGGCGACCAGGTGGGCGACGGTCGCGCACGAACCGCCGCCGCCGTAGCCGACCTTGGAGAAGAAGGTGACGTCCCCGGCGCCGATGGCCTTGGCCACCTCGACCTCGTCCGTCTCCTCCATCGTGTACGAGGCGAAGGCGTCCACCTCGGAGGGGGATATCCCCGCGTCGTCGAGCGCGTCGATGATCGCCCGGCACGCCAATGTCTTCTCGGATTCCGGGAGTTGCTTGGCGAAGGCCGTCTGTCCGATGCCGACGATGGCCGTCGCGTCCTTGAGTCCCGCCATGGGCACGCCCTCACAAGGTTGTCGTCTGCCGCCTGTTCGCTCTGCTGACAGCGCGTCAGGCTACAGCTAATCTGACGGATAGTCAGCTACGGCGTTGTGGGAGGTCGTTCGATGCGTACGGATGGCGGCGAGTGGGGAACGGTCCCGGAGCTGGTCCGGGACGCGGCCGAACGGTACGGCGAGCGGGAGGCCGTGGTCGAGGGCCGGACCCGGATCTCTTACGCGGAACTCGGCGAGCGCGTCGAGCGGGCCGCGGCGGCGTGCATGGCGGCGGGCGTATCGGCGGGGGACCGGGTCGCGGTCTGGGCGCCGAACACCCTGGACTGGATCGTCTCGGCGCTCGGCGCGGTGAGCGCGGGAGCCGTCCTCGTACCGCTCAACACCCGCTTCAAGGGCGGCGAGGCCGCCGACATCCTCGCCCGCTCGCGGGCCCGGCTGCTGTTCGTCACCGGCACCTTCCTCGGCACCTCGTACGTGGCGTCGCTGCGCCGCGCGCAGGAGGCGGGCGCCGAACTGCCCTCCCTGGAGCAGGTGGTGGTGTTCGGCGACGGCGCGCCGGAGGCACCGGGCTACCGGAGCTGGAAGGAGTTCCTGGCCGCCGGGGACAAGGTCACGGCCGCCGAGGTGCGCGAGCGCTCCGCCGCGGTCGACCCCGCCGCGGCCTCGGACATCATCTTCACCTCGGGCACGACAGGACGCCCCAAGGGCGCCGTCATCACCCACGCCCAGACCCTGCGCGGCTACGAGATCTGGGCCGACCTCGCGGGCCTGCGCGAGGGCGACCGCTATCTGATCGTGAACCCGTTCTTCCACACGTTCGGCTACAAGGCGGGGGTGCTGGCCTGTCTGATGCGGGGCGCGACGATGGTGCCGCAGCCGGTCTTCAACGTGGACACGGCGCTCGCCAACATCGCGTCCGAGCGCATCTCGGTGCTGCCGGGGCCGCCCACCCTCCACCAGTCGCTCCTCGACCACCCCTCGCGCGACACCCACGACCTGTCGGCGCTGCGGCTCGTCGTGACGGGGGCGGCGGTCGTGCCGTTGCAGCTGGTGGAGCGGTTGCGCGGGGAGCTGGGCGTGGGCACGGTGCTCACCGCGTACGGGCTCTCCGAGGCCAGCGGCATCGTCACGATGTGCCGCCGCGGAGACCCGGCCGAGGTGATCGCGGAGACCTCGGGGCGGGCGATACCCGGCACCGAGGTCCGCGTCGAGTCGTCGGCCCCCGGCGAGCCGGGCGAGGTCCTGGTCCGCGGCTTCAACGTCATGCGCGAGTACTTCGAGGACCCCGCCGCCACGGCCGGGGTGATGACCGAGGACGGCTGGCTGCGCACGGGCGACGTCGGGGTCATGGACGAGGCGGGCAACCTCCGGATCACCGACCGCATCAAGGACATGTTCATCGTGGGCGGCTTCAACGCCTACCCGGCCGAGATCGAGCAACTGCTCGGCCTGCACCCGGCGGTGGCCGACGTCGCCGTCGTCGGCGTCCCGGACGGCCGGCTCGGCGAGGTCGGCAAGGCGTACGTGGTGCGCAGGCCCGGCGGCGTCCTCACCGAGGACGACCTGATCGCCTGGTCGCGGCGGGAGATGGCGAACTACAAGGTGCCCAGGACCGTGCAGTTCGTGCCGGAGCTGCCGCGCAACGCCTCAGGGAAGGTGGTGAAGGGGGAGCTGCGGGCCGCGCGCGGCTGACGCTCCCGCGTCGGCCCACGCGCTGCCCGCCGCGGCGTCAGTGTGCGACGAACTGCGTCAGAATCGCCTGCACCTCGTAGATGTCGACGCCCTTGGTGAAGGTCTTCTCGATCGGCACCGAGTTCCCCGAGATCCAGATCTTGAGTTCGGCGTCCAGATCGAAGTGGCCGGCCGTCTCCACGGCGAAGTGGGAGATGCTGCGGTACGGCACCGAGTGGTACTCGACCTTCTTGCCCGTCATCCCCTGCTTGTCGATGAGGATCATGCGCCGGTCCGTGAGCAGGATCGCGTCACGGATCAACTGGTAGGCGCCGTATATCTGTTCACCCTGGCCGAGCAGCCGCCCGTAGTCCTGCGCGGCCTTGGCCGGGTCGATCGGATGTGCGTTGCCGAACAGTGCCATGAGGATCCCCGTCCCGTCGTGTTCCTTGGTCGTTCCGAGAACGGGCGAAATCGTACGAGGGTTCCCCGGCGCTCTGCGGTCAGTGCCCGTGCGACTCCTCCGGCGCCCTGCGCGGCAGCAGCCGCACGACCGGGAGGCAGACGGCCGTCACCACGAGGACCACGGTCAGCGAGACCGTCATCGCGTGGGCGGGGGCGCCCGCGTGGAAGTACACGGTCGTGACGATCGCCGAACCGAGGCCGTTGGCCAGCTGCTGGATCGCGGTGAGCGAGCCGGACGCGCTGCCCGCCTCGTCCGCCGACACGTCGCCGAGGGCGAAGTCGAAGACCGTGCCGAAGCAGCAGCCCATGCCGAGACCGGTGAGGAACACCGCCGGGGCCATGGCCCAGAGGGAAAGCCCGGTGCCCTGCGCGAGGACCAGGACGAGCAGCCACGCGCCGCCCGCGAGGGTGAGGAGCAGGCCGAGCGTCACCACGCCCCGGCCGAGCTTCTTCGTCAGCCCGCCCATCGTGGCGAACGCCGAGACGATGATGCCGAGGGTGAGCGGAAGCAGTCCGAGCGCGGCGTCCGCGGGGGCCGAGCCCAGCGCCTGCTGCATGAACAGCGAGATCACATAGATCAGGCCCGAGGTCACCGCGAAGAACAGCAGGCCGAGGAAGAGGGCCGAGGTGAAGCCTTTGTTGTGCAGCAGCGACGGCTTGATCAGCGGCTCGGACGCGGTGCGCTGGCGGCGCAGGAACAGCACCAGGAACACCAGCCCCGCGGCCAGCGAGCCGAGGGCGAGCGGGCCCCAGCCGGCCGACGACCCCTCGATCAGGCCCAGCATCAGGCCGAACATCGTCGCCGCGAGCAGCACCGAGCCGCGGGTGTCGACGGTGACCGTGCGGTCTCCCTCGTCGCGCGGCAGCAGTTTCGCCGCGGCGAGGACGCCGACGGTGCCGAGGATCAGGTTGATCAGGAAGATGGGCCGCCAGGTCAGGCCCGCGACGTCGGCGTCGATCAGGAATCCGGCGAGGATCGGGCCGCCGACGGAGGAGAGTCCGAGGAGCGGGCCGAACAGGGCGAACGCCTTGCTCATCTGCTCCCGTGAGAAGTTCCGCGTCATGATCGCCATGCCCTGCGGGATCAGCAGCGCGCCGAACGCGCCCTGGAGGACGCGGGCCACGATCAGCAGCGCCGGGTCGGGGGAGAGCCCCGCGAGCGCGGAGGCGAGCGTGAAGCCCGTCATGCCGAGCAGGAACAGGCGGCGCTGACCGTACTTGTCGCCGAGCCGCCCGCCGATGACGAGCAGGACCCCCATCGCCAGGGCGTACGCGGAGCCGAGCCACTTGACCAGGGCCTCGCCGCCGCCGATGTCGCCGACGATCGTCGGCGCCGCGATGTTGGTGACCGTCGAGTCGATCATGTCGAGCGCGTCGGCCAGCAGGACGAGCGCGAGCACCACCCAGAAGGCGGCTTTCGGGAGCGTGCCCGCTCCCGTCGTGTGCGTGGGTGCTGTGTCTGTGGACGTCATGGCGGGCTCCTTCCGGTGTGCTGACGACCGTTCTCTCCATTCGAGAAAACCATAGTGACTATGAAAACGCAATCGCTACGACTTTGAAGTGAATAGGAGACGGCGGGTATCGTGGAGCCATGACGCAGACGCAAGCGACACCGGGCCGCCGCGAGCGCAAGAAGGCCGCGACCCGCAAGGCGCTCTCCGACGCGGCCCTGCGGCTCTTCCTGGAACGCGGCTACGACAACGTCAAGGTCGCCGAGATCGCGGCCGCCGCCGACACCGCCCTGACCACGCTGTTCGCCCACTTCCCCGGCGGGAAGGAGGCGCTGATCCTCGGCGACAGCGAGGAACGCAGGGCATCGATCACCGCCGCCGTACGCGAGCGCGCCGACGGCGTCCCCGTCCTCGACGCGCTGCACGACTTCCTGGCCGGACGCGGCATGTTCGCCGACGACCTCGACAACGAGTTCCGGCGCAGGCTCGACCTCGTCGTCGGCACCCCCGCGCTGCGCCGCTACGCCCGCACGCTGTGGGTCGACTGCGAGGACGACCTCGCCGCCGTCCTCGCGGAGCAGACGGACGGCATGACCGCGGACGACGTGTCACTGCGGATCCTCGCCCGCTACGTCCTCGAACTCCCCGACCTCGTCGCCATGGACCCCGCCCCGCGCGAGTCACTGGCCGCCGCGTTCGACCGGTTCCGGCGCGGCTGGCCCGAGCTGGCCTGACCCGGACCCACAACACACCGCGGCCCGCCCTCCCACACAAGGGAGGACGGGCCGCGGCGCACGTACGACAGGTCAGAGCTTTTCGGGCGTGCGGATGCCGAGCAGCGCCATGCCCTGGTGCAGCGTCCGCGCCGTCAGGTCGCACAGGAACAGCCGGTTCTCCACCTGCTCCGCCGAATCCGCCTTCAGGACCGGGCACTTGTCGTAGAACGACGTGTACAGCGAGGCCAGCTGGTACAGGTACGCCGCCAGCTTGTGCGGCGCGTACTCCGCCGCCGCCTCGAAGACGAGATCGCCGAACGCGTCCAGGTGCAGGCCGAGCGCCCGCTCCGCCGGAGCCAGCTCCAGCTCGGCGTGCGCGGCCGGCTTCGCCTCGCCCGCCTTGCGCAGGATCGACTGGATACGGGCGTACGCGTACTGGAGGTACACCGACGTGTCACCGTGCAGCGACACCATCTGGTCCAGGTCGAACTTGTAGTCACGGTTCGCCGACGTCGACAGGTCCGCGTACTTCACGGCCCCGATGCCGACCTGCGCGGCCCGCTCCTGGATCTCGTCCTCGGTCAGGTCCCGCGCCTTCTCCCGCACGACCTCCGCGGCACGCTGCACCGCCTCGTCGAGCAGGTCCTCCAGACGCACCGTCTCGCCCGCACGCGTCTTGAACGGCTTGCCGTCCGCGCCGAGCACCGTGCCGTACGCCATGTTGTGCGCCGTCACGCCGTCCGACAGCCAGCCCGCCCGCCGCGCCGTCTCGAAGACCATCTTGAAGTGCAGCGACTGCCGCACGTCCACGACGTAGAGGAGCGACGTGGCGTCCAGGTCCTGCACGCGGTTGCGGATCGCGGTGAGGTCGGAGGCCGCGTAGCCGAAGCCGCCGTCTGCCTTCTGCACGATCAGCGGTACCGGCTGGTCGTCCTTGCCCTTGATGTCGTCGAAGAAGACCACGAGCGCGCCCTCGGAACGCTCCGCGACACCCATCTCCTCCAGGAGGCGGGCCGTCTCGGGCATCCCGTCGTTGTACGCCGACTCACCGACGATCTCGTCGTCCCTGATCTCCATGTCGAGCTTCTCGAAGACCGAGTAGAAGTAGACCTTCGACTCGTCGACGAACCGCTGCCACAGCTCCAGGGTCTCCTTGTCACCGGACTGGAGCGCCACGACCCGCTTGCGGGCCCGCTCCTTGAACTCCTCGTCCGAGTCGAAGACCGCACGCGACGCCTTGTAGATCCGGTTCAGCGTCGACATGGCCTGCTCGCCGTCGGCGTCCGCACCGGCCGCCGGCAGCTCGTCCGGGTGCTCGATCACGTACTGGATGAGCATGCCGAACTGCGTGCCCCAGTCACCGATGTGGTGGCGGCCGATCGTCTTCTCGCCCGTGAAGTCGAGCATGCCGCGCAGCGCGTCACCGATCACGGCGGACCGCAGGTGGCCGACGTGCATCTCCTTCGCCACGTTCGGCTGCGCGTAGTCGATGACCGTGACGCCCGGCTCGGCCTTCGTCGGCACGCCGAGGCGGTCCGGGTCGGCGGCGCGCGCCGCGAGCGTGTCGACGATCGCCCTGTCGGTGACCGTGATGTTCAGGAAGCCGGGGCCCGAGACCTCGACGTCGGCGATCAGCCCGCCGTTCGTGATCTTCTCGACGACCTGCGTGGCCAGCTCCCGCGGGTTCGCCTTCGCCTTCTTGGCGAGGGCCAGGATCCCGTTGGCCTGGTAGTCGGCCCGGTCGCTACGTCGCAGCAACGGGTCCGCGCCGCCGGCCTCCGGCAGGGCGGAGGTCAGGGCGTCGGCGAGGCGTGCGTTGACGGAAGCGGTGATGGACGGGACCGGGGCCATGGGTATGGGCTGCCGTTCTGGTCGGGGCTGGGTTGAGTCCCGGCCA
Source organism: Streptomyces sp. EDA2-14 (assembly GCF_054963755.1). Lineage (NCBI taxonomy): Bacteria > Bacillati > Actinomycetota > Actinomycetes > Kitasatosporales > Streptomycetaceae > Streptomyces > Streptomyces sp. EDA2-14. The sequence continues at coordinate 256,544 of NZ_JBUEGE010000002.1, forward strand.
GTATCCCACGGGGCCGCAAAGCGATTTTTCGGCGCGTACCCACCCCACTGATAACGCGTTTTTCCCCAGCAGGCAGGAGCTGGGACAATGGCAGCGCGCGGAGAGCACCCGCGTACCCCGAATCAGGAGAGAAGGACGAGCCGACCGTGGCCCAGAGCACCGGAGCGGAACCCACCGAGAACGCGGACTGGGTTTCCCGATACGCGGACGATGTCATCGCCGAGTCCGAGCGTCGTGCCCCGGGCAAACCGGTCGTCGTCGCCTCCGGACTCTCCCCGTCAGGACCGATCCACCTCGGCAACCTCCGCGAGGTCATGACCCCGCACCTGGTCGCCGACGAGATCCGCCGCCGCGGGTACACCGTGCGGCACCTCATCTCCTGGGACGACTACGACCGCTACCGCAAGGTCCCCAACGGCGTGCCCGGCACGGACCCGTCCTGGGCCGAGCACATCGGCAAGCCGCTGACCTCGGTCCCGGCCCCCGCCGGATCCGCGTACCCGAACTGGGCGGAGCACTTCAAGGCCGCCATGGTCGAGGCGCTCGGCGAGATGGGCGTCGAGTTCGACGGCATCAGCCAGACCGAGCAGTACCAGGCCGGTACCTACCGCGAGCAGATCCTGCACGCGATGAAGCACCGCGCCGACATCGACGCGATCCTCGAGCAGTACCGCACCAAGAAGGACCCGGCGAAGGCCGGTAAGAAGCAGCAGCAGAAGAACCAGAAGCCGGTCGACGAGGCCGAGCTGGAGGCCGCCGAGGGCTCCGGTGCCGCCTCCGAGGACGACGGGTCCAGCGGCTCCGCCGGCTACTTCCCGTACAAGCCGTTCTGCGGCGAGTGCGGCAAGGACCTCACCACCGTCACGTCCTACGACGACGAGACGACGGAGCTGTCCTACACCTGCACGCTCGACGGCTTCACCGAGACGGTCCGGCTCAGCGAGTTCAACCGCGGCAAGCTGGTCTGGAAGGTCGACTGGCCGATGCGCTGGGCCTACGAGGGCGTCATCTTCGAGCCCTCCGGCGTCGACCACTCCTCGCCGGGCTCCTCGTTCCAGGTCGGCGGCCAGATCGTCGGCATCTTCGGCGGCAAGCAGCCCATCGGCCCGATGTACGCCTTCGTCGGCATCAGCGGCATGGCCAAGATGTCGTCGTCGAAGGGCGGCGTCCCCACCCCCGGCGACGCGCTCCAGATCATGGAGCCGCAGCTGCTGCGCTGGCTGTACGCCCGCCGCCGCCCCAACCAGTCGTTCAAGATCGCCTTCGACCAGGAGATCCAGCGGCTCTACGACGAGTGGGACAAGCTGAACGCGAAGGTCGCCGACGGCACCGTGCTGCCCGCCGACGCCGCCGCCCACAGCCGCGCCGTCGGCGTCGCGGGCCGCGAACTCCCGCGCACCCCGCGCCCGCTGCCGTACCGCACGCTGGCGTCCGTCGCCGACGTGACGGCAGGGGACGAGGAGCAGACCCAGCGGATCCTCTCCGAGCTGGACCCGGCGAACCCGGTCACCGACCTGGACACCGTCCGCCCCCGGCTCGACAAGGCCGAGGCCTGGATCACCAAGTACGTACCCGCCGAGTCCCGCACCATCGTGCGCACCGAGCCCGACACCGAGGCGCTCGCCGCGCTCGACGAGCAGGGCCGCGAATCCATCCGCCTCCTCCTGGAGGGCCTGGACGAGCACTGGTCGCTCGACGGTCTGACCCACCACGTGTACGGCGTTCCGAAGGTGCAGGCCGGCTTCCCCGCCGACGCCACCGCCAAGGAACTCCCCGCCGAGATCAAGGTCGCCCAGCGCTCGTTCTTCGCGCTGCTCTACCACCTGCTCGTCGGCCGTGACACCGGGCCGCGACTGCCCACGCTGCTCCTCGCCGTCGGCGCGGACCGCGTGCGCAAGCTGCTCGGCGCGTAACCGGACACACATGAGGGGCGGCACCGGATCGCATCCGGTGCCGCCCCTCACGCATGCCTACGCGTAGTCGCCCATCAGGTCCTGATCGAAGCGGACCGCGAACTGACCCAGGTACCGCTCCGCGTCCTCCCGCGAAATCCGGTGCCCGTACTGCGCCTCCACGTTCGTCGCGAACGCCTGCGGCGTCGGCAGCTCACCGTCTATCGAACTGCGGAACACCTGATAGAGCTCGTCGTCCGAGGGCTCGGCGGGGCCGGCCTCCGGGACGCCGTCGCCCAGCGGACGCGTGCCGCCCGCCCCGGTGGGCACCGGGAAGTCGGGCTCGGGCTCCGGCCCCGGCTGCGGCTCGGACCGGAACTGCGGCTGTGTCTGCGCCGGGGGCTGCGCCTGCGCCTGTGCATACGCCTGCGGCTGGACCCGGGCATCCGGCTGCGGCCCGGGCTCCGGCTGCGGATGCGGCTGCGGCCGGGCCTCCGGCTCAGGACCACGCGGCGCCGGGACCGGCATCTGCTGCGGCGACTCCAAGGCCGGGTCGAAGGCCGGATCGAAAGTCGGATCGAAAGTCGGGTCGTAATCGCCCCGGTACTCCTTCGGCCGCGGCTCGGCGAACCACTGGCTCGGCGCCTCGGCCGGACCCGCCTCCGCGGGAGCCGCCTCGACCGCCGCCGGCGCAGGACGCGGCGGCAGCAACTGCGGCTCGATCCCCGCCGCCGCAAGACCCTCCGGCGCCGTCTGCGCCAACGGCACCCCGTACCGCGCCAGCCTCAGCGGCATCAGCGACTCCACCGGAGCCTTCCGCCGCCACGCCCGCCCGAACCGCGAACGCAGCCGCGCCTGATACACGAGCCGCTCCTGCTCCAGCTTGATCACCTGGTCGTACGAGCGCAGCTCCCACAGCTTCATCCGCCGCCACAACAGGAACGTCGGCACCGGGGACAGCAGCCAGCGCGTGATGCGCACGCCCTCCATGTGCTTGTCCGCCGTGATGTCCGCGATCCGCCCGATCGCATGCCGGGCCGCCTCCACGGCCACCACGAACAGCACCGGGATCACCGCATGCATACCGGTGCCCAGCGGGTCCGGCCACGCCGCAGCGCCGTTGAAGGCGATCGTCGCCGCCGTCAGCAGCCACGCCGTCTGCCGCAGCAGCGGGAACGGGATCCTGATCCACGTCAGCAGCAGATCCAGCGCCAGCAGCACACAGATACCGGCGTCGATACCGATCGGGAAGACGTAACTGAAGTTCCCGAAGCCCTTCTCCAGGGCCAACTCCCGCACAGCGGCGTACGAACCGGCGAAGCCGATCGCGGCGATGACCACCGCACCCGCGACGACCACCCCCACGAGTATCCGGTGCGTCCGTGTCAGCTTCAGTGGCGCGGCCACTCCACTTCCCCTCCAAGTTCCGGCTGTTGCGGCAAACAGAGTGGCACACGCATGCGACGGGGCGCGGGCCGGTACATGCGGAAGCCCGGCCCCACCGAGGGGACCGGGCTTCCGACAGGCGCTTCGGCCAGGGGCTGGCCAGGGGTTTCAGAGGGCCGCGCTCACGCGCCCTTCTTCGACTCCTTGGACTCCGAGGCCGAGGCCGACGGCTTCGCGGAACCGGACGAGTCCGAGGAGGCGCCGCCCTTCGCGGACTCGATGACCTTGGCCACCGCCTCCTTCGCCGCCTTCTGCGCGTCCTTCGACAGCGAGCTCGCGGTCGGGGCGTCCTCGCCCGCCAGACCCGAACCGTTGTAGTCGACCGTCACCACGACGTTGTCCACGCGCGAGACGATCGTCTGCTGCTTGGACGTGACCTCGTCCTTCTTGTCCTTGTACTTGCGGTCGTAGCTGATCTGCGTCGCCGCGTCGCCCGTCTTGGACACCGACGCCGTCTTGAGATCCTTCGCGTCCTTGGTCGCCTTGGCGTCCTTGATCTGCTTCGCGTAGTAGGCCTCGGCCAGCTTGTCGCCGCTGCCCCGGTTCACATCCGAGTCGAAGCGGACCAGCGACACGTTGAGCCAGCGGAACTGCGAGCCCTTCACGCCGTTGTTGTCCAGGCTGGACCAGGAGCAGCTGGCGCGCGTCGACTCGTCGTCGGAGGCGCCGGCCTTGCTCTCGCCCTTCGGGACCAGATCGCCCAGCGTGCTCTTCGAGAACGCCGAGCACGCCTGCGGCAGCTGCTTGTACGTCGCGGGCGCGACCTTCTTCGCCTTGGCGCCCGAGGTCGAGGCCGAGGCCTTCGCCTGCGAGTCGTCCTTCGCGCTGTCGGAACCGGAACCGGACGAGCAGCCGGCTACGACGAGAACCGCCGGCACGGCGGCCGCGCAGACAAGGGTGCGGGTAAGTCGCTTGGTCGGACGGTGCATGGTTCCTTCACTAGGACGCTGACAGGGCCACGGTCCCGCCACGTGACGACCATTCGACCTTCACGAGTGGGCCCGATGGGTCACCGTACGCCGAAGCCGACGCAGGCGTCTCGCCTTCACCATGCCATCGGGCTGTGCCCGAATGCCCCTAATCGCCGAACTTGCCGACCAGGCTTCCGGCCAGATTTCGCGCTGTGTCCTGCATTTCCTTGCTGTCCGGCACCTTCGAGACGGTCGCCGGCTGCACCTCGTACCGGACGGTCACCACCACGTTCGACGTGCGGAACGCCACAATCACCGTGCGGTGCCGAGCGCTCGTCGGACCCGCGAGCGCGTCGTCGACGAACGCCTCGTCGCCGAGGTCCTCGAGGAGCCGCGGCTGAAGATCATCCGCCTCCGCGGACGTGGACGTGGACGGGGACTTCGACGGAGACGTGGACGAGGAGTCGGAGGACGACGTGGAGGAGGGCTTGGTGGACGACTTGGTGGAGGACTTGGCCGGAGAACCGGCAGCGCCCTCCGACGGCTCGCCAGAGGCGGACGCGGACCCCGAGGCCGTCGCGGACTCCGAATCCTCGACGGACGGCGACGGGTCCGGCAGATGCGCCGCGTCCACCTTCGCCGCGAACACCGCCGCCGCGCGGTCCTCGTCACTCACCGACGAGTCGTACGACACCACCCGCTCGAAGTCCAGACTCAGCCGATGCATCCCGCTACGTGCCGAATCGTCCTTCCAACGGCATCCGACCCGACGGTCCGTGTCGTACGTGACCGTGGCCACACCCTCGTACGCCTTCTCCCGCTGCTCCGCGTCCGGGAGCTTGCGGACGCCGGGGAGCATCTCGTCCAGCGTGGCCTGATCCGGCTGGCCGCACGGCTCGGGGAGCGTCTGGTACTTGCCCGGCTCCGCGGTCGAGGCGGTCGCGCTCGGTTCGCCGGGCTTGGAGTCGTCGGCCCCGCTGCCGTCGTCGGAACCACTGGTGCAGCCGGCGAGCAGCGCCGCAAGGAGCGCGGCGACACCCGGCACGAACGCATACGACTTCCGCTGCACCCTGAGGCTCCTCTCGGCGCCTTGCGCCTGGTTAATCGGTTGCCGCAACAGGGCGGCCAATGCGCACTATGTGTATCGCACGCGCCGCCGTGGACGCCGGTCCGGCATCCGATTTGCCACCGTGAGCCCGGTATTTGCGCTACACCCATTTCCTTTGTTTCAGAGCCGATTAACCAACTCATCCGATCCTCGGGGGATTTCATGTCATACGTAGAGGTTCCGGGCGCCAAGGTCCCGATCCGCATGTGGGCCGATCCGGCCACGGTCGAGGGCGCCGCGATGCAGCAGCTCCAGAACGTGGCGACGCTTCCCTGGATCAAGGGCCTGGCCGTCATGCCCGACGTCCACTACGGAAAGGGCGCCACGGTCGGCTCGGTGATCGCGATGCAGGGCGCGGTCTGCCCGGCGGCGGTCGGCGTCGACATCGGCTGCGGAATGAGCGCGGTCAAGACGTCCCTGACGGCCAACGACCTCCCGGGCGACCTCTCCCGCCTCCGCTCGAAGATCGAGCAGGCGATTCCGGTGGGGCGGGGGATGCACAACGACCCGGTGGACCCGAGCCGCCTGCACGGGCTGGCCACGGCGGGATGGGACGACTTCTGGGGCCGGTTCGGCGGGGTCGCCGATGCGGTGAAGTTCCGGGAGGGGCGGGCCATCAAGCAGATGGGAACGCTCGGCTCGGGGAACCACTTTGTGGAGTTTTGTGTAGATATGTCCGATTCGGTCTGGCTCATGCTGCACTCCGGCTCCCGCAACATCGGCAAGGAGCTGGCGGACCATCACATCGGTGTCGCGCAGGGCCTGTCGCACAACCAGAACCTCGTCGACCGCGACCTCGCCGTGTTCATCGCGGAGACCCCGCAGATGGCGGCGTACCGCAACGACCTGTTCTGGGCGCAGGAGTACGCCAAGTACAACCGCACGATCATGATGGCGCTCTTCAAGGACGTGGTCCGCAAGGAGTTCAAGAAGGCGAAGCCGACCTTCGAGCCGGAAATCAGTGCTCACCACAACTACATCAGTGAAGAGCGGTACGACGGTACGGATCTCCTGGTGACCCGCAAGGGGGCGATCCGCGCGGGCTCCGGCGAGTACGGGATCATCCCCGGCTCCATGGGTACGGGCTCGTACATCGTGAAGGGCCTCGGCAACGCGGCGTCCTTCAACTCCGCGTCGCACGGCGCGGGCCGGAAGATGAGCCGGAACGCCGCGAAGAAGCGCTTCTCGATGCGTGACCTGGAGGAGCAGACGCGGGGCGTGGAGTGCCGCAAGGACTCCGGCGTCGTGGACGAGATCCCGGGCGCGTACAAGCCGATCGAGCAGGTCATCGATCAGCAGCGGGATCTTGTCGAGGTGGTCGCCAAGCTGAAGCAGGTGGTCTGCGTCAAGGGGTGACCGTAGGTGTGCGCCGGGACCGACCGCAGGGGCGGTCCCGGCACACAGCCCGGCGATTGCGGGAGGCCTTACGGCCGGTCCCGCCAGACCGGCACGATTCGCGACGAGTCGAAGTGATGGGATCCCTTGAGCGCGGGCAGAACCACCACGGCGGCGAGCAGGCTGTGCAGCAGCTCCTGCTGTTGTGCGTGAGGCAAGTTCATCCAGGCTGACGGGAGTTCACCAAGCGCTTGTGGTCGATGGATGGACAATTGGGTGCACCATGTGTTGCAGGCGGTCACGAGGCGCTTGATGTCTTCTTCAAGAGCGCGGAGCCGGGTGAAGTACTGAGTGTCCGTGATCTCCTGTGAGTGCCATTGCCCTTCGAGTGCGGCTCGTCGTCGGCGAGCGAGTTGTAGATCGTGCTCACCCGGCCAGGTTGCTGGCTTGTCCCCGAGCAGTCCGGCTTCGAGGGCTTTGTGGATCGACCATTCCGTGACGAGTCGATCGACAGCCCTTCCCTGTCGGCTGGTACGACCACAGCCGCCGTCCATGCCTGACCGGCATCGATAGATATGGGTCGCCCCGTAGGGGGCCCCATGCATCTGGGCACCGCACTGACTTCCATCGAGCAGCTCGGCTCCGCACCGAAGAAGACTCGTGAGCAGATACTTGCCCTGAGGGCTTGGAACGGGGGCATTTCCGTTCCAGCCTCCGGCACGGCGTTGCGCCGAGAGTCTGTCGCTGGCTGCGCGCCACTCGTCGGGCGAGACGATGGGCTCCCACTGGCCGATGACGGGCAGGCCCCTGTCGTCCGCCAACAACTTTCCCCGAAGCGTGCGGTAACCGCAGATTCGGGGGTTTCTGAGGATCTGTTTGACCGTCTGTCGTTGCCACGTATTGCCGAGTGAGGTCGGGTAGCCGGAAGCGGTGAAGTCTCGCGTGACAGCGCTCAGCGTGCTCCCGTTGATCAGGTCCCGGACTCCCTGTCGTACAACGGCGGATTCGCCTGGATGCAGCGTGACCTTGTCCTCGTTCCAGCCGAAGGGGCGATGGACGCTGATGGGTTCGCCGCGTTCGGCGCGGGCACGGTGGTTCATCTGCGCCCGTTGTTGCTGCTTCAGGCTCTCCGCTCGCGCTGCGAGAGCAGCCTCCGCTGCTCGGGCGGCAATTGCCTCGTCGTAGAGGTCGCGTTGCCCCAGGGCATCAACGTAGATCCGCTCCGGGTGGGCGCTGAAAGCGGCCCGAAAACGTTCGAAGGTGTGCGGGTCTCGGTAGAGCCGGTCGTCAGCCGTACACACGATGCCGTCGACGGGGTATCCGGAAGTGGTGGCGCCCAATCGAAGAGCCTCGAGCATTTCCTCGAAGTCGGGGCGCCAAATGCCCGGTTTGGAGGCCGACTTGTGGTTGTCGATGTAGCGATGAACGATCACTAGGCCCTGAGCGATGGCGATACGGCCACAGTGGGTTGCCTGATCTCGTGCTGCATGCCCGTCGCGCTTGTGCGCGTCCGTGGAGACCCTGCAGTAGACGACGACCAGTCGACGGCCCGTTTCCCTGAGAGACAGCGCGTCGTCCAGTGAGGGGGCGTCGGCGGGAGTGCCGCGGAGATCCTCCACAGCGCGCTGCGCCCAGGGATGCGGAGTGATTCTCTTCGTCGGGTAGGTGGGAGCCGACGTCGATGTGGGCGGAGCACTAGGCTCGCGTTCAGCCATGGGAAGTGTTGCCTTCCTCTTGGTCAGGCCTCCGGTCGGGACTGCAATCCCGCCGGGGGCCGTTCTGTTTTCGGTTGTCGTGGCTGAACCTAGCCAGCGCGTTCCCGTCCCGTCCTGGCGATCGAGCGGCGTCACCCGTGTGAGTGCCGCGCGTACCCTGGGCCTGGTTCAGTGGATCGTCGCCGAAAGGTAGGGCCCAGGTCATGGCACCCGCTCCCGCGTCCCGTATTGCCGTTGTCACCGGTGCGAGCAGCGGTATTGGTGCCGCTACTGCTCGGCAGCTGGCGGCCGCCGGGTATCGGGTGGTGCTGACCGCTCGGCGCAAGGACCGGATCGAGGCGGTCGCCGAGGAGATCTCGGCGGCCGGGCACGATGCCGTCGCGTACGCGCTGGACGTGACCGACCGGGCCGCTGTCGACGAGTTCGCTTCGGCGTTCAAGACCATCGGGGTGCTCGTGAACAACGCGGGCGGCGCGCTCGGGGCCGATCCCGTCGCCACCGGGGATCCGGAGCAGTGGCGGCAGATGTACGAGACGAACGTCATCGGCACGCTCAATGTCACGCAGGCGCTGCTGCCCGCGCTCACCGCGAGTGGGGACGGGACTGTTGTCGTTCTGTCGTCGACCGCTGGGCATGGGACCTATGAAGGCGGGGGCGGGTACGTCGCCGCCAAGCATGGGGAGCACGTGCTCGCCGAGACGCTGCGGCTGGAGATCGTCGGGACGCCGGTGCGGGTGATCGAGGTCGCGCCGGGGATGGTGAAGACGGACGAGTTCGCGCTGACCCGGTTCGGCGGGGACGAGGAGAAGGCCGCCAAGGTGTACCAGGGCGTCGCCGAGCCGCTGACCGCGGACGACGTCGCCGACACGATCAGCTGGGCTGTGACCCGGCCGCCGCACGTGAACATCGACCTGCTGGTGGTGCGGCCGCGGGCTCAGGCGTCCAATACCAAGGTGCATCGTGAGCAGTCCTGAGCACCCCGGCGCACCCGATCCGCTCGTCGAGCTTCAGCGGGAGTACGACGACCGGCGGCTCGCCGAGGAGAAGCGCGGCGAGCGGTACATGTGGTGGTACCTGGCGTACTTCCTGTTCGGCATCCACATCGTCGCGTTCGTGATGATCTACGCGATCAAGCACGCCAACTAGCTCAGCCGGCGTACGCCGTCGGTGGCACCCCCACCGTCGCCGTGAAGTCGCGGACGAGGTGGGCCTGGTCCGCGTAGCCGAGGTCGGCGGCGAGGGTGGCCCAGTCGATGTCGTCGCGCGTCGCCGCGGTTTCCACGGCCTCGTGGATGCGGAAGCGCAGGATGCACCACTTGGGGCTGACGCCCACGTACGCGTGGAAGAGGCGCTGAAGCGACCGCACCGTCATGTCCTCGGCGCGCGCGAAGTCGGCCACGCGGCGCACCCCGCGGTCGGCCCGGATCCGGTCGACGAGGCCGGTCGCGAGCTCGGCCTGCGGGTCGGGTTCGGCGGGGGCCAGCGGCAGCAGGTACGCGTCGAGGGCGGCGATCCGGTCGCTGTCGTCGGCGGGGGAGAGGACGGCCGCGGGGTCCGTGGCCGGGAAGACCTCCTCGTACGGCAGGACCCGGCCCGTCCACCGGGAGACCGGCGCCTGCGGGGCGAACGGCCGGAACGCGCCCGGCCGGAACTTCGCCCCGCACACCTTCCCGCGCCCGTGCAGCTTGCGCGTGTAGAGGCCGGGCGCGGCGACGCCGGTCAGCTCCCCGTACGGCGGCTGGTCGATGTCGTCCTGCTGGAAGGTGAGGTGTACGGACGGGTGGGGCAGCACGTTCGACACGAACGGCTCCGGCAGGTCCCAGTCGATGAACCAGTAGTGCTCGACGTACTGGCGCAGCGGCTCGGCGGGCTCGTGCCGGCGCAGCCGCACGCGGGTGAGCAGTGCGGTCGGGTCGACGATCCCGCGGGTGTCGGGGCGCTCCGGTGACATGGGGAGAGCGTAGGGCGGGGCACCGACAGCGGGCCGTGGCGTCGTGTTTCTTCAAGAGGGGGCGGGGCCTTTACTCGTAGCGTCGGAGTATGGACACGAACAAGAAGGACACGAACAAGAGGGACACGGATACGCAGGACCCGGGCACGCAGGGCGCGAAGCCGTTGGGGGCGCTGATCGCCGCGGCCGTCTCCCGTGCCGTCCCCGTCGTCGCCGGGATCGAGGACAAGACCCTCGACGCCCCCACGCCGTGCGCGGAGTACGACGTGAGGACCCTGGCCAATCACCTGTTCCACGTGGTCGTCGAGTTCCAGAAGCTCGCGGTGAAGCAGGACTCCGACTTCTCCTCGCCGCCGGACCACGTGGCGCGGTCCGGCTGGCGGGAGCGGTTCGCGCGGGAGGCGGAGGCGCTGGTCGAGGCCTGGTCCACGCCCGGCGCGGAGGAGGGGACGACCGGGGCGCTGGGCATGCCCGCGCGGCTCGTGGGCGGGATGGCGCTGCTGGATCTGACCGCGCACGCGTGGGATCTGGCGTGTGCGACGGGCCAGGAGTACGTGGCCGATCCGGTGGTGGTGGCGGAGCTCACGGCGGTGGTGGAGCGGCTGGCGCCGACGGGCCGGGAGATGGGGGCGTTCGGGGCGCCGGTGACGGTGGGCGCGGAGGCGGATCCGTTCGCGCGCGTGCTCGCCGCCACGGGCCGGGATCCGCACGCCGATCGATTCGGGGACCGGTCCGGGGAATAGCTCGCGGCGGCGCACCGTTCCGGAGGTATAGTTGAAGCATCAACAACCTGCGGAAGGTGAGCAGAATGCAGTTCGGGATCTTCACCGTCGGCGACGTCACCGTCGACCCGACGACCGGACGCGCGCCGAGCGAGCACGAGCGCATCAAGGCGATGCTCGCCATCGCGGAGAAGGCGGAGGAGGTCGGTCTCGACGTCTTCGCCACCGGTGAGCACCACAACCCGCCGTTCGTCCCGTCCTCGCCGACGACGATGCTCGGCCACATCGCGGCCCGCACCGAGAACCTGATCCTGTCCACGTCGACGACGCTGATCACGACGAACGACCCGGTGAAGATCGCCGAGGACTTCGCGATGCTCCAGCACGTCGCGGACGGCCGGGTCGACCTGATGATGGGCCGCGGCAACACCGGCCCGGTCTACCCGTGGTTCGGCAAGGACATCCGCGACGGCATCGACCTCGCCATCGAGAACTACGCGCTGCTGCGTCGCCTGTGGGACGAGGACGTCGTGACGTGGAAGGGCAAGTTCCGCACGCCGCTCCAGTCCTTCACCTCGACCCCGCGCCCGCTCGACGGCGTCGCGCCGTTCGTCTGGCACGGCTCCATCCGCTCGCCGGAGATCGCCGAGCAGGCCGCGTACTACGGCGACGGCTTCTTCCACAACCACATCTTCTGGCCCGCCAGCCACACCAAGCAGATGGTGAACCTGTACCGCCAGCGCTACGCCCACTACGGGCACGGCACGCCGGAGCAGGCCATCGTCGGCCTCGGCGGCCAGGTCTTCATGCGCAAGAACTCGCAGGACGCGGTGCGCGAGTTCCGTCCGTACTTCGACAACGCGCCGGTGTACGGCCACGGGCCCTCGCTGGAGGAGTTCACCTCGCAGACGCCGCTGACGGTCGGTTCGCCGCAGGAGGTCATCGAGCGGACGCTGTCCTTCCGGGACTACGTGGGTGACTACCAGCGCCAGCTGTTCCTCATGGACCACGCGGGGCTGCCGCTCAAGACGGTCCTGGAGCAGCTCGACCTGCTGGGCGAGGAGGTCGTGCCGGTGCTGCGCAAGGAGTTCGCGAACAAGCGGCCGGCGAACGTGCCGGACGCGCCCACCCACGCCGCCCGTGTCGCCGCCAAGAACGAGGAGGTCAAGAGCGCATGAAGCTCGTCGTCGTGTCGGCGGGGCTGAGCGCCCCGTCGTCCACCAGGCTCCTGGCGGACCGGCTGGCCGCCGCGACCACGGAGCGCGTGGACGCCGAGGTCGAGGTGCTGGAGCTGCGTGACTACGCCACGGAGATCGCCCAGCACTTCGTCACCGGGTTCCCGCCCGCACGGCTCGCCGCCGCGCTCGACGCGGTGGCGGCCGCGGACGGCCTGATCGCGGTCACTCCGGTGTTCTCGGCGTCGTACAGCGGTCTGTTCAAGTCGTTCTTCGACCTGATCGACAAGGACGCGCTGACCGGGAAGCCGGTGCTCGTCGGGGCGACGGGCGGCACCGCCCGGCACTCCCTGGTCACCGAGCACGCGCTGCGTCCGCTGTTCACGTACCTGCGGGCCGTGGTCCTGCCGACGGCCGTGTACGCGGCGTCGGAGGACTGGGGCGAGGAGGGCCTCGCGGCGCGCATCGCCCGTGCGGGCGGTGAGCTGGCGCGCATCATGACGCCGTCGGTGAACGTGGACGTGGACACGACGGCGGCCATCGCCCCCCGCTCCCTCCACGGAGCGGTCACCTCGGTCGACCCGACCGACGGCTTCGAGGTCACCCCCTTCGCGGAACGCCTGGAAGCCCTCCGCGTCGGCTGAGGTGCGGGCCGGTATTTCAAGCCCCTGCGGCGCTTGAGCAGCGGGGGCCGGGGCGGAGCGCCGAGGCCGTCACGCCGGTTCGGTGAATCAAGCCGGATTCACCGGGCCAGGCGCCGCACCCGGTTCGCCGCGCGAGCGACAAGTTTGCGCCCGGTGCGTCTGCGGTGGGAGGCGCGGAGGTCCGTGAAGAGGGCGTCGTAGCGGGCCACGATCGGCTCCGGGTCGTAGCGGTGCGCGGAGAGCAGCGCCGCCTCCCCCATCGCCCGGCGCAGCCGCTCGTCCTCGATGAGGTCCATGATCGATTCGGCGAGCGCGCTCGCGTTCCCCACCGGCACGAGCCGCCCGTCGACCCCGTCCGTGATGATCTCCGCGGGCCCGAGCGGCGCATCCGTGGACACGACGGGCACCCCGCACCGCATCGCCTCGACCAGTGTCATCCCGAAGGACTCCGCGTCGGAGGCGCTCGCCACGATCGACGCCCGCGCGAACTCCGGCTCGATCGGCGACACCGTCCCCATCAGCCGGGCCCTGCCCCGCAGCCCCAGCCCGTCCACGAGGGCCCGCAGGCGCGGCTCCTGGGTGCCGCCGCCGTAGATCCGCAGCTCCCAGTCCGGATGCTGCGCCGACACCGCGGTGAACGCCTCAAGGAGCAGGTCGTAGCGCTTGCCGGGCGCGAGCCGCCCGGCCGCGGCGATGATCTTCGTGGTGCCGTTCGACGGCGGTACGGAGGCCGGCGGCACGATGTTCGGCACGCTGAGGATCCGCACGCCGGGCAGCCGCATCCGTTCCCGGTAGACCTGCGCGTCCTCCTCCGTCACCGTGACGAGGGCGTCGAGCGCCCGGTAGTGCCGGGCGACGGTCTTGAGCAGGCTCGCGCTGTGCGCGTCGTGCCGCAGGTGTTCCTGGGCGATCCGCAGCGCCCGCCGCGGGCCCCACTGGGCGAGGTAGACGTTGAGCCCGGGACGGGTCCCGATGACGACGTCGGCCGTGCAGCTCCCCTCCAGGTATTCACGGGCGCGGATGTCGTGCAGGAGCGTGTACTGCCGGTGGCGCTTGTCGGCTGCCGGGAAGATCCGCGCCCGCCTGTCGTACGTGGGCTGTCGCGTGTCGGGCGTCCCGGCGCGCAGATCCACCAGCGGGACGAGGCCGATCCGCGGGTCGACGGGGAACCGTGGGGACTCCCGGTGTCGGGAGAGCGACACGATCTCCACCTCGTGGCCGCCGTGCTCGACGAGCGCGGCGGCGAGGTTGAGCGTGGTGCGCACGGTGCCACCGACGGCGTACGCGTTGTGCAGCAGGAACGCGATCTTCATGTGCGCATGACTTCCCCGGCAGCCGCGCGGGCCGGGCGTGAGCCCGGTAAGAAGCCCTTCGGTGGACCACCGAACAGGCGATCCGACGAGATCAGGGGCGGAAGGGGTGGGCTGCGGCTACGGCCAGACCAGGCAGTACGCCTGATGTCCCGCGTCGTGCAGGCGGTGGCTGAAGTCCTGCCACTCGTGCAGCAGTTGGTACACGTTGAACGCGTCGCGCGGGCCGCCGCGGTCGGGGACCGTGGACCAGATGAACGCCGCGGCGCCGACGGACTCCTCGCCGACCCCGCGCAGCGGGTCGACGACGGTCATGGGGAGCTTGACCACCGCGTAGTCGGGGTGGAGGACCACCAGCTCCAGGGGCGGGACCTTGTGCAGGGGTATGCCTTCGATGCCGGTGAGGACCATCGCGGCCATCGTCTCCGGCTTGATCTTGGTGAACATGCCGCCCATGCCCAGCTCGTCACCGCCGAGCTCCTCGGGGCGCATGGAGATCGGGACGCGGGCTGCCGTGGCGCCGTCGGGCGCGCCGAAGTATTTGTAGGTCACCCCCACCCGGCCACCATTCCCGATGTCCCCGTCCCTGCCGTCCACGCCCTCTTCGCGCCGGTGCTTCCCCCGCCGGGCACGCCGGGGGCCCAGGTCACCGGTCCCCTCGCCCAGTCCGCCGCCACCGCGATGCATATCTCCACCCGACTGCTGTTCCCCGGGCCGCGCAAGCCCTGTTGTAGGCCGCGCGACCGCCTACGCGCAACCCGATCATCGTGTCAGTGACCTCCCCCACGGTCCCCCGCCGAAACGTGTCGGCGAGGTGTGGCGCGAGGCAGAGTCTAGGTGGCCCGCGGGTCCACGCGCTGGGGCGCGCGAGTGTGGGCCGTACGCTGAGAGGCATGGCAGAGGCGAACAACACTCCCTATCCCTATGAGGCACCCGCGTCGCAGGGGCTTTTCGACCGCGCGGAGGCGGTGACGCCCGGTGGCGTGAACTCGCCCGTGCGCGCATTTCGCGCGGTGGGCGGAACGCCCCGTTTCATGGTGTCCGGTAACGGTCCGTATCTCACCGATGCCGACGGGCGTGAGTATGTCGACCTCGTGTGCTCGTGGGGGCCGATGATCCTCGGCCATTCCCACCCCGAGGTCATGGCGGCCGTGCGGGAGGCCGTCTCGCGCGGCACCTCCTTCGGTACTCCGGGCGCGGGCGAGGTCGAGCTGGCCGAGGAGATCGTGCGGCGGATCGACCCGGTCGAGCAGGTGCGGCTCGTGTCGTCCGGCACCGAGGCGACCATGTCGGCGATCCGGCTGGCCCGCGGCTTCACCGGCCGCGCGAAGGTCGTCAAGTTCGCCGGCTGCTACCACGGGCACGTCGACGCGCTGCTCGCCGCCGCGGGCTCCGGCGTCGCCACGCTGGGCCTGCCGGACACCCCGGGTGTCACGGGCGCGCAGGCCGGCGACACGATCGTGCTGCCGTACAACGACATCGAGGCCGTGCGGGCCGCGTTCGCCGCGCACCCCGGCGAGATCGCCTGCGTCATCACGGAGGCCTCGCCCGGCAACATGGGCGTCGTGCCGCCGAAGGCCGGTTTCAACCAGGGGCTCAAGGACGTGTGCGCCGAGAACGGCGCGCTGTTCATCTCCGACGAGGTGATGACCGGCTTCCGTACGTCGAAGGCCGGCTGGTTCGGCGTCGACGGTGTGGTGCCCGACCTGATCACGTTCGGCAAGGTGATGGGCGGTGGCTTCCCGGCCGCCGCGTTCGGTGGCCGCGCCGATGTGATGGCGTACCTCGCCCCGGCGGGCCCCGTCTACCAGGCGGGCACGCTGTCCGGTAACCCGGTCGCCACCGCCGCGGGCGTCGCCCAGCTGCGGCTGCTCGACGACGCCGCGTACGCGAAGGTGAACGCGACGAGCGAGCAGTTGCGTTCGCTGGTCTCGGAGGCGCTCACCGAGGAGGGCGTCGCGCACCGCGTGCAGAACGCCACCAACATGTTCACCGTGTTCTTCACGGAGAACGAGGTGACGAACTACGAGGACGCGAAGGGGCAGGACGCCTTCCGTTTCGGCCCGTTCTTCCACTCGATGCTGGAGCAGGGCGTGTACCTGCCGCCGTCGGCCTTCGAGTCCTGGTTCGTCTCGACGGCCCACGACGAGCGGGCGATCGAGCGCATCGCGGCCGCGCTTCCCGCCGCCGCCCGCGCCGCCGCGGAGGCCACGGCATGAGCGCCCCGAAGTCGAACGACGACATCACCGTCGTCCATCTGATGCGCCACGGCGAGGTGCACAACCCGGAGGGGATCCTGTACGGGCGGCTGCCCGACTATCACCTCTCCGACCTCGGCCGGCAGATGGCCGACCGGGTCGCCGAGCACCTCTCCACCCGTGATGTCACGCATGTCGTGGCGTCCCCGCTGGAGCGGGCGCAGGAGACGGCGACGCCGATCGCGAAGGCGCACGGCCTCGACCTGGACAGCGACGAGCGGCTCATCGAGGCGGACAACGTCTTCCAGGGCAAGACCTTCGGTGTCGGCGACGGCGCGCTGAAGAACCCGGACAACTGGAAGCACCTGGTCAACCCGTTCAGGCCGTCCTGGGGCGAGCCGTACATCGACCAGGTCGTGCGGATGATGGGCGCGCTCGACGCCGCGAAGGACGCGGCGCGCGGGCACGAGGCGGTGTGCGTCAGCCACCAGCTGCCCATCTGGATCGTGCGCAGCTACGTGGAGAAGCGGCGGCTGTGGCACGACCCGCGCAAGCGGCAGTGCACGCTCGCCTCGCTGACCACGTTCACGTACCGGGGCGACAGGATCGTTTCCGTCGGGTACACCGAGCCGGCCCGCGATCTCGTGCCCGCTCATCTCCTGGCGGGCGCCAAGCCGGTGAAGGGGAAGGACAAGGCCTTCGGGGCCTGATCCGGGGCACGACTCCAGCGAAGGGCCGCCGTCAACTCGGCGGCCTTTCGCTTACCCCTTCAAACCACCGCAAATCAGGACCGTTTAGTCGGAACCCGCGTGTTCCTCACTCCCTCTTCAGGGGCGCCCCTGTGAATGGGGCAGCGTGAGGATTGGGGACGACACGATGCGGGACGTGAGTCGCAGGGGGCTGCTCGGGCTCGGTGCGGGCGCGGCGAGCGGCGCGCTGCTCGCCGGGTGCGGTGCGGGCGGCGCGACGGTGACGACGGAGCGGCACGGCAGGCCGGGCTCGGCGGGCCGGGCGCGGGTCCGGCCCATCGGGGACGGTTCGACGGCGCACACCGGAAGGCAGCCGCGGCAGCCCGCGGCGCCCGAGCGCCTCGAACCGGGCCAGAAGCCGCCGCAGTTCGTCGTCTTCTCCTGGGACGGCGCGGGCGAGGTGGGCAACGGCCTCTTCCCGCGCTTCCTGAAGCTCGCCGAGGACCACGGCGCGCACATGACGTTCTTCCTGTCCGGGCTCTATCTCCTGCCCGAGTCGAAGAAGCGGCTCTACCGCCCGCCGAACAACCCGGTCGGCGCCTCCGACATCGGCTATCTGACGGACGCCCACATCAAGGACACCTTGAAGTACGTCCGCAGGGCCTGGCTCGAAGGGCACGAGATCGGCACGCACTTCAACGGGCACTTCTGTGCGGGAACGGGCTCGGTCGCTGGCTGGACGCCCGCGCAGTGGCGCGACGAGATCGACCAGGCCACGTCGTTCGTGCAGCGGTGGCGCACGAACACGGGCTGGACCGAACTTCCCCCGCTGCCCTTCGACTACGACAAGGAGCTGGTCGGCGGGCGCACCCCGTGCCTGCTCGGCCAGGAGAACCTGCTGCCCACCGCCCGCGAGCTCGGCTGGCGCTACGACGCCTCCTCGCCCGGCGGCCGGCAGCGCTGGCCGGAGAAGCGGCTCGGGGTGTGGGACCTGCCGCTGCAGGCCGTCCCGTTCCCCGGCCGTTCCTTCGAGGTGCTGTCGATGGACTACAACATGCTGGCCAACCAGTCCCTCAACTCCACGCGCGCGCCCGCCGCCAACCATCCGGGCTGGCGCGAGCAGTCGGCGCAGGCGTACATCCAGGGATTCAAGCGGGCATACGAGACGAACCGGGCGCCGTTCTTCATCGGCAACCACTTCGAGGAGTGGAACGGCGGCATCTACATGGACGCCGTGGAGGAGGCGTTGAAGCACATCGCGGCGACCGCCGAGAAACACCGTGACGTGCGGCTCGTCTCGTTCCGGCAGTTCGTCGACTGGCTCGACGCGCAGGACCCGAAGGTGCTTGCCGCACTGCGTACGCTCGACGTGGGACAGCGGCCTGCCGACGGCTGGCGGAAGTTCCGTGCGCAACACCCCGCAAACCCCTCCTGAAGTGGGCTTTTCCCGGCGTGAGGGGGGTGCGGAAGATCCCCTAAACAGACATGCGAAACTTTTCACATGAGTGCCGCCTTCCGCGTTCCCCACGTCTCCGCGACGAAGCGCCGCGCCGCCCAGCTGACCGTAGGAGCCGCCGTGGCGGCCCTCGCGCTGACGGCGTGCGGCTCCGGCGGTACGTCCGGCGGCGGCAACAACACGAACTTTGTGACCGGGTCCGGCGGCATCGCCACCGTCAAGAAGGGCGAGCGGCACAACGCCCCCGCCCTGACGGGCAAGGACCTCGAGGGCAAGAAGATCGACATGTCCGACTACAAGGGCAAGGTCGTCGTCCTCAACGTCTGGGGCTCCTGGTGCCCGCCCTGCCGCGCCGAGGCGCCGAACTTCGTGAAGGTCGCCAAGGACACCGAGAAGCAGGGCGTCCAGTTCCTCGGCATCAACACCCGCGACACCAGCACCGACCCGGCGAAGAAGTTCGAGGAGAGCTACGGGGTCCCGTACCCGAGCTTCTACGACCCGACGGGCCGACTGCTCCTCAAGTTCGAGAAGGGCACGCTGAACCCGCAGGCCATCCCCTCGACGATCGTCGTCGACCGCGAGGGGAAGATCGCCGCGCGCTCGCTCAAGCCGCTCAGCGAGAAGGCCCTGCGCAAGATGGTCGCGCCGGTCGTCGCGGAGAAGTGAGCGACGGTGAGCGCCTCTCTCGTCACGCTCGCCGCCGGTGACACCGTCACCGACGGCGCCCTGCTCCTGGCCGTACCGGTCGCCCTGCTCGGCGGCCTCGTCTCGTTCTTCTCGCCGTGCGTGCTGCCGCTCGTCCCCGGCTATCTGTCGTACGTGACCGGTATCACCGGCACCGACCTGATGGAGCAGCGGCGGGGCCGGATGGCGGCGGGCGCCAGCCTGTTCGTCCTCGGCTTCACCGCCGTCTTCGTCTCCGGCGGCGCGCTGTTCGGCTTCTTCGGCCAGACGCTCCAGGAGTACCAGGGGGTGCTGAGCAAGGTGCTCGGCGGCCTCATGATCCTGATGGGCGTCTTCTTCATGGGGTTCATGCCCTGGATGACGCAGCGGGAGTTCCGCTTCCACCGGAAGCCCGCCGCCGGTCTGGCCGGCGCCCCGGTCCTCGGCGCACTGTTCGGCATCGGCTGGACCCCGTGCATCGGCCCGACCCTCGCCTCCGTGATCGGCCTCTCCTCGGTGCAGAGCACCGCCGGCCGCGGGGCCATACTGACCATCGCGTACTGCCTCGGCCTCGGCGTGCCGTTCGTGCTCGCCGCGATCGCCTTCCGCAAGGCGCTCGGCGCGTTCGGCTGGGTCAAGCAGCACTACACGTGGGTGATGCGCATCGGCGGCATCATGATGATCCTGACCGGAGTTCTTCTGCTCACGGGCGCGTGGGACGCCCTTGTCGGGCAGATGCGGACCTGGTCCACCGGCTTCCAGGTGGGAATCTGATCCATGAGCAAGACGACCGACGACGTGCAGAGCGGTGGCGGCGACGCCACTGACCTCGAAGCCGCGTCCCAGCTGAGCACGGCCCCTCAGGAGGACCGTGCGCCCAACCTGCCCAAGCTCGGCGTCATCGGCTGGGTCCGCTGGTTCTGGCGGCAGCTCACCTCGATGCGGGTCGCCCTGATCCTGCTGTTCCTGCTCTCGCTCGGCGCCATCCCCGGTTCGCTGATCCCGCAGGAGGGCACCGACCCGACCAAGGTCGACACCTTCCGCAAGGCGCACGAGACGCTGGCGCCGATCTACGACAAGATCGGCTTCTTCCACGTCTACGGCTCGGTGTGGTTCTCCGCGATCTACCTGCTGCTGTTCATCTCCCTCATCGGCTGCATCGTGCCGCGCACCTGGCAGTTCGTCGGGCAGCTGCGTGGCCGTCCGCCGGGCGCGCCCAAGCGGCTGACCCGGCTGCCCGCGTACGCGACGTGGCGCACCGAGGCGGACCCGGAGCAGGTGCGCACCGCCGCCCTCGCGATGCTGAAGAAGCGCCGCTTCCGCGCGCACGTCGCCGGGAGCGCGGTCGCAGCCGAGAAGGGCTATCTGCGCGAGGTCGGCAACCTCGTCTTCCACATCGCGCTGATCGTGATGCTGGTCGCCTTCGCCTGGGGGCAGCTGTTCAAGTTCGAGGGCGGCAAGCTCGTCGTCGAGGGCGACGGCTTCGCCAACACGCTCACCCAGTACGACGACTTCAAGTCCGGCAACCTCTTCGACAGCGACCGCGACCTGTCGCCGTTCAGCTTCACGCTCGACAAGTTCACGGCGACGTACGAGCGCTCGGGACCCGAGAAGGGGACCCCGCGTACGTTCCGCGCGAACGTCAGCTACACCGAGGGCTCGGGCGACAAGACGAAGCAGGGCAAGATCGAGTCCAACCACCCGCTGGACATCGACGGCACCAAGATCTTCCTCAACGGTCACGGCTACGCGGTCCCCGTCACGGTCCGCGACGGCAAGGGCAAGGTCGTCTCCAAGCAGACCGTGCCGATGCTGCCGATCGACTCCAACATCTCCTCGCAGGGCGCCATCAAGGTGATGGACGGCTACCGCGACGCCAAGGGCAAGAAGGAGCAGCTGGGCTTCGCCGCCTGGTTCGTGCCGACGTTCGCGGGCGCGGGCAAGGGCACGATGCTCTCCCAGTTCCCCGCGCTCGACTTCCCCGTCCTCGCGCTCAACGCGACGCACGGCGACCTCGGCGTGGACGCCGGCCTTCCGCAGAACGTGTACCAGCTGGACACCTCGCACATGAAGGCCTTCAAGGACTCCAAGGGCAAGGCGCTCAAGCAGCGGCTGCTGCCCGGCGAGACGATGAAGCTGCCGAACGGGGCGGGCTCCATCACGTTCGACAAGGACATGAAGGAATGGGTCACCTTCCAGATCTCCCACCAGCCCGGTGACATCTGGGCCCTGGGCGGCGCGATCGCCGCGATCGGCGGTCTGGCCGGCTCCCTGTTCATCCAGCGCCGCCGCGTCTGGGTGCGCGCGGTCGAGGGTCCCGACGGGGTGACCGTCGTCGAGCTCGTCGGCCTCGGCCGCAGCGAGTCCGCGAAGCTGCCGGAGGAGCTGGGCTCCCTGGTCGACCAGCTGCACTCCGAGGTGCCGAGCGCACCCGACCCGGACCCGGACACCTCCGACTCCACCGAATCCTCCGCAACCACCACTGCTGTTCCTGCCGCCGAAGGGGCTGAGAAGTGAATCTCGCCGCCGCAGTCAACGAGAACCTGGCTCACACCAGCAACGTCCTCATCTACTCGTCGATGGCCGTGTACCTGCTGGCGTTCTTCGCGAACATGGCCGAGTGGATCTTCGGCAGCCGCAGCAAGGTCGGCCGAACCGCCGCCGCGCTGACCGGCAAGGCCGAGGAGAAGCCGGGCGCCGCGGCGCCCGCCGTCACGGTCAAGCAGAAGGGCGGCACGGCCGTCATGGAGCGGCCGAAGGTCGTCACGCGGGCCGCGGCCGGCGCGCGCGACGTGCCGGACGGTCCGGGCGCCGCCGCCGGTGACGAGCAGGGCGACCTGTACGGCCGGATCGCGATCTCCCTCACGGCCCTCGCCTTCATCATCGAGTTCGGCGG
This sequence comes from Streptomyces sp. EDA2-14, assembly GCF_054963755.1. Classification (NCBI taxonomy): domain Bacteria; kingdom Bacillati; phylum Actinomycetota; class Actinomycetes; order Kitasatosporales; family Streptomycetaceae; genus Streptomyces; species Streptomyces sp. EDA2-14. The sequence continues at coordinate 278,655 of NZ_JBUEGE010000002.1, forward strand.
CGTGCTCACGCGCGCGCTCTCGGTGGAGCGGGCCCCGTGGGGCAACATGTACGAGTTCAGCATCACCTTCTCCACCGTCGCCGTCGGCATCTACCTCGTGCTGCTGGCGCTGAAGAAGAACGTGCGCTGGCTCGGCCTGCCGCTGGTCATCACGGTCCTGCTCGACCTCGGTCTCGCCACCACCGTCCTGTACACGTCCAGCGACCAGCTGGTGCCCGCGCTGCACTCGTACTGGCTGTACATCCACGTCTCGACGGCGATCTTCTGCGGCGCGGTCTTCTACGTCGGCGCGGTCGGCACGCTCCTGTACCTCTTCAAGGACAGCTACGAGAGCAAGCTGGCGGCGGGCGGCCAGCCCGGCCGGTTCGCGACCTCCGTCATGGAGCGGCTGCCTGCCTCGCAGTCCCTCGACAAGTTCTCCTACCGCGTGAACGCGGCCGTCTTCCCGCTGTGGACGTTCACGATCATCGCGGGCGCCATCTGGGCGGGCGACGCCTGGGGCCGCTACTGGGGTTGGGACCCCAAGGAGACCTGGTCGTTCATCACCTGGGTCGCCTACGCCGCGTACCTGCACGCCCGCGCGACGGCCGGCTGGAAGGGCCGCAAGGCCGCCTACCTGGCGCTGATCGCGTTCGGCTGCTGGATCTTCAACTACTACGGCGTGAACATCTTCGTCACGGGCAAGCACTCGTACGCCGGGGTGTAGTTCCCCGTCACCGCTGTGGTGGAAGGCCGGTCCCTCGGGGCCGGCCTTTCGCGTGGGTCAGGGCTCCAGGGAGCGCCAGATCCGGTCGGGCAGGACGCGCCTTGCCTCGTCGAGGTCGACGTCGCGGGCTCCGGCGAGCCAGCCGCGCGCGGTGCCGATGACCGGGCCGAGGACCAGGGCCTCGATGAGCGGCGCGGACAGCGGTGCGATCGCGCCGGACTCGATGTGCACCTGCAGCCACGCGGCCAGCGGTGAGAGCCGCGCCTCCTGGGTGTCGCGCAGCTGCTGCGCCTGTTCCATCGTGAGCCGGTCGGCATACGAGGAGTGCAAGAGGCGGGCGGCGTCCGGGTGTTGCTCGATGAAGCCGAGGTACGTCTCGACGAGCGCGCGGATGCCGGTGTGCGGCGTGCGCGAGCGCTCCAGGGCCGCGGTGAGCTCTTCGAGGAGCCGGCCGAGCCAGCGCAGCAGCAGCTCCCGCATCAGCCCGTCGACGCTGCCGAAGTGGTGGTAGAGGCTGCCCGGGCTGGCCCCGCTCGCGCCCGTCAGGGAGCTGACGGTGACGCCCTGTTCGCCCGCGTCCGCGTACACGCGCAGCGCGGCGTCGAGGAGTCGGTCGACGGTCTCGGCACCACGCAGTTGTTTGGGGCTCATGTCGACCACCAGCGTAGGGCACTCTCCCACCTGTGTTTCTATAGTGAATTTCTAGAAATTCACTCCAGTTCAGTAGGGTGCTGAGCCACACTGATCTCCGCCTGGGGGTCGTCGAGCGGCACGGGGGACCGCTCGACGACCCCGGCGGTTCATTCGCCGATGTCCCCGATGTCTTCGTGCCACAGGTCGGGCCTCGCCGCGACGAACTCCTCCATGAGGCCGAAGCACTCGGCGTCGTCGAGCAGCACGATCTCGACGCCGTGCTCGGCGAGCCAGTCGTGTCCGCCGTGGAAGGTGCGCGCCTCGCCGATGACGACCCGTGAGATGCCGAACTGCCGCACCAGGCCCGAGCAGTACCAGCAGGGGCTGAGCGTGGTCACCATCGTGGTGCCCTGGTACGTGCGCTGCCGGCCGGCCCTGCGGAAGGCGTCGGTCTCCCCGTGCACGGACGGGTCGGCGTCCTGCACGCGCCGGTTGTGGCCGCGGCCGAGCACCTGGCCGTCGGCGGAGTAGAGGGCGGCGCCGATCGGGATGCCGCCCTCGGCGAGGCCGGCCCTCGCCTCCTCGACGGCGGTGGCGAGCCAGGTGCGGGCGAGGTCGGGATCCATGGTGCTTATTCGTCCTTTTTGTCGTCGTCCCTCAGGGACCGCAGGAACTCGGGGTTGTCGTCGGGCGCGACGAAGCGGGTGCCGCCACCGCCCGCGGGAGCGCGGCGCGGCCTGCCCACCGCCAGCCAGGCGATCGGACCGAGGAGCACCTCGCCGAACAGCAGGATGATGAAGACCCAGGCCAGCTTGGGCAGCTTGCGCACCTCTTTCTCCGGCGTGTTCAGGCAGTCGATGAACGCGTAGATCCAGAGCGCCAGGACCAGCAGGAACGGCAAGTAGCGCAGCATGGTGTCGCGATCCCCCAAGGAGCGGAACGGGGCACATCGGGCCCCCGGTGACCTGGCCAGCGTAGCCCGTGCCGGATACTGGAACGCATGGCTTACGACGATCTTCGCTCCCTGCTCAGGGCTCTGGAGCGCGAGGGCGACCTGAAGCGCATCAAGGCCGAGGTCGACCCGTACTTGGAGGTCGGTGAGATCGTCGACCGGGTGAACAAGGCCGGCGGCCCCGCCCTCCTCTTCGAGAACGTGAAGGGCGCGTCGATGCCCCTCGCGATGAACGTGTACGGCACCGACCGGCGACTCCTCAAGGCGCTCGGGCTCAAGTCGTACGACGACATCAGCGACAAGATCGGCGGGCTGCTGAAGCCGGAGCTGCCGCACGGGTTCGTCGGCATCCGCGAGGCGTTCGGCAAGCTCGGCGCGATGACGCACGTACCGCCGAAGAAGGTGAAGTCGGACGCCGCCCCCGTGCAGGAGGTGGTGCTGCGGGGCGAGGACGTCGACCTCGACAAGCTGCCCGCGCTGTTCACCTGGCCCGAGGACGGCGGCTCCTTCTTCAACCTGGGGCTCACCCACACCAAGGACCCCGAGACGGGCGTCCGCAACCTCGGGCTCTACCGCCTCCAGCGCCACGACAAGCGCACCATCGGGATGCACTGGCAGATCCACAAGGACAGCCGCAACCACTACCAGGTGGCCGCCAAGCGCGGCGAGAAGCTGCCCGTCGCGATCGCCTTCGGCTGCCCGCCGGCCGTCACGTACGCGTCGACGGCGCCGCTGCCCGGCGACATGGACGAGTACATGCTCGCCGGGTTCATCCAGGGCAAGCGCGTCGAGATGGTCGACTGCAAGACGGTGCCGCTGCAGGTCCCGGCCAACGCGGAAGTCGTCATCGAGGGCTGGCTGGAGCCCGGCGAGATGCTCCCCGAGGGGCCCTTCGGCGACCACACCGGTTTCTACACGCCGCAGGAACCCTTCCCGGCGCTGACGATCGACTGCGTGACGATGCGCAAGCGACCACTGCTCCAGTCGATCGTCGTGGGCCGCCCGCCGACGGAGGACGGGCCGCTGGGCCGCGCCACGGAGCGCTTCTTCCTGCCGCTGCTCAAGGTGATCGTCCCGGACATCGTGGACTACCACCTGCCCGAGTCCGGCGGCTTCCACAACTGCGCGATCGTCTCGATCGACAAGAAGTACCCGAAGCACGCCCAGAAGGTGATGAGCGCGATCTGGGGCGCGCACATGATGTCGCTGACCAAGCTGATCGTCGTCGTCGACTCGGATTGCGACGTACATGATCTTCATGAAGTCTCGTGGCGAGCGCTCGGGAACACGGACTACGCCCGCGACCTGACCGTGGCCGAAGGCCCCGTCGACCACCTCGACCACGCCTCGTACCAGCAGTTCTGGGGCGGCAAGGCGGGCATCGACGCGACGAAGAAGTGGCCCGAGGAGGGCTACACGCGGGACGGAGGCTGGCCCGAGATGGTCGTCTCCGACCCCCGTACGGCGGCCCTCGTGGACCGCCGCTGGAAGGAGTACGGACTCTAGTGAGCAGCGCCTCAGCAGCAATCCCGCAGCAGCCGGGACGGACCAAGGCCTTCCTGCGCCTGGTCATGATCGAGCACTCGGTGTTCGCGCTGCCCTTCGCCTACATCGCCGCGCTGACGGCGATGTTCGAGTGGGACAAGAACATCCACTGGGGCCGGCTGCTCCTGGTCACGATCTGCATGGTCGGACTGCGGACGTTCGCGATGGCGGCGAACCGGATCATCGACCGGGAGATCGACGCCCGCAATCCGCGCACCGCGCACCGCGAACTGGTGACGGGCGCGATGTCGGTGAAGTCGGCGTGGACCGGCGCGCTGATCGCCCTGGTGATCTTCCTGGCGTCGGCTGCGCTCCTGAACCCGCTCTGCCTGGCGCTCGCGCCCATCGCGGTGATCCCGATGGTGGTCTACCCCTACGGCAAGCGGTTCACGAACTTCCCGCAGGCGATCCTCGGCCTCGCCCAGGCGATCGGCCCGATCGGCGCGTGGATCGCGATCACCGGCGAGTGGTCCTGGACGGCCGTCATCCTGGGTCTCGCGGTCGGCATCTGGATCGGCGGCTTCGACCTGATCTACGCCTGCCAGGACGTGGAGACGGACCGTGAGGTCGGCGTGAAGTCGGTCCCGGCCCGCTTCGGCATCCCCGGCGCGATCTGGGGCGCCCGCGCCTGCCACTTCGTCACCACGGCCCTGTTCGTCTGGTACGCGCTGGCCACCGACGCCGGCACGTTCTTCTGGGTCGGCCTCGTGATCGTCGCGGGCGCCTTCCTCTACGAGCACACGATCGTGAAGCCCCACGACCTGTCCCGCCTGAACCGGGCGTTCTTCCAGGTCAACGGATTCATCGGCATCGCGCTCTTCGTGTGCGCGCTGCTGGACCTGCTGGTGCGGGGACTGACGGTCTAGGACGCGCCCCGGGGCGACGGGCGGCGGCGGAAGACGAACGCCGCCGCCACACCCGCGGCAAGCCCGATCAGGTGGCCCTGCCAGCTCACCCCGTCGTTCGTGGGGGAGAGGCCTGCCAGGAACGACGTGCCCCAGTACGCGGCGATGACGAGGCCGACGACGATGCCGAGCGGGCGGCGCTCCACGAAGCCGGACAGGACGACGAAGGCGAACAGGCCGAATATCAGGCCCGATGCGCCCGCCGTGTTCGTATGCGCCGGGGCCACCAGCCACACCCCGAGTCCGTCCGCGACGACGATCAGGGCGCAGGCCAGGAAGAAGCGGCGCAGTCCGCCGAGCGCCGCGACGAAGCCGAGGACCAGCAGAGGTATCGAGTTCGCCGCGACGTGCGCGAAGCCGAAGTGGATGAAGGACGCCGGGACGACGTCGACCAGCTCGGAGGCCTCGCGCGGCTGAATGCCGAAGGTGTCCAGGGCGTGGCCCGAGGCCACGTCGACCACTTCGAGGAGCCAGAGCAGGGCCACCCAGGCGAGCATCACCTTGCCCGCCGTCAGCGCCCCGGCACGTGCCGGCCGACGCCGAACCGCCGCTCGACCCGATCCGTCGTCGTACGTCATCCCAGCCCCCGCCCGTCGAGGAAAGAACGCTCACCGCCCCTGCTCAAGTTCCCCCGCCGGGGTGCCGGATAGGCTCGTGGTGTGGAGCACGTCGAAGCAAGCAGCCGCAAGCCCTGGGTCGTCGGGGTCTCCGGAGCGTCAGGTACCCCGTATGCCGCCTCCGTGCTGCGCGCGCTGCTCGCGGCCGGCGAGTCCGTGGACCTTGTGGTCTCGCGGGCCTCGCGGCTCACGCTGCTCGACGAGACGGGCATCCCCTTCCGGGACGCGCACTGGCGCGAGGACCTCGGGGAGTGGCTGGCGCGCGGCGCCGACGGGAAGCCGGACACGTTCGGCGGCCTCGACCTGGACGACGTGCGGTACTGGCCCTCCGGTGATCTCGCGGCGGGCCCCTCGTCCGGCTCGTACGCGGTCAAGGGCATGATCGTCGTGCCCGCGTCGACGGCGTGCGTGGCGGGCGTCGCGCTCGGCCTCTCGAAGGATCTTTTGCAGCGTGCGGCGAGCGTGACGCTCAAGGAGCGGCGGCCGCTGATCGTCGCCGTACGCGAGACACCGCTGAACGGGCAGACGCTGAAGCATCTGGTGACGCTCGACGAGGCGGGCGCCGTGGTGCTGCCCGCCTCACCGGCGTTCTACGCGGGGGCGACGCACATCCAGGATCTCGTGGACTTCGTCGCGGGGCGGACGCTCGACGCGGCGGGGGTGTCGCACACGCTGTACCGCCGCTGGGAGGGAGAGCTCGGGGGAGGCTCCCGTGATACGGAGTGACGCGGTGCCGCTCAGCGCTTCCTGGCGGGGCGGGCGGCGTGCCGGCCCTTCGCGCGGCGCTCGGGGGCGGACTGCTGGGCACGCGAACGAACGGCCTCGGCCTGCATCTCGCGCATGCGGGCGTACGCCATCTCGATCGTGAACACGCTGACACTCTCCTGGGGGTTCGGTATCCGATGGATCTTCGCTGATCCGAGGGATGGACTTTAGATTTTGCGGGGCTAAACCCTAGCGCGCCTTCGATCGTACACATAAGCTCGCGTCAACGCTGAATAATGAAAGGCATTGGACCTTATGGACGCCGTGGACAGGCAGCTCATCCAGGCCCTGCGCGAGAACGGCCGCGCCTCGTATGCGGAGTTGGGCCGGCTCGTCGGCCTGTCCGGACCCAGCGTCACGGACCGCATCAACCGCCTCGAGGCGGCCGGCGTGATCACCGGCTACCGCGCCACCGTCGACTCCGCCTCGCTCGGCCTCGGTGTCACCGCCCTCATCGGCATCTCGCTCTCCGACGCGGCCGACCACGAGGACGTGGCGCACCGCCTGCGCGATCTGCACGAGATCGAGGACTGCTGGTTCATCGCGGGCGACGACTCGTACATGCTGAAGGTCCGCGCGGGCGACGTGGACAGCCTGGAGCGGACCATCCGACGGCTGAGCGGCACGAAGGGTGTCTCCCGGACCCGCACCACGATCATTCTCTCCACCAAGTGGGAGAACCGGGTGGGAGAGCTCCCCGACGAGGTGTGACGGGCCCAGCCGGGGCTTGTCGGTGCGACGGCGTACGGTGGGGACGGTCGTTGAGCGAGGAGAGGTACGGGCATGGACGCAAGGCTCAAGCGCGAGCTGGAGCAGAAGGTCAGGGACGGTGAGCGGCTGTCCCGCGAGGACGGCATCGCGCTCTACGAGTCGGACGACCTGGCCTGGCTCGGCGGCCTCGCCCACGAGGTGCGCACGCGCAAGAACGGCGACGTCGTGCACTTCAACGTCAACCGTCATCTGAACATGACGAACGTGTGCACCGCGTCGTGCGCCTACTGCTCCTTCCAGCGCAAGCCCGGCGAGAAGGACGCCTACACGATGCGCATCGAGGAGGCCGTCGAGCTCGCCAAGGCGATGGAGTCGGAGAACCTCACCGAACTGCACATCGTCAACGGCCTGCACCCGAACCTTCCGTGGCGCTACTACCCGCGCTCGCTGAAGGCCCTCAAGGAGGCGCTGCCGGACGTCGGCCTGAAGGCCTTCACGGCGACCGAGATCCATCACTTCGAGAAGATCTCCGGGCTGAGCGCGTCCGAGATCCTCGACGAGCTGATCGACGCGGGCCTGGAGTCGCTCACCGGCGGCGGCGCCGAGATCTTCGACTGGGAGATCCGCCAGCACATCGTCGACCACGACACCCACTGGGAGGACTGGTCGCGGATCCACCGGCTCGCGCACGAGAAGGGCCTCAAGACCCCGTCCACGATGCTGTACGGGCACATCGAGGAGCCCCGGCACCGCGTCGACCACGTGCTGCGGCTGCGCGAACTGCAGGACGAGACCGGCGGCTTCCAGGTCTTCATCCCGCTGCGCTACCAGCACGACTTCGTCGACATGAAGGACGGCAAGGTCCGCAATAAGCTGCAGGCGCGGACGACGATGGCCACGGGCGCGGAGGCGCTGAAGACCTTCGCCGTGTCCCGGCTCCTGTTCGACAACGTCCCGCACGTGAAGTGCTTCTGGGTCATGCACGGACTGCACACCACGCAGCTCGCGCTCCAGCACGGAGCGGACGACATGGACGGGTCCGTCGTCGAGTACAAGATCACGCACGACGCGGACAACTACGGGACGCCGAACAAGCTGACCCGTGAGGATCTGCTCGACCTCATCCGCGACGCCGGGTTCCGTCCGGTCGAGCGGAACACCCGGTACGAGATCATCCGGGAGTACGAGGGGGCGGACCCGGGGCGGCGGGACGAGCCTCAGCCGATGAGGGTTTGATCTTCTACGGGTCCCGGTTCCGCCGGGGCCCGTTTTCGTTGCGGTGGCCGTTCCCTCGCTCGCGGGGCGCTGCCCCGGACCCCGCTGCTCAATCGCCGCAGGGGCTCCAAATGATCACCCGTCGCGGGGGCCCGGGTCAGGTGAGCGGCAGCATCATGTGGACGTCGTCGCGGTCGTCGCCCGGTGCCACGCGGATCCCGCCGGGGACCCGGCCCACCTCCTTGTAGCCGCACGCCGCGTAGAAGGCGTCCGCGCCCGTGCCCCCGCGGCACGTGAGGCGCAGGGCCTCTATGCCCTCGAAGGTGCGGGCCGCGTCGGCGGCGGCCGTCATCAGGGCGCGGCCGTAGCCCTTGCCCTGGTGCCCGGGGTGGACCATCACCGTGTAGAGCCACAGATGGTGCTTCATCAGGCGGTGCTGGTTGTACGTGAGGAAGGCCGACGCCGCGACGCGGCCGTCCTCGTCGCGGCCCACGAGGAGCCGGGTCCGGCCCTCGGCGAGATCGGCGAGGCGCTTGACGAGTTCGGGGCGTATGTCGTCGGGCGTGACCGGCGGGACGAAGCCGACCGCGCCGCCGGCGTTCGTGACGTCCGACCACAGCGTGAGCAGTCCGTCGCGCAGCTCGGGGTCGATCGCGGGGTCGAGTTCGAAGGCCGGGGGAGTGGTGGTGCGCATGAGCCCGAGGGTAACCAGCGGTGGCCTCGTGACGTTCGGACGTCCATATCGGGACCTTCGACCGTAGGAGAGGGCTAAGCGCCGGACGTAGCTTGTGAATGTATTCACGAGCGGGTCGCACCGCAGGAAGCACCCGGAAGCACCCGGAAGCGCAAGGAAGCAAGGAAGAAGGCAACGGTCATGGCTCTCCACGCATCGGACAGTCCCGCCCGACACGACGCCACCGGCGCCCTGCGCCGCGACGCCGGCAGCCAGGACGACGTCGTCGTCCGCGCGCCCGCCGCCCGCGCCGTCCTCGCCGCGTCCCGCGTCCTGGTCGGCTTCTACTTCCTGTGGGCCTTCCTGGACAAGACCTTCGGCTTCGGGAAGGCGACGCCCTCCGGCGGAAGCTGGCTCAACGGCGGCAGCCCCACCGAAGGCTTCCTGCTGCACGGCACGACCGGCCCCTTCGCCCACATGTTTGACTCCGTGGCCGGCACCTGGTGGCTCGACACCCTCTTCATGGTGGGCCTGCTCGGCATCGGCCTCGCCATGATCCTCGGCATCGGCATGCGGATCGCCGCCGTCGCGGGCACGCTCATGATGGCCTTCATGTGGCTCGTCACACTGTGGCCGGACAGCAACCCGTTCATGGACGACCACTGGATGATCGCCCTCGTCCTGCTGATCACCGCGGCGACCGGCGCGGGCCGTTACTACGGCCTCGGCGGAGCGTGGGCCCGGCTGCCCCTCGTCCGCAAGAACCGGTGGCTGATCTGACGCCACGCGCCCCCGCTGAAATCGAGCGTCCCTCCCCGTGCTTCACTGGAGGGACGCTCGTCCTGTAAGGGCATCATTTCGGAACGGAAGAGTGGATTGACATGCTCCGCTACACGCTGATGCGGCTCGGGATCTTCGTGGGCTGTTTCCTCGTCGTCTGGGGTCTCGTCGCCACGGGCATCGTGCCGGCCGGCATCGGAGGCTCCTACTGGCTGTGGATCGCCCTGCTCGGCCTGGTGATCTCCGCCCCCATCAGCTACGTCGTGCTGCGCGGCGAGCGCGACCGCGCCTCCAAGAAGGTCGTCGCCCGCGTGGACCGCGCCAAGGCGAACATGGCGGCCAACCGCTCCATGGAGGACGAGGCGGACGACGCCGCCCGCTCCCGCGCCCACACGCAGGAGGCGTAGGGCCCGCGTAAGCTTCCTCACAGTCAGCACGACCCCGGCACCGGATCAGGTGCCGGGGTCGCCTGCATTTTCAAGGTAAATGCCGCTTTGAGCCCGTACGGGCACCACATCTGCCCAAAGAAGCCCTTTGATGTTCTCAAAGTTGCGGTGTTAACGTTCCTGTCATGAAGACATCAGTTGCGCCTCGAACCGCCATGAGCACTGCGCTCGTGGAGCGCCTGCATGTCGATCTCTGCCGCTGCATGTCCGCGGCCTGTCGCGCCTGATCGCAGTTTCGACTTCTCTGGCCGAAGCGATGCAGCGGCGCCGTTGACCCGTCTCGCGGTCGCCGCTCCTGTACGCCCCCCTGTCTTGTCCCCGCGCGTCTTCACTGGAGTGCCTCCGTGTCCGCGAACACCCCCGCAGCCGAACAGAAGTCCGGCTTCCGCATACCCAAGATCCCGTTCTGGGCGCAGATCCTGGGCGGTCTCGTCCTGGGTGTGCTGCTCGGCTGGCTGGCCCGCAGCCAGGACATATCCTGGCTCGTCACCACCCTGCAGAAGGTCGGCGACACCTTCATCCAGCTTCTGAAGCTGGCCGTCGCCCCGCTCGTCTTCTTCGCGATCCTGGTGTCCATCACCAACCTTCGCAAGGTCAACAACGCCGCCCGGCTCGCCTCGCGCACGCTGCTCTGGTTCATGATCACGTCGCTGATCGCGGTCGTCATCGGCCTCGCCATCGGCCTGCTCACCAACCCGGGCGCCGGCACCGGCCTGACCGCGAAGGACGGCGCCAAGCCGGAACAGGCCGGATCCTGGATCGACTTCCTCACCGGCATCATCCCGACGGACATCATCACGCCGTTCACCGAGCTGAACGTGCTGCAGATCGTCTTCATGGCCGCCGTCGCCGGCATCGCCATCCTGAAGGTCGGCGAGAAGGCCCAGCCGATCCTCACCCTCTCCGAGTCCGTTCTGGAGCTGCTCCAGAAGGCCCTGTGGTGGGTCATCAAGCTCGCCCCGATCGGCACCATCGGCCTCATCGGCAACGCGATCGCCACGTACGGCTGGAACCTCATCAGCAAGTACGCGACGTTCACCGCCGACATCTACGTCGGTTGCGCCCTGGTCCTCTTCGGCGTCTACCCGCTGCTGCTCGCCACGGTCGGCAAGCTGAGCCCGCTCCAGTTCTTCAAGGGCGCCTGGCCCGCAATCCAGCTGGCCTTCGTCTCCCGCTCCTCCGTCGGCACGATGCCGCTCACGCAGCGGGTCACCGAGCGCCTCGGTGTTCCGAAGGAGTACGCCTCCTTCTCCGTGCCGTTCGGCTCGACGACCAAGATGGACGGTTGCGCCTCGATCTACCCGGCGATCGCCGCGATCTTCGTCGCGCAGATCTTCGGCATCGACCTGAACGTCGGTGACTACCTGCTCATCGCCTTCGTGTCGGTGATCGGTTCCGCCGCCACCGCCGGTCTGACGGGCGCCACGGTCATGCTGACGCTGACCCTGTCGACGCTCGGCCTCCCGATGGAGGGCGTCGGCCTCCTCCTCGCGATCGACCCGATCCTGGACATGATGAGGACGGCGACGAATGTTGCCGGTCAAGCTCTCGTCCCGGTGATCGTCTCGGCGCGCGAGAAGATTCTCGACCGCGACGCCTACAACAGTGCGACGTCCTCCCCGGTGGACGAGCCGCAGGAGGTGGCCGTGTCGGCCGCCGCCTGACGTCCCCCGGCTCGCCCCACACACGAAGTCCCGCCCCCGACTCTCGGGGGCGGGACTTCGTACGTCTGGCCTGCGGCGGAGCCGGATTCCGGTTGCGCGGCGACGGGGGGCGGGGCTTTGCCGGGGTCGGCGCCCGGGTCTTGCTTGCACGGCATCGGGGTTCGCCGACGCCGACGCTGCTCCCAGCCCATCTCCCTCCCACCCGCCCCCTCCGGGGGCTTCGGCCCCACGGGGCCAGGGTGTTGGTCAGGCGTCTGCCGTGATCGGTGTGCGGCACCGGGGTTTTGGGCCGTGCCGGGGTCGGCGCCCGTGGAAATGGATCCGCGGCACCGTGCGCCGCCTTGCCCACCCTGCCGCCCAAGGCGGCAGATTGCCCAAGGCGGGGGTGGCGTCGGCCGTCTCGGGTGGGAGCCGTGGCTGACGGCGGATTGCCCAAGGGGGTGGCGGCGCACCGCAACGGGTGGGGAGCCGCCCTTGCGGCGGAGTGCCCAAGGCGAGGTGACGGCCGGACGCCATGCGTGGGGAGCCGTCGCGGTGGCGGGCGGTGCCGGTGGATCAAGCCCCTGCGGCGATTGAGCAGCGGGGTCCGGGGCGGAGCCCCGTGGCCGTCTGCCCGGTTGGGTGCCACGTCAGCGGTGGGCTGGCCCTGCGGGGGCGAAACCCCGGCGGACCGACGTCCCCGGAGGGGGCGGGTGGGAGAAGGGCGGGGCGCTGGGCCGTAAGGGGAGGTGGGCGAGATCAGGCGGAGGGCCGGCGGGGAGTGAAGCCCGTTCCGGGGCGGAGCCCCGTGGCCGTTTGACCGCAGGGTGCAGCGCCTGGTCCGGGGCGGAGGCTGGTGGGGGAATGCGTACGCTGAAGGGTGGAGATTGGGCGAGGAGAGGTGGCCGGGGTGGGCGGCGAGGGGCAGGTGCGGCAGAAGAGGATGCCGCGGGCCGAGCGGGAGCGGCAGATGCTGGACGCCGCGGTCCGGGTGTTCGGGAAGCGGGGCTACCGGGCCGCTTCGATGGACGAGATCGCCGAACTGGCCGGTGTCTCCAAGCCGTTGGTGTATCTGTACCTGAATTCCAAGGAAGACCTGTTCAGCGCCTGTATTCGCCGGGAGGCGGCGGCCCTGGTCGACGCGGTCCGCGCCGGCGTACGCACCGACGTGGCCGCCGACCGCCAGCTCTGGGAAGGCCTCACCGCCTTCTTCGCGCACACCGCCGAGCGCCCCGACGGCTGGGCGGTGCTGCACAGCCAGGCCCGCTCGGGCGGCGACCCGTTCGTCGCGGAGGTCGTCGCGATGCGCGAGGAGATCGTGGCGTTCGTGACCGGCCTCATCGCGGAGGCGGCACGCGCGGCGCACGACAACCCCGAGCTGGCCGAACGGGAGGTCGTGGGCCTCGCCCAGGCCCTGGTCGGTGCGGCGGAGGCGCTGGCGGGCTGGGCGAACGGCGACGCCTCCGTGTCCGCGAAGGAGGCCGCCACCACCATGATGAACTTCGCCTGGTCCGGCCTCGGCAACCTGATGAACGGGCAGCGCTGGTCGGACGGTTAGTGGTCCCGCCGCTCAGCCGGTCAGCGCGTGCACCTCGCCCGTCAGATGCACCCGGTCACCGTCCGCCGACCGCAGTTCGAAGGCCGGGCCCTGCGCCGCGTACACCACCTTGCCGGGCAGCAGCACCGGCGCCTTGAAGCGGGCCTGTACGTGGACGGGCCCGTGCGCCTTGTACTCCGCGAGGCAGCGGGCCACCGTCCACATGCCGTGGGCGATCGCGCGCGGGAAGCCGAAGAGGCGGGCCGAGAGCGGGTGCAGGTGGATGGGGTTGCGGTCGCCGGACGCGGCGGCGTAGCGGCGGCCGAGGTCGTCGCAGAGCCGCCAGTCGGCCTGCTGGGGCAGCGGTTCGGCGGGGGTGTCCAGCGCGGGCGCGTCGCCGTCGGCCGGGGCGGAGGTCTTGTGCCGGGCGAGGTACGTGCTGGTCGACTGCCAGACCGGTGCCCCCTCGGCGAGCAGCTCGGTGACGACGACGGCCTCGGTGCCACGGCGGTGCGGCTGCAACTCCTTGACATGCACGCTCAGTTCGAACGATTCAGTGGGGGTCAGGTCGCGCTGCTGCGTGATCGCGATCGACGTGTGCACGAGGCCGAGCAGCGGCAGCGGGAACGCGCGCTCCGACATCAGCCGCATGGCGAGCGGGAAGCCCAGGACGTGCGGGTAGGTGACGGGCAGCTCGGGTCGCTCGGTCGCGAACCCGCAGGCGCGTTCGTACGCGGTGAGGTGTTCCTGGGTGATGTGGAGGTCGGGGACGGTGAGGCGGGTGTCGGGGACGGGGGCGTCCGGGCGGGGGCGCTTGAGGGGGGAGAGGGCGGCGCCGCGGAGCATGAGGGGGAGCAGGGAGGGGGTGGCGTCGAGGGTGAGTGTTCGGGTCATGACTGGTCCTCGGGAGGGTGTGCGGGTGGCGGTGCCGGGTGGGGTTGATTGCGGTGGCGTGGTGCTGGTCTGCGACGGGGTGGGCGCCTCCCGTTCTCGTTGCGCGGCACCGGGGGCCGCCTTGCCCGCCCTGCCGCGCAAGGCGGCAGATTGCCCAAGGCGAGACAGCTCAAGCGCCGCCGGCGGTTGAGGCGCGGGGTCCGGGGCGGAGCCCCGGGGCGTGGGGGCGGCTCGGCGCAACAGGGACCGGCCGCCCCGGAGGGTCACGCGCCCCGGAGGGTCACGCCCCCAGGAGCGACTGCCCGCACACCCGGACCACCTGCCCGTTCACCGCCCCGGATCCCGGTGACGCGAACCAGGACGTCGTCTCCGCCACGTCCACCGGCAGCCCGCCCTGTCCGAGGGAGTTCATGCGCCGCCCGGCCTCCCGGATGAACAGCGGGACGGCCGCCGTCATCTTGGTCTCGATGAATCCGGGGGCCACCGCGTTCACCGTCACCCCGTGCTCGGCGGCGGCGCGCGGCGCGAGCGACCGTACGAGGCCGACGATGCCCGCCTTGCTGGCCGCGTAGTTGGTCTGCCCCGTGTTGCCCGCGATCCCGGCGATGGAGGCGGTGGCGACGATCGACCCGCCGCGCCGTACGGCACCGGCCTTGAGCAGCGCGTCCGTGGTCCGCAGCACGCTCGTGAGGTTGACGTCGAGGACCGAACTCCAGCGTTCGGCGGGCATGTTGGCGAGGCGCCGGTCGCGGGTGATGCCCGCGTTGTGCACGAGCACGTCCAGGCCGTCGGGCACGAACTCCGCGATCCGCTCGCCCGCGTCGTCGGCCGTGATGTCCAGCGGCAGCGCGCGCCCGCCGAGCCGCTCCGCGACCTTCGTCAGGTCGGCCTCGGCGGACGGCACGTCGAGGAGGACGACTTCGGCCCCGTCGCGTACGAGGGTCTCGGCGACGGCCTCGCCGATGCCGCGGGCGGCGCCGGTGACCAGCGCGGTGCGCCCGGCGAGCGGGCGGTCCCAGTCGCCGGGGACGGCCGGCTCGCCCTGCGGCGAGCCCACCTGGACGACCTGCCCGCTCACGAACGCCGACTTCGGCGACAGCAGGAACCGCAGGGTCGACTCGGCGGCGGCCACCGGGCCCGCGACGCGCACCAGGTTCACGGTGCGGCCGCGCCCGATCTCCTTGCCGAGCGAGCGCACGAAGCCTTCGAGGCCCTGCTGGACGGCCGCCTGGTGGTGGTCGTCGGGCGACGGCGGGGCGCCCAGGACGACCACGCGCCCGCCCGTCGCGAGGGAACGGACGACGGGGTGCAGCGCGGCGTGCACCTCGGCGAGGGTGTCGGGTCCGGTCACGGCGGTGGCGTCGACGACCGCCGCGGCGGGCCGCTCGGCGGAGGGCACGACGTCGAGTCCGGTGTCCGCGAGCAGCTTCGCGAGTTCCTCGCGGTGGGGGGACTCGCCGGCCGTGAGGTGCAGCAACGCACCTTCCAGGCGCGGGTGTTCGGCGCTCCAGCGGTGCAGTTGCGCGGGCTGCGGCAGGCCGAGGCGGCGGGTCAGGAAGCGGCCGGGGGCCGTGCCGGTGAAGTTCAGATAGCGGTCGGCCATTGTCCAGCTCCCAGCTCGGTCGTAAATTTACTAGAGAGTAAGGTTACTCAATGGTCAGTACTTGTCGAGAGCTCAGGAGCTGCCGAACATGGCGCGAACCCCGAAGGGCCCTGCCGCCCCCGTCGTAGGAAAAGCCCCGCGCCGCGTCGCCGTCGTCGCCGGCAGCCGCATTCCGTTCGCGCGCTCCGACGGGCCGTACGCGACCGCGTCCAACCAGCAGATGCTGACCGCCGCGCTCGACGGACTCGTCGGCCGGCACAAGCTCTACGAGCCGGGCGCCGTCGGCGAGTTCGTGGCGGGCGCCGTGCTCAAGCACAGCCGCGACTTCAACCTGGCGCGCGAGACCGTGCTCGGTTCGATGCTGGACGCCCGCACCCCCGCGTACGACATCCAGCAGGCCTGCGGCACCGGTCTGCAGGCCGTGATCGCCGCCGCCAACAAGATTGCGCTCGGCCAGACCGAGAGCGCGATCGCGGGCGGCTCCGACACCGCGAGCGACGCCCCGCTCGGCGTCAACGACGAGCTGCGCACGATCCTGCTGGAGGCGCGCCGGGCCAAGTCGACGGGCGCCCGGATCAAGGCCCTCGCCAAGGTCAGGCCGGGCCACCTGGTCCCCGACATCCCGCGCAACGCCGAGCCGCGCACCCGCCGCTCGATGGGGGAGCACGCCGCCGTCACCGCGCGGGCGTGGGGCATCGGGCGCGAGGCCCAGGACGAGCTCGCCGCCACCAGCCACCAGCGGCTCGCGGCGGCGTACGAGCGCGGTCTCCTGGACGAACTCGTCGTCCCCTACCGGGGTCTTGAGCGCGACCAGAACCTCCGGCCGGGCTCGACGGTCGAGAAACTCGCCGCGCTGAAGCCGGTGTTCGGGGCCGAGCACGCCGACGCCACGATGACGGCGGGCAATTCGACGCCGCTCACCGACGGCGCGGCGGTGGTGCTGCTCGCGAGCGAGGAGTGGGCGGCCGAGCGTGGCCTCGAACCGCTGGCGTACCTGACCGCGTACGAGACGGCCGCCGTCGACTTCGTGAACGGGGACGTCACGGGTGGCGAGGGCGACGGGCTGCTCATGGCGCCCGCGTACGCCGTCCCGCGGATGCTGGAGCGGGCCGGGCTCGGGATCGAGGACTTCGATCTGGTCGAGGTGCACGAGGCGTTCGCCTCACAGGTGCTGGCCACGCTCGCGGCATGGGAGAAGGCGGGCCTCGCGCCGGTCGACCGGGACCGGCTGAACGTGGCGGGCTCGTCCCTCGCGACCGGCCACCCGTTCGCGGCGACGGGCGCGCGGATCGTCGCCACGCTCGCCACGTTGCTCGCGGAGCGCGGTGGTTCGGGCCGCGGCCTGATCTCGATCTGCGCCGCGGGCGGTCAGGGGGTCACGGCCGTCCTCGAACGGGCCTGAAGGTCTTTCCGGCCCCTGCGGCGCTTGAGCGGCGGGGGCCGGGGCGCAGCCCCGAGACGTCGACCACGTCAGGGCGAGGCGGGATCCAGCCGCAACACCGCTTCCTCGTCCGGTGACCCCGCGGGCGCCTGGTACACCACCATGCGCTGGCCCCCCGTCCGCGCCAACTGCATCACCTCGAACGTGAGCGTCATCGCGCCCACCTTCGGATGGTCGAACGACTTCGTGCCGCCGCTGCGCTCATGGACGTCGTACCGGTCCCAGATCCGGGCGAAGTCCGGTGACTTCAGCAGGAGTTCCCCGACCAGCGCCGCCATCCGCGGGTCGTCGGCTTCCGTGCCGCCGATGGCCCGCAGATGCGCGACCGACGCGGTCACCGTCTCCTCCCACGGCACGTACAGCTCCCGGCCGACCGGGTGCAGGAAGAGGTAGCGGGTGATGTTGCGCTGCTCGGCGGGCAGGTCCCACAGGCCGGGCAGCAGGCGGCGGCCCGCCGGGTTCGCCGCGAGCACGTAGTTGAAACGGCTCACCACGTACGCGGGCAGCGGCCGCAGCGCCTCCAGCATCCGGAGCACCGAATCGCGCACGGTGTCGTCGGTGGTGGGGCGGGGTTCGGTGTGCCGGCCCGAGGCCATCTCGGCCAGGTCGTGCAGCCGCTCGTGGGCGTCGCCGCGCAGCCGCAGCGCGTGGGCGATGGCGTCGATCACGGCGGGGGAGGGGTTGGTCTCGCGGCCCCGCTCCAGGCGCGTGTAGTAGTCGACGCTCACCCCGGCGAGCGTCGCCAGCTCCTCGCGCCGCAGACCCGGCGTGCGCCGCAGGCCCGTGCCCGCGGGCAGGCCCGCGTCGGCCGGTGTCACCTGCCCCCTGCGGGCCCGCAGATAGCGGCCCAGTTCCGTGGTCTCAGCCATACGTGCATTGTCCATGGTCCTCCGGGGCGGTGGGGGGCCGTGTCAGGGCCAGGAACGCGGCACCCCGGTGGAGCGCGGCCTGCCACCTTCCGCCGCGCGGCCGCAGAGTTGTCCTCGCTGCGGGTGGCCGGCAGGCAAGGGCCCAGGGAGTGCGTGTCACAGGGCCGCGGCCCGTGCCTGCCGCCCACCCGCACTTCGAACACTGCGCCCAGGAGGACAGCGTGACCACCGTCGCCGCCAGAGCCCGTACCCGTACCCACCCCGTACGCGAAGTACCCGAGGCCGCACCCCGCCGCACCACCGGCACCGCCGCCCTCCTGGCCGCGCTGCTCGGCTTCGCCGTGATCACCATCGACGTGTCGGCCGTGAACATCGCCCTGCCGGGCATCCGCGCCGACCTGCACGGCGGAATGACCGGGCTGCAGTGGGTGGCGGACGCGTACACGCTGATGTTCGCCGGGCTGATGCTGTCGGCGGGCGCCCTCTCCGACCGCACGGGCGCCCGCCGCGCCTACGTCCTCGGCACCGCCCTCTTCACCCTCGCCTCCCTGGCCTGCGCCGTCGCGCCCGGCCTCGGTGCGCTGATCGTGGCCCGTGTCGTCCAGGGCGGGGCGGCGGCGGTGCTGATGCCGGCGTCGCTCGCGCTGATCCGGGAGGCGTACGACGACGCGCGGCGGCGGGCGCGGGCCATCGCCCTGTGGACGGTGGGCGGCTCGGTGTCGATGGCGGCGGGCCCGGTGCTCGGCGGCGTACTGACCGAACACGTCGGCTGGCGTGCGGTGTTCTTCCTCAACCTGCCCGTCGGCGCGGCGATCCTGGTCCTCCTCGCGAAGGTCGCCCCCTCGCCCCGCCGCCCGGCACCGCTCGACATCCCCGGCCAGACCACCGCGGTCCTCACCCTCGCGGGACTGACCTTCGCGGTGATCGAGGGCGGCCGGGCGGGCCTCGCGGCGTTCGCCGTGGCGGTGGTCTCCGCGCTCGTCTTCTACGTGACGGAGCGGCGCCACCGCGCCCCGATGGTCCCGCTGAGCATGGTGCGCGACCGCACGGTGTCGGTGTCGCTGGCGGTGGGCTTCGCCATCAACGCGGGCTTCTACGGAGTGGTGTTCCTGCTGGGCCTCTACCTGCAGCAGCTGCGCGGCATGACGGCGACGGCGGCGGGCCTGGTCTTCGTGCCGCTGGCCGTACTGATCACCGCCACGAACCTGGTCTCGCCCCGCGTGGCCGAACGCTTCGGCCGCCGCCCGGTCGTCGTCATCGGCCAACTCGTCCTGGCCCTGGCGATGTTCGCGCTGCTCCCCCTGACGGCGCACACCCCGACCTGGCTGCTCCTGCTCCTCCTCGTCCCCACCGGCCTCGGCGGCGCGTTCGCGATCCCGGCGGTGACGGCGATGCTGATGGACGCGGTCCCCGGCCCGCGCGTCGGCACGGCCTCCGGCCTCCTCAACGCCCTCCGCCAAACCGGCGGCGCCCTCGCGGTAGCCCTCTTCGGCACCCTCCTCGCGAGCGGGGGCGACCACACCTTCTCCCTGAGCGGTATGCGGGTGAGCCTGATGGTGGCGGGCGCGCTGCTCCTGGCAACGGCGGGGCTGAGCGCCGCACTGCTGCGTACCTCAAGCCCCGCCGGCGATTGAGGCGCGGGGGCCGATCCTTCAAGCGAGGCGCGAGGTCCGGCGCGGGGTCCGATCTTTCAAGCCCCTGCGGCGATTGAGCAGCGGGGTCCGGGGCGGAGCCCCGAGGCGTCAACCCCGGCCCACCGCACCATCACCGGCCCCGCGCATAGCGCCCCGGCGGAACCCCCACCACCCGCTTGAAGTGCCGCGTCAAATGCGACTGGTCGTAAAACCCACACGCCTCCGCCACCTCGACGGGCGCCTGCCCACCGAGCAGCAGCCTCCGCGCCCGGTCCACCCGCCGCGCCATCAGGTATTGATGCGGAGCAATCCCGTACGCCGCACCGAACGACCGCACCAGATGCGCAGGATGCGCGTGCACCAGGGAGGCGGCCTCCTTGAGGTCGACGCCGTCGGTCAGCCGCGCGTCGAGCAACTCCCGCAGGGAGGCCGCGACCCGACGGTCCGGCAGGGGCCTGCGGGCCTCGGCGAGGGCCGGCCGCAGCCGCTCACGGAGCCGCTCCCCGACGAGGGCGAGCCGGGCCGCGCCCTCCAGCTCGTCGCCGGGGTGCGCGAGCGCGGCGTGCAGCTGCCCGATACGCCGCCGCAGCAGCGGATCGATCAGGTCGGGGGTGTCCACGGCGGCCCCGATGAAGGAGGCGTCGAGGGGCCCGTCGTCGCCCACCGCGTCCAGGTAGAGGACCCGCTTGCGGAACCCCTCGGGCGTGGCGGCCTGCCCGTTGTGCGGAACGTGCGGCGGCAGCAGCGAGACCGTGCCGAGCGGCGTCCCGTGCTCGTGCCGCTCCAGGTCGTAGCGGACCGCGCCCTCGTCGACGATGAGCAGCGTCCAGGTGTCGTGCACGTGCATCGGGTACGCGTGCCGCGTGAAATGGGCGTGGAAGACCTCCGTGACGCCCGGTACGCGGGGCTGCCACGCGGTGATCTCCTCACTGCCGCCGGGCATGCAAAAAACGTACAAGACCGGGCGCCGGGCGGCCCGGCAGTCTCAAGGCATGAGCACCGAGACCACCACCCCTGCCGCCCCGGCCCCCGTCCGCTTCGACACCAAGATCGCCGTGCTGCTCCGCGACGACCTGGAGACCTGGCAGCGCCTGAACGTCACGGCCTTCCTGGTCAGCGGCCTCGGCACCCAGCTGCCCGAGGTGATCGGCGAACCGTACGAGGACGCGGACGGCACCCCGTACCTGCCGATGCTGCGGCAGCCGGTGCTGGTCTTCGAGGGCGGCAAGGACCTCCTGAAGACCGCCCACGAACGCACCCTGCGCCGCGCCCTGCCCCGCGCCGTCTTCACCTCCGACCTGTTCTCCACCGGCAACGACAGGGACAACAGGGCGGCCGTCCGCTCCGTGTCCGCCACGGAACTCGACCTGGTGGGCCTCGCGGTGTACGGCCCGCGCAACGCGGTGGACAAGATCCTGAAGGGCGCCCGCATGCACCCGTGACCCGCCGCCCCGCCGGGAGGACGGGGCGGTGCGTCTACTGGACCCCCGCCAGTCGCAGCAGTCCGGTGACCGCCGCCGCGCCCACGACGACCACCGCGAACGGTGCCCGGCGCCACGCCAGGACCCCGCCCACCAGCACCCCGGCGGGCCGCGCCCAGCCGGCGAACTCCTGGCCCGCCATGAGGGCTCCGGTGGCGAGCAGCGCGACGAGCAGCACGGTCGCGCCGTCGGTGAGCAGTTCCTGTACGCGTACGGGGAGTTGGACCCGGCCGTGCAGCAGCGGACCGGCAAGACGGAAGGCGTAGGTGCCCGCCGCGAGGACGAGCACGGCGGTCAACTGGGCGTTCACGCGGGCCTCCTGGAGAACAGCAGCCCGGCGAGGGCGAGCAGTACGGGCACGCCCGCGGGCAGGAACGGGGTGGCGGCGACCGCGATCACGGCGCCCGCCGCCGCGGCCCGGCGCGCCCCCTGTCCGTCCCGCAGCGCGGGCAGCACCAGGGCGAGCAGTACGGCGGGGAACGCGGCGTCGAGGCCGAACCGGTCGGTGTCGCCGAGTGCGGACCCGGCGAAGGCGCCCAGCGCGACGCTCACGTTCCAGGCCACGAAGAGGCCGATGCCCGAGACCCAGAAGGCGGTGCGCCGACGGGCCGGGTCCTTCTCCGCCATCACGAACGCGGCCGTCTCGTCGGTCACCAGATGTGCCCCGACGAGCCGCGCGGGCCAGGACGGCCCGAGCGCGTCGGACACGGCCAGGCTGAAGGCGGCGGTGCGGGAGTTGAGCACAAGGCCGGTGGCGGCCGCGGCGAAGGGCCCGCCCCCGGCGGCGAACACGCCCACGGCGCTGAACTGCGCGGACCCCGCGAACACCAGCAGCGACATCACGACGGGCAGCCACATGGGCAGCCCGCTCGCGACCGAGACGGCGCCGAAGGACAGGCCGACGACCCCGTCGGCGAGCCATACGAGGGCGCAGTCGCGGAGCAGGCGGGGGTCCACAACGGGTACGGCGGGTACGACAGGTATTCGCAGCCGTGTCGTTCGGTGTGGCGTGCTGAGTGTTCGGTGCGGCGAACGCATGACAGGAGCATGCGCGCGCCCCTGGGCGTTCGTCAAGCCGAACGTTAGGCTCGCTACAGCGAACGACATGGAAGCCGGGCAACGAACGGGAGCACACATGGCCGAGCCGACCGCCGCGGGCGCCCCCGCCTCCGCCCCTGCCCCGTCCCCCGCCCGCCTCCCGCTCGACCGCATCGCCGCGGCCCTGCGTCGCGAGCGCACCCGCGCCGGGCTCTCCCTCTCCGAGCTGGCCAAACGGGCCGGCATCGCGAAATCCACGCTGTCCCAGCTGGAGGCCGCGCACGGCAAGCCGGGCCTGGAGACGATGTGGGCGCTGAGCGTCGCCCTGGACGTCCCGCCGAGCGTCCTGCTCGACCCGCCGCGCGCCGCCGTCCACGTCATCCGCGCGGGACAGGGCCCGGCCGTCCCCTCCGAAGTGGCCGACTACGCCGCGACGCTGCTCTCCGCGAGCCCGCCGGGCGCCCGCCGCGACCTGTACTTCCTCCAGGTCGAACCGGGCAGCCCGCGCGACTCCGAGCCGCACATGGCGGGCACCACGGAACACCTCGTCGTCGGGACCGGCCGCGCCCTCGCGGGCCCGACGGAGGACCCCGTCGAGCTGGCCTCCGGCGACTACCTCTCGTACCCCGGCGACGTACCGCACACCTTCCGGGCGCTGGAGCCGGGCACCACCTGCGTGCTGGTGATGCAGCACTCGTAGCCCCCGTACGGCCCGTACGGGGGCTGCTTCTTCACGTGGAAAGCACCCGGAAAAAGGCAGGAGCCCCGCTGCCGTGAGGCGCGGGGCTCCTTGGGTACTGCACTAGGTTCCGGATCAGATCACGGCAACTACCACCGTGTGATCGCGAAGGATCAGACGGGGGTGACGTTCTCCGCCTGCGGGCCCTTCGGGCCCTGCGTGACGTCGAAGCTCACGGCCTGGTTCTCCTCGAGGGAGCGGAAGCCGCTTGCGTTGATCGCGGAGTAGTGGACGAAGACGTCCGGGCCGCCGCCTTCCTGGGCGATGAAGCCAAAGCCCTTTTCAGCGTTGAACCACTTCACGGTTCCGGTAGCCATAAGCCCTCCTATGGGCCATAGGGTCGCCCTGCTCCAGAACCTGCAAATGCACTTGCGAACAACTGCAAAAGTCTGAAAACGACGAGAGCCCGCGGTCACATGCTCCGCAGGCTCTGTACTGCAAGGGAAACCAAACTGCAACTTGCGGTGGAGCCTAGCACGCAGGCAGCGGAAAGCGATAGAGGCCAAGATCACGTCACCCACAGGTTTGACGGGGCCTCGCGAAGGGTTGACCGGCGCCGTGCCGGACCCGGATCCTGCACCGTATCGCATGGGGTTTAGTCTCGCGATGTGGACAATTCTCCCGAGACCCTGAAGGCCGCGCGGCGCACTCGTCCGCGAGTGGGCCACATCCAGTTCCTGAACTGCATGCCCCTGTACTGGGGACTCGCCAGGACGGGCTCGCTCCTCGACTTCGAGTTGACCAAGGACACGCCGGAGAAGCTCAGCGAGCAGCTGGTCAACGGCGACCTCGACATCGGCCCGATCACCCTCGTCGAGTTCCTCAAGGCGGCCGACGACCTCGTCGCCTTCCCGAACCTCGCGGTCGGCTGCGACGGCCCCGTGATGTCCTGCGTGATCGTCTCGCAGGTCCCCCTCGACCAGTTGGACGGCCGGCGTGTCGCCCTCGGGTCCACGTCCCGTACGTCGGTCAGGCTGGCGCAGCTGCTGCTGGCCGAGCGCTTCGGTGTGCAGCCGGACTACTACACCTGCCCGCCCGACCTCGGCCTGATGATGCAGGACGCGGAGGCGGCCGTGCTCATCGGCGACGCCGCGCTGCGGGCCAATCTGCACGACGCCCCGCGGCTCGGCCTCCAGGTGCACGACCTGGGTGCGCTGTGGAAGGAGTGGACGGGGCTGCCGTTCGTCTTCGCGGTGTGGGCGGCGCGCAAGGAGTACGTGGAGCGCGAGCCGCTGATCACGCAGAAGGTGCACGAGGCGTTCCTCGCCTCGCGCGATCTGTCCCTGGAGGAGGTCGCCAAGGTCGCCGAGCAGGCGGCGCGCTGGGAGGTCTTCGACGAGAAGATCCTCGAGGAGTACTTCACGACGCTCGACTTCCGCTTCGGCCCCGCGCAGCTGGAGGGCGTCACGGAGTTCGCGCGGCGGGTCGGGCCCACGACGGGATTTCCCGCGGATGTACGGGTCGAGCTGCTGATGTCGTGAATTCCCCCGATGCCGCCGATCCCCTCGGCGCATCCCGACGCGGGATTTCCGGAACCTTGTACGGGAATTCCGCGTCGCGTGAGGTGAATTCGACATGAATTCGCGGTGATTCACCCAGTGGTTCCGATGTGCTCCCGGTGTGTTCCTGAGCGTTCTCGGGCCGTGTGCGCGGGCGTGGCGCGGAGCTAGGGTGCTGGTGCGTGCGCACAGGGGGAGGACAGGGGGAGGTCCGCATCATGCAGCCGCTTCAGACCGGCGAACCCACGACGGTGGGGCCCTACCGCCTGCTCGGCAGGATCGGTTCGGGCGGCATGGGCCGGGTCTACCTCGGCCGCAGCGCCGGGGGCCGCACCGTCGCCGTGAAGATCGTGCACCCGCATTTCGCGCTCGACGACGAGTTCCGGGAGCGCTTCAAGCGCGAGGTGCAGGCGGCCCGCCGGGTGGGCGGGGCCTGGACGGCGCCGGTGCTCGACGCCGACCCGGACGCCGAGGTGCCGTGGGTGGCCACGGGCTACGTCGCGGGCCCCTCGCTCACCGGCGCGGTGGGCGACGGCGCGGGCCTGCCCGAGCACTCCGTACGTGTCCTGGGCGCCGGCCTCGCCGAGGCGCTCGCGGCCGTGCACGGTCTGGGGCTCGTGCACCGCGACGTCAAGCCGTCGAACGTACTGCTCACCCTGGACGGGCCGCGGCTCATCGACTTCGGCATCGCCCGCGCGACCGACGGCACGGCCTCGCTCACCTCCACCGGCGTCTCCATCGGCTCGCCCGGCTACATGTCGCCCGAGCAGATCCTCGGCAAGGGCGTCACGGGCGCCGCCGACGTCTTCTCGCTCGGCGCCGTCCTTGTGTACGCGGCGGTGGGGGCGTCCCCCTTTCCCGGTGATTCGTCGGCCGCGCTCCTCTACAAGGTCGTCCACGAGGAGCCCGAACTGGGCTCGCTGACCGGCGGGCTGCGCGAGGTCGCGGCGGCCTGCCTCGCGAAGGATCCGGCCGCGCGCCCGACTCCCGGTGAGGTCGCACGGCGGCTCGCCCCGGAGGGGGCGGCGCGTCTCGTGCGGGCCGGGTGGCTGCCGGGCCCGCTCGTCGAGGAGGTCTCGCGCGGCGCGGTGCGGCTCCTGGACCTGGAGGGCGCCCCCGCCGACGCCGACGCCCCGGCCCCGGATCCGGTCCCGCACTCGGGCCCCATGGAGTTCAGCAGCCCGGCCGTCGGTGTCTTCGGCCCGCCGGACCCCTCGTACGCGGCCGTGCCCCCGGCGCGTACGGAAGGGCCGCCCGCCGAAGCGCCCACCGAAGCACCCGCCGAAGCGCCCAAAGAAGCGCCCAAAGAAGACGCCTCGCCGGGGCGTCTGTCGCTGTCCGTGTCCGCGACCTCGACCCGCGACACCCCGAACGGCCGGGGCCGCCGCGTCAGTTGTTCGGTGGCGCTCGCCGTGGCGGGCGCGCTCGCGGCGGTGACCGTCGGCGGAGTGGTGCTGTTCGACGTGCTGCCCGGACGGGGCGGCGGGGACGGCACCGACGCGGGCGCCGCCAGGCCCTCGGCGTCCGCCGCGGACGAGCGGCCGACCGTGCCGGACTTCTACATCGGGACGTGGAAGGGGCCGGTGAAACAGGCGGGCCTCGACGGCGGCACGTTCCGCGTCGAACTGAAGCAGACCGCCGTCGGCAAGCAGGTCGGCACGGTGACCTCGACGGATCCGCTGGGCATCCTGCGCTGCGTCGACGTCCTCACGCTGAAGTCCGCGAACGGCAAGGTGCTGGAGGCCAAGGGCAGGGCCGCGCCGGACAATCCGGGGGCCTGCGCGAAGGGACCGCACACCGTGCACCTCACCCGGCAGGGCGAGAACCTGGAATACACGTCCCGGTATCCGGACGCCGGTGATCCCGTGGCGGACCTCAAGCGGGTGGAGAACTAGGGCATGGCCGTCGAGACCGTGCTCGCCGCGCTGTGGGGCGCCCTCACCGGGCTGCTCCTGCCCCGGGCCGCGTACCGCCTCTCCGTCGAACCGGGCGAGCCGTGGCGGGCCGCCCGCGGCTGGGTCGGAGTCCGGCCGGGGCCGCGGGCCGCCGGGCTCGCAGCCGTCACCGCGCTCGTCTGCGCGCTGCTCGCCGCCGCCACCGGCACCCGCCCCGAACTCGCCGCGTGGCTGCTGCTCGCGCCGCTCGGTGTGCTCCTGGCCACCGTCGACTTCGCGGTGAAGCGGCTGCCGGACGTGCTCACGCTGCCGCTCGCCGGGCTCGCCCTGCTCGCGCTCGGCGGGGCTGCGCTGCTGCCGGAGGCGGGCGGGTCGTGGCCCGGTGCGCTGGGGGGCGCGCTCGGCCTCGGCGGCGGATATCTGCTGCTCCTGCTCGCCTACCCGAAGGGGATGGGCTTCGGCGACGTGAAGCTGGCGGTGGGGCTCGGGGCGGCGCTCGGCTGGTACGGCTGGGGCGTGCTGTTCATCGGGGCGTTCGCCGGCGTGCTGTTCAACGGCCTGTACGCGCTGGCCCTGGTGGTGACGCGGCGGGCCGGGCGGGGGACCGAGATCCCCTTCGGCCCCTTCATGATCCTGGGCGCCCTCGCGGGGGTTCTGCTGGGCGCCACGGGCACCTGACGTACGCTGAGATTCCAGCTCAGACTCGTCGAGATTCCAGCTCGGACTCGTCAGAATCCTCCGAAAGGGGCTCGCCCGGTGACCGAGAAGGCCGCGCTTCAGTCCGTCCTCGACCGCGCCGCCGACGGTGGGCGGATCACCCCCGAGGAAGCCGTCGCCCTGTACCGCGACGCCCCGCTGCACGCGCTCGGCGCCGCCGCCGACGCCATCCGCCGCCGCAAGTACGCGGGCATCGAGCACATCGCGACGTACATCATCGAGCGGAACATCAACTACACGAACGTGTGCGTCACGGCGTGCAAGTTCTGCGCCTTCTACGCGGCCCCCAAGGACACCAAGAAGGGCTGGACGCGCGAGCTCGACGACATCCTGCGGCGCTGCCAGGAGACCGTCGAGCTGGGCGGTACGCAGATCATGTTCCAGGGCGGGCACCACCCGGACTACGGCGTCGAGTACTACGAGAAGCACTTCGGGGCCATCAAGGAGGCCTTCCCGCAGCTGGTGATCCACTCGCTGGGCGCGTCCGAGGTCGAGCACATGGCCCGCATCTCCAAGGTGTCGGTCGAGGAGGCCATCCAGCGGATCCACGCCGCGGGCCTCGACTCCTTCGCGGGCGCCGGTGCCGAGCTGCTGCCCGCGCGGCCGCGCAAGGCGATCGCCCCGCTCAAGGAGTCCGGCGAGCGCTGGCTGGAGATCATGGAGACGGCGCACCGCCTCGGTGTGGAGTCCACGTCCACGATGCTCATGGGCACGGGCGAGACGAACGCCGAGCGCATCGAGCACCTGCGCATGATCCGTGACACGCAGGACAAGACGGGCGGCTTCCGCGCCTTCATCCCGTACACGTACCAGCCGGAGAACAACCACCTGAAGGGCCGCACGCAGGCGACGCTCTTCGAGTACCTGCGGATGATCGCGATCGCCCGGATCTTCCTGGACAACGTCCAGCACATCCAGGGCTCCTGGCTGACCACCGGCAAGGAGGTCGGCCAGCTGTCCCTGCACTACGGCGCCGACGACCTCGGCTCGATCATGCTGGAGGAGAACGTCGTCTCCTCGGCCGGTGCCAAGCACCGCTCCAACCGCATGGAGATCATCGAGCTGATCCGCAAGGCCGGCCGCGTTCCCGCGCAGCGTGCCACGACCTACGAGCACCTCGTCGTGCACGACGACCCGGCGAACGACCCGGTCGACGACCGGGTCACCTCGCACATCTCGTCGACGGCGATCGAGGGCGGCACGGCGCACCCCGAGCTGAAGCTCGTCTCCACCAACTAGGGCTTCAGGCTTACGTGCTGACACTTCACGCCACCGACGCCGACGGGGCGGCCGTCCTCGTCGAGGGCGAGACCGTCAAGGCGCTCGGACCGTACGAGGAGCTGGCCGAGGCGCATCCGGGGGCCCGGGTGCGGCGCTGGCCCGGCATCCTCACGCCGGGGCTCCTCAATCCGTACGGTCCCGAGATCCTGGAGCACACGTACCACCCGGATCCGCGTGAGGCGGACACGTACGGGACGGTGCCGATCGGCGGGGAGCGGGCGCGGGAGATCTTCCGCGCGGATCCGTCGCGGCTCGGTGCGAGTGCGCGGCGCGGGGTGCAGCGGCTGTTCGCGCACGGGACGGTGGCGCTCGCGGGTGAGCTCCGCTCCAAGCCGGTGCTCGAGGTGGCGCGGCGCTCCGGCCTCGCGTTCGGCGCGCGGCCCGAGCGGTTGCCGGGGCCGGTGTCGTTGTCGCCGAGGCCGATGGTGTTGTTGCCGCCGCTCGTGGTGGGCGGGGCGGCGCGCCTCGCGGTGTTCGACGTGGTGGACCGGGCGGAGCTGGTGGCCAAGGGGGCGTCGACGTGTGTGGCGACGGTGGTCGGCGGCCGAATGGTGTACCGCGCCCGGTGACCACGCCACGGGGCTCCGCCCCGGACCCCGCTGCTCAAGCGCCGCAGGGACTTGAAATACCGGCATCGGCCGGTGCCGCGTAACAGGGACGACGGGCGTCGAGTACGGCACCCGGTACCGTCCGCCGGTGGGACAGGGGTGCCTGACACAATGGGCGGGTGACCCGTGCATCCCTGGACAAGCAGCCCCACGAAGTCGCTTCGATGTTCGACGACGTGGCGGAGAAGTACGACCTCACCAACGACGTGCTGTCCCTGGGACAGGCCCGCCTCTGGCGCAAGGAGGTCGCCAAGGCCGTCGACGCCCGCCCCGCGCAGAAGGTCCTCGACCTCGCCGCCGGGACCGCCACCTCCTCGCAGCCCTTCGTGCAGGCCGGTGCCTACGTCGTCCCCTGCGACTTCTCCCTCGGCATGCTCCGCGTCGGCAAGCAGCGTCACCCGTGGATGCCGTTCACGGCGGGCGACGGCACCAGGCTTCCGTTCAAGGACGACACGTTCGACGCCGTGACGATCTCCTTCGGGCTGCGCAACATCCAGGAGACCGAGACCGCGCTGCGCGAAATGAACCGGGTCACGAAGCCGGGCGGCCGCGTCGTCATCTGCGAGTTCAGCCACCCGACATGGGCCCCCTTCCGCACCGTGTACACCGAGTACCTGATGCGCGCCCTGCCGCCGGTCGCCCGCACGGTGTCCTCGAACCCGGACGCGTACGTCTATCTCGCCGAGTCCATCCGCGCCTGGCCCACGCAGCCCGAACTGGCCGCGCTGATGCAGGACGCCGGCTGGCAGCGGGTGGCCTGGCGCGACCTCACCGGCGGGATCGTGACGCTGCACCGCGGCTACAAGAAGGCGTGACGCGCACAGCGTGACCACGCGCGCGTAACGGTTCAACTGCGCCTGACGGCAAACCTGTTGAAGGGAACCGGGCGGCGGACAGGATAGGTCCGTTGAGGGTGACGGGGTATGCCCCGTCGTGCCCGACCTCACCGGGGGGACCACCATGCCGTCGTCGAACTGTCCGCACTGCGGGTCCGCCTCGCCCACGCAGGCCCGCTTCTGCATGAGCTGCGGCCGAGACCGCCTCTGCGCCGCGCCGCCCCCGCCCACGTACGGGCCGACGCCCGCCTGGGCCGCCGAGGAGCCCAGCCGCGCGGGCGTCTGGATCGGCACCATCGTCGGCGCCTTCGTCATCGGCGGCGGCGCGGCGGCCGGTGTGCTGCTGCTCCAGGACCACGGGGACGGGGGCGACGGGCCGCGCGCCAAGGACGACAGGCCGGTGGCCGCCGCGAGCAGCCGCGCCCCGTCCCCTTCGCCGAGCCCGTCCGAGCCCTTCTCCGACTCCGGGGCCACCGCCGAACTCCCGTCGGCACCCGCCCGGGCCCCCGCACAGGCAGCCGTCCCGGACGGCTACCACCAGGTCACCGACGGCCTCGGCTTCACGTTCGCCGTCCCCGAGTCCTGGTCCCGGCGCGGCGTCGAGAGCGGCAGCCAGGTCACGTACGCCGGCGGCACCGGCCTTGAGCACTACCTCGTCGGCGTCATCCCGAACGTCGACTACACCTCGTACGGCAACCTCCTGAACATGGAGAAGCACGCCGAGGCTGACCGGGACAAGGCGAACTACCAGCGGGTGCGCCTGGTGCGGAACGTCTTCCATGGGCGGCCCGGCGCGCTGTGGGAGTACACGTACGACAACGGCGCCGGGCAGACCGTCCACTGCGTCGACCAGTCCTACATCGCCGCCGACGGCACCGAGTACGCGATCCTGCTCACCGTCGACGCCGCCACGTGGGACGAGTCCGAGGAGATCTACCGGGTGGGGCTCGACACCTGGCGGCTCACGGACTCGTACTGAGCCACGGACGGGGGCCGGCTCACGGACACGGGCTGAACGAGCCGGTGCGGGTGGGCGGCTCGTCCGGTTCGCCGAGCTCCCTGCGCATGCCGCCGCCGCGCGGGCCGGGCGCCCGTGGCACGCGCACGCCCGCGCCGCCACCGCCCTCTCCCTCGCCGAGGTCGAACCAGACCGTGACGACGGCGTCCCGCGGCACCTCGACGCCGGGCAGCGGGTACTGGCGCACCACGTACTCCACCGTGACCCGGTCGAAGTCGTCCCGGTCGGCCGCCGAGATCAGCACGCCGTGCTCATGGGCGGCCTGCCGCGCGTCGACCGCCATCAGGCCGACGAGCTTCGGCACGAGGACTTCCGGGAACCCGGCATCGGATGTCGTGGGCGTCTTGGGTGTCTTCACCACAGATGTCACCCCCAGGAGGTACCGGAAGGGTAGCTCTTGGGGTGTGCTGTCCGGAAGGTCCGGTCACGGTCCGTGGCCGGGTCAGAGCTCCAGGCGAAAGCAGTGCCCCTGCTTCCCGTCCGGCGTCACGAACGTCTCCGCCAGCTCCATGCCGAGCCGCCGGGTCACCGCGATCGACCGCTCGTTGAGCGCGTAGACCATCGCGACGACGCTGCCGATCCCCGCCGCCCGCACCCGCTCCACCGTCTGGCGCGCGGCCGCCGTCGCGTACCCCTTGCCCCAGTGGTCGCGGCCCAGCCGCCAGCCGATCTCGATCTCGCCGACCGGGCCCCAGGCACCCGGCCAGGGCTGCGCGCCCGTGAACCCGATGACGTCCCCCGCGCCGTCGGTCATCGTCCACAGGCAGAAACCGTGCTCCGCCTCGTGTCTGCGCTGCCGCGCGGTCAGCTCCTCGTACACGGAGAGCTCCGCCGACGCGCCTCCGTGGAATTCCATGACATCGGGGTGGTCGAACACCCGGTGCCAGGCGAGCGCGTCCTCATGGGTGGGGACACGCAGATCCACGGCGGGCAGAACTCGACTCATGGGCTGGCCCTTCGGCTGGGTGATCACAGTCGCTGAATAGACTGCCCATGTCCGTGCCGGACGGCACACCGTTTTCGAGCCTGGGGAGAACCCGCCGTGACCGAGCAGCCCAAGCCCCTCTCCGAGCACAGCGCGGACGTGATCGTCGTCGGGGCCGGACCCGCCGGTTCGACGACCGCCTACTACCTCGCCAAGGCCGGCCTCGACGTCCTGTTGCTGGAGAAGACCGCCTTCCCGCGCGAGAAGGTCTGCGGTGACGGTCTCACCCCGCGCGCCACCAAGCAGCTCGTCTCCATGGGCATCGACATCTCCGAGGAAGCCGGCTGGCTGCGCAACAAGGGCCTGCGCATCATTGGCGGCGGCGTCCGCCTCCAGCTCGACTGGCCCGACCTCGCCTCGTACCCGGACTACGGTCTGGTCCGCAAGCGCGACGACTTCGACGAGCAGCTCGCGCGCCAGGCCCAGAAGGGCGGCGCCCGTCTCTACGAGCGGTGCAATGTCGGCGCCCCGATCATCGACGAGCGCACCGGCCGCATCACGGGCGTGCACGCGAAGCTGGGCGAAGAGAAGACCCCGGTGACCTTCCACGCCCCGCTCGTCGTCGCCGCCGACGGCAACTCCACGCGCCTGTCGCTCGCCATGGGCCTGCACCGCCGCGAGGACCGCCCGATGGGCGTCGCCGTCCGTACGTACTTCACCTCGCCCCGCCACGACGACGACTACCTGGAGTCCTGGCTGGAGCTGTGGGACCGGCGCGGCGCCGAGGACCGGCTGCTGCCCGGCTACGGCTGGATCTTCGGCATGGGCGACGGCACGTCCAACGTCGGCCTCGGCATCCTCAACTCCTCCAAGGCCTTCCGCGAATTGGACTGGCGCGAGGTCCTGAAGGCCTGGTGCGCCTCGATGCCCGACGACTGGGGGTACACCCCGGAGAACATGACGATGCCGATCCGCGGCGCCGCCCTGCCCATGGCCTTCAACCGTCAGCCGCACTACACCAAGGGCCTGCTCCTGGTCGGCGACGCGGGCGGCCTCGTCAACCCGTTCAACGGCGAGGGCATCGCGTACGCCATGGAGTCCGGCCAGATCGCGGCCGACGTCATCGTGCAGGCGCACGCGCGCGCCACCGACGCCCAGCGCGAACTGGCCCTGCAGCGCTACCCGAAGGTCCTCAAGGACACCTACGGCGGCTACTACACGATGGGCCGCGCGTTCGTGAAGCTCATCGGCAACCCGAAGGTCATGAAGATCGCGACGCAGCGCGGGCTCACCCACCCGATGCTGATGAAGTTCACGCTGAAGATGCTCGCGAACCTGACGGACCCGACCGGCGGCGACGCCATGGACCGCGTCATCAACGGACTGAGCAAGGTCGCGCCGAAGGCGTGAACCCGGCCGCCGCGACACCGTGAACCCAAAGGTCCGATTTGGCCGTAAGGCCTGGTCGGAGGGAGGCTGACCCCATGATTTTCATCGCCGTGAAGTTCACCGTCCGTCCCGAGCACGCCGACACGTGGCTGGAGAAGACCGCCGCGTTCACCGAGGCCACCCGCGCCGAGGAGGGCAACCTCTTCTACGAGTGGTCCCGCAGCGTCGACGACCCCAACCAGTTCGTCGTCATCGAGGGCTTCCGGGACGCCGCCGCGGGCGCCGTGCACGTGAACTCCGACCACTTCAAGGCGGGCATGGAGACCATGGCCCCGCTCATCGCGTCCACCCCGGAGATCATCAACGCCGACATCCCGAACGAGGGTTGGGGCGAGATGGGCGAGCTCTCCCCGCAGGCCTGAGCCGCAGGAATCACCGGTTTTCCGGACAAACACCGAAGGCCGCCGCACCCCGTGAGGGGAGCGGCGGCCTTCGCCTTGCGCGCGAGAGCCCGTGAAGGGCTTCAGGCGGCCGTGTGCGGCCTCAGCGGACCGCGGGGCCCCTGAGGGCCCGGAAGTTCACAGGAACCTCAGAGAACGCGCACCGCGCCGGTCGGCTGGTCGTAGGAAAGCGGCTGCTCGACGACGCCGGTGGAGGAGTTCTGCGCACCGACGAACTTGCCGCCGCCCACGTAGATCGCGACGTGGTAGGCGCTGCCGGAGCCACCCCAGTAGAGGATGTCGCCGGGCTGCAGGTTGTCGAGGCCGACCTGGGTGCCCTGCGTCGACTGGTCCTGCGAGACGCGCGGCAGGTCGACACCGGCCTGCTTGTACGCGGCCTGCACGAGACCCGAGCAGTCCCACGAGCTGGGACCCGTGCCACCGGACACGTAGGCGTCACCGATGTGCGACTTCACGAACGACACCACGGCGGCGGCGGAGCCGCTGGCCGGGGCGGAGACCTCGTCGGAGGAGGACGAGGACGCCGTCGCCTGGAGCGTGGTGCGCTCGCTGGAGCGGGAGGCGGCGGCCTTCTCGGCGGCCTCGCGCTTGGCGGCGGCCTCGGCCTTCGCCTTGGCTTCGGCCTTCTTCTGGGCCTCCGCCTTCTTCTCGGCGGCGACCTGGTCCTTCTTCGCCTGGTCCGCGGCCTTGTCGAACGCGGCGTCGCGCTCGGCCTGGACCTGGTAGTTCGCCGCGGCCTGCTGGGTGGCTTCCGCGGACTGGGCGACCTGGGAGGAGAGGTCGTTGGTGAGCGTGGGCATCTCGATGGTCTGCGTCACGGGCTCGGCGGCGGTTGCCGAACCAGCCGCACCAGCGACTGCCAGGGTGCTGAGGACGCCACCGGTAACTCCGGCGCGCAGGGCCCGCTTCGAGGCGCTGCGACGGGGCTTCCGGTGGCTGGGTATGTGAGCGGTGTGGGACATGAGACCAACCGGTATCAGGGCCTCCCCGATCCCTTCAAGAAACGTGTGGTGCGCCACAGTTGTGAAGCGGAGGGCCGAAACCGGGGCCCGACAGGCTTTATTGACGCCGTAACGGGCAAATTGGACAGCAGTCGGCGAGGCTCTGAGCACGTGTTTTCAGCAATACGCCCGAATTGCCCCACGCTTACCACCCGTTGAGGCCGTTGGCCAAGCCCGGTTTCTGACGGTGTGACTGATGCGTGACGCAGGTCACAAGCCGGCCCCTAGGGGGTGCGGTGCACACCGGATGAACACATCTCGCGTCCACCGCCGTTCACACCTGTCCCTCCAAGGTGTGAACGGGCTCCACTATCAGCCAACCGTGTCCAGCACCAATTTGCTTGCGATCTCCCCCTCTTGATAGAGGGCGCACCTCTCCGACCAGGGGTAACCCGGCAAGTTGTCACCACTGGTGATCACTCAGGTGCTTCGCGTGTGAAGATCACCGCTCATCCGACTTCATGATCCTTCGTCAGGTGGTGGAGATCACAAAGTAGTTGGCGTACCCCGTGTCGCAGATCACAGAGTTGCAGGCATAGGATGCGGGGCAAGTTGGGCTTGTGACCCGCTTCACATGTAAGCGATCTTCGACCGTTCGCAGGACGTGGGGCGCGGGGCGCGAGTTCATGCAACCGCCAGCAGTCAGCGCCGACTGAGAGGAGCGAGGAGCGGTGAACGCTTATGCGCCCATCCTCGTACTGGGAGCCCTCGGGGCAGGCTTTGCGATCTTCTCCGTGGTCATGGCCACGCTTATCGGTCCAAAGCGGTACAACCGGGCCAAGCTAGAGGCCTACGAGTGCGGGATCGAGCCGACCCCCACGCCGGCCGGTGGCGGGCGCTTCCCCATCAAGTACTACCTGACGGCGATGCTCTTCATCGTCTTCGACATCGAGATCGTCTTCCTCTACCCCTGGGCCGTCACCTTCGACGCCCTTGGGGTGTTCGGGCTCGTAGAGATGCTGCTCTTCGTGCTCACCGTCTTCGTCGCGTACGCGTACGTATGGCGGCGCGGCGGCCTGGAATGGGACTGAGCCCCGTATAGGGGAGACCGGGAGCCACAGACCAATGGGACTCGAAGAAAAGCTGCCGAGCGGATTCCTGCTGACCACCGTCGAGCAGGCGGCCGGCTGGGTGCGCAAGTCGTCCATGTTTCCCGCCACGTTCGGACTCGCCTGCTGCGCCATCGAAATGATGACGACGGGCGCGGGCCGCTACGACCTGGCGCGATTCGGCATGGAGGTCTTCCGCGGCTCACCCCGCCAGGCGGACCTGATGATCGTGGCCGGGCGGGTGAGCCAGAAGATGGCGCCCGTCCTGCGCCAGGTCTACGACCAGATGCCGAACCCGAAGTGGGTCATCTCCATGGGCGTCTGCGCATCCTCCGGCGGGATGTTCAACAACTACGCGATCGTGCAGGGCGTCGACCACGTCGTCCCGGTCGACATCTATCTGCCCGGCTGCCCGCCCCGGCCCGAGATGCTGATGGACGCGATTCTCAAGCTCCATCAGAAGGTGCAGTCCTCCAAGCTCGGCGTGAACGCCGAGGAGGCGGCCCGTGAGGCGGAGGAAGCGGCGCGCAAGGCGCTCCCGACGATCGAGATGAAGGGGCTGCTGCGGTGAGCGACGCGCACAGCGACAAGGGATCGAACGGGGTCAACCCCGAAAAGGACCTCAGCGCCTCCAACCTCCCGGGGCAGCGCGGCGACCAGGGCGAGGAGATCCGCGTACAGCGCGGCATGTTCGGCGCCAACAACGGCGGCGACACCTCCGGCTACGGCGGCCTCGTCCGCTCGATCCGGCTGCCCGGCGAATCCTCCCGCCCCTACGGCGGCTGGTTCGACGAGGTGGCGGACGAGCTGGAGGGCGCCCTGGAGGAGCAGGACCTCGTCCCCGAGAACGCCATCGACAAGACGGTCGTCGACCGCGGCGAGCTCACCTTCCACATCGAGCGCGAGCACCTGGTCCGCGTCGCCCGCACCCTGCGCGACGACCCGGCCCTGCGCTTCGAACTGTGCACGGGGGTCTCGGCGGTGAACTACCCCGAGGACAAGGGCCGCGAGCTGCACGCCGTCTACCACCTGCGCTCGATCACCCACAACCGGCTGATCCGCCTCGAGGTCTCCGTGCCCGACGCGGACCCGCACATCCCGTCCCTGGTCCCGGTGTATCCGACGAACGACTGGCACGAGCGAGAGGCGTACGACTTCTTCGGTCTCGTCTTCGACGGCCACCCCGCGCTGACGCGGATCATGATGCCGGACGACTGGCAGGGCTTCCCGCAGCGCAAGGACTACCCGCTCGGCGGCATCCCCGTCGAGTACAAGGGCGCCCAGATCCCGGCTCCGGACCAGCGGAGGTCGTACAGCTGATGTCTTCCACTTCTTCTGCCCCCTCCGCCTCGTCGCGCGAGACCACCGAAGGCACCGTCTACACGGTCACCGGAGGCGACTGGGACGAGGTCGCCCAGTCGGCGGCCAAGTCCGACGACGAGCGCATCATCGTCAACATGGGACCCCAGCACCCCTCCACGCACGGGGTGTTGCGCCTGATCCTGGAGATCGACGGCGAGACGGTCACCGAGGCCCGCTGCGGCATCGGCTACCTCCACACCGGCATCGAGAAGAACCTCGAATACCGCACGTGGACGCAGGGCACCACGTTCGTGACGCGCATGGACTACCTGACGCCGTTCTACAACGAGACGGCGTACTGCCTGGCCGTGGAGAAGCTCCTCGGCATCGAGGACGAGATCCCGGACCGCGCCAACATCATCCGCGTGCTCCTCATGGAGCTGAACCGGATGTCCTCGCACCTGGTGGCCATCGCCACCGGTGGCATGGAGCTCGGCGCGACCACGATCATGATCTACGGATTCCGGGATCGTGAACTCGTTCTCGATGTCTACGAGTTGATCACCGGCCTGCGGATGAACCACGCGTACATCCGGCCCGGCGGACTCGCCCAGGACCTGCCGCCCGGCGCGGTGGACGCGCTGCGCGAGTTCGTGAAGAAGATGAAGAAGAACCTTCCCGAGTACGACAAGCTCGCCACCGGGAACCCCATCTTCAAGGCCCGCATGCAGGACGTCGGCTACCTCGACCTCGCGGGCTGCATGGCCCTCGGCGCCACAGGACCGATCCTGCGCTCCGCCGGCCTGCCGCACGACCTGCGCAAGGCGCAGCCCTACTGCGGCTACGAGAACTACGACTTCGACATCCCGACCGCCGACACCTGCGACTCCTACGGACGCTTCCTGATCCGCCTGGAGGAGATGCGCCAGTCGCTGCGCATCGTCGAGCAGTGCCTGGACCGCCTGGAGCCGGGCCCGGTCATGGTCGGTGACAAGAAGATCGCCTGGCCCGCCCAACTGGCCCTCGGCCCGGACGGCCTGGGCAACTCGCTCGACCACATCAAGAACATCATGGGCACCTCCATGGAGGCCCTCATCCACCACTTCAAGCTGGTGACCGAGGGCTTCCGCGTCCCGCCGGGACAGGCGTACACCGCCGTGGAGTCGCCCAAGGGCGAGCTGGGTGTGCACGCCGTGTCCGACGGCGGCACCCGCCCGTTCAGGGTCCACTTCCGCGACCCGTCCTTCACCAACCTTCAGGCCATGGCGGCGATGTGCGAGGGCGGCCAGGTCGCCGACGTCATCGTCGCCGTCGCGTCCATCGACCCCGTGATGGGAGGCGTCGACCGGTGACCACCAGTTCTTCGGAGCAGGGCGTGAGTCTGGGCATGCCACAGCTGCCCGCGCCCGCGTACCCGGACGACGTCCGAACCCGCCTGGAGGCCGACGCGAAGGAGATCATCTCCCGCTACCCCGGCTCCCGCTCGGCGCTGCTCCCGCTGCTGCATCTCGTGCAGTCGGAGGAGGGCCATGTCACGCGCACCGGAATGCAGTTCTGCGCGGACATGCTCGACCTGACCACCGCCGAGGTCACGGCCGTCGCGACCTTCTACACGATGTACCGCAGGAAGCCGAGCGGCGACTACCAGGTCGGCGTCTGCACCAACACGCTGTGCGCCGTCATGGGCGGGGACGCCATCTTCGAGTCGCTCCAGGAGCACCTCGGCGTCGGCAACAACGGCACCACGGACGACGGCAGAATCACGCTGGAGCACATCGAGTGCAACGCCGCTTGTGATTTCGCTCCCGTGGTGATGGTCAACTGGGAGTTCTTCGACAACCAGACGCCCGAGACCGCCAAGCAGCTCGTCGACGACCTGCGCGGGGGCGCGCAGGTGTCACCCACGCGCGGCGCCCCTCTGTGCACCTTCAAGGAGACCGCGCGCATCCTGGCCGGTTTCCCGGACGAGCGCGAAGGCTCCGTCGAGGCGAGCGGCAGCGCAGGACCCGCCTCGCTGATCGGGCTGCGCCTGGCCAAGGGCGAGACGGAGCCCGCGCGCGTGGTCCACCCGCGCGGTGGCGGCGCCGAGGGCGACCAGCCCCACGACCCGTCGCCCACCGAGCACTTGAGCTCGCACGACGCGCCGCAGGACACGTCGGCCTCCGACCCCGCACACCCAGCGGGACCGACCGCCGAGGAGGGGGAGTGATGACCTTGGCAGCCGAGATCGACAACAACGACACCAGCCCGGAGAAGCTGCTCTCTCCGGTCCTGTCGGCCTTCTGGGACCAGGACAAGTCCTGGTCTTTGGATGTGTACCGCCGGCACGAGGGATACGAGGGGCTGCGCAAGGCCCTCGCCATGGAACCGGACGACCTGATCGCGTATGTGAAGGACGCGGGGCTCCGCGGGCG
The DNA here is from genome assembly GCF_054963755.1 of Streptomyces sp. EDA2-14. Lineage (NCBI taxonomy): Bacteria > Bacillati > Actinomycetota > Actinomycetes > Kitasatosporales > Streptomycetaceae > Streptomyces > Streptomyces sp. EDA2-14. Next base: position 317,877 of record NZ_JBUEGE010000002.1, read on the forward strand.
TGGTGGCGCCGGGTTCCCGACCGGGATGAAGTGGCAGTTCATCCCGCAGGGAGACGGCAAGCCGCACTATCTAGTTGTCAACGCCGACGAATCGGAGCCGGGGACCTGCAAGGACATCCCGCTCCTCTTCGCGAACCCGCACAGCCTCATCGAGGGCATCGTGATCGCCTGTTACGCGATCCGTTCCGAGCACGCGTTCATCTACTTGCGCGGTGAAGTGGTCCCCGTACTGCGGCGCCTGCACGAGGCCGTGCGCGAGGCCTACGCCGCGGGGTATCTCGGGCAGAACGTCCTGGGCAGCGGTCTCAACCTTGAGCTCACCGTGCACGCCGGCGCGGGCGCGTACATCTGTGGTGAGGAGACCGCACTCCTGGACTCGCTCGAAGGCCGCCGTGGTCAGCCGCGACTGCGTCCCCCCTTCCCTGCCGTCGCCGGCCTCTACGCCTGCCCCACTGTGGTGAACAACGTCGAGTCCATCGCGTCGGTTCCCGCGATCATCAATCGGGGCAAGGACTGGTTCAAGTCGATGGGCAGCGAGAAGTCCCCGGGCTTCACGCTGTACTCGCTCAGCGGCCACGTCGCGAGCCCCGGCCAGTACGAGGCCCCGCTCGGCATCACGCTGCGCCAGCTGCTCGACATGAGCGGCGGCATGCGTCCCGGCCACCGCCTCAAGTTCTGGACCCCCGGCGGCAGTTCGACCCCGATGTTCACCGAGGAGCACCTCGACGTCCCCCTCGACTACGAGGGCGTCGGCGCCGCCGGATCGATGCTCGGCACCAAGGCGCTGCAGTGCTTCGACGAGACGACCTGCGTCGTGCGCGCGGTCACGAGGTGGACCGAGTTCTACGCCCACGAGTCCTGCGGAAAGTGCACGCCGTGCCGTGAAGGAACGTACTGGCTGGTGCAGTTGCTGCGGGACATCGAGGCCGGCAAGGGCACGATGTCCGACCTCGACAAGCTGAACGACATCGCCGACAACATCAACGGCAAGTCGTTCTGCGCCCTCGGCGACGGCGCCGCCTCGCCGATCTTCTCCTCGCTCAAGTACTTCCGCGAGGAGTACGAGCAGCACGTCACGGGCAAGGCCTGCCCCTTCGACCCGGCCAAGTCCACGCTCTGGGCGGACCGGGGCGACAAGCACCGCACGGAGGTGAACGCGTGACCGTCACGACCAACGCTCCCTCCGGGGGCGGCGAAGCGGCCGTTCCGCCGGAGGACCTCGTCTCCCTCACCATCGACGGCATCGAAATCAGCGTCCCCAAGGGCACGCTGGTCATCCGGGCCGCCGAGATGCTGGGCATCGAGATCCCCCGGTTCTGCGACCACCCGCTGCTCGACCCGGCAGGCGCCTGCAGGCAGTGCATCGTGGAGGTGGAGGGCCAGCGCAAGCCGATGGCGTCCTGCACCATCACCTGTACCGACGGCATGGTGGTCAAGAGCCAGCTCTCCTCCCCGGTCGCCGAGAAGGCGCAGAAGGGGGTCATGGAGCTGCTGCTCATCAACCACCCCCTCGACTGCCCGGTCTGCGACAAGGGCGGCGAGTGCCCGCTGCAGAACCAGGCCATGTCGCACGGCCAGGCCGACTCGCGCTTCGAGGGCAAGAAGCGCACCTACGAGAAGCCGGTGCCTATCTCGAAGCAGGTGCTGCTCGACCGTGAGCGGTGCGTGCTGTGCGCCCGCTGCACCCGGTTCTCCAACCAGATCGCGGGCGACCCGATGATCGAGCTGATCGAGCGCGGCGCGCTCCAGCAGGTCGGCACGGGCGAGGGCGACCCCTTCGAGTCGTACTTCTCCGGGAACACCATCCAGATCTGCCCGGTCGGCGCGCTGACCTCGGCGGCGTACCGGTTCCGCTCCCGGCCCTTCGACCTCGTCTCGTCGCCGAGCGTGTGCGAGCACTGCTCGGGCGGCTGCGCGACCCGCACCGACCACCGGCGCGGCAAGGTCATGCGCCGCCTCGCGGCCAACGACCCCGAGGTCAACGAGGAGTGGATCTGCGACAAGGGCCGCTTCGGCTTCCGTTACGCGCAGAAGCCCGACCGGATCACCCACCCCCTCGTACGGGACGCGGAGAGCGGTGAACTGCGGCCCGCTTCCTGGCCGGAGGCGCTGGAGACCGCCGCGCGCGGGCTCGCCGCAGCCCGCGGCCGGGCCGGGGTGCTGACCGGTGGCCGGCTCACCGTCGAGGACGCCTACGCGTACAGCAAGTTCACCCGCGTCGCCCTCGACACGAACGACATCGACTTCCGCGCGCGCGTGCACAGCAGCGAGGAGGCCGACTTCCTGGCGGCGCGCGTCGCCGGTCGCGGTCGTGATCTGGACGGCCAGGGCGTCACGTACACCGCGCTGGAGAAGGCCCCCGCGGTCCTCCTCGTCGGGTTCGAGTCGGAGGAGGAGGCGCCCGGCGTCTTCCTCAAGCTCCGCAAGGCGTGGCGGAAGAGCGGCCAGAAGGTCTACTCGCTCTCCACGCATGCGACGCGCGGCCTGGAGAAGGCGGGCGGCACGCTGCTGCCCGCCGCTCCCGGCACCGAGCCCGAGTGGCTGGACGCGCTCGCCTCCGGGGTGGGTCTCGAAGGCGGGGGAGCGGACGCCGCGCAGGCGCTGCGCGGCGAAGGTGCCGTGATCGTCGTCGGCGAGCGGGTCGCGGCCGTGTCCGGTGGTCTCACGGCCGCCGTTCGGGCCGCGTCCGCGACCGGGGCCCAGCTGGTGTGGATCCCGCGCCGGGCCGGTGAGCGCGGCGCCGTCGAGGCCGGCGCGCTGCCGTCGCTGCTGCCGGGCGGGCGGCCCGCGACCGACCCGCGCGCGCGGGGCGAGGTGGCCGCCACCTGGGGTGTGGCCGACCTGCCGCACCGCCACGGACGCGACACCGGCCAGATCGTGGAGGCCGCCGCCACCGGCGAGCTGCTGGCGCTGGTCGTCGCCGGCGTCGAGGTCGCCGACCTGCCGTCCCCGGCGCGCGCACGTGAAGCCCTTCACGAGGTGGGTTTCGTGGTCTCCCTGGAGCAGCGGCCCAGCGAGGTCACCGACCACGCCGACGTCGTCCTTCCGGTGGCCGCGGTCGCGGAGAAGGCGGGCACGTTCCTCAACTGGGAGGGGCGCGCCCGGATGTTCGAGGCCGCGCTGAAGCCCGACCAGATGACGCGACGTGTCGCGCCCACGGACGCGCGCGTGCTGCAGATGATGGCCGACGCCATGGACGTCCACCTCGGTCTTCCTGATCTGCGCTCGCTGCGCCGCGAGTTGGACCGGCTCGGCAACTGGGACGGGCCGCACGCCACGGAACCCCTGGATACCGCGGGCCCGCTCCCGAAGCCCTCCTCCGGGGAGGCCGTCCTCGCCGGTCACCGGCTGCTGCTCGACCAGGGCCGCCTCCAGGAGGGCGACGACGCGCTCGCCGGGACTCGGCACGCCGCCCTCGCGCGCGTGTCCGCCGCGACCGCCGAGGAGGCGGGCGTGAAGGACGGTGACGTGCTGACGGTCACCGGGGCCAGGGGCAGCGTCGCGTTCCCCCTCCAGGTCACCGAGATGCCCGACCGCGTCGTGTGGCTGCCGCTCAACTCCGCGGGTGGCGGCGTTGCCTCGGACACGGGGGCCGTCCCCGGCGACCTGGTGAAGATCGGCCCGGCCGTCGCCGCCGGAGCCCCGGAGGTGCAGTCATGAGTCCAGCAGCGCTCAACACCATGGCGCTCGAAGACCTGTCCATGTTCGGTCGCGACCCCTGGTGGCTCGTCGTCATCAAGGCGGTCTTCTGCTTCGCCTTCGTGATGCTGACCGTGCTGTTCTCCATCGTGTGGGAGCGCAAGGTCGTCGCCTGGATGCAGCTGCGCATCGGCCCGAACCGGCACGGGCCCTGGGGCATGCTCCAGTCGCTCGCCGACGGCATCAAGCTGATGCTCAAGGAAGACGTCGTCGTCAAGCGCGCCGACAAGGTGGTCTACATCCTCGCGCCGATCGTCGCGGCGATCCCCGCCTTCATGGCGATCGCGGTGATCCCGTTCGGCCCCGCGGGCAACGAGATCTCGATCTTCGGCCACCGCACGACGATGCAGCTCACCGACCTGCCGATCGCGATGCTCTACATCCTCGCGGTCGCCTCCGTCGGCATCTACGGCATCGTCCTCGCGGGCTGGTCGTCCGGGTCGACGTATCCGCTGCTCGGCGGATTGCGCTCGTGCGCGCAGATGATCTCGTACGAGATCGCGATGGGCGCGTCCTTCGCCTCGGTGTTCCTGTACTCGGGCTCGATGTCGACGTCGGAGATCGTCGCCCAGCAGCACGACCGCTGGTACATCCTGCTGCTGCCGGTGTCGTTCCTGCTCTACATCGTGACGATGGTCGGCGAGACGAACCGCGCCCCGTTCGACATGCCGGAGTCCGAGGGCGACCTCGTCGGTGGCTTCAACACCGAGTACTCCTCCATCAAGTTCGCGATGTTCATGCTCGCCGAGTACGTGAACATGGTGACGGTCTCGGCGGTGTCCGTGACGCTCTTCCTGGGCGGCTGGCGCGCACCGTGGCCGATCTCCACGTTCTGGGAGGGCGCGAACCACGGCTGGTGGCCGATGCTCTGGTTCGTCGTCAAGGTCCAGCTGCTGCTGTTCTTCTTCATCTGGCTGCGCGGCACGCTGCCCCGCGTCCGCTACGACCAGCTGATGAAGCTCGGCTGGAAGGTCCTCATCCCGGTCTCCGTGGTGTGGCTGATGCTGGTGGCGACGGTGCGCACGCTGCGCAACGAGAACTACGACTTCGCCTCCATCGCCCTGTACGTCGGCGCCGCGATCCTTGTGGTCCTGATCCTGTCGTTCGTCGTCGACATGTTCCGCGACCGCGGGGCCAAGCAGCGGGAGGCCGCCGAGGAGCCCGCCGCCTTCGACCCGATGGCGGGCGGATTCCCCGTGCCGCCGCTGCCCGGACAGACCCTGCCGCCCGTGCCGCGCAGGCCCTCCCGCCGACAGCGGGAGCTGATTGTCAGTGGTGGCACCGATACTCAGAGTGACGAGTCGCTCGGTGGATCTCGCGAAGGAAAGGAGGCGTCCGATGGCTGACGAGACCAACTCCGGCCAGCAGAAGGACACCGAGCCGGGGTTCCAGAACCCCGTCGCCGGCTTCGGCGTGACCTTCAAGGCCATGTTCAAGAAGCGGCTGACCGAGCAGTACCCGGAGCAACCGAAGACCACCGCTCCCCGCTTCCACGGCAGGCACCAGCTCAACCGCCATCCGGACGGCCTGGAGAAGTGCGTCGGCTGTGAGCTGTGCGCCTGGGCCTGCCCGGCGGACGCGATCTACGTGGAGGGCGCGGACAACACGGAGGAGGAGCGCTACTCACCGGGTGAGCGCTACGGCCGCGTCTACCAGATCAACTACGCCCGCTGCATTCTGTGCGGACTGTGCATCGAGGCGTGCCCCACGCGCGCGCTGACGATGACGAACGAGTTCGAGCTCGCCGACAGCAGCCGCGCCAACCTCATCTACACCAAGGAGCAGCTGCTCGCCGGGCTCGACGAGGGCATGGTCGACAGCCCGCACTCGATCTTCCCCGGCATGGACGAGCAGGACTACTACCGGGGTCTGGTGACCGAGGCGGCGCCCGGCACCGAGCGCCAAGTGGCCGTCTCCAAGGGCGAGAAGCCCGAGGAGCCGGTCGCCGAGGGTGCAGAGGGGGCCGACGTATGAGCGCGCAGTTCGCGACGACGCTCGCCGCCAACACCTCGACGGGTGAGGCCTTCCAGTTCTGGATCCTCGGCACGGTCGCCGTCATCGGCGCCCTGTGCACGATCCTGATGAAGAAGGCCGTGCACAGCGCCCTCTGTCTGGCCGGCACCATGATCATCCTCGCGGTCTTCTACTTGGCCAACGGGGCGTACTTCCTGGGCATCGTGCAGATCGTCGTCTACACGGGCGCGATCATGATGCTGTTCCTCTTCGTGGTCATGCTCGTCGGCGTCACCGCGGCCGACTCCCTGAAGGAGACCATCAAGGGGCAGCGCTGGCTCGCCGCCCTGTGCGGGGTCGGCTTCGGGGTGCTGCTCATCGCGGGGATCGGCAACGCCTCGCTGAAGCAGTTCAACGGACTGGGCAAGGCGAACGCCGGGGGGAACGTGGAGGGCCTCGCGTCCCTCATCTTCACCAAGTACGTCTTCGCCTTCGAGATCACCGGCGCCCTGCTGATCACGGCCACCGTCGGCGCGATGGTGCTCACGCACCGCGAGCGCACCGAGCGGGCCAAGACGCAGCGCGAGATGGCCGAGGAGCGCGTGCGCGAGGGCAAGCACCTCCCGCCGCTGCCCGCCCCGGGCGTCTACGCCCGGCACAACGCGGTGGACATCGCCGGCCTGCTGCCCGACGGCACCCCGTCGGAGCTCACGGTCATGCAGACCCTGCGCGACCGCGGCCAGATCCGGGACGTCTCCGGTGAGGCGATGAGCGATCTGAAGGCCCTGGAGCAGCGGTCGGCCGACCGTCTCGAGCGTTCGGATCTCGACCGGGCCGAGGAGGCGTCGAAGTGAATCCGGTCAACTACCTGTATCTCGCCGCCCTGTTGTTCACGATCGGCGCCACCGGCGTGCTCATCAGGCGGAACGCGATCGTCGTGTTCATGTGCATCGAGCTGATGCTGAACGCGTGCAACCTCGCGTTCGTCGCGTTCTCCCGCATGCACGGCAATCTCGACGGCCAGATCATCGCGTTCTTCACGATGGTCGTCGCCGCCGCCGAGGTCGTGGTGGGGCTCGCGATCATCGTGTCGATGTTCCGTTCCCGCCACTCGGCCTCGGTCGACGACGCCAGCCTGATGAAGCTGTAAGGGGTCGTAACCAGTGGAGAATCTCATTGCGCTGCTGGTAGCGGCGCCACTGCTCGGAGCGGCCGTACTGCTGTGCGGCGGGCGGGCTTTGGACCGGGTGGGCCATCTGCTCGGCACGGTGCTCGCGGCCGCCTCCTTCGTGATCGCCGTCGTCCTCTTCTCGGACCTGCTCGGCAAGGGGCCCGAGGACCGCACGCTCAGCCAGCACCTGTTCAGCTGGATCCCCGTCGAGGGCTTCCAGGCGGACGTCGCGTTCCAGCTCGACCAGCTGTCGATGACGTTCGTGCTGCTGATCTCCGGCGTGGGCACGCTGATCCACCTCTACTCGATCGGGTACATGGAGCACGACGAGCGGCGCCGCCGCTTCTTCGGCTACCTGAACCTGTTCCTCGCGGCGATGCTGCTCCTCGTACTCGCCGACAACTACCTGCTGCTGTACGTCGGCTGGGAGGGCGTGGGTCTCGCCTCGTACCTGCTGATCGGCTTCTGGCAGCACAAGCCGAGCGCGGCCACCGCCGCGAAGAAGGCGTTCCTGGTCAACCGTGTCGGTGACATGGGTCTGTCCATCGCGATCATGCTGATGTTCACGACGTTCGGGACGTTCGCCTTCAAGCCGGTGCTCGACAGCGTCGGTGACACTTCCGAGGGCAAGCTCACCGCGATCGGCCTGATGCTGCTGCTCGCCGCGTGCGGCAAGTCGGCGCAGGTGCCGCTGCAGTCCTGGCTCGGGGACGCGATGGAGGGCCCGACCCCGGTCTCGGCCCTCATCCACGCCGCGACCATGGTGACCGCGGGTGTCTACCTGATCGTCCGCTCCGGCGCGATCTTCAACGGGGCGCCGGACGCCCAGCTCGTCGTCACCATCGTCGGCGCGGTCACGCTGCTGTTCGGTGCGATCGTCGGTTGCGCGAAGGACGACATCAAGAAGGCCCTCGCCGGCTCGACGATGTCGCAGATCGGCTACATGATCCTCGCCGCGGGCCTCGGCCCCATCGGCTACGTCTTCGCGATCATGCACCTGGTGACGCACGGCTTCTTCAAGGCGGGACTCTTCCTCGGCGCCGGTTCGGTCATGCACGGCATGAACGACGAGGTCGACATGCGGAAGTTCGGCGGCCTGCGGAAGTACATGCCGATCACCTTCGTGACGTTCGGTCTCGGCTATCTCGCCATCATCGGCTTCCCCGGCCTGTCCGGCTTCTTCTCCAAGGACAAGATCATCGAGGCGGCGTTCGCGAAGGGCGGGACGGAAGGCTGGATCCTCGGCTCCGTCGCCCTGCTCGGCGCGGCCATCACCGCGTTCTACATGACCCGCGTGATGATCATGACCTTCTTCGGCGAGAAGCGCTGGCAGCCGACAGCGTCCGACAGCGGCTCCGCCGCGGGCGAAGGACACGAGCCGCACCCGCACGAGTCCCCGTCGTCCATGACGATCCCGATGATCCTGCTCGCGGTCGGCTCGGTCTTCGCCGGTGGCTTCTTCTCCATCGGCGACCGCTTCCTGCACTGGCTGGAGCCGGTCACCGGGCACGACCACGGGCACGCGCCCATCAGCGCGGGCGCGGTCACCGGAGCCACCATGGTGTGCCTCGTGATCGGTGTGGCGCTCGCCTGGGTCCAGTACGGGCGCCGCGAGGTTCCCGTCGTCGCCCCGCGCGGCTCGCTGCTCACCCGCGCCGCCCGGCGCGACCTGCTCCAGGACGACTTCAACCACGTCGTCCTCGTGCGCGGCGGCGAGCACCTGACGCGCTCGCTCGTGTACGTCGACCACACCCTGGTCGACGGGGTGGTCAACGGGACGGCGGCCTCGGTCGGTGGCCTGTCCGGTCGGCTGCGCAAACTCCAGAACGGCTACGTGCGCTCGTACGCCGTCTCGATGTTCGGCGGCGCGGCGGTCATCGCCGCGGTGACCCTGCTGATGAGGGCGGTCTGATACCGATGTCCTTTCCTCTGCTGACAGCGACGGCGGTACTGCCGGCCGTGGGCGCGATCGCCACGGCCGCCGTACCGGCGAAGCAGCGCACCGCGGCCAAGTGGCTCGCGCTGCTGTTCTCGCTCGCCACCCTGGTCCTCGCGGCGGTGGTCGCGGTCCGTTTCGATCCGAGTGGCGGACGCTTCCAACTCACCGAATCGCACGCGTGGATCGCCGACTTCGGGGTCCGCTACGAGCTGGGTGTGGACGGCATCGGGGTGGCGCTGATCGCGCTGACCGCGCTGCTGATCCCGTTCGTGATCCTCGCGGGCTGGCACGACGCCGACCCGCAGGAGACCGGAGCCGAGTCCCTTGGCAGCTTCGCTGCGGGTCGGTGGCGGCCGACTCAGGGCTTCTTCGCCCTGATCCTGCTCGTCGAGGCGATGGTGATCATCTCCTTCGAGGCCACCGACGTCTTCGTCTTCTACATCTTCTTCGAAGCCATGCTCATCCCGATGTACTTCCTCATCGGCGGCTTCGGGGACCGGGCGGGCCCGCACGGCGAGAAGGAGGCGGCGACCCAGCGCAGTTACGCGGCCGTCAAGTTCCTCCTCTACAACCTGGTCGGCGGCCTCATCATGCTGGCCGCGGTCATCGGCCTGTACGTGGTCGCGGGGACGTTCTCGCTCTCGGAGATCGCGGAAGCCCGCGCGAGCGGCTCGCTCGACATGGCGACCAACACCGAGCGGCTGCTCTTCCTCGGCTTCTTCTTCGCCTTCGCGGTGAAGGCCCCGCTGTGGCCGCTGCACACCTGGCTGCCGAACGCGATGGGCGAGGCCACCGCCCCGGTCGCCGTGCTGATCACGGCGGTTGTGGACAAGGTCGGCACGTTCGCGATGCTCCGCTTCTGCCTCCAGCTCTTCCCGGAGGCGAGCAAGTGGGCGACGCCGGCGATCCTGGTGCTCGCCCTGATCAGCATCGTCTACGGGGCGCTGCTCGCGGTCGGCCAGCGCGACATCAAGCGCCTGGTCGCCTACGCGTCGATCTCGCACTTCGGCTTCATCATCATGGGCATCTTCGCGATGACCAGCCAGGGCCAGTCCGGCGCGACGCTCTACATGGTCAACCACGGGATCTCGACGGCGGCGCTGATGCTGGTCGCCGGCTTCCTGATCTCGCGGCGCGGATCGCGGCTCATCGCGGACTACGGGGGCGTGCAGAAGGTGGCCCCGGTGCTCGCCGGCACGTTCCTGATCGGCGGCCTCGCCACTCTCTCGCTGCCGGGCCTCGCGCCCTTCGTGAGTGAATTCCTGGTCCTGGTCGGCACGTTCACGCGCTACCCGGTGATCGGCATCATCGCCACCTTCGGCATCGTCCTCGCCGCGCTCTACACGCTGGTCCTCTACCAGCGCACCATGACGGGCCCGGTGAAGCCGTCCACCGAGGGCATCGCGGACCTGCGGGTGCGTGAGCTCGCGGTCGTGGTCCCGCTGATCGGCGTACTGATCTTCCTGGGCGTCTACCCGAAGCCGCTCACCGAGCTGGTGAACCCGGCGGTCAAGCACACCCTGTCCGACGTCCACAAGAAGGACCCGAAGCCGGAAGTGGAGGCGGCTCACAAGTGACTACGTCAGCCGTCCACAGTCTGTGGACAACCGCCGCCGGCCCGATCGCCAAGATCGACGCACCGAAGATCGAATACGGGCAATTGTCCCCGACCTTGATCGTCATCGGTGCCGCCGTCCTGGGGATCCTGGTCGAGGCCGTGGTGCCGCGCCGGTCGCGCTACTACGTGCAGGTGTTCCTCTCCGTCGTCGCGCTCGCGGCCGCCTTCGCGGCAGTCGTGGGGCTCGCGGCCGGCGGGTACGGGACGACGAAGGCGCACATCGCGGCCATGGGCGCGATCGCCGTCGACGGCCCCGCCCTGTTCCTCCAGGGCGTCATCCTGCTCTCCGGGCTGGTCGCGATCTTCACGTTCGCCGAGCGGCGGCTCGACCCGGAGGCGCACGGCAACCGCGTCGACTCGTTCGCCGCACAGGCCGCCTCCGTGCCCGGCAGCGACAGTGAGAAGGCCGCCATAAAGGCCGGGTTCACCACCACCGAGGTGTTCCCGCTGGCGCTCTTCGCGATCGCCGGAATGCTGGTCTTCCCCGCGGCGAACGACCTGCTGACGCTGTTCATCGCCCTGGAAGTCTTCTCGCTCCCGCTGTACCTCCTGTGCGCCGTGGCCCGCCGCAAGCGGCTCATGTCGCAGGAGGCCGCGGTCAAGTACTTCCTGCTCGGCGCCTTCGCGTCCGCCTTCACCCTGTTCGGCATCGCGCTCCTGTACGGCTACGCGGGCTCGGTCTCGTACGCCTCGATCGCGAGCGTCGTCGACGGCTCGGTGCAGAGCGTGGACCCGGCCCTCGCGGACACCATGGGCAACGACGCGCTGCTGCTCATCGGCATGGCGCTGGTCGTCATGGGCCTGCTGTTCAAGGTCGGCGCCGTCCCGTTCCACATGTGGACGCCGGACGTGTACCAGGGCGCGCCGACGCCGGTCACCGGCTTCATGGCGGCGGCCACGAAGGTCGCGGCCTTCGGTGCGCTGCTGCGCCTGCTGTACGTCGTACTGCCGGGGATGCGCTGGGACTGGCGGCCGGTCATGTGGGCCATCGTCATCGTCACGATGCTGGGCGGCGCGATCGTCGCGATCACGCAGACCGACATCAAGCGGCTCCTCGCGTACTCGTCGATCGCGCACGCCGGATTCATCCTGGCCGGTGTCATCGCGACGACGCCCGACGGGGTCTCGTCCGTCCTCTTCTACCTGGGCGCGTACTCCTTCGTGACCATCGGCGCCTTCGCCGTGGTGACGCTGGTGCGCGACGCGGGCGGCGAGGCGACGCACCTGTCGAAGTGGGCGGGGCTCGGGCGCAGGTCGCCGCTGGTGGCGGCCGTCTTCGCGGTGTTCCTGCTCGCCTTCGCCGGCATCCCGCTGACCTCCGGGTTCGCGGGCAAGTTCGCCGTGTTCAAGGCGGCGGCCGAGGGCGGCGCGGGCGCGCTCGTCGTGGTCGGTGTCGTGTCCTCGGCGGTCGCCGCGTTCTTCTACATCCGCGTCATCGTCCTCATGTTCTTCAGCGAGCCGAAGGCGGACGGCCCGACCGTGGCCGTGCCGTCGCCGCTGACCATGACGACGATCGGGGTCGGTGTGGCCGTCACGATCGTGCTGGGCCTCGCGCCGCAGTACTTCCTCGACCTGGCGAGCCAGGCGGGGGTCTTCGTGCGGTAGCCGCGGCCGACGCGGCGTCACGTGGGGCCCGGCATCCCGAGCGGGGGTGCCGGGCCTCTCGTATGCCGTCGGGCCCGGCCATGCGACGGTGGCAGGGGGTCTTTTGGTATGTCCCCGGCGAGGGCGGGGCGTGCCATCGTGGCGGCATGCGGGCGACCACGCCACCCCCCTGGAGTTGACATGGACGGAACATCAAGAGATCTCTCGCGCAAGACGGTCCTCAAGGCCGCGCTCGCGGCCGGCGCCACCCTCCCGGTGGCGGTGATGAGCGCGAGCGCACCCGCCCTCGCCCGCACGTCCCAAGAAGGCGTGCGGCCGCTGGAGCTCACCCCGATGTGCGACGACGGCGACGATCCGACGCCCGAGCAGATCGAGGGCCCCTACTTCAAGCCGAACTCGCCCCGGCGCACCTCGCTCGTCACCGCGGGCACCCCCGGCACCCGCCTCTCGGTCAGCGGCTACGTCTTCGGCCTCGCCTGGAAGCCGGTCGCGAACGCCCTCCTGGACTTCTGGCAGGCGGACGTCAACGGCGCGTACGACAACGTCGGCTTCACCTTCCGCGGCCACCAGTTCACCGACCAGCGGGGCGCCTTCACGCTCTCCACGATCGTGCCGGGCCTGTATCCGGGGCGCACCCGGCACATCCACGTCAAGGTGCAGGCGCCGGGTCGCCCCGTGCTGACGACACAGCTCTACTTCCCCGGCGAGCCGCGCAACAGCACCGACTCGATCTTCGACCCGCGCCTTCTGATGACGGTGCGGGACGCGGGCGCGGGCAAGGAGGCCGCGTTCGACTTCGTCCTGAACGTGGACCAGGGCGGCCCCACCGACCCGCCCGGCGGTGGCGGCACCTGGGCCGCGGGCACGGCGTACAAGGTGGGCGACAAGGTCACCTACGGCGGTGTGACCTACACCTGCCTCCAAGGGCACACCGCGCTGCCCGGCTGGGAGCCGCCGGGCACACCGTCGCTGTGGCGCGCGGGCTGAGTCGCGGGCCACGACGCGGTGGGGTGGGGTGCCGGCACGGGGGAGTCGGCACCCCACCGTGCGTCGTCCGTGCCTCCGCGTGCGTCCTGTGGATAACTTTCCGTGATGTCGGTGCGGACCCCTATCGTTGCTGAGGACGTCGAACCACGGCGTACGGGGGGAGCAGCGAAGATGGGGACGGAAGTCATGAGCGAGGCGACGGAGCGCGGGGCCATCGGAAGCGAGGCCCTCGCCACGCTCCACCGCGTATTCGGGTACGACGCTTTCCGCGGCGAGCAGGAAGCGATCATCGAGCACGTGGTGGGCGGTGGGGACACCGTCGTACTGATGCCGACCGGTGGCGGCAAATCGCTCTGTTACCAGATCCCGGCGCTGGTCAGAGCCGGTACGGGGATCGTGGTCTCGCCCCTGATCGCGCTGATGCAGGACCAGGTGGACGCGCTGCGGGCGCTCGGGGTGCGCGCCGGGTTCATGAACTCGACGCAGGACTTCGAGGAGCGCCGCCTGGTGGAGGCCGAGTTCCTCGCGGGCGAGCTCGACCTGCTGTATCTGGCGCCGGAGCGGCTGCGGCTCGACTCCACGCTCGAACTGCTCTCGCGGGGCAAGGTGTCGCTGTTTGCCATCGACGAGGCGCACTGCGTGGCACAGTGGGGGCACGACTTCCGCCCCGACTACCTGGCCCTGTCCGTGCTCGGTCAGCGCTGGCCCGACGTGCCGCGCATCGCGCTCACCGCGACGGCGACGCGGGCGACGCACCAGGAGATCACCCAGCGCCTCGGCATGCCGGACGCCAAGCACTTCGTGGCGAGCTTCGACCGGCCCAACATCCAGTACCGGATCGTCGGCAAGAACGACCCGAAGAAACAGCTGCTGTCCTTCCTCAAGCAGGAGCACGAGGGCGACGCGGGCATCGTCTACTGCCTGTCGCGCAAGTCGGTGGAGGCGACGGCCGAGTTCCTCAGCAAGAACGGGATCGAGGCGGTGCCGTACCACGCGGGCCTGGACGCGCGGGTGCGCGCGGAGCACCAGTCGCGGTTCCTGCGCGAGGAGGGCCTCGTCGTCTGCGCGACCATCGCGTTCGGCATGGGCATCGACAAGCCGGACGTCCGGTTCGTCGCCCACCTCGACCTGCCGAAGTCCGTCGAGGGCTACTACCAGGAGACGGGCCGCGCCGGGCGTGACGGTCAGCCGTCGACGGCGTGGATGGCGTACGGGCTGCAGGACGTGGTCCAGCAGCGGAAGCTGATCAACATGGGGGAGGGCGACGAGGCGTTCCGCCGCCGGGCCTCCGCCCACCTCGACTCGATGCTGGCGCTGTGCGAGACGGCGCAGTGCCGCCGGGCCCAGCTCCTCACGTACTTCGGGCAGGAGGGCGCCGAGGCCTGCGGGAACTGCGACACGTGCCTGTCGCCGCCCGAGACGTGGGACGGCACGGTCGCCGCGCAGAAGATCCTGTCCACCGTGGTGCGGCTCGAGCGGGAGCGGCGGCAGAAGTTCGGCGCGGGGCAGATCATCGACATTCTGCTCGGCAGGCGCAGCGCCAAGGTCATCCAGTTCGACCACGACCAGCTGTCCGTGTTCGGTATCGGCGCGGAGCTGGCCGAGGCCGAATGGCGTGGCGTGGTGCGGCAGTTGCTGGCGCAGGGGCTCATCGCGGTCGAGGGGGAGTACGGGACGCTGGTGCTGACCGAGGAGAGCGGGGCCGTGCTCGGGCGGCAGCGGGAGGTGCGGCTGCGCAAGGAGCCGAAGCCGGCGCCGCGGGCGGCGGGGGCCCGGGAGCGCAAGGCCAAGTCGCCGGCGGTCGAGCTGCCGCCGGAGGCGGCGCCGATCTTCGAGGCGCTGCGGGCCTGGCGCGGGGAGCAGGCGAAGGAGAACGGCGTGCCGGCGTACGTCATCTTCCAGAACGCGACGCTCAGCGAGATCGCGCTCCAGCGGCCCACGTCACTCGCCCAGTTGGGCACGATCGGCGGGGTCGGCGAGAAGAAGCTCGCGACGTGGGGGGAAGGGGTGCTCGGCGTTCTGGCGGGCCTGAGGGGCGAGCCCGCGGCGCCCTCCGGAGGGACCGGGGCGGCTGAGCCCTGGCCCGACTATGTGGGCCAGGAGCCGCCGCCCGAGGACGAGGTTCCTCCGGAGGACGTGGACTGGTAACTCACGGTGCCGCCGGTTCCGCTGCGGCGGGGTTGACGTCTCGGGGCTCTGCCCCGGACCCCGCTGCTCAATCGCCGCAGGGGCTTGAATGGCCGACGCCGGCACCGGTTCAGGCTGACGGCACGATTCGGCCTGTTACCTCGCCCAGTTGGACCCTCGCGCCGTCCGGGCCGGGGGCCCGGGCGGAGAGGGTCACCTCGTCGCCGTCCTCCAGGAATCCGCGCTTGCCGTCGGGGAGGTCCAGGGGCTCCTGGCCGTTCCAGGTGAGTTCGATCAGGGAGCCGCGTTCGTCGGGCTCCGTGCCGCTGATCGTGCCCGAGCCGTAGAGGTCACCGGTGCGCAGGGAGGCGCCGTTGACCGTCATGTGGGCGAGCATCTGGGCGCCCGTCCAGTACATGCCGGAGAACGGGGGCTCGGAGATCACCTGGCCGTTGAGGGTGACCGTGAGGCGCAGGTCGTAGCCGGCCGGTTCCTCGGCCACCTCGGGGACACCGTCGTCCAGGTACGGCAGCAGCGGCACCGTCCGCTCCGGCGGGGCCACGCGGGCCGCGTCCAGGGCCTCAAGTGGCGTGATCCACGCGGAGATCGACGTGGCGAAGGACTTGCCGAGGTGCGGGCCGAGCGGCACCGTCTCCCAGTTCTGGATGTCGCGCGCCGACCAGTCGTTGAGGAGGCAGAGCCCGAAGACGTGGTCCCTGTACCCCGTCAGCGGCACGGACGTGCCCTGCGGCGACGGCACGCCGACCACGTAACCGACCTCCGTCTCGATGTCGAGGCGGACGGACGGGCCGAAGACCGGGGCCGGATCGGCCGGGGCCTTGCGCTGGCCACAGGGGCGCACCACGTCCGTGCCGGAGACGACGACCGTGCCGGAGCGGCCGTGGTAACCCACCGGAAGGTGCTTCCAGTTGGGCTTCAGGGGCTCCTCGTCGGGACGGAAGAGCCGGCCGAGGTTCGAGGCGTGGTTCTCGGAGGCGTAGAAGTCGACGTAGTCCGCGACGTCGAACGGGAGGTGCAGGTCGACCGAGGAGAGGGGGTGCAGGAAGGGGCGGACGACCTCGCGGTGGGCCGGGACCGTGACCCAGCCCGTCAGCGCGCGGCGCACGTCGGACCAGGTCTGGCGACCGGCGGCCAGCAGGGAGTTGAGATTCGGGCGGTCCAGCACCGAGACGTAGGGGGAGCCGAGGGCCGCGGCGGCGGCGCCCGCGTCCAGGACGTGGTCCCCTATCCGGACGCCCACGCGGCGCTCGGCGCCCGCGGACGAGGCGGGGGAGAAGACGCCGTACGGAAGGTTGTGCGGGCCGAAGGGGTGGCCTTCGGGAAGGTCGAGTGGGTCGAGCCGGTCGAGCGGAGTGGGCTCGGACGCGGACTCCGAGGTGGCTGCGGGTGCCATGCCTGCGGGCCTCACTTTCCATTCGGGTGCGTGACACGTTACGTGGGAGGTACCGGTTTGTGGCAGTGTCTAAAGAGTTCGCAATGTCCGAATGACCCGTTGATGGAGTGATGGGTTCCGGCTTAGCGTCATTGTCCGGTGGGCACGGACGGGGCCACGGCCCTGTATTCAAGGTCCGGGTCCGAGGGGGGACGCGTGGGGGGACCCGTGGCCAGGAGTGCCAGCGCCGGGAGGGCCAGCGCCAGGAATGCCGGTGCCGGGAGTGTCGGCGCCGGAAGCGTGCCGTTGGCCGTGGACCGGGAAGTGCCCGGCCTGATCGTGAAGTTCGGCGACTACCCGCTGCACCACGGCGGGGTGGGCGCGATCCGCAGCCTGGGGCGCCTCGGTGTGCCGATGTACGCGATCACCGAGGACCGTCGCACACCCGCCGCGGCCTCGCGGTACCTGTCCCGTGCCTTTCCCTGGCGTACGACGGGGACGGAGGCGCCGGAGCGGCTCGTCGCCGGGCTGCTGCGCGTCGCCCGCCGGATCGGCCGCCCCGCGGTGCTGATCCCGACGGACGAGGAGGCCGCCGTCCTCATCGCCGAACACCAGGGGCCGCTCGCCGACGCGGGCCTGCTCTTTCCGCGTGTGGAGCGGGAGTTGCCCCGCCGCCTCGCCAGCAAGCAGGGGCTGCACGAGCTGTGCGTGGAGCACGGCATCCCGTCGCCGCCCGCCGTGTTCCCGGCGTCGTACGCGGACATCGAGGAGTTCGCGGCGAAGGCCCGGTTCCCGGTGGTGGCGAAGAACCGGGAGGCGTTCACGCGCCGCAGCAGCCCCGCCGTGAGCGGTACGACGCGGATCTCGACCCCCGAGGGCCTGCGTCAACTCGCGGGTGGCTGGGGCGAGAAGCCCGGCGTGATCCTCCAGGAGTACCTGCCGCGCGAGTACGCGGAGGACTGGATCGTGCACGCGTACTTCGACCAGGACTCCACGCCGCTCGCGATGTTCACCGGGGTCAAGGTCCGCTCCTGGCCGCCGCACGCGGGCATGACGGCGCACGCGTACGTCGTCGACAATCCGGAACTCGCGGACCTCGCCGCGCGTTTCATCAAACAGATCGGCTTCACCGGCATCATCGACCTGGATCTGCGTTTCGACCGGCGCGACGGGCAGTACAAGCTGCTCGACTTCAATCCGCGCATGGGCGCCCAGTTCCGCCTCTTCGAGAACGAGGCGGGGGTGGACGTCGTCCGCGCCATGCACCTTCAGCTCACCGGCCGCACCGTTCCGGAGGGGGAACAGCGGGCGGGGCACCGCTACGTCGTGGAGAACATCGACCTGCCGGCCCTGCTGGCGTACCGGCGCAGCGGCTATACGACCCCGCACGCCCCGCCCCGCGCGAGTGGCACGGAGCTCGCGTGGTGGGCGGCCGACGACCCGGCGCCGTTCTTCACGATGCTCGCCCGGTTCGTGCGGCCGGGGGCGAAGCATCTGTACCAGCTGTGGCGGACCAACCGCCGCTGCGGCACAACCGGTTCGGGCGGCGGACACGGCGGCCGGACCTGATCGAAGCAGGTGGAGCAGGTGACGCCGCGTCGTCCTGGGGAGGGGCTTCGTGAATCATCCGGTAGCAGTCATTGGGGCGGGGCCCTACGGCCTGTCCACCGCGGCCCATCTGCGGGCGCGCGGAATACCCGTACGGATCTTCGGGGATCCCATGGTGAGCTGGCGCTCGCACATGCCCGAAGGAATGATCCTCAAGTCGGTGCCGTCCGCGTCGAACATCGACGCGCCGCAGCGCGGCCACCGGCTCGTCGACTACTGCGACGCGGCCGGGATCAAGCGGCTCGTCACGGACGAGGACCTGATCACCGCCGAGACGTTCGTGGCGTACGGGGACTGGTTCCAGAAGAAACTGGTGCCGGACCTGGAGCGGGTCCGGGTCGTCTCCGTCGACCGGCGCAGGTCCGCGGGGTTCGAGCTGAAGCTGGACTCGGGCGAGCAGTTCACGGCGCGGGCCGTGGTCGTCGCCACGGGGCTGTCGGGCCTTGAGTACCTGCCGCCGGAGTTCGCCGCGGCCGTACCGGACGGACCCACCCCCACGGGCCCGGTCTCGCACAGCGCGCAGCACCACGACCTGTCCCGGTTCGCGGGCAAGGAGCTGATCGTCGTCGGCGCGGGCCAGTCCGCCCTGGAGACGGCGGCGCTCGCGGCGGAGGCGGGCGCGCGGGTGCAGGTGGTGGCGCGTGGCAAGGGCCGGGTCCGCTTCGGCGCGCCCCCGTGGGACCAGCCGAGGTTCCGTCCCGAGACCCCGTTCGGCAACGCGTGGTCGCTGTACGCGCTCACGTACTACCCCCACCCGTACCGCCACCTCCCGCCGCAGGCGCGGCACTTCCTGGTCAGGCGGGTGCTCGGGCCGCTGGGCGCGTGGTGGCTGCGGGAGCGGTTCGAGGGCAAGGTGGCGGTGCGCGACGTCGCCGGGATCGCGCTGGTGACCGCGTCCGGGGGCGCGCCCGTGCTGAGCGTGCGCACGCACGAGGGCACTGCCGCGGAGCTGACGGCCGACCATGTGGTCGCGGCGACGGGGTATCGGGTGGACCTCGCGGCGATGCCCTTCCTGGGGGATGGGCTGCGCACGCGGCTCGCCACCAGCCGGGGCACGCCACGGCTGGGCGCCGGCTATGTCTCGTCGGTCCCCGGCCTGTACTTCACGGGCATGCTGGGCGGGTCGTCGTACGGGCCGGTCATGCGCTTCGTCTGCGGCACCGAGTTCGCCTCGCCGCGGCTCGCGCGGCATCTGGCGTCGGCGCACGGTTGACCGCGTGGCCCCGGCAACTACCGGCGATTTCACGCCGGTTGACCGGGCCGGGGCATCACCCGAACTGATGAATCGACCCCGCCGTGACCGGCCGTACCCTGCCAGGGCGGCCGGTACTCGGCGGGTCGTGGACAGGGACGGTCCGTATTCTTCGGATCATGCCCGCACCCGCATATGCACTCATCGCCACGGACCTGGACGGCACGCTGCTGCGCGGCGACGACACGGTCTCGGACCGGACCCGCGGGGCCCTGGCGGCGGCCGTCGCCGCGGGCGCCCGGCACATCGTGGTGACGGGGCGGCCCGCGCCCCGCGTGAAGCCGCTCCTCGACGACCTCGGCGGCGGGCTCGCCGTGTGCGCGCAGGGGGCGCAGCTGTACGACGGCGCACGGGACCGGCTCGTGTGGTCCCTGACGCTCGACCGGGACCTCGCCGAGCAGGCCCTCGGCAAGATCGAGGCCGAGATCGGACAGGTGTACGCGGCCGTCGACCAGGACGGGGTGGAGGGCCTCACGCTCATCGAGCCCGGCTACCTCATGCCGCATCCGACGCTTCCGGCGGTACGGGTCGAGGGTCGGGCCGAGCTGTGGGAGCGGCCCATCAGCAAGGTGCTGCTCCGTCACCCGTCGCTGTCCGACGACGAGTTGGCGGCGGTGGCGCGGGCCGCCGTGGATCCGCTCGCGACGGTCACCATGTCGGGTCCCGGCACGGTCGAGTTGCAGCCGCGGGGTGTCACCAAGGCGACCGGGCTCAGTCTTGCCGCGGAGCGGCTGGGGGTCGGGGCCGCCGGCACGATTGCCTTCGGCGACATGCCGAACGATGTGCCGATGTTCGGGTGGGCGGGGTGGGGGGTGGCGGTGGCCAATGCGCATCCTGAGCTCAAGGCCGTCGCCGACGAGGTGACTTCGTCGAATGAGGAGGACGGGGTGGCGGTGGTCCTCGACCGGGTGTTCGCCTGAGCGCTCACCGGTCCCGTCGCGCCACCCCGTCCTCACGCCTCGGGGCTCCGCCCCGGCCCCCGCTGCTCAATCGCCGCAGGGGCTTGATGTGCCGATCCCGGTCAGCCCGACGTGCGGGGGATGCGCTTTTCCCAGGTGCGGTGGAAGACGACCTCGTCGCCGTCCCGGCACACCACCTCGCTCGACGTGATGAACTCGTCGGCCGTGCAGGTGATTTCGGACTGGGTGTCCACGCGCGCGTCCCAGCCCAGCTCCGGGCGGTGCAGCCGGATCGACCAGTCCGAGCGGGTGCGCGCCGACAGCGGGTCGCCCTCGTTGATGACGTACGTCTCCAGCGCGTCCTCCGTGAACTCCAGGCCGTCCGGGTACAGACGCGTGCCGCCGTACCGCGGGTCGACCTCAAGGCGCCACTCGCCCTTGGCCACGTCCCGTACGACGAGCCGCTCGGGGCGCGGCTCCTCCAGCGTCTCCGGGTAGACCACGCCGAGGGGTTCCGACTGCTCGGGAGCCTCGAAGGCGATCGAGCCGCCCGGTTCGGGGCCGCGTACCGGGAGTTCCAGGGCGCTGCCGACCGGGTCGAGCGTGAACCCGGCCTCGGACCCCGCCTGCGGCCAGATCCACGGCCAGTACGCCGAGGACACCGCGAGCCGGATCCGGTGACCGGCCGGGAAGGCGTGGCCGATGCCGTTCAGTTCGAAGGTGACGTCCTCCGTGGTGCCCGGCTCCCACGGCACGTTCTCCGCACGGCCGTGGCGGGAGGACAGGTTGAGGACGCCGCGCGTCACCAGCGTCGAGGAACCGTCCGGCGCCACGTCGCACAGCCGCGCCACGACCTGCCCGCGCGGCACGTCGGACGTGAGCCGGAGCCGGACGCGCGGTCTGCCGAGGACCCGTACCTCCTGCGGCACCTCGAACTCGAAGCACGCCGACTTCGCGTCCTCCTCGCGCTGGTCGGGCGGCAGGTCCGCATCGTTCCCGAACGGGAAGAAGCGGCCCGCGTCGAGGCCCGTGTGCTGCGGTGAGCGCACGATCTGGGGCGGGCCCTGGAGCTCGTACGCGAGAGGGGAGACGTTCGGCGACGGCCAGGACGGGTCGCCGACCCAGCGGCCCGGCAGCTCCGGGTAGACGGTCGCCGGCGGGTGCGAGTCGCTGATCCAGGAGCGCAGCTTCGGCTCCGCCATCACTCCCGTGTCCTCGCCCTTGAGCCAGTGGTCCCACCAGCGCAGCGTCTCCTGGAGGAAGCCGATCGCCGGGCCCGGCGGCAGTCCGCGGTCCGGGTACTGGTGCGACCACGGGCCGATGATGCCGCGCATCTGCTCGGCCGGGAGGTGCTCGGCGAGCCGCAGCACCGTGTCCCGGTACGGGTCGTGCCAGCCGCCGACCGCGAGCACGCCCGCCTTGATCGCGGAGTAGTCCTCGCAGACGCTGCCGTGGCGCCAGTAGTCGTCGCGGGTCTGGTGGCCGAGCCACGTGTGGATGAACGGGTCGACGGCGTCGAGCCGCTTCGTCCACATGTCCTTCCAGCCGTCGCCCACGAACTGCGGGTCCGGCGGACGGGACACGAACGCGAGCATCGTCGCCGCCCACGCGTGCATGTCCACGGCGAGCACGCTGCCGCCCATGTAGTGCACGTCGTTGTCGTAGCGGTCGTCCGCCGAGCAGACGGTCACGATCGCCTTGAGCGGCTCGGGCGCGAGGGCCGCGATCTGGAGGGAGTTGAAGCCGCCCCAGGAGATGCCGAACATGCCGACCTTGCCGCTCGACCAGGGCTGCGCGGCGAGCCAGTTCACGACCTCGACGCCGTCGGCGAGCTCCTGCTCGTCGTACTCGTCGCCGGGCATGCCCTCGGAGTTGCCGTGTCCGCGCACGTCCACGCGCACGGAGGCGTAGCCGTGGCCCGCGTACCAGGGGTGGCGCTGCCAGTCGCGCGGCGCCGTCCAGTCGGAGAGCCGGTAGGGGAGGTATTCGAGGAGCACCGGCACCGGCTCCTCGGTCACCGGCCGCCACACGCGGGCGAAGAGCGTCGTCCCGTCGGACAGGGGTACACGGATGTCCTCGCGGACCGTGCCGAACGGGAATTCGGTCCGGATGGTGGGAGTGGTCGTCATGGGAAAACCTCAGTGAACAGGGTGCATGGTGCGGCGCAGCCAGGGCGCCAGGGCGATGACGACGACACCGACCGCGACCGCGATCGCGCCGTTGACACCGAAGTAGGCGGGGTTGGAGACCTCGCCGTAGACCTTGACGACCTGGGCCTGGATCCCGTTCGCGAGTGCGAGCGAGAGGAACCACAGGGCCATGGTCTGGCTGGCGAAGGCCTGCGGGGCGAGCTTGGTCGTCGCGGACATGCCGGACGTCTCCACGAGGATGTCGCCGAGGCCGAGCAGCAGGTACGAGCCCACGATCCACCAGACCGCCATCTTGTACGTGTCGTCGCTGTGCCCGGACGTCGGCAGCGCCATCAGGAGGAACGACAGGCCGCCCAGGACCACGCCGATCGCGATCTTGTTGGAGGCGTGCGGCTGGCGCGGGCCCATCCGGGCCCAGACGGCGGCCACGACGGGCGCGAGGGCGACCTCGAAGGCGCCGAGCGCGGAGGCGTACCAGCCGGCCGGGAAGTCGAAGCCGAGGATGGTCGTCTCGGCGTTCGTCGAGGCCAGCAGGATCATCGTCGAGTACGCCTGGAACAGGATGAAGTTGAAGGCGACCGAGGCGAGGAAGAGCACCAGATAGGGCTTGAGGCGGCCGCGCTCCTCCGCCGTGACCCGCGGGCTCCTGAACATCACCACGAAGTACACGACCGGCGCGGCCACCGAGATGTACGTGAGGATGTCGACGAAGCGGCCCATGGTCAGCCAGCCGGCCAGCGCGAGGAGCACGGCGAGCGCGGCCACCACGACGGCGCCGACGACCATCAGCCGCACCGCCCGGCGCATCCCCTCAGGTGGCAGCGCGTACTCGGCGGCCTCGGTGCGTCCGGCCAGGTGACGCCGCCCGGCGACGTACTGGATCAGGCCGAACGTCATGCCGATCGCGGCGGCCGAGAAGCCCCAGTGCCAGCCCTTGTGGTCGCCGAGCCAGCCGGTGATCAGCGGTCCCGCGAAGGCGCCGATGTTGATGCCCATGTAGTACAGCGCGAAGCCGGCGTCGCGGCGCTCGTCGTCGGTCCGGTACAGCTTGCCGACCATCGAGGCGACATTCGGCTTGAGCAGCCCGGTACCGGCGCTGATCAGGCCGAGGCCGACCCAGGTCATCGTGGGTGTCGGCACCGCCATCGAGTAATGTCCGCAGGCGATGAGGATGCCGCCCCACAGGACGGCGCGGTACGAGCCGAGGATCCGGTCGGCGAGCCAGCCGCCCGCGACCGAGACGAGGTACACGAGCGTGCCGTACGCCGCCGAGACCGAGGCCGCGTTGCCGGGGTCCATGCCCATGCCGCCGTGCGCGACGGTGTCGGCGAAGTACAGGACGAGGATGGCCTGCATGCCGAGGAACGAGAACCGTTCCCAGACCTCCAGGCCGGAGAGGGTGAGCAGGCCCCTCGGCTGGCCGAAGAAAGCCGTGTCGTCACCAGGGGGCGGTGCGCTCCCCGTGTCGTTCTCGGTGCGGGACAAAGTGCGTACTCCAGGTCGTCTGTGCTGATCAAGAACATACCGGTGGTGTCGCGAAGCCGCCTGGTCCAGGGTGTTCGGGCGGGCGCCAGCTGTGATCGAAACGCGACCGGATACGCTGACTTGAGTGATGGCAGCGACACATCGACAAACCGTGTCATCGACCGAATGATCGACCGAGTTCGCCATGTGATCGTCAGCAGACAGGAGACCCACTCGTGACCGTCGTCGGGACTTTCGGTCTTAGCGTGCGGGACCAGGCTCTCGAAGCCGATGTCCAGGCCGGATTGGCGGCTGTCGAGGAGGGACTGCTCGAAGCCACCAAGAGCGAGGTTCCCTTCATCACGGAGGCCGCCCAGCACCTGGTGCGCGCCGGGGGCAAGCGCTTCCGGCCGCTGCTCGTGAGCCTCGCCGCGCAGTTCGGCGACCCCTACGCGCCGGGCATCGTGCCCTCCGCCGTCGTCGTCGAGCTCACGCACCTCGCGACGCTCTACCACGACGACGTGATGGACGAGGCGGACGTGCGGCGCGGGGTGCCGAGCGCCAACCAGCGCTGGGGCAATTCGGTGGCCGTGCTCACCGGTGACTTCCTCTTCGCCCGTGCCTCGCACATCCTCGCCGACCTCGGCCCGGACGCCGTCCGGATCCAGGCGGAGGCGTTCGAGCGCCTGGTCACCGGCCAGATCCTGGAGACCGCGGGCCCGGCCGACGGCCGCGACCCGGTCGACCACTACCTGGACGTGCTCAGCGGCAAGACCGGCTCGCTGATCGCCGTGGCGTGCCGCTTCGGCGCCATGATGTCCGGCGCCGACGAGACCGTCGTCGACGTGCTCACCCAGTACGGGGAGCGGCTCGGCGTCGCCTTCCAGCTCGCCGACGACGTCCTCGACATCGCCTCCGACTCGCACGAGTCCGGCAAGACGCCCGGCACCGACCTGCGCGAGGGCATCCCCACGCTGCCGGTGCTGCGGCTGCGCGAGCGTGCCGAGCGGCTCGGCCTGGCCGAGGACAGGGAGCTGGTCGAACTCCTGGAGTCCGACCTCTCGGACGACGCGCGGCTCGCCGACGCGGTCGCCCGGCTGCGCGCCCACCCCGCCCTGGAGCAGGCCCGCCGCGACACCGTCCGCTACGCGGAGGAGGCCAGGTCGGCCCTGGCCCCGCTCCCGGAGTGCGAGGCGAAGCGCGCGATGGTCGAGCTGTGCGACGCGGTGGTGCACCGCGCGGGCTGATCCCGTGCCACGAATGGCGTGACGAGGCGGCACCCACCCCCTACGGGTACGGGAGGGTGCCGCCTCTTCGTGTCATCCCGTAGACGTACGCGGAGTTGAGCCTGCGGTCTGACGCTTCCTTGTGGCCGGTTTGGTCGGATGGGGTACACCACTCCAGACCAATCCGGGTGAGAATGGCGGCTCGGAGTGGACGCAGACTGGACGAGCGCACAAGACGGTTAGCCGCCGCCGATCACGGAGGTAGGGCAAGGACATGGCACCGTACGCATCCGAAGACAGCGAGAGCGGCATGCGCCGCAAGACCGTGCGCTACGCGGTCCCCGTGGCCGTGGTGGGGGTGGCCGCGGCGACGATCGGACTCGTTCCGGCGCTCGCCGACTCCGGCGACCCGGACCTCCCCGACATCACCGCGCGCCAGCTCATCGAGAAGATCGCCGCGTCGGACACCGAGCAGCTCTCCGGCACCATGAAGATCCAGACGGACCTGGGCCTGCCCTCCCTCGGCGGCGCCGCGGGCGGCGGCCTCATGGGCGGCGACGGGCGCGGCGAGGGCGGCTCCTCGGCCGACCCGCAGTCGAAGCTGACCGAGCTGGCCTCCGGCACGCACACGCTGCGCGTCGCGGCGGACGGCCAGGACCGGCAGAAGCTGTCGATCCTGGACGACGCGTCGGAGTACAGCGTGATCCACAACGGCGACGACGTGTGGGCCTACGACAGCAAGTCCGACGAGGCGTACCACGCGCAGAAGAAGCAGGGCGCGGGCGGCGGCAGCCACGCCGAGAAGGCCCCGAAGGGCGTCCCGGCGACGCCCAAGGAGCTCACGGACGAGATCCTCAAGGCCGGCGGCGACACCACGTCGTTCACGGTCGACGGCACGTCGCAGGTCGCGGGCCGGGACGCGTACCGGCTGCAGATCAAGCCGAAGCAGTCCGGCTCGACGGTCGGCGCGGTCACCGTGGCCGTCGACGCCAAGACCGGTACGCCGCTGAAGTTCAGCCTGACCCCGGCGGGCGGCGGCGCGGCCGTGGTCGACGCGGGCTTCACCAAGGTCGACTTCTCGAAGCCGGCCGCGTCCACCTTCGACTTCAAGCCGTCCAAGGGCACGAAGGTCACCGAGGCGGACGAGGCGGCGAAGGCGCAGCGGGGTGAGCGCGGGGCGATGCCCGAAGGCATGAAGGGCAAGGCCCCCGGGGCCGAGGACCTCAAGGCCGGCGGTCTCGACGACCTGAACGTCATCGGCAAGGGCTGGACCTCGATCGCCGAGCTGAAGCTCCCCAAGGAGGCCAGTGGCCTGGCCGCGGGCAAGGGCTCGGCCGAGATGCCGCCCGACGCGCAGAAGTTCCTGAACTCCCTGGGCGACCGGGTGAAGGGCGACTTCGGCTCCGGCACCGTCTACTCGACCCGTCTGGTGAACGTACTGATCACCGAGGACGGGAAGGCGTACGCGGGCGCGGTCACCAAGGACGCACTGGTGAAGGCGGCCGACGCGGGCTGAGCCGACGGCTGTCCATGGTGAGGGGGTGGTGCGCACCACCCCCTCACCCGTTCGCGGAGGAGGGGCATGGAGGAGCAGCCGGACGATCCGGTCATCGAGACGCGTGGGCTCACCAAGCGGTACCGGGGCGGGCAACTGGCCGTCGACGGGCTCAGCCTGAGCGTCCCGCGCGGCGCCGTCTTCGGCTTCCTCGGGCCGAACGGCTCGGGGAAGACCACCACCATCCGGATGCTGATGGGCCTGATCGAGCCGACGTCCGGGTCCGCCCGCGTCCTCGGCCACCCCATGCCCCGCGCGACCAGGACCGTGCTGCCGCAGGTGGGCGCGCTGATCGAGGGGCCCGCCCTGTACGGCTTCCGGACCGGCCGGGAGAACCTGCTGCGCTACGACTCCGCCGACCCGACCGCCGACCCGCGCACCCGCAAGGAGCGGGTCGGGCAGGCGCTCGACCGGGTGGGTCTGACGGCCGCCGCGGGCAAGAAGGCCAGGGCGTACTCGCTCGGCATGAAGCAGCGGCTCGGCCTCGCCGCGGCCCTGCTCACGCCGCGCCGGCTGCTCGTCCTCGACGAGCCGACGAACGGGCTCGACCCGCAGGGCATGCGCGAGATCAGAACCCTGGTGCGGGAGCTGGCCTCCGACGGCACCACCGTCTTCCTCTCCTCGCACCTCCTCGACGAGATCGAGCAGGTCTGCACGCACGCCGCGGTGATGGCGAAGGGCCGCCTGCTCACCCAGGGCCCGGTCGCCGAGCTGGCCTCGGGGGCGCGCGGAAAGCTCGCCGTCACCACCCCGGACCCGGCCGACGCCGCCCGCGTCCTCAAGGAGCACGGGCTGACCGTCATCGGCGCGGAGGACGAGCTGGTCACGGCGGAACCGCCGCCGCCGGAGACGGATCTGGCGGATCTGAACACGGCGCTGGTCACCGCGGGCGTGCGCGTGCGCGGCTTCGGCGTCGAGCGGGCCTCGCTGGAGGACGCGTTCGTCGCGCTGACGGGAGAGGGCTTCGATGTCGCGGGTTGAGACGGCCGGGACGGTGGAGGCGCCGCGGGCGGCCCACCCCCTGTGGACGCTGGGTCTGCTGCGCAGCGAGCTGACCGTGACGCTGCGCCGCTGGCGCACGCTCGCGCTCCTCGCGGTCCTGGCCGGGGTGCCGGTCCTGATCGGCGTGGCCGTGAAGATCGAGACGAGCGGGGACGGGGCGGCCGGCGGGGGCGGCCCCGCGTTCATCGCGCAGATCACGAACAACGGCCTTTTCCTGGTGTTCACGGCGCTCGCCGCGACGCTCCCGTTCTTCCTGCCCATGGCGGTCGGTGTCGTCGCGGGCGACGCCGTCGCGGGCGAGGCGAGCGCGGGGACGCTGCGCTATCTGCTGGTCGCCCCCGCGGGCCGGACCCGCCTGCTGCTCACCAAGTACGCGAGCGTGCTCGCCTTCTGCCTGGTGGCGACGCTGGTGGTCGCGGTCTCCGCGCTGATCACCGGGGCGGTGCTGTTCCCGCTCGGCGACGTGATCACCATCTCCGGTACCCGGATCGGCTTCGGCGAGGGGCTGTGGCGGGCGTTCCTGATCGCGCTCGTGGTCGCGGCGTCGCTGGTCGGCATCGCGGCGGTCGGCCTGTTCGTCTCGACGCTCACCGGCAGCGGCATCGCGGCGATGGCGACGACGGTGGGCCTGCTGATCACCGTGCAGATCCTCGACCAGATTCCGCAGCTGCACGCGGTCCAGCCGTATCTGTTCTCCCATGAGTGGTTGTCCTTCGCCGACCTGATGCG
Source organism: Streptomyces sp. EDA2-14 (assembly GCF_054963755.1). Lineage (NCBI taxonomy): Bacteria > Bacillati > Actinomycetota > Actinomycetes > Kitasatosporales > Streptomycetaceae > Streptomyces > Streptomyces sp. EDA2-14. The sequence continues at coordinate 346,254 of NZ_JBUEGE010000002.1, forward strand.
GGAGCCCGTGTACTGGGACGACGTGATCAAGAACCTTGAACTGCAGGCCCTCTACGCGGCGGTGTTCGGCTCCGCCGCGTGGGCGCGGTTCACGGCGAAGGACATCACGTCGTGAACCGCGCCGGGGGCCGCGGTCAGCCGGCCCTCGTGGGGAACGGGGCCCCGGCGGGAGTGGCGCCCTGCCCGCGGTTCTGCTTCGGGTGGTCGCCGCGGCGCGGCCGGGCGAGCAGGAAGCCGACGGGGGCGCTCACCAGGACCGAGGAGTAGAACGGCCAGTAGCTCCAGTCCAGGCCGGGGAAGACCGCGTACGGGTTTCCCGAGACCGAGGGGGAGAAGAAGGTGGCGATCAGGATCGCCGCCGTGCTCCCGTAGACGCAGCGCTTCATGGCCGCCGCGGACATGGGGCGGTCGCTGCGCAGCGAGTGGATCACGAGCGGCAGGACCGACGAGGTGGTCACCGTGTAGGACAGGACCAGCCAGAACATCGGGCTGACGTCGGGAGTGAGGGCGGCGAGCAGAATGCTCACCCCGCCGACGATGCTCATGGTGAGGCGGGCGCGGCCCGCGCTGACGCTCATCGTGCCGTCGGCCTTGAGCCCCTCCGGCTTGGCCACCGGGCCGCCGGCGCCGAGGTCGCGGACGACGGAGGCGGCCGTGGACAGCAGGAGGACGGAGGCCGCCGCGAGGACCGTCAGGAAGGTGGTGCAGAGCCCGAACAGCAGCCACTTGCCGAGCCCGTCGTCGCCGTCCAGGGCGATGGCGAGGCGGGTGATGATGTTTCCGCCGAACTGCCCCTGGGACACGAGGTCCTTCTGGGGTACGAGGGCCGCCGCGCCGAAGCCGATGAGGGCCGCCAGGGCGCACAGCGGGGCGATGACGGCGAAGCCCACGCCCGCGACGCGGCGGGCGGCGCGCGGATGCGGAGCGTCGGTGAAGCGCGCGATGAGGTACGGCATGAAGGCCGCGCCCGTCAGTACGCAGGAGCAGAACGCGGCGAGGTCGATGAATCCGATGGGGCCGTTGCCGAAGAGCTGGCCCATCTCCAGAAAGCCGGCCGAGCCGGTCCTGTGCTGGTCGGCGGCGTGGACGAGCGCGCCGAAGTCCCCGCCGAACCTGATCACGACCAGGAGGGCGAGGATCGGGGCAATGAGCATCAGCCCGCCGATCTTGACGAGTTGCAGCACGGTCGCGCCCCGAGTGGCGCCGATCGCCGCGCAGGCGACGATCAGGGCGCCCATCAGCACGATGAGAATCTGCCGGGTCGCGAGGTCGTCGATGCCGACCATCCGGGCCGTGTCGCCGATGGGCTGCAACTGGGCGGTGATCAGCGGAACCGTCGCGGTGAGCAGGGCGACGCCGGCGGCGCGGCGGCCGGGCCCCGGGGGCAGATGACGGGTGACGGTCTCGCCGAACGACCGTCCGCCGATGCCCGCGAGGCGCTTCGCCAGCCACTGCCGCATCAAGAGCGGTGACAGTGCGGCGCACGTGGCGACGGCCACGCCGTCCCCGCCGGCCACGGCCACGACCCCGACGAGGAACATGACCGCGGCGGCGTTCGCGATGTCACCGGCGTAGGCGAGCCCGATCAGGCGGGCCCCGAGCCGGTTCCCCTCGCCGACGCGGAAGAACTCGTCGCCGACGCGGAGATCGGGGCTGGCCCACATCGACAGGAACAGGCAGGCGCCGATGAAGAGCAGGAACAGGAGCAGGGCGGCGGTGAGTCCGCCGTTGAAGTCCCCCATCAGGCACCGATCCGGTGGTCCGGGCGCGGGCCGGTGCAGGCGCCCGGGAGGCGTCCGTAGGTCAAGGCTCCTCCAGGAGCAGAACGTGTTGCTTCAGGCGCGGGCGGGACGCGACTTCGGCATCGACCGCCCGGACGGTCGCACACAAGTTACCGGCGGTTAGAGGGAGCGCTGGGAGGTGAACGGAGGTGATTCCGCGAAGAGTTGGTGACTTTCCACCCGAAGTGGATTACTGGAGGCAGAACTCGTTCCCCTCGGGGTCGGCCATCAGCAGCCACTCGCCGCCCTGCGCCTTGACCTCCTCCAGCACGCGCGCGCCGAGGCCGGTGAGCCGCTCGGACTCGGCCGCCCGCCGGCCGGGCCCGGCGTGCACGTCGATGTGCAGCCGGTTCTTGCCGCTCTTGGCCTCGGGCACCCGCTGGAACAGGATCCGGCGGCCGAGCCCGGTCCCGGAGTCCGCGTCCACCGGGTCGTCGGGGTGGCGCACGGCGACCAGGTCGCGGAAGGCCCGCCGCTCCCAGCGCGTCACGGTGTCCGCCTCGCTCAGCGCGCCGAATCCGAGGAGCCGCTCGATCAGGGCGGCGTTGTCCTCGACCTCGTAGCCGAGAGCGGCTCCCCAGAACTCGGCCTGCGCGTGCGGGTCGGTGGCGTCGACGACGAGCTTCCAGTGCAGTGTCATGCGCCAGTTATAGGCCGAACTTCGTCTGTTTGTTCGGAAGTTGGCGCATGTCGTGTCCCGTCCGCCGCTGCCGCCTCCGCCTCGGCCCGCGCGAGGCGTGCCCGGTTGGTCCGCGCGGTGCGCAGCGCGTCCCAGGTCAGCAGGATCAGCGCCAGCCAGACCAGCGCGAACCCGGCCAGCCGCTCGGCCGGCATCGCCTCGTGGAAGTACCAGACCCCGAGCAGGAACTGGAAGACGGGCGTCAGGTACTGCAGCAGCCCCAGCGTCGACAGCGGCACCCGGATCGCCGCCGCGCCGAAGCACACCAGCGGGATCGCCGTGATCAGGCCCGCCGACGCGAGCAGCGCGGCATGTCCCACGCCGTGCGTCTCGAACGTGGAGCGGCCCTGCGCCGCCAGCCACAGCAGATAGGCGAGCGCGGGCAGGAACTGCACGACGGTCTCGGCGGCGAGCGACTCCAGGCCGCTCAGGTTCACCTTCTTCTTCACGAGCCCGTACGTCCCGAACGAGAACGCGAGCACCAGCGAGATCCACGGCGGCTGCCCGTACCCGACGGCCAGCACCAGGACGGCGACGACGCCCGTCCCGACGGCCGCCCACTGCGCGGGCCGCAGCCGCTCCTTCAGGAGCAGGACGCCGAGCGCGATCGAGACGAGCGGGTTGATGAAGTACCCGAGCGAGGCCTCGACGACATGGCCCGAGTTCACGGACCAGATGTAGACGCCCCAGTTGATCGTGATGACGGTCGCGGCGATCGCGACGAGCCCCAGCCGCTTCGGCTGCCGGATCAGCTCGCGCGCCCAGCCCCACTTCCGTACGAAGAGCAGCGCGAGCCCCACGACGACCAGCGCCCACACCATCCGGTGGGCCAGGACCTCCACGGCTCCCGCGGGCTTGAGCAGTGGCCAGTACAGGGGGACGAGGCCCCACATCCCGTACGCCGCGAATCCGTTGAGGAGGCCGATGCGCCCCTCGCTCCGGCTCCGACGGCCCGGCTCCGCACCCGCCCCGTCCTGCATGGACCCTCCTCCTGACACACGGCAGCCCGGCGGCGGCCACCACGAAGGTAGCGCCGCCGGGCCCCGTACGTCATGCCCGTATCGCCATACGGTCCTGACGCTCGTACCGGTGCGCGGCGAGGAGACTCAGCCGACCACGGTCCAGGTGTCGCCGCCCGACAGCAGTGCGCCGAGGTCGCCCTTCCCGTTCTGTTCGATCGCGGCGTCGAGCTGGTCGCTCATCTGCACGTCGTAGACCGGGCGCTCGACGTCGCGCAGGACGCCGATGGGGGTGTGGTGCAGGGTGTCGGCGTCGGCGAGCCGGGAGAGCGCGAAGGCCGTGGTCGGGGACGCCGCGTGGGCGTCGTGGACCAGGATGTCGGCCCGGTTGTCGTCCGTGACCGGCACGACCTCCAGGTCGCCGGTGGCCGCGTCGCGCACGACGCCCTTCGACGCGTCGGGCCCGAAGGTGATGGGCTGACCGTGTTCGAGGCGGATGACCGCCTCCTCGGCCTGCTGCTTGTCCTTGAGGACCTCGAAGGCGCCGTCGTTGAAGATGTTGCAGTTCTGGTAGATCTCGACGAGCGCCGTGCCCGGGTGGTCGGCGGCCTGGCGCAGCACCGACGTGAGGTGCTTGCGGTCCGAGTCGACGGTGCGGGCCACGAAGGACGCCTCCGCGCCGAGGGCCAGCGACACCGGGTTGAAGGGCGCGTCCAGCGAGCCCATCGGCGTCGACTTGGTGATCTTGCCGACCTCGGAGGTCGGGGAGTACTGGCCCTTGGTGAGCCCGTAGATCCGGTTGTTGAACAGCAGGATCTTGAGGTTCACGTTGCGCCGCAGGGCGTGGATCAGGTGGTTGCCGCCGATGGACAGCGCGTCCCCGTCACCGGTCACGACCCACACGCTCAGGTCCCGCCGGGAGGAGGCGAGCCCGGTCGCGATGGCCGGGGCACGGCCGTGGATGGAGTGCATCCCGTACGTGTTCATGTAGTACGGGAAGCGGGAGGAGCAGCCGATGCCTGAGACGAAGACGATGTTCTCCTTCGCCAGACCGAGCTCGGGCATGAAGCCCTGCACGGCGGCGAGGACCGCGTAGTCGCCGCAGCCGGGGCACCAGCGCACTTCCTGGTCGGACTTGAAGTCCTTCATGGACTGCTTGCCCTCGGCCTTGGGGACGAGCGACAGAAGCGTCTCCCCGCTGTCCCCGGTCCCCTCCTTGGGCTCCTTGGTCTGCGTATCAGCCATCGATGGCCTCCTTGAGAGCCGTGGCGAGCTGCTCAGCCTTGAACGGCATTCCGTTGACCTGGTTGTAGCTGTGCGCGTCCACCAAGTACTTGGCCCGGACGAGCGTGGCGAGCTGACCGAGGTTCATCTCGGGGATCACCACCTTGTCGTAACGCTGCAAAACCGTGCCCAGATTCCGCGGGAACGGGTTGAGGTGGCGCAGATGGGCCTGTGCGATGTGCTCGCCGGCCGTGCGCAGGCGGCGGACCGCGGCCGTGATCGGGCCGTACGTCGAACCCCAGCCGAGGACCAGGGTGCGGGCCTCGCCGGTGGGGTCGTCGACCTCGATGTCCGGCACGTCGATGCCGTCGATCTTCGCCTGCCGGGTGCGCACCATGAAGTCGTGGTTGGCCGGGTCGTACGAGATGTTGCCCGTGCCGTCCTGCTTCTCGATGCCGCCGATCCGGTGTTCGAGCCCCGGCGTGCCGGGGACCGCCCAGGGGCGCGCGAGGGTCTGCGGATCGCGCTTGTACGGCTGGAAGACCTCGGTGCCGTCCTCGGCGGTGTGGTTCGGTCCCGAGGCGAACTGGACGCGCAGGTCAGGCAGTTCGTCGATCTCCGGGATGCGCCACGGCTCCGAGCCGTTGGCCAGGTAGCCGTCCGAGAGCAGCATGACCGGGGTGCGGTACGTGACCGCGATCCGGGCCGCCTCGAGCGCGGCGTCGAAGCAGTCGGCGGGCGTCATGGGCGCGACGACCGGGACCGGGGCCTCGCCGTTGCGCCCGTACATGGCCTGGAGCAGGTCCGCCTGCTCGGTCTTGGTCGGCAGCCCGGTCGAGGGGCCGCCGCGCTGGATGTCGATGACGAGCAGCGGCAGTTCGAGGCTGACGGCGAGGCCGACGGTCTCGGACTTGAGCGCGACACCGGGCCCGGAGGTGGTGGTGACGCCGAGGCTGCCGCCGAACGCCGCGCCGAGCGCGGCGCCGATCCCGGCGATCTCGTCCTCCGCCTGGAAGGTGCGTACGCCGAAGTTCTTGTGCTTGCTCAGCTCGTGCAGGATGTCGCTCGCCGGCGTGATCGGGTACGAGCCCAGGTACAGCGGCAGGTCGGCCTGCCGGGACGCGGCGATCAGCCCGTAGGACAGGGCCAGGTTCCCGGAGATGTTGCGGTAGGTGCCGGTGGGGAAGGCGCTGGCGGCGGGGGCGACCTCGTAGGAGACCGCGAAGTCCTCCGTCGTCTCGCCGAAGTTCCAGCCCGCGTGGAACGCCGCCAGGTTCGCCCGCATGATCTCGGGCTTCTTGGCGAACTTGGCCTTGAGGAACTTCTCCGTGCCCTCGGTCGGCCGGTGGTACATCCACGACAGCAGGCCGAGCGCGAACATGTTCTTGGAGCGCCCCGCGTCCTTGCGCGAGAGGTCGAACTCCTTCAGCGCCTCGACCGTCAGCGTGGTGAGCGGCACCGGGTGCACGTGGTACCCGTCGAGCGAGCCGTCCTCGAGGGGGCTCTCCGCGTAACCGACCTTCTGCATCGCCCGCTTGGTGAATTCGTCCGTATTGACGATCACTTCGGCGCCGCGCGGCACGTCCCCGATGTTCGCCTTCAACGCGGCCGGGTTCATCGCCACCAGCACGTTCGGCGCGTCGCCCGGCGTGAGGATGTCGTGGTCGGCGAAGTGCAGCTGGAAGGAGGACACGCCCGGCAGCGTCCCCGCGGGGGCGCGGATCTCGGCCGGGAAGTTCGGCAACGTCGACAGGTCGTTGCCGAAAGAGGCGGTCTCCGAGGTGAAACGGTCGCCCGTGAGCTGCATGCCGTCACCGGAGTCACCCGCGAACCGGATGATCACCCGGTCCACACGCCGTACGTCCTTGCTCGATTGTCCGGCCGATGTGCGCTGCCCGCCGACGACAGCGCTGTCGGTCCCGTCGTCCTGCTCGGTGGTGCTACTGACCTGGCTGGTCACTGAACTGGACCTCCCTCGAGGCGGCTGTGCGGGCACGGCCGTCCCACCGGCCATCCCAAGGCCCACCCTACGTCTGTAAGGGTCGCCTTCCTGGGGCGATTCGCATGGTGGACCAGGAAATGAGACGGCGGGTCGCCCCGATTTGTGTGGTGATTCCCTGCGGAAGACGCGCTTGCTCGGTCGGTGGTTCTTCGGTGGCTCGTCACTGCCTGCGGTGTTCGCTGCCCCGCATTATCTGACAGGGTGTCAGGTAATCAGGAGTTCAGGTAGGTCAGCACCGCCAGTACGCGACGGTGATCCCCGTCACTCTGGGACAGCCCCAGCTTCAGGAAGATGTTGCTCACGTGCTTCTCGACCGCGCCGTCGCTCACCACGAGCTGACGGGCGATCGCCGAGTTCGTCCGGCCCTCCGCCATCAGGCCCAGCACCTCGCGCTCACGCGGCGTCAGATTCGCCAGCACGTCCTGCTTGCGGCTGCGCCCGAGCAACTGCGCGACCACCTCGGGGTCGAGCGCGGTGCCGCCCTCGGCCACCCGGACCACCGCGTCCACGAACTCCCGCACCTCGGCGACCCGGTCCTTGAGCAGGTACCCGACGCCACGGCTCGACCCGGCGAGCAATTCCGTCGCGTACTGCTCCTCCACGTACTGCGAAAGGACCAGTACCCCGAGGTCGGGAAACCTCGCCCGCAACTGCACGGCCGCGCGCACGCCTTCGTCCGTGTGCGTGGGCGGCATCCGTACGTCCGCGACGACCACGTCAGGCAACTGCGCCTGTTCCCCCAGCTCGGTGATGGTCTTGACCAGTGCCTCCCCGTCGCCGACACCCGCGACGACCTCGTGCCCCCGGTCCGTGAGCAACCGGGTCAGGCCCTCCCTGAGCAGCACTGAATCCTCGGCGATGACGACCCGCACCTTGTCCTCCACGTTCCTGTACCCCCCATTCTGATGACCCCAGCATTCCAGGATCGGGGGGTGTGCGCGGGGGGAGCGGGGGAAGAGGCGGGACCTGAGCCGCCGACCGGCCGCCCCACGTCACGGGGCTCCGCCCCGGACCCCGCGCCTCAATCGCCGGCGGGGCTTGAATGACCGGCACTACGGCGTCAACCCCGGGTCACGCCCGCCGCCATGGCAATTCCGCCGTCACCCGCGTGGGCCCGCCCACCGGCGACTCGACCAGCAGGATCCCGTCGACCGCGTCGAGCCGCCCGGCCAGCGCCGCCAACCCGGACCTGCCCGCCCGTCGCCCACCACCGCCCTCAACCGAATCGCTGCGCGATGCCCCTCCCGCTCCAGCCACCGCTCCGCCGCCCCCGTTGTCGTACACCTGCACCATCAACCGGTCCCGCGCCCGCCACACATCGACCTCGGCACGCGTCGCCCGACTGTGCGCGCTCACGTTCCGCAGAAGCTCCGACACCGTGAAGTAGGCGATCCCCTCGATGGCCGGCGCCGGCCGCTCCGCCAGATCGACCTCCACCTGCACCGGCACCGCGCACCGCGAGGCCACCGCCGACAGCGCCGCGTCGAGCCCCCGGTCGGTGAGCACCGCCGGATGGATCCCCCGCGCCAGGTCCCGCAGCTCCTGCAGCGCCGTCTTCACCTCACCGTGCGCCTCGTCCACCATCCGCGCCGCCGTCGCCGGGTCCTCGCTCAGCTTCTCCTTGGCCACGCCGAGATCCATCGCCAGACCGACGAGGCGGGCCTGCGCCCCGTCGTGCAGATCCCGCTCGATGCGCCGCAGGTCGGCCGCCGCCGTGTCGACCACGACGCCCCGGTCCGACTCCAGCTCCACCACGCGCGACGCGAGCCGGGACGGGCCGAGCAGCCCGACCACCATCAGCCGGTCCACCGTCGTCAGCGCCCGGATCACCCACGGCGTGGCCAGCGTGACGAGCAGCCCGAGCGCCGCGGTCACCGTGATCTCGAAGGGGTTGTCCAGATACACGGCGTGGCCCGCGTCCCCGTACAGCTGAATGCCGTTCTGCCCCACGTACGCCGGGAACACCCAGCGCCACAGCGGATACGTGAGCATCGTCCAGCCGGTCGCCCAGAACGTCAGTCCCACGGAGAAGCCGAACACCGCCCACGGCAGGTGCAGCACCCCGTACAGCAGATGCCGCCACGAGACGCCGCTCTTGAGCGTCGCCCCGATCCACCCCATCGGCCCGCCCGTGCGCGGCCGCAGCGGCTCCGGCGTACCGACCTCCACGCCGAGCAGCCCGCGCGCCCGCACCCGCTCAAGCGCGCCGAGCCCGCGCGCCCCGGCGAGCGCCGCCGCGAGCACCGGGACCCCGATGAACGTGATCAGCAGGCCGACCCCGAGCGAGGTCATCGTCACGGCCCACACGAATCCGACGATGCCGAGCGGCAGGTTGAGCAGCAGATACCCGAACTCCCGCCAGGTCCGCCCCTCGACCGGCGCCCGCAGCCCGGCCGGCAGCCGGTTCAGACCCCGGTTCCCGGAGGAGGACGGGGGCGAGGGCGAGTACGCGTCGCTCTGCTCGCGATATCCGTACTGGTGCGTGGCCATCGGTGTCCGTCCGTTCTGCTCGGGTCCGCTGCCCGGGTCCGCCGCTCCGCCGCCGCTCGGGTCCGCCGGTTACCGGGGTGTCGTGGGGGTGCCGTTCTGCTTCAAGCCTCCTCGCGGGCGCGCCCCGCGACCATGCGGTGGGTCGGCGTCTTCGACCGGGGGTTTTCCCTACCTCTGCCGTACCGGCTCGGTCCGGTCGCGCCACGGCAGCTCCGCCGTGATCGTCGTCGGTCCGCCGTCCGGCGAGTCCACGACGAACAGCCCGTCGACCGCGTCGAGCCGCTCCGCGAGGCCCGCCATGCCGGTCCCCTTGGCGAGGCTCGCGCCGCCCCGGCCGTCGTCCCGCACCTGTATGAGCAGCCGGTCCTGCGAGCGCCACACATCGACCGAGGCCGAGCGCGCGCCGCTGTGCTTGCTCACGTTCTGGAGCAGTTCGGAGACCGTGAAGTACGCGATGCCCTCGATCGCCTCGGCCGGCCGGTCCGGCAGCTCGGCCGTCACCTTCACCGGCACGGTGCAGCGCGAGGCCACGGCGGACAGCGCCGCGTCGAGCCCCCGGTCGGTGAGCACCGCCGGGTGGATGCCGCGCGCCAGGTCCCGCAGTTCCTGAAGCGCGAGCTTCACCTCTCCGTGCGCCTCGTCGACCATCGCCGCCACCGCGTCGTCGGCCTGCCCCTCCAGGAGCTTCTCCTTCGCGAGACCGAGGCCCATGGCCAGGTTGACCAGCCGGGCCTGCGCCCCGTCGTGCAGATCGCGCTCGATGCGCCGCAGATCGGCGGCGGCCGTGTCGACGACGACACCCCGGTCCGACTCGAGCTGCTCGATCCGCCGCTCCAACTCGTCGGAGGGGGAGAGCAGCGCCCGCACCATCGCCCGGTCCGCGTTGCCCAGACCGCGCGCGATGAACGGCAGCACCGGCCACAGCACGAAGAGGCCGACCAGCGTGATCGTGAACGTCATGATGGCCCACGGCAACCGGATCACTTCGTACAGCACCGTGCGCCAGCCCACCGGGTCCTTGAGCCCGGTCCACAGCCAGCCGAAGAACCCGTCCGCGCGCCGCACCGGCAGCGGGCTCGGCTCCTCGATGCGCACACCGAGCAGCGCCCGCGCCCGCCCGCGCTCCGCCTTGCCGAGCAGCCGCGCGCCGCTGAGCCCGCCGGCGATCAGCGGCAGACCGATCACCGTGACGGTGAGCCCCGCGCCGAGGGCCACCATCGTGACCGCGTACACGAATCCGAAGACGGCCAGCGGGAAGCTGCTCAGGAGATAGGCGATCTCCTTCCACGTGGCGCTGTCGTATCCGATTCGGGGCGGAGGCAGCACCGGGTGGGCTTCGGGAGTGTCGAGTTGCTCGGTCATAGCGGCAAGAGTGCCCTGGCCCGACACGGGGCGCCATGAGGCCGACCGCCAAGTCGATCGGGGGATAACCCCACCACGAAACGCACCGTGAACCGGACCACGAACGGCGCTGCGCGAAAGCCCCCGACACCGGGCTGCTTACCGTCCCTTTAACAGGGCCTAGACTCCCGTGCGTACAGATCGTCGAACACAACGAACTCGCGAGGGGCGCAGGTACGTGACGGGATCGGACGTGACCGTCGGCGCGGCGGACTACTTCCATTCGTACTCGGTGGTCGGGCTGCTCGCCGTCGTCGGCGTGCTCTTCGTCGCCGTCGCCTTCGGCTCGGGCAAGCTGCTGCGGCCCGTGGTCCCCACCCGGGAAAAGTTCCTCACGTACGAATGCGGCGTCGACCCCGTCGGCGAGGGCTGGGCCCACACCCAGGTCCGCTACTACGTGTACGCCTTCCTCTACGTGATCTTCGCGGTCGACTCGATCTTCCTCTTCCCCTGGGCCACGGTCTTCGCCGCGCCGGGATACGGCGCGACGACCCTCGTCGAAATGTTCATCTTCCTCGGCTTCCTCGCCGTCGGCCTGCTGTACGCATACAAGAAGGGCGTCCTTACGTGGACGTGAGCGCCGTGACTCCTGCTCCCGAGACCCCTGCTCCCGTGACTCCTGCTCCCGTGGACCTGCCGGACCCCATCGGGCCGAAGAAGCTGGGCGTGCTCTCGCGGCTCGCCCCCGAGCCGATGAAGGTGGTCCTCAACTGGGGCCGCCGCTACAGCCTGTGGGTCTTCAACTTCGGCCTCGCCTGCTGTGCCATCGAGTTCATCGCCGCGTCCATGGCGCGCCACGACTTCATCCGGCTCGGCGTGATCCCGTTCGCACCGGGTCCGCGCCAGGCCGACCTGATGGTGGTCTCGGGCACCGTGACCGACAAGATGGCTCCCGCCGTGAAGCGGCTGTACGAGCAGATGCCCGAGCCGAAGTACGTCATCTCGTTCGGCGCCTGCTCCAACTGCGGCGGCCCGTACTGGGATTCGTACTCGGTCACCAAGGGCGTCGACCAGATCATTCCGGTCGACGTCTACGTGCCCGGCTGCCCGCCCCGTCCGGAGGCGCTGCTCCAGGGCATCCTCAAGCTCCAGGAGAAGATCGCCCGCGAATCGCTCGGCGAGCGGTACGCGTCCGCCGACGCGGCGGCGGGCCGGCCCTCGGCCGCGGCGCTGAGCAGCGGTCTCGTGCAGCCGCCGAAGCCGGGGGGCACGGCATGAGCGCGGGCTGGCTGCCGAGCCCCGTCGAGGAGCTGTTCGGCGCGGAGGCGACGGTCGAGGAGGCGTACGACCTGCTGACCGTCGACGTCCCGGCGGACGAGTGGATCGCTGCTCTGACGACGGCCCGTACGACCCTGGGGTGCACCTACTTCGACTGGCTGAGCGCCGTCGACGAACCGGAGTCCGGCTTCCGCGTGTGCGCGCACGTCGCCGCCGTCGCGCCCGGCTCCGTACGTCGGCTGCTGCTGCGCACGACGGTTCCGCACGCGGCTCCCGTGCTCGCGTCTGCGGTCGACGTGTACGCGGGCGCCGCCTGGCACGAGCGCGAGACCCACGAGATGTTCGGCGTCGACTTCACCGACCACCCGGGGCTCGACCCGCTCCTCCTCCCCGACGGCTTCGAGGGCCATCCGCTGCGCAAGGACTTCGTGCTCGCGGCGCGCGTCGCGAAGGCGTGGCCGGGTGCGAAGGAGCCGGGGGAGTCCGAGCACGGCGGCCCCAAGCGGCGCCAGATGCTGCCGCCCGGCGTCCCCGACCCGAACGAATGGGGGCCCCTGAAGGGCCAGTTGCCACCTGCCCCGGCCCGGCCCGCGCGGGGCGCGCGAGCGGCTGGTGCGGCCGGGCGTGCGGCGGGCGCGGCTGGTGCGGCGGGGGAGCGGCCGGCGCGGCGTACGCGGTCGGCGAGCCAGGGTTCGGCGAGTCAGGGCTCCGCGAGCCAGGCGGAGGCCGCTGCCGAGACCCCCGCCGAGACCCCGGAGACGCCGGCCCGTCCGGCGCGCCGCTCCCGCAGCGCCTCCCAGGGCTCCGCCTCGCAACGCCCGGCGACGCCCACCGAACCCCCGGCCAAGGCCCCGGAACCCCGCTCCAGCGACGCCCCCTGGCACCACGCCAAGCCCGCGTTCGACGAGGAGCCCCCGAAACCGGAAGCCACGCCGGAAGAGCCCCCGACGGACACCACCGAGACTCCGACGGACACCAAGACGGACACCAACGGAGGCAACGAGTGAACGACGCTCTCGACGTCGCCCTGCGCCTCGTCGTCGTCTTCGTCGCCTTCCTGGTGCTGCCCCTGGTCGTCGGCCAGACCGAACACAAGGTCATGGCCCACATGCAGGGCCGCCTCGGCCCCATGTACGCGGGCGGTTTCCACGGCTGGGCCCAACTGGTCGCCGACGGCGTCAAGTTCGCGCAGAAGGAGGACGTGGTCCCGGCCGACGCCGACCGCCGCGTCTTCCAGCTCGCCCCCGCTGTCGCCCTCCTCCCGTACCTCCTGGTGCTGCTCGCCATCCCGGTCGGCCCCGGCGACGGCGCGGCCGGCGCGGTCGTCGACGCGGGCATCTTCTTCGTCCTCGCGGTCATGGGCGTCGGCGTGCTCGGCTCGCTGATGGCGGGCTGGGCGAGCGCCAACAAGTTCTCCCTCCTGGGCGGCCTGCGCACGGCCGCGCAACTCCTGGCGTACGAACTCCCGATGCTGCTCGCCGCGGCCTCCGTCGCGATGGCCGCGGGAACGGTCTCCCTGACCGGCATCCTCGACGCCTTCGAGTGGTGGTGGCTGCCCTGGCAGATCGTCGGCGCCCTCGTCTTCTTCGTGGCGGGTCTCGCGGAGCTCCAGCGCCCGCCGTTCGACATGCCGGTCGCCGACTCCGAGATCATCTTCGGCGCGTACACCGAGTACACGGGGCTGCGCTTCGCCCTGTTCCTGCTCGCCGAGTACGCGGGCATCGTGGTGCTCTGCGGACTGACCACGGTGCTGTTCCTGGGCGGCTGGCACGGCCCCTGGGGCGCCGACGGCATGGGCTGGATCTGGACCCTGCTCAAGACCGCGATCCTCGCCTTCGTCGTCATCTGGCTCCGCGTCTCCTACCCCCGACTGCGCGAGGACCAGCTCCAGAAGCTCGCCTGGACGACCCTCGTCCCCCTCGCCCTCGCGCAGATCGCGCTCACCGGAATCGTGAAGGTGGCGATCAACTGATGCCCGCGAACTTCCCCGGCTCCGGCCTGGCCAAGGGCCTCGCCGTGACCCTGCGCACGATGACGAAGAAGACCGTCACCGAGCAGTACCCCGAGGCCCAGCCCGACCTCCCGCCCCGCACCCGCGGCGTGATCGGTCTGTTCGAGGAGAACTGCACGGTCTGCATGCTGTGCGCCCGCGAGTGCCCCGACTGGTGCATCTACATCGACTCCCACAAGGAGACGGTGCCGCCCGCCGCGCCCGGCGGCCGCGAGCGCAGCCGCAACGTCCTCGACCGTTTCGCCATCGACTTCTCCCTCTGCATGTACTGCGGTATCTGCATCGAGGTGTGCCCCTTCGACGCGCTGTTCTGGTCCCCGGAGTTCGAGTACGCCGAGACCGACATCCGCGAGCTCACCCACGAACGCGACAAGCTCCGCGAGTGGATGTGGACGGTCCCGTCCCCACCCGCCCTCGACCCCGCGGCCGAGGACCCCAAGGAACTCGTCGCGGCCCGCAAGTCCGCCGACAAGCTGGCGGCGGCCCGGGAGGCCGAGGCCACAGCCGAGGCCGGAGCCGGAGCCGGGGCCGGAGCCGGGGCCGGGGCCGGGGCCGGGGCCGGGGCCGGGGCCGGGGCCGGAGCCGAGGCCGGAGCCGAGGCCGAGGCGCCCCCAAAGCCCCGTCCCGCCGACCCCGGAGAGGAGCCCACCGCATGATCCTCGCCGTACCGGCGGCCGTCGCCACGGCGGCCGACAGCCACGGGTTCCTCTCCACGTCGGGCGTCGAGATCGCCTTCGTGCTCGTGGGCCTGGTGACCTTCGCCGCGGCGATCGTCACCGTCACCACGAAGCAGCTGGTGCACGCCGCTCTGTGGCTGGTCGTCGCCCTCGGCGGGCTCGCCGTCGAGTACCTCCTGCTCACCGCCGAGTTCATCGCCTGGGTGCAGGTCCTCATCTACGTCGGTTCCGTCGTGGTCCTCCTTCTGTTCGGACTGATGCTGACCCGCGCGCCCATCGGCCGCTCGCCGGACGCGGACAGCCCCAACCGCTGGGCCGCCCTGACCGTGGCCGTCGCCTCCGCCGCCGCCCTGGTCTGGGTCGTCGTCGACGCGTTCCGCACGACCTGGATCGACCTCGACGGCCCCGTGCAGGGCAGCACGGACGTCACCGGCTCGATCCTCTTCAAGCACTGGGTCCTGCCGTTCGAGGCGCTCTCGGTCCTCCTCCTCGCCGCCCTGGTCGGCGCGATCGTCCTGTCCCGCAGGAAGAACACCACCTCGGCCGCCGGAGCCACCCAAGCGCTCGCAGGTGAAGCCACCGAAGCGCTCGAAGGTGAGGGAACCCGCTGATGCACCTCGCCTACCCCGCCGTCCTCTCCTCCCTCCTCTTCTGCACGGGCCTGTACGGCGTACTGGCCCGCCGCAACGCGATCCTGGTCCTGATGTCGGTCGAGCTGATGCTCAACGCCGTCAACCTGAACCTCGTCGCCTTCGACGTCTGGCTGCGCGACACCTTGCACGCGGGCCAGGCCCTCACCCTGTTCACCATCGCCATCGCCGCCGCCGAGATCGGCATCGGCCTGGCGATCGTCCTGGCCGTCCACCGCGCCCGCGGCACGTCGGACATCGACAAGCTCCGCGACTCCGCCGAGCCGCACGACCCGGCCGACGACCCGCACGACCCGTCCGAGACCCCGGCGGCCGCCACCGCCGCCACGGACGAGAAGGCCGAGGCCACCGCGTGACCACCACGAACCTCGCCGTGCTCGTCCCCCTCCTGCCGTTCCTCGGCGCCGTCGCCGGCCTGCTGCTCGGCCGCACGGCGCCCGCGTTCGCCCGCCCGCTGGCCGTCCTGCCGACGCTGGCCGCGCTGGCCCTCGCCGTCGTCGTCGCCCTCGACCAGGGCGGCGGCACGGGCAACGGCACGGCCGCCCTCGACGCGCACACCCAGCTCGCCCCGACCGGCTCCGTGCCGATCGAACTCGCCCTGCACATCGACGGCTTCGCCGCCCTCGTCGCGATCGTGGTCGGCCTGGTCGCGACCTGCGTGCAGATCTACTCGACGGGCTATCTGCGCGACGACCCGCGCTACCCCTCGTACGCCGCGCTCGTCTCGCTCTTCACCTCCGCGATGTTCCTGGTCGTCTACTCCGGCGACCTGATGGTGCTGCTGGTCGGCTGGGAAGTCATGGGCATCTGCTCGTACTTCCTCGTCGGCCACTACTGGGAGACCCCCGAGGCACGGGCCGCGTCCCTCAAGGCGTTCCTGGTCACGAAGCTCGGCGACGTCCCCTTCCTGATCGGCCTGTTCGCGCTCGCCGTGGACGCGGGCTCGTTCCGCATCACGACGATCCTGGGCAAGGTCACGAGCGAGGGCGGCCTCGACCACCCGACCCTGATCGCCCTCCTGCTCCTCGCCGGTGTGGCGGGCAAGTCCGCGCAGTTCCCGCTGCACACCTGGCTGCCCGACGCGATGGCGGGCCCCACGCCCGTCTCCGCGCTGATCCACGCCGCGACGATGGTCGCCGCCGGCGTCTACTTCGTCGCCCGCCTCCTCCCGGTCTTCGCCGCCTCGCAGGCAGCGCTGATCGTGCTCGCCGTCATGGCCGCGGTGACCATGGCCGGCTCGGCCCTCGCCGCGCTCGCCCAGGACGACATCAAGCGCGTCCTCGCGTACTCGACCGTCGGCCAGCTCGGCTACATGACCGGCGCGCTCGCCGTCGGCAGCCGCGACGCCGCCGTCTTCCACCTCCTGTCGCACGGCGCCTTCAAGGCGCTGCTGTTCCTCGCGGCGGGCGTGATCATCCACGCCGCCGGCACCAACTCGCTGGCCGCGATGTCCCGCATGAAGGACCTGCGCGACCGCGTGCCCGACGCCTTCTGGACGATGACCGTGGCGCTGCTCGCGCTCGCCGCGATCCCGCCGTTCAGCGGTTTCTTCTCCAAGGAGGCCGTCCTCGGCGCCGCCGAGCGCACCGTCACCGGCCACGAGAACGCGGTGACCGCGCCGACCGCGGCCGGCTGGATCGTCCTCGTCGCGGGCCTGATCACGGCCCTGCTCACCGCCGCCTACGCGACCCGGCTGTGGCTCCTCACGTTCAAGGGCCGCGGTGGCGAGGCCCCCGACCACGGCAAGCAGCCGGTCGCGATGAACGCCGTCCTGTGGGTCCTGGCGATCCCCTCCCTCGCCTTCGGTCTGCTCGCGGGCGTGCTGCCCGACTGGTTCGACGGAACCTCCCTCACCCCGACGCTGACCACCTCCGTCCTCGGCACCGGCTTCGCGCTCGTCGGCGGCCTGGTCACCTATGCGGCCTGGCGGCACACCACCGCGATGGCGGACCGGGCCGCCGTCCCGATCGGCGCGGTCGCCGTCGACAGCGAGCGGGGCGACGGCGGTCTCGTCGAGGCCGAGGCGGTGGCCAGTCACGCCGCCGCGTACGGCGACGTCGCGAGCGCCCAGGACCCGGCCGACCCGAGCCGCCTCCTGCTCGGCCCGCTGCACCGGCACGCGGCTCTCGGCTTCCACCTCGACGCCGTGTACGCGGCGCTCTTCGTCCGCCCGGTGCGGGCCGCCGCCTCGCTGGTCGGCTTCCTCGACCGCGCGGTCGTCGACACCTACGTACGCGGGGCGGCCGAGGCGCCGAAGGCGCTGGGCTGGGCCGTGCGCAGGGCCCAGACCGGAAACGTGCAGACCTACCTCAGCGCACTGCTCGCAGGCACCGTCGTTCTGGTGGTCGCCGTCGTCCTCGTCGCCACCGCCGGAGCGTGAGCAGCCGTGATCGATATCAGCGAATCCGTGATGCAGTTCCTTCTCGCATTGATCGTCGTCGGCCCGCTCATCGGTGCCGTCGCCGCCCTTCTCCCGGCCCCGCCCGGACTGAAGGGGAAATCCCCCGACCAGGCCGTGCTCCGCCATGGTGTGACCGTGACCGGCGTGATCCTCATCGCCGCGATCGTTCTCGCGCTCGGCTTCGACCACGACCAGCCGTCGAAGATGCAGGCGACGACCGACATCAGCTGGATCCCGGCGCTCGACGTGCGTATCCACCTCGGCATCGACGGCATCTCCCTCCCCCTCCTGGTGCTCACGGCGCTGCTGACGTTCCTGTGCGCGCTGTACTCCTACTTCACGATGCGGTCGGGGCCTTCCCCCAAGGCATTCGTCGCCCTGATCCTGGTCCTGGAATCGGGCACACTCGCGACCTTCGCCGTCCTTGACCTCCTCCTCTTCTTCCTCGCGTTCGAGATGGTCCTCATCCCGATGTACTTCCTCATCGCGCGATGGGGCGGGGAACAACGGGCTCAGGCGGCCTGGAAGTTCATCCTCTTCACGCTGCTCGGCTCGGTCGTGATGCTCCTCGGCCTCCTCCTTATCGGCGTTAAGTCGGGCACGTTCGACATGATGGCACTGGCCACTGACAACGGCCGGGGTCTGAGCACGTCCGTGCAGGTCATCGCCGTTCTGGCGATCGGGATCGGGCTCGCTGTGAAGACCCCGATGTGGCCGCTGCACAGCTGGCTGCCGGACGCCCACACCGCCGCCCCGACCGTCGGCTCGGTGCTCCTCGCCGGCGTGCTGCTGAAGATGGGTACGTACGGGTTCGTCCGGATCCTGCTCCCCATCGCGCCCGACGGCATGCGGACCTTCGCCCCGTACCTCGCCGCACTCGCCGTCGTCGGGATCATCTACGGGTCCCTGGCCTGCCTGAACCTGGCGAAGCAGGGCGCGAAGGGCGATCTCAAGCGCCTCATCGCGTACTCCTCCGTCGGCCACATGGGCTTCGTGCTGCTCGGCATCGCGACGATGAGCCCGACCGGCGTGAACGGCGCGCTGTTCGCCAACATCGCGCACGGACTCATCACCGGCCTGCTCTTCTTCCTCGTCGGCGCGCTCAAGGACCGGACCGGCACCAGCGACCTCGACGCCCTTGCCGAGCAGGGCGGCATGGCCCTGTACGGCAAGGCGCCACGCCTCGGCGGCCTCCTCGCCTTCGGCGCCGTCGCCTCGCTCGGCCTGCCGGGCCTGGCCGGGTTCTGGGGCGAGATGCTCGCGCTGTTCGGCGCGTTCAAGCCCGCCGAAGGACTCAGCCGCCCCGCGTTCCTCGTCTTCATGGCGATCGCGGCCCTCGGCACGCTGCTCACCGCCGCGTACATGCTCATCGTGGTCCGCCGCGTCTGCATGGGCCCGCGCCCGGAGGAGACCGTCGCCGTCGCCGACGTACGCGGCTACGAGTTCGCCGCATGGACCCCGCTCGTCGCCCTCACCGTGCTCGCGGGTCTGTGGCCCGCCGCCCTGCTCGGCCTCACGAACCCAGCCGTGCAGAAGCTCCTCGCAGGAGGCCTCCAGTGATCGCCGTCGCCGCGCCCTCCGTGGCGTCCCTCGTCCAGTCCGTCGACTGGGTCGCCATCGCGCCGCCCACGATCGCGGCGGTCGTGGCCCTCGTCGTCCTGGTCGCCGACCTGTTCGTGGAGGAGCGCCGCAAGGCCGTCCTGGGCTGGATCTCCGTCGTGGGCCTGGCCGCCGCGGCCCTCGCGCTGCTGCCGCTGATCGGGGACGAGCGCTCCACGTTCTGCCTCAAGGGCGCGTCGTTCGACGCCTGCAGCTACACGGCCGACCGCTTCACGCTCGTGATCCAGTTCCTGGTCCTGGCCGGCGCCCTGCTCACCGCGCTGCTCTCGATCAGCTCCCTGAAGGACGCCAAGAAGGCGGGCAGGCCGCTTCCCGAAGGGGAGTTCTGGTTCCTCCTGCTGTCCTCGGCCGCGGGCGCGGCCCTGCTGCCCGCCTCCCGCGACCTGGCCACGCTCGTCGTCGCCCTGGAAGTCGCCTCGCTGCCCGCCTTCGCCCTCGTGGGCCTCAAGCAGGGCGACCGGCGCTCCTCCGACGCGGCCCTGAAGTTCTTCCTCTCCTCGGTCACCGCGACCGCCGTCACCCTGCTCGGCGTGAGCTTCGTGTACGCGTCCACGGGCACCCTGCACCTCACCCGGGTCGCCACCGAGCTGACCCACGTGGACGGCCAGCTCCACACCCTGGCGCAGACCGGTGTCGCGCTCACCCTCGTGGGCTTCGCCTTCAAGACGGCCGCCGTGCCGTTCCACTTCTGGGTACCGGACACCTACGTGGGCGCGCCGCTGCCGGTCGCCGCCTACCTGTCGGTCATCGGCAAGGCCGTCGGCTTCTCCGGCCTCATCCTCGTCACGGTCGTCGCGTTCCCCTCGTACGCCGACGTGTGGGGCCCTGCGCTGGCCGCGCTCGCCGCGCTGACCATGACCGTCGGCAACGTCGCCGCCATCCGCCAGCAGGCCACGCGCGCGTACAGCGCCGTCCGCCTGCTCGCCTGGTCCTCCGTCGGGCAGGCCGGCTACCTCCTGGTGCCGATCGCCGCGGCCGCGTACTCCGACGACCCCCAGAAGTCCATCGGCTCCACCCTCGCGTACGCCCTCATGTACGCCGCCGTGAACCTCGGCGCCTTCGCCGTGGCCGCCCTCGTCGCCCGTACAAAGCCGCTGAACCGCATCAGCGACTACCGGGGCCTGTACGCCTCGCACCCGGCCGCCGCGCTCGTCCTGGGCTTCTTCCTGCTGTGCCTTGCGGGGCTGCCGCCCGGCATCATCGGCCTTTTCGCGAAGGTCACGGTGTTCTCCGCGGCCGTCGACGCGGGGCTCGGCTGGCTCGCCGTCGTCATGGCCGTGAACGTCGTGATCGCGCTCTTCTACTACCTCCAGTGGACCGCGACGCTCTTCCGCGCCCCTGAGGGCGAGCCCGCCGTCCATCGCGCGTCCACCCCGCTCACAGCGGCGATCGCCGTCACCGCCGTCGTCGGAGTGGCGCTCTCCGGGGCACCGCAATTGGTCCTGCGTTTTGCCTCGACGGGCCTCTTCTAGGCACCCTCGTACGGCACACACGTGCGGGCCGCTCCCCGGCCCCCCACCAATGACCACAGCCCCACATCAAGGAGACAGGCGTCGTGCTGAGCGGGTTCAAGGACTTCATCCTTCGCGGAAACATCATCACGATGGCCATCGGCCTCGCGGTCGGAACCGCGTTCACGGCTGTGGTCACCGCACTCAGTACGGCGTTCATCGCGCCGCTCATCGGTATCGCCACGCAGTCCACCGGCGACTTCGGCGAGGCACACTTCACGGTCGAGGGCACCGACTTCCCGTACGGCAAGTTCGTCAGCGCGATCATCGCCTTCCTGATCACCGCCGCGGTGCTCTACTTCTGCATCGTCGTCCCGATGATGAAGCTCCAGGCGCGCCTGGACCGCGGCAAGCCCGTCGACATCAAGGCGGCCCTGCGCGACTGCCCGCGCTGCTACACCCAGATCCCCGGCATCGCCACCCGCTGCGCGCACTGCACCAGCGAGATCGAGGCGGACCCCGAGGCCCTGGAACTGGCGGGCCTGCCGCAGCAGCGCTGACCCGGTCGGCCTACAGGCGCACACCGGCCCGTCCCGTGCGGGCAAGGGAACTCGTCCTCCTCGTCTGGCGTTGACCAGTCAGGGAGGGTCCACTGGACGTGGAAACACGTACAGGCTCCAGACCCAGTGGAAGCAGTAGACAAGCAAGCAGTGGGTTCCCCTGCCGCACCATCAGGAGGACGTACCGTGCACCGCCGGCACAACGGGTTGAAGACCGCCGTACTCCTCGGGGGCCTGTCCGCCCTCATTCTCGTCATCGGAAGCTTCTTCGGCCGTACGGGGCTCCTCATCGGGCTCGTCATCGCCCTGGGGACGAACGCGTACGCGTACTGGAACAGCGACAAGCTGGCCCTGCGCGCGATGCGTGCCCGCCCGGTGAGCGAATTCGAGGCGCCCGCGCTGTACCGGATGGTGCGCGAGCTCTCCACGCAGGCGCGTCAGCCCATGCCGCGCCTGTACATCTCTCCCACGGAGGCGCCGAACGCGTTCGCGACGGGCCGCAATCCGCGCAACGCCGCGGTGTGCTGCACCGAGGGAATCCTGCGCATCCTGGACGAGCGCGAGCTCCGTGGTGTCATCGGGCACGAGCTCAGCCACGTCTACAACCGCGACATCCTGATCTCCTCGGTCGCCGGCGCCCTCGCCTCCGTGATCATGTTCCTGGTCAACTTCGCGTGGCTGATCCCGGTCGGCCGCTCGAACGACGACGAGGGACCCGGCATCTTCGGGATGCTCCTGATCATGATCCTGGGACCGCTCGCCGCGTCCCTGATCCAGCTCGCCATCAGCCGCTCCCGCGAGTACGAGGCCGACGCCTCGGGTGCCCAGCTGACCGGCGATCCGCTGGCCCTGGCGAGTGCGCTGCGCAAGCTCGACGCGGGGACGAAGCAGCTGCCCCTGCCGCCCGAGCCGCGCATCGAGACGGCGAGCCACATGATGATCGCGAACCCCTTCCGTCCCGGCCAGGGAATGTCGAAGATGTTCTCCACGCACCCGCCGATGGCGGACCGTATTTCCCGGCTCGAACAGATGGCAGGTCGCCAACAGTGAAGACAATCCTGAACCTCATATGGCTGGTCCTGAGCGGCTTCTGGCTGTTCCTCGGCTACCTTGCGGCCGGGCTTCTGCTGTGCATCACCATCATCGGGATCCCGTTCGGCATCGCCGCCTTCAGGATCGGTGTCTACGCCCTGTGGCCCTTCGGGAAGACGACGGTCGAGCGCAGGGACGCGGGCGCGCCCTCCTGCGTCGGCAACGTCCTGTGGCTGATCCTCGCGGGCTGGTGGCTGGCCCTCGCACACATCGTCACGGGCCTCGCCCTGTGCGTGACGATCATCGGGATCCCGTTCGGCATCGCCAACTTCAAGATGATCCCGGTCTCGTTGCTGCCGCTCGGCCGCGAAATCGTGCCCACGGACCAGCCGTTCGCAGCGCGCTAGGCCGCGCCGCCTCCGCCACCACGCGCGCGTAGCCGCACCGCGTAGGCCAGCGCCCCCAGGGCGACGACAGCCGCCCCCGTCGCCACGGACGACACGGGCAGCGAGCACGCCAGCGCCAGGCACCCCGCGGCCCCGAGGGCCGGCAGCACCCGCGCGCGTACCGCGGAACTCAGCGTCCACGCCGAGGCATTGGCGATCGCGTAGTACACCAGCACGCCGAACGACGAGAACCCGATCGCCCCGCGCACGTCCCCGAGAGCCGCCACGACGGCCACCACGGCCCCCACCGTCAGCTCGGCCCGCCGCGGCACCTGGAAGCGCGGGTGCACGGCCGCCAGGGCGCCCGGCAGATGCCGGTCCCGTGCCATCGCGAGCGTCGTCCGGGACACACCCAGGATCAGCGCCAGCAGCGAACCGAGCGCCGCCACCGCCGCGCCCGCCCGCACCACCGGCACGAGCCCCTCGCCGCCCGCGGCCCGTACGGCGTCCGCCAGCGGCGCCGAGGCCCGCGCGAGCCCGTCCACGCCGAGCACGGCGACGGCGGCGGCGCCCACGGCCGCGTACACGACCAGCGTGATCCCGAGCGCCACGGGGACGGCCCGCGGAATGGTGCGCGCCGGATCCCGCACCTCCTCGCCGAGCGTCGCCACGCGCGCGTACCCGGCGAACGCGAAGAACAGCAGCCCGGCGCCGCTCAGCACGCCGCTCACGCCCTCGGAGAGCCCGGGGGCGAGCCGGGCACCCTCGGCGGCGCCCGAGCCCGCACACGCCGCCACGACGGCCGCCAGGACGGCGAGCACCACCACGACGACGACCCGCGTCAGCCAGGCCGACTTCTGCACCCCGAAGCAGTTCACGGCGGTCAGCGCCACCACGGCCGCGACCGCCACCGCGTGCGCCTGCCCCGGCCACACGTACGTCCCCACGGTCAGCGCCATCGCCGCGCACGAGGCCGACTTGCCGACCACGAACGCCCAGCCCGCCAGATACCCCCAGAAGGGCCCGAGCCGCTCCCGCCCGTACACGTACGTGCCACCGGAAACGGGATACAGGGCCGCGAGCCGCGCCGACGACATCGCGTTGCAGTAGGCCACCACTGCCGCCACCACCAGCGCGTACAGCACGCCTGTACCGGCCGCCCGTGCCGCGGGCCCGAGCGCCGCGAACACGCCCGCCCCGATCATCGATCCGAGCCCGACGACCACGGCGTCACGCACACCCAGTGCCCTACGAAGGGGAGCCTGCGACTGTGTCATGTGCCGCACCCTAGAGGGCTCGTGCAACCACGCGATGCCTACCCGTCGTCCTTCTGGGCAGCAGGTCAGAGCAACGACCGGCAACAAGCAGCACCGAGCAACAAGGCGCCGCAGCACGGCATACAGGCGCCACAGCGCCACAGGCACTACAGGCACGACAGGCGCCACAGGCACTACAGAAGGGCAGAACGCGGCATGGGCATCATCGGCTGGATCATCCTTGGGCTGCTGGCTGGTGCCATCGCCAAGTTCCTGCTGCCGGGCCGGGATCCGGGCGGCTTGATCGGCACCACGCTCATCGGAGTCGCGGGCTCCTTCATCGGCGGCTGGATATCGTCCCGTTGGCTGGACCGCCCCATCTCCACCGACTTCTACGACGGGGCCACGTGGATCGCCGCGATCGGCGGCGCCCTCGTCCTCCTGATCGCCTACCGCATCTTCTTCGGCGACTCGC
This sequence comes from Streptomyces sp. EDA2-14, assembly GCF_054963755.1. Lineage (NCBI taxonomy): Bacteria > Bacillati > Actinomycetota > Actinomycetes > Kitasatosporales > Streptomycetaceae > Streptomyces > Streptomyces sp. EDA2-14. Next base: position 370,527 of record NZ_JBUEGE010000002.1, read on the forward strand.
GCAGTCGCCGCTGAGCTGCAGCCGGCAGCAAGAAGGGGCGGCACCCGTCGGGTGCCGCCCCTTTCCTCTGTCCGCGCAAGGACGCGGTTCTCCTCGTCCTGCCGGTTCTCTACCGGTAGTTCACGAACTGCAGCGCGAAGTCGAAGTCCTTGCCCTTGAGCAACTGCTGGACCGTCTGAAGGTCGTCACGGCTCTTCGAGCTGACGCGCAGCTCGTCGCCCTGCACCTGCGCCTTGACGCCCTTCGGGCCCTCGTCGCGGATCGTCTTCGCGACCTTCTTGGCGTTCTCCTGGGAGATGCCCTCCTCGATGGAGGCGAAGATCTTGTACTCCTTGCCGGAGAGCTGCGGCTCGCCCGCGTCCAGCGACTTCAGCGAGATCCCGCGCTTGACCAGCTTGGTCTGGAAGATGTCGAGGATGGCCTTGACCCGCTCCTCGCCGTTGGCCTCCATCAGAATCTTCTCGCCGGACCAGGAGATGGAGGCGCCCACGTTCTTGAAGTCGTAGCGCTGCGAGATCTCCTTGGCGGCCTGGTTGAGGGCGTTGTCGACCTCCTGCCGCTCGACCTTCGAGACGATGTCGAAACTGGAGTCGGCCATGTCCTGTGGCTCCTTGTATCGGGGGTGGATCGGGTACTGGTCGGGGTCCGACCGGGTTCTGCTCGGGCTGCGCGTCGGGGCAGCCGCACCGTGTGCAAAGCCTAGCCACCGCGGTACGTACGGCCGCCGATCTATCGGGTGGCGAAGCACCCCTGTGCATCAGGTATTGTTTACGTCGTTGCCAGCGAGCACCGCCCACAAGCGGGGCCCGAGGCAGCGAACCCAAGGCGGTGTGCCCGAGCGGCCAAAGGGAGCAGACTGTAAATCTGCCGGCTCAGCCTTCCCAGGTTCGAATCCTGGCGCCGCCACACTTGGGGGAAGCCCCCTCTGAACTGCGGAAACGCAGTGCGGAGGGGGCTTCGTCGTGTTCGGGGGCGGTCTTGCGACCGCACCCGAACACGAGTGACCTACCTCACTCCGGATCCGCGTCGGCGCGTCACTGGATCGTCGGCCCCTCGGCGGCCTGCAGGGTCCCCGCGGGCAGCCGGTCGTTGCCCCAGCTGCGTTCTATGTAGCCGATGATCCGCGTGATGTCCTCGGCCGGCACCCGCTCCGGTTCGCCGTGTTCGAGCGGGTCGGCGTGGAAGATGTAGAGGCGCGAGGCGAACTGGTCGAAGGGGAGCGAGGCCTCGCCGAAGCGCTCGCCGTTGCCCGCGGTGGAGACGACCACGCCGTCGCCCCAGTCCTGGCCGCTGTCGTTGTTCGGGTTGAAGAAGTACACCCGCATGACGTCCTGCGGGTCCGGCGCGGCCCGCAGGATCGTGATCGCGTGCCAGCCGACGTACCGGGCGGCGCTGTCGGTGACGGCGACGCCCGCCGGCTGCGGATGGATCAGCGGCTGCTCGCCGTTGTAGAGCGGGTGGTAGCTGGCGTGGAACTGCCGCAGGAAGTCGTCGAGGTCCACCAGGTTGCCCGTCGCGACGTCGACGTTGATGTGGAACCCGCGGCAGGCCCACCAGCCGTGGAACTCGGGGTTGATCCACCGGTGCGGATCCCCCTGCCGCTCGACGCAGCGCCGCCCCATCTCGGCGTAGATCCGGTCCAGATGGGGGACCACGAGCAGCGACACGGGGTCCAGGTCGATCGGCAGCGTGGTGGCGACGCCGCCCGCACTCTCCTTCGACGAGATCGGCTGCCCTTCGAAGTGCATCAGCACCTCGTCGTCGCGGGCCGCCCACACCACCACTTGCAGCAGGTAGTCCGGGTCGTTGTAGGCCCACATCGACAGCGCGCGGGCCGACTGGCAGGTGGGGTTGTCGCCCTGGCCGACGCCGAGCGGCTGGCCCAGCATCGAGAGCACCCCGGCCACCAGTCGCGCCTGCGGCCCCGGCTCGTCGCCGAAGACCGAGGTCAACCGCTCCAGCGCGACAGGCGAGAGCTCGAGCGACAGCTGGCGCCACAGCGCGGGCACCACCGGAGGCTCGTAGAGGATGCCGCGGTCGAGCAGCAGCGCCAGCCCGTAGACGCTCTGCGCGGTCTGCGGGTGCACGGCCACCTCGATCAGCCGGTGCACCAGCTCGCTGAAGCGCAGCAGGCAGTTGCGGCCGGTGTCGGACAGTCCGAGCGCCTCACCGAGGAGATAGTCGCTCTCGCGCAGCAGGAACCTGAGCAGCTCCGCGTGGTACGGCGAGACCAGGCCGGTGTCGTGCATCGCCCGCGCGAACCCCGTCGCCTCGTACTGCAGGCCGCCGGCGTCCATCGCCTCCAGCCGGGAGCGGAACACCTCGATGCCCGGGTCCTCGCGGCACGCCTCGGTGGTCCCGAACAGGCTGGTGATGAGCCGGTCGACGCCCTGCCCCGACGTCACGCCGAGCGCGACGTCCGGGTCGTTGCGGTGGATCGCGATCCGGGTGATCAGGGCCTGCACCGTCTCGACCTGGATCGGACGCTGGCGCAGGATCCGCCAGATCTCGTCGACCAGGTTGTCCAGGACGCTGTCGTACCCGATCTCGTCGGCGAGGTGACGGAACAGGTCGCGGATGAGCTGCGCGGTCCTGCCCTGCTGGACCCGCTCCGCCTCGGTGGGCGGGGTGAACAGCAGTTCCAGGTTGGTCGCCAGCACGTGGGACAGGAACTGGCGTGCGTCCTCGGCGGGCAGCGTCGGGTGCGCGAAGTCGCCGCGGGCGACGGAGAGCATCCGCAGCTCGCTCGTCGCCTCCATGACGACGGTGTCCGCGTCCCCGCTGTGCAGGCTCGGGCCCACCAGCGAGGGGACGAGGATCTCCGGGGACGCCCAGTCCGTATCCAGAAAAAGCCCGGCTTCCTCAAGGGCCTGCGCCCTGGCCTGGACCGCCGCGGCGCCGCCCGGCTGCATGAGGACCCGCCGCAGGGCTTCCAGGACCCGCCGCAGCTTCGTGTGCTTGCCGAAGTCGCGGGTTTCGGCCATGGCATGGATGGCGTCGTCGAGCGAGGCCACGCGCTTGTCCAGCGTCGTGGCCCCGCCGTTGACGTCGACGGTCGGTTTCAAAGGCTTTCCCTCGGTTTGGCCTTCTGCGTCCACGGATCGTCGGGTGACCGTCAGACGTAGAAGTCGAGCTCTTCCTGCTTCTTCAACAACTCGCGCATTCGGTAGGGGTCTTCACCGAAGAAGTACACCAGGCCCCAGTGGGTTCCGAACGCGGTCCTCTTGGTGACGGTCTCCTCGAGCGGTGTCGAGAGGTCGTGGGACTCGTAGTAGTCGTCGTCCTCGGTCTCCTCCGGGATGTGCAGTTCGCTGACGACGCGCCGGCGCGGGTAGACCCCGAAGCAGCCGGCCACCCCGGACGCGTCGATGACCTCACGCGGGAAGAAGGCGTCGATCTCCTCCTCGGTCGTCTTCGGGTCGAAGGCCAGCACCAGCGCCTGATAGGCATTGAACCCGTAAGCGCGCTCCAGGAGTTCGAACACCTTGAAGCCCGGTGGCCGGTAGGCGACTTCGCCGAAGTACATCTCGCCGTCACTGGTGACGAAATACTCCGGGTGCACGAAGCCGAAATCGATGTCGAACGTCTTGATCAGTTTCTCGATCTGAGCCGTGATCTGTGGGCGGTACCGCTCCAGCTCCGGGGTCGCCGGAACGAACACCGAGTATCCCAGCGTGACGTACTCGGAGATGTTGAGGAATTTGATCTTCCCGTTGTGCACCCACGCCTCGACCGCGAACTCCCAGCCGTCGAGGTGGGATTCCATGAGAACCGGAAATTCCTCTTCCGGAATCATGTCGATCTCGTCCGGGGTCCGGATGACGCGGTGCCCGAGGCACCCTGCCTTGTCGAACGCCTTGAGATGGATCGGGTCGTTCGGGTCGCCGTCCAGCTTGAGCAGGGTCTGGTTGACCCGCTTGAGGAAGCGGATCACATCGTCCCTGTCGTGCGCCTCCTCGAAGATGCCGACCCGGATGCCGCCGAGCTGTGCGCGGCGCTTCATCAGTGCCTTGTCCCGCAGCAGCATGGCCTGACCGTACAGGCGCGGGTTGCCCAGCAGGACGGAATTGATCGCCCCCGCCCATTCGACCGTTTCCTCGTACAGCGGGATCGCGACGTCGACACCCTTCTCCTGAAGAGTCTCGGCGATCTCCAAGGAGCGGTCGTTGAGCCGCTCGAAATTCCATGGAACGTAGGGGATGTTGTGTTCCACGCAGTATTTTTCGGCCCATTCCGGGGCCACGACGACGTATCGCCGGTCGAATCGGTCTAGGGCTTCCACCGCATTGAGACTCCAGCCAAGTAGCGCTACGTAGCCCTTGTCCGGGTTCTTTGTGGCCGGTTCGCCCTGTGTCATAGGCCGTTTCTCCTTCGGCGTGTGCGCTCTTGGACGGCGTGACTGGCACGACCGTGCCCGGCGAGCTGCCGCGCAAGCTGCTCCTTCCCGACCACAGGCACCTCACTCCCGCTCACGGACACCTCGGCGCGGACGCGTGCCGCCGTGCGAACGCCCGTACGGCCTTGTGCGGCGGTGGGGACGCCCATAAGGTGAGCCGCCTTGTGAGCCGGGCGTGTTCGGGTCCGGGGTTCGAGGGGTGGGCAGCGGCAAGAAGAGGCGGGGCGGCATGCGCGTGGAGCTGGTGACCATGCCCTGGCACCCCATCGACCTGCCCTCCCTCCAGGTGGGCCTGCTGCACCAACTGCTGCGCGAGGTCCGACCGGACGACGAGGTGCGCGAGTTCCACGGCTCGCTGCGCTGGGCGGAACTGCTGCTCGAACGCTCCGGCGGTCGCCTCGGCCCCGCCGAGTACGAGGCGATCGGCAGCGACTCGATCTTCCACGGGATCGGCGACTGGGTGTTCTCCGGAGTCCTCTACGACGACGAGGACTGGGGCGCCGCACGGCTGCGGTCGTACGCGGACGAGCGGGGGGTGCGCGCCGACACCATCGACACGGCCTTCGAGATGCGGCGCCACGCCACCGCGTACATCGAGCGCTGCGCGGCCGAGGTGCTGGCGCACGAGCCCGAGGTCGTCGGGTTCACCAGTACGTTCATGCAGAACGTGCCGTCCCTCGCCCTCGCCAGGGAACTCAAGCGCCGCCGCCCGCGGCTGACCGTCGTCTTCGGCGGCAGCAACTGCGAAGGACCCATGGGCCACGCCCTGCACCGCAACCACCCCTACGTGGACCATGTCGTGCGCGGCGAGGGCGAGTACGCCTTCCCGGCCCTCCTCGCCCACCTGGACGCGGGCACGCCCCCCGACGACGTACCGGGGCTGTGCTGGTGGGACGGCGGCGTCTCCCGGGCCAACACCGCATCGCCCCGCACCGTGGCCCCGGCCCACATACCGTCGCCCGATTACGACCAGTGGCAGGCGGAGATCGAGGCATCACCCGTCCTCGAACACGTGTATCCGAAGCTGGTCGTCGAAGGGGCCCGCGGCTGCTGGTGGGGCGAGAAGCACCACTGCACCTTCTGCGGCCTGAACGGCAGCGCCATGGCGTTCCGCGCCAAGCCCGGCGAGCGGCTGTGGAGCGAGATCGAGCGCCTCGTGCGCCGGCACCGCATCCTCGACATCGTCACCGTCGACAACATCATCGACATGGCGTACTTCAAGGACTTCCTGCCGCTCGCCGCCGAGAGCGACTGGGACCTGCGGATCCACTACGAGGTGAAGTCCAACCTCAACCGGGAGCAGATCGCCGGGCTCGCCGCCGCGGGCGTCGTGCTGATCCAGCCCGGCATCGAAAGCCTCAGCAACCGTGTCCTCGACCTGATGGACAAGGGCGTCACCGGGGCCCGCAACATCCGCACCCTGCGCGAGTTCGACAACCACGAGATCACCTGCACCTGGAACTACCTCTACGGGTTCCCCGGCGAGACGGTGCGCGACTACGCGCGCGTGCTCGACCAGATGCCCGCCCTCGTGCACCTCCAGCCGCCGAGCGGCGCCTTCCGCATCCAGTTGGAGCGCTTCAGCCCGCACTTCACCGACCCCGCCCTGGGCTTCGGCAAGCGGCGCCCCGCCGACATGTACCAGCACGTCTACGAGCTGCCCGAGGCCGAACTCGCCGAGCTGGTCTACCTGTTCGACACCGAGGACGCCGGCATCGGCGGCGACACGGAGGACCGGCTGCAGCGGGCCGTGGCCCAATGGCGCGCGCAGCACGCCACGTCGACCCTCGTCATGGAGCAGGCGGGCGAGGACGAGAACACGCTTCTCGTACGGGACCGCCGCGAGGGCTGGCCGCGCCGCACCTACTGGTTCAACGGCTGGGAGGCGGCCGCCCTGCGCATCCTGGAGGAAGGCGCCGGGGAAGCCGCCCTGCACCGCAAACTCGCCGCCGCCGGACACGACATCGCGGCCGAGGAGGTGGGGGAGTGGGTCGCGCAGGCCGTCACGTTCGGCCTGCTGTTCCGCGACGCCGGGACCTATGTGTCGCTGCCCACCCGCACGGCGCCGATCCGCGTCGACCAGACCCCTCAGAACCTCCAGACCCCGCAGACCCCCCAGACCCCGCAGACCCCCCAGACCTCCCAGCCCCCTCAGCCCCCTTCCGGCCCCGAGGCCCCCGCATGACCGCGCCCCCGGGCCGCCCCGCACTCCCCGCCCTCGTCCCGCACCGCGTCATCGGCACCCGCGTCCGCGTGACCGAACCGCTGCCCCTGCACGGCGACGGCCGCGCCACCACTCGGGCCGTCCAGTTCCTGCGCGAGTGCCAGGCGTCGGGGCTGCGCACCCACTGGGAGGCGGACACGGCCGACCGTCATACGTATGACCTCCGCACCCTCCACCATCTCCCGCCCCCGGCCCAACACGCCGACGAACCGGACGAGTTGACCACCTGGCGCGCCGAACACGCCTACGGAATGCTCTACCACCGCCGGGGCCCGGGATTCGTCACCGTCATGGACCGCAGGGAGCGCCCCGCCTCGGCGCGGTTCACGCTCGACCACCCCGACCTGCTCGCCGCCTTCGACACGCTCGGCGACGCCGCACGGCTCGACACGCTCGCCCCCGCGCACCAGGAGGCGGCCCGCCACCTGGCGGACGAAGGGCTCGCGCTGATCGTGGACGGCTGGGCGGTGACGCTGCCCCCGCGCATGCGCCGCTGGCCCGTGCCGTGCATGGGGATCTGACGCCGCGTCGCAGGCGCGGGCCCAGCCGCGGTCACGGCGCAAGAAACCCCCTCAGGGTCCTTCCTGAGGGGGTTTCACCGTGTGCCCGTGACGATCACGACGCAGACTGAACCCATGCCGATGACATCCCGCCGCCGACACTGTCCCGAATGCCGCCGCGAGATCGCGGTCGTGGCGGGCCGCTTCGCCCGTCACGATCCGCCCGGCAACCACGCCGCGGGAGAGCTGATCTCCTGCCCCGGCTCCCGCCGCCCCGCCCAGCTCGGCGCCGTGCAGGACGCGCTGGACGGATACGCAGTCCCGCACGTGCCGGGCCAGCTGCCGCTGTTCTGAGGCGTACGCGCGAGCCGCTCGAAGGAGTACGCGGCTCAGTTGCCCGCTACCGACTTCACCGCCACCGTGACCGGCGTGGAGCCGGAGATCAGCTCCAGCGTCAGCCCCGCCGTGGCCGGCGTGTCCACCAGCTCCGCGAGGACGGCCGCCACGTCGTCGCGCGGCACCGGCCCGCGCCCGGTGGACGCCTCCAGGCGGACGAGCCCGTTGCCCGCGTCGTTCGTCAGCTGACCGGGCCGCAGGATCGTCCAGTCGAGTGCGGTACGGCGCCGTACGTCGTCGTCGGCCGCGCCCTTGGCCCGCAGATACACGTCGAAGACGTCGTCGCCCTGGTGCGCGGCGTCCGCCGCCATCGACGACACCACGATGTAGCGGCGCACCTTGGCCCGCTCCGCGGCGTCCGCGAACAGCACGGCGGCGTCCCGGTCCACGGTGTCCTTGCGGCCGGCGTCGCTGCCCGGACCCGCGCCCGCCGCGAAGACCGCCGCGTCCGCACCCTGCAGATGCGCCGCGACCTCCTCCACGGACGCCGACTCCAGGTCGCACAGAACGGGTTCCGCACCGGCGGACCGCAGGGCGTCACCCTGCTCCGACCTGCGGATGATTCCCGCCACTTCGTCCCCGCGCGCGGAGAGCAAGCGCTCGAGCCGCAGCGCGATCTGACCATGACCCCCAGCGATGACAATGCGCATGTCTTCGACGGTACGCCCGAGACGGACGGTTCACAGTGCAACCAAGCGTGCCCCGGCTCCGCCCACCCGTTCGATCCGCTCGCTCAAGCGATCCGCTCGCTCAAGCGACCCGCTCGCTCAAGCGGGCCCGCCGCCCCCGTACTTGGCAGCCCGCCCCTGCCGCGGCAGATCGAGCGCGACGGCGGCGGCCGAGTCGCAGTACTCCCGCACGGCACTGGTCCGCGCCACGATGCGCCCCCGATGCACGACGATCCGGCTGTACGCGAGGGAGAGCGCGCCCGCGAGCCGGTCGCCCCGCACGGCGAGCAGCTCCGCGGGGAACCCCGCCTCGACGCGCACCTCCGGCAGTCCGAGTGCCGCCCTGGCCGTCGAACTCACCGCTTCGTAGGCGTCCTCCGCGCGCATCCCGTAGCGCGAGGCCAACAAGTAGGCGGCCTCCAGCGGATCGCCGCGCCCCACGGGGTTCGACACGTCGCGCAGCGCCCCACTGCCCGCGGCGACCGGCACCCCGGCCGCCCGCAGCAGCCGCACCGGCGCGACGGCCCGGTCGTCCACGCCCGCGCACCCGCCCTGCGGCAGGCACGTCACCGTCACCCCGGCGGCCGCGAGCCGGTCCGCTGCCGACCGCGCCGCCTCCTCGGGCAGCCGGGAGAGCCCGCCCAGCGGTCCGACGGTGACGCCCGTGCGCAGCCCGCCGACCGCCGCCGCGAGCCGCCCGAGCCGCGCCGCGTCGGCCCCGTCCGTGTGCAGGTCGACCGGGCATCCGTGCTCGGCCGCGACCCCGAGCACCGCCTCCACGTACCCCGTCGGATCGGGGTCCAGGTCCGGGCAGCCGCCCACTACGGAGGCGCCCATCTTCACGGCGTCCCGCAGCATGGCGAGCCCGTCGGCCCCGGCGAGCCCGGTCAGCAGCCGGGGCATCGCCACCGTGCGCAGATCCGCGAGCCCCACCAGCGAACGCCGCGCCTGGAGGACCGCCTCCATCGAAGCGAGTCCCTCCATGTCGCCGATGCGCACATGGGAGCGCAGCGCGGTGGCCCCGTGGCCGAGCTGCAGCAGGGAGCTCTCGGTGGCCCGGCGCTGGACCTCCTCCGGGTCGTACGGGACCGGGCCCTCGCCGTCGGCCGACAGGGCCGTGTCGCCGTGCGCGTGCGCCTCGACGGGGGCCGGGAGCAGCAGGCAGCCGGTGAGGTCGATGCGCGTGCCGTGCGCGGTGAGGCTGCCGGCCGTGCCGACCGCCTCGATGCGTCCGCCGTCGAGCCGCACGTCCACGGCCCTGCCGTCGGTGAGCCGGGCGCCGCTCAGCAGCAGTCCGGAGCCCTCGGGCAGTCCGGGGGACGGTGGCTGCTGGGACGGGCTGTGGGGCATCGCGCTCCTGAGGGCTCGGCGGGGACGCGGATCGCGTGGGGGCGGACCGCCCGCAGGCGGATCACGCGGAACAAGATCACGCAGGGTGGGTCGAGCCTAGGACCGTGACAGGGGCGCTTCGAGGACCGCCGAAATAGTCGTACTGATGGGGTCCGAGAGGCGTACGGGCCTGTCGTGAGAAGGCCGCATCGTTCCCGGCGGACAGGGGCGCGAAACGGATTTGGGCGATCGGCGCGCGACCGTGTAATGTCTTCATCGCTCGCCCCAATAGCTCAGTCGGTAGAGCGTCTCCATGGTAAGGAGAAGGTCTGCGGTTCGATTCCGCATTGGGGCTCTGGTGCAGACGTCGTTCGCGTCGCTTGCATCACAGCGGTGTAGCTCAGTCGGTAGAGCAAGCGGCTCATAATCGCTGTGTCACCGGTTCAAGTCCGGTCACCGCTACTGACAGTAGCCGATTGTGGGGTCGGTCCTTCGATCGGCTACTCTTCTATGTGTTAAACCTTTTGTCCCATCCGTTCGTCAAGGAGCACTCACGTGGCTGCCACCGACGTCCGCCCGAAGATCACGCTGGCCTGCGTGGAGTGCAAGGAGCGGAACTACATCACCAAGAAGAACCGGCGTAACAACCCGGACCGTCTTGAGATGAAGAAGCACTGCCCGCGTTGCAACGCGCACACCGCGCACCGCGAAACGCGATAAATCAGGCTCGTACACGAGGCCGTCCCCATTAGGGGGCGGCCTCGTGTCGTTGCGTAGATCAGGCAGATCGAGAACACATCCAGGAGGTACCGAGCCATGGCGCTCGACCAGTCCTTCGTCGGGCGGAGCTATCCGCCCACCACCTCGTACGAGGTCGGCCGGGAAAAGATCCGTGAGTTCGCGGAGGCCGTCGGGGACTCGAATCCCGCGTACGTCGACCGCGCCGCCGCCGTGACGCTCGGTCACCCCGATGTGATCGCCCCGCCGACTTTTGTGTTTGCCATCACGTTCAAGGCGGCCGGTGAGGTGATCCACGACCCGGAGCTGGGGCTCGACTACAGCCGCGTCGTGCACGGCGACCAGAAGTTCGCCTACACGCGTCCGGTGCGGGCCGGCGACCGGCTGACCGTGACCTCGACCATCGAGGGCATCAAGTCGCTCGCGGGCAACGACATCATCGACGTGCGGGGCGAGGTGCACGACGAGGCCGGTGAGCACGTCGTGACCGCCTGGACCAAGCTCGTCTCGCGCGCCGCTGAGGAGGCCTGATCGCCATGGCGACGACCATCAAGTACGCCGACGTCGAGGTCGGCACCGAGCTGCCCGCGCAGACCTTTCCCGTGACGCGCGCCACGCTCGTGCAGTACGCGGGCGCCTCCGGTGACTTCAACCCGATCCACTGGAACGAGAAGTTCGCGGTCGAGGTCGGTCTGCCGGACGTGATCGCGCACGGCATGTTCACGATGGCCGAGGCGGTCCGCGTCGTCACCGACTGGGCCGGCGACCCGGCGGCCGTCATCGAGTACGGCGTGCGCTTCACCAAGCCGGTCGTCGTGCCGAACGACGACAAGGGTGCCGAGATCGAGGTCAGCGCCAAGGTCGCGGCCAAGCTCGACGACAACCGCGTACGGGTCGACCTGACCGCCACGAGCGCGGGCCAGAAGGTGCTCGGGATGTCGCGGGCGGTCGTTCAGCTCGTCTGATCGACGTCTACGTAGACGCGGGTCCAGTCGCAGGTAACGCAGGTAAGGGGTGCTCTCCATGGGGGAGTGCCCCTTACGTGATTCCGGGCCGCCGCAGCGGGGTTGACGTAGATAGTGATTGGCCACTAACTTCAGCGCATGGTCAGGATGAGTGCGGAGGAGCGGCGCGAGAGCGTCATCCGCGCGGCGATCACGGAGTTCGCCCGCGGCGGCTACAACGGCACGTCCACCGAGGCGATCGCCAAGCGTGTGGGCGTCTCGCAGCCGTATCTCTTCCGGCTCTTCCCGGGCAAGCAGGCCATCTTCCTCGCGGCCGCCGAGCGCTGCTGCCAGGACATCACCGAGCTGTTCCGGCAGGCGTCCGTGGGCGTCGAGGGGAAGGAAGCGGAGCACTGCCTGGGGGACGCGTACGTCGCGCTCATCACCGAGGACCCCGAGAAGCTGCTCATGCAGATGCAGATCTATGTCGCCGTGGCCGCCGCCGAGGCGGCGGGGGACCGGGAGTTCGGTGAGTCGCTGCGGGCGGCGTGGACGGAGATGTACGACGTGGCCAATCTGGCCATGGGTGCGGACACGGGCGTGACGCGGCAGTTCCTCGCCGAGGGAATGCTGATCAATGTCCTGGTCTCGATGGGCTTCCGGCCCGACCACCGTGTCTGGGCCGGCTTCGGTGAGGAGCCGAAGTCCGAGTGAGCGTGCGTGTGCTGCGCGGGTGCTTTTGTGCCCGCAAAAGTTAGTCATCAATAACTAACCAAAGGATCACTGGGGGAAGCGATGTCACAGCAGAAGGCGGCACCACCGCTACGGGAAGCCCTCTGGGCCCTCCTCATCACCAGCGTCGCCGGATTCATGGCGGCCCTCGACAACCTCGTCGTCACCACGGCCCTGCCGTCCATCCGCCAGGACCTCGGCGGCGCCCTCGACGACCTGGAGTGGACGGTCAGCGCCTACACGCTCACCTTCGCCGTCCTGCTGATGTTCGGTGCGGCGCTCGGCGACCGGTTCGGACGCAGGCGGCTCTTCCTGGTCGGCCTCACGGTCTTCACCGGGGCCTCCGCGGCCGCGGCCATGGCCTCCGGCATCGACGCCCTGATCGCCGCCCGCGCGGTGCAGGGCGTCGGCGCCGCGATCATGATGCCGCTCACCCTGACCCTGCTCACCGCGGCCGTCCCGGCGGCCAAGCGCGGCATGGCGTACGGGATCTGGGGCGCGGTCAACGGGCTCGCGGTCGCCGCCGGGCCGCTCATCGGCGGCAGCCTCACCGAGCACGTCTCGTGGCACTGGATCTTCTGGCTGAACGTTCCGCTGGGCCTCGCCCTGCTGCCGCTCGCCCGGCTCCGCCTGAAGGAGTCGTACGGCCCCGGCGCCCGGCTCGACGTCGTGGGCACCCTGCTCGCCAGCGGCGGTCTGTTCGGCATCGTGTACGGACTGGTGCGCGCGCCCGTCGTCGGGTGGACCGACACACTCGTCCTGACCGGCCTGTTCGCGGGCACGGCGCTGCTCGCCGGGTTTGTGCGGCACGGAATCCGCAACGAGAACTCCATGCTGCCCATGCGGCTCTTCCGCTCCCGCGCCTTCGCCGGGATCAACGCCGCGAGCCTGCTGGTGTTCCTCGGGATGTTCGGCTCGATCTTCCTGCTCAGCCAGTTCCTGCAAGGCGTACTCGGCTATTCGCCGACCGAGGCGGGCCTGCGGATGCTGCCCTGGACCGGCATGCCGATGCTCGTCGCGCCGATCGCCGGGATCCTCTCGGACCGCATCGGCGGCCGGCCCGTCGTCGCGGCGGGGCTGTTCCTCCAGGCTCTCGGACTCGGCTGGTTCGCCGCCGTGGTCGCCGCCGACGTCTCGTACGCCGCCCAGCTGCCCGCCCTGATCGTCAGCGGCGTCGGCATGGCCCTCTACTTCGCCCCGGCCGCCAACCTGGTCATGTCCAGCGTCCTGCCGCACGAGCAGGGCATCGCCTCCGGTGCCAACAACGCGCTGCGGGAGGTCGGCGGGGCGCTCGGCGTCGCGGTCATGTCATCGGTCTTCTCGGCGCAGGGCGGCTACGACACCGCACAGCACTTCGTGAACGGGATCGAGCCCGCCCTGTGGGTGGGCGCCGCGACGGTCGCCGTGGCCGGTGTCGCCGCCCTGTTCATCCCGCGGGCCGTCCGCACCGCACCCGTAGTGCGCGACGCCGAGCCCGAGCCCGTCCTGGAAAGTGCCTGACCGCTGAAGCCCATCCGGGAGGAACGCCGTGCCGACCCTGCCCTGGACCACCCCGAACACCCCGCCCGCGCGCGTGGAGGCCCATGTCTTCGCCTCCCGCTTCGAGACCCGCACCCTGTGGGGCGCCCTGAAGTTCTTCTTCCGTACGCCCGTCATCTGGCGCCAGGTGGGCCGGGCACCGGGCGCCTACGGGGCGACCCTCAAGGCGGCGCCCCTGCGCCGCACCTTCTGGACCCTGTCCGTCTGGGAGTCGCCCAAGGCCCTGCGTGACTTCGCGGTCACCGCGCCGCACTCGTCGATCTCCGCGGGCCTGCGCGGGCAGATGAAGGACTCGACCTTCCTCACCTGGGAGGCGTCGACCGACGAGCTGCCGCTCCGCTGGGAGGACGTGCTGCGGCGCTTCCAGTGAGCCCGGCCACGGCAACAACGGCCCCGTCCGAGCGGCGGGGCCGTTCTCGTACCCTTGAGCGCGTGCAGGAACTCCACGAAGCCCCTCTCGCCCCCCTGACCACCTTCCGGCTCGGCGGGCCCGCCGCCCGGCTGCTCACCGCGACCACCGACGCCGAGGTGGTCGACGCGGTGCGCGAGGCAGACGCCGCCGGTACGCCGCTGCTGATCGTCGGCGGCGGCAGCAACCTCGTCATCGGCGACAAGGGCTTCGCCGGCACCGCCCTGCGCATCGCCACCAAGGGCTTCGAACTTGATGGCACGACGCTGGAGTTGGCGGCCGGCGAGGTCTGGACGGACGCCGTCGCGCGCACCGTCGAGGCCGGGCTCGCGGGCATCGAGTGCCTCGCCGGGATCCCCGGCTCCGCGGGCGCGACGCCGATCCAGAACGTGGGGGCGTACGGCCAGGAGGTCTCCTCCACGATCACCGAGGTGATCGCCTACGACCGCACGACCGGCGAGACCGTGACGATCCCGAACGCCGAGTGCGCCTTCTCGTACCGGCACAGCCGCTTCAAGGCCGAACCCGACCGCTACGTAGTGCTGCGCGTGCGGTTCGAGCTGGAGGACGCCGGCGGCCTCAGCGCGCCTCTGAAGTACCCCGAGACCGCGCGCGCCCTCGGCGTCGAGGCGGGCGACCGGGTACCGGCCGCCCTCGCGCGCGAGACCGTCCTGAAGCTGCGCGGCGGCAAGGGCATGGTGCTCGACCCGGAGGACCACGACACCTGGTCGGCGGGCTCGTTCTTCACCAACCCGATCCTTGACGACGAGCAGTTCGCGGCCTTCCACGCGCGCGTGGTCGAGCGCCTGGGGCCGGACGCGAAGGCGCCCGCGTTCCCCGCGGGGGAGGGGCTCACCAAGACCTCCGCGGCCTGGCTCATCGACAAGGCGGGCTTCACCAAGGGCTACGGGTCGGGCCCCGCCCGCATCTCCACCAAGCACACGCTCGCCCTGACCAACCGCGGCGAGGCCACCACGGAAGACCTGCTCGCGCTCGCCCGCGAGGTCGTCGCCGGAGTCAGGGACGCTTTCGGGGTGACGCTGGTCAACGAGCCGGTGACGGTCGGCGTCAGCCTCTGAGCCGCGCGGGGAGCGGCCTAGTAGGCGACCCCGACCCCCTGCTTCACCGTCGCCGGGTCCTCCACCGCCGCCAGCATCGCGTGCGCCACGTCCGCGCGGCCGAGGAAGCGCCCCGCGCGCGGGAAGCTGCCCACGACCGTGCGGTACGCGCCGGTGAGTGGCTTGTCCTGGAGGCGGGGCGGCCGCACCGAGGTCCAGTCCGTCGCGCTGCGCGCCAACTCGGCCTCCATGGCGGTCAGGTCGACGTAGACGTCCTTCAGGACCGCGCCGACGATCCTGCGCGCGACGCGGTCGGAGAGCGGTGAGTGCTCCGGCAGCGGGCCCACCGGCGCCGCGCTGACCACCACCAGCCTGCGCACGCCCTCCGCGTCCATCGCCTTCAGGACCGAGCGCGTCAGCTCCGTGGCGACCCCGGCGTCCGCGCGCCTGCGGGCGCCCAGACCGGACAGCACGGCGTCCCGGCTCGCGACCGCCGGACGCAGCGACTCGGGGTCCTTCAGATCGGCGCGCACCACCTCCAGGCGCTCGCCGGTCACCGAGAGCCGCGCGGGGTCGCGGACCACCGCGGTGACCTCGTGTCCGGCCGCCAGGGCCTGCCCGACGAGCTCCTGGCCGACCCCGCCCGTGGCACCGAAAACCGTGAGCTTCATGCCGCACCTCCAGGTGTGGATCACGCGGTGGGTGAGTATTCACTCACCTTTCCTCACCTTTAGAGTGAGTGAGTACTCACCCCCGCGTCAAGCCTGGTTGGAGCCCGCATGGACCAGAAGCCGGCCCGTGTCCGCATCGTCGACGCGGCCCACGAACTCATGCTGAGCATCGGTCTCGCCCGCACGACCACCAAGGAGATCGCCAAGGCGGCGGGCTGCTCCGAAGCGGCGCTCTACAAGTACTTCGCCAACAAGGAGGAGCTCTTCGTGACGGTGCTGGGCGAGCGCCTCCCGAAGCTCGGCTCCCTGCTCGGGCGGCTTCTGACAGAGGGCGCAGGGGACCCCGGCCGCACGGTCGAGCAGAACCTCACGGAGATCGCCCACCAGGCGGCGCTCTTCTATGAGCAGACGTTTCCGATGGCCGCGTCCCTGTACGCGGAGCCCAAGCTCAAGCGCCGCCACGAAGAGGTGCTGCGCGAACTGGGCACAGGGCCGCACAAGCCGATCCAGGGACTCGACGCCTACTTGCGGGCCGAGCAGAAGGCGGGCCGCATCAGCGCCGAGGCCGACACCTACGCGGCCGCCTCGCTCCTGCTGGGCGCGTGCGCCCAGCGCGCCTTCGCCTACGAGATGTCCCCGGACGGCAGGCCGCCCCAGCCGACGGACGAGTTCGCGGCCCACATCGCGCGCACGCTGCTGGGCGGGATCGCCTGAGCCGCGGCCCCGCCGACCGGGCGGCGGGGCAGGCGGAGCGTCAGGCGGCCAGCCACTCGTCCACGCCGCTCAGCAGCTTCACCTTGACGTCCTCGGGCGCCGCGGAGCCGCGCACCGACTGCCGTGCGAGCTCGGCCAGTTCGGCGTCGGTGAAGGCGTGGTGGCGGCGCGCGATCTCGTACTGGTCGGCAAGGCGCGAGCCGAACAGGAGCGGGTCGTCCGCCCCGAGCGCCATCGGCACCCCTGCCTCGAACAGCGTGCGCAGTGGTACGTCCTCGGGCTTCTCGTAGACGCCGAGCGCGACGTTCGAGGCCGGGCACACCTCACAGGTGACGCCCCCGTCCGCGAGGCGCTTCAGCAGCCGCGGGTCCTCGGCGGCCCGCACGCCGTGGCCGAGCCGGGTGGCGTCCAGGTCGTCGAGGCAGTCGCGCACGGACGAGGGCCCGGTCAGCTCGCCCCCGTGCGGCGCCGAGAGCAGCCCGCCCTCCCGTGCGATGTGGAAGGCGCGGTCGAAGTCCCGCGCCATGCCGCGCCGTTCGTCGTTGGAGAGCCCGAAACCGACGATGCCCCGGTCCGCGTACCGCACCGCGAGCCGCGCCAGCGTACGGGCGTCCAGCGGATGCTTCATGCGGTTGGCGGCGACGAGGACCCGCATCCCGAGCCCGGTCTCCCGCGAAGCGCTGTCGACGGCGTCGAGGATGACCTCCAGGGCCGGGATGAGACCGCCCAGCATCGGCGCGTACGACGTCGGGTCGACCTGGATCTCCAGCCAGCCGCCGCCGTCCGCGATGTCCTCCTCCGCGGCCTCCCGCACCAGACGCTGAATGTCCTCGGGCTCCCGCAGACAGGAGCGTGCGGCGTCGTAGAGCCGCTGGAAGCGGAACCAGCCGCGCTCGTCCGTCGCCCGCAGCTTCGGTGGCTCGGCCCCGGTCAGCGCCTCGGGCAGGCGCACCCCGTACTTGTCGGCGAGCTCCAGCAGGGTCGTGGGCCGCATCGACCCGGTGAAGTGCAGATGCAGGTGGGCCTTCGGCAACTGGCGTACGTCACGTGCTACACGATCCATCCAAAGATCCTGCCGTACACACCTGTCGTACCGGTAGCGCCTTTCCACCTTTGGGGACGCGCCCGAACGAAGAAGCGGGCCGTCTCCCTTAGGGGACGGCCCGCTTCTTCGTGGGACGGCGAATCAGTCGCGCGCCTCGGCGAGCAGCTTCTGGACGCGCGAGACGCCCTCGACGAGGTCCTCGTCACCGAGCGCGTACGACAGGCGCAGGTAACCCGGCGTGCCGAAGGCCTCGCCCGGAACCACCGCGACCTCGGCCTCCTCCAGGATGAGCGCGGCCAGCTCGACGCTGTCCTGCGGGCGCTTGCCGCGGATCTCCTTGCCGATCAGACCCTTCACCGACGGGTACGCGTAGAACGCGCCCTCGGGCTCCGGGCAGACCACGCCGTCGATCTCGTTGAGCATCCGCACGATCGTCTTGCGGCGCCGGTCGAAGGCCTCGCGCATCTTCTCCACGGCCGTCAGGTCACCGGACACGGCGGCGAGCGCGGCCGCCTGCGCCACGTTGGAGACGTTCGACGTGGCGTGCGACTGAAGGTTCGTCGCGGCCTTCACGACGTCCTTCGGGCCGATGATCCACCCGACGCGCCAGCCCGTCATCGCGTACGTCTTCGCCACACCGTTGACCACGATGCACTTGTCGCGCAGCTCCGGAAGGATCGCGGGCAGCGACGTGAACTTCGCGTCTCCGTAGACGAGGTGCTCGTAGATCTCGTCCGTCATCACCCACAGGCCGTGCTCCACGGCCCAGCGGCCGATGGCCTCCGCGTCGGCCTCGCTGTACACGGCGCCCGTCGGGTTCGACGGCGACACGAACAGCACGACCTTGGTGCGCTCGGTGCGCGCGGCCTCCAACTGCTCCACGGAGACGCGGTAGCCGGTCGTCTCGTCGGCGACGACCTCCACCGGCACACCGCCCGCGAGGCGGATCGACTCCGGGTAGGTGGTCCAGTACGGGGCCGGGACGATGACCTCGTCGCCCGGGTCGAGGATCGCGGCGAACGCCTCGTAGATGGCCTGCTTGCCGCCGTTCGTCACCAGGATCTGCGAGGCCTCGACCTCGTAGCCGGAGTCGCGGAGCGTCTTGGCGGCGATCGCGGCCTTCAGCTCGGGCAGACCGCCGGCCGGGGTGTAGCGGTGGAACTTCGGGTTCTTGCAGGCATCGATGGCGGCCTCGACCACGTAGTCCGGCGTCGGGAAGTCGGGCTCACCGGCGCCGAAGCCGATCACCGGGCGACCTGCGGCCTTGAGGGCCTTGGCCTTGGCGTCGACGGCGAGGGTCGCGGACTCGGAGATCGAGCCGACCCGGGCCGACACCCGGCGCTCGGTGGGAGAGGAACCTGCGGACGGAGAAGGAGTTGCAGCGCTCATGGCCCCATCGTTCCAGACCGCAAAGCCGCCGGGCACACGGGTTTCGAAGACCGAGAAACGGCTCTTGATCCACAGGCGGATGTTGCTCGTTCGACCTGGCGCCCCGGAACACGTACACTCACTGCTCGTTGGCCTTCACCGGCCGCGTCTTCCGAGTGCACTCCGTGCGTCCGGTCCGATGCGGTACGTTGGGGGAGACAAAGGGTCGTAGCTCAATTGGTAGAGCACTGGTCTCCAAAACCAGCGGTTGGGGGTTCAAGTCCCTCCGGCCCTGCTACACACTCCTTCGCCAGGATGTGTGCGCATGTACGTACTGCATAGCACCGCCGTGCGGCTCCACCGGGCGCGGCACGGCCACGACCCGGAATCAGGTGAGGACGAGTGACGGACGCCGTGGGCTCCATCGACAAGCCTGATGCTGAGGCGCCGGAGTCCAAGAAGGCCCGCAAGGGCGGCAAGCGCGGAAAGAAGGGCCCCTTCGGCCGTCTCGCGCTCTTCTACCGCCAGATCGTCGCGGAGCTCCGCAAGGTCGTCTGGCCGACTCGCAGTCAGCTCTCGACGTACACCACAGTGGTGATTGTGTTCGTCGTCATCATGATCGGTCTTGTCACCGTGATTGACTATGGCTTCAACCACCTTGTCAAGTACGTATTCGGCTGAGCCGAAAAGCGGAGGGCGCCGTGTCCGGCGCCCCTTTCGCGCGTTCCACCCCTATGTATCCAGGAAGAAGCAGCCACAGTGTCTGACCCGAACCTGAACGAGGCGATCGAGCCGGTCGAGTCCGTTGAGGACGAGCTCGACATCGTCGAGGCGGCGGACGCCGAGGAGCCGGACCAGGCCGAGGCTGCCGACATCGCCGCCGGCGAGCCCGCCGAGGAAGCCGCGGTCGAGACCGTGGCCGACGATGCCGCCGAGGCTGAGGAAATCCAGGCCGAGGACGCCCCGGCCGAGGCCGAGGACGCCGCCGAGGCCGTCGAGGAGGAGCCGGTCGACCCGATCGCCGCGCTCCGCGAGGAGCTGCGGTTCCTGCCCGGCGACTGGTACGTGATCCACACCTACGCGGGCTACGAGAAGCGCGTGAAGGCGAACCTGGAGCAGCGCGCCGTCTCGCTCAACGTCGAGGAATTCATCTACCAGGCTGAAGTCCCCGAGGAAGAGATCGTCCAGATCAAGAACGGCGAGCGCAAGAACGTCCGGCAGAACAAGCTGCCCGGTTACGTGCTCGTCCGCATGGACCTGACGAACGAGTCCTGGGGCGTCGTCCGCAACACGCCCGGCGTCACCGGCTTCGTGGGCAACGCCTACGACCCGTACCCGCTGACCCTGGACGAGATCGTCAAGATGCTCGCCCCGGAGGCCGAGGAGAAGGCCGCCCGCGAGGCCGCCGAGTCCGAGGGCAAGCCGGCTCCGCAGCGCAAGGTCGAGGTCCAGGTCCTGGACTTCGAGGTCGGCGACTCGGTCACCGTCACCGACGGCCCGTTCGCGACGCTGCAGGCGACGATCAACGAGATCAACGCCGACTCGAAGAAGGTCAAGGGCCTCGTCGAGATCTTCGGCCGCGAGACCCCGGTCGAGCTGAGCTTCGACCAGATCCAGAAGAACTAGGTCAACTAGGCCACGAAAGAGCCCCTGACCAGCGGTTTCCCGTTGGCCAGGGGCTCTTTCCTGTGCTGGGGGCCGTCACGGGGCCGTCTGGCGCCTCCGGGCCTTGATCCGGGCCGTCAGTAGGGCCGAATCCACGGCCTTGCGGGTCCGGGTCTCGCTAGCTGGCATCAGGTGCGTGTACGTCCGGAGAGTGAACCCGGCGTCGGAGTGGCCCAGGTACGCGCTCAGGGCCTTGATGCTCTCCCCGGCGTCCAGGAGCACCGAGGCGTAGAAGTGCCTCAGCGCGTGCATGCCATCCTCGCGAGCCTCCTTATACCGCTCACCGGGGCCAGGTGTGGGAATTACACCGGCAGCCGCAAGCGCAGGCTTCCAGGCGTGGGCGTTGAAGTCGTTACGGCGGAGAGCGCCACCCGCCTCGGTCGTGAAGTACAGGAGTTTGGTCACCGGAGGCCCGTCCGTTCGGAGCCACGGAAGCGTGACCTCTACAGGCGGGAAGGCCGTCATGTGCTCCGCGAGCGCCGTGGCTACGGAGTCGGGGAGAGGCACGTCACGCATCTTGTTGTTCTTGGGCGGAGCGAAGATCAGACGCCCGTTCACCAACTTCACCTGAGCGGTGACGTGCATCACGCCTGCCAACGGATCTACCTCGTCCACGGCCAGGCCGAAGATCTCGCCTTGACGGAGGCCGCACCCCGCGCCCACGTCGATCGTGGCTTGAAGCCGAGCGGGCAACGCGGCCCGGACCTCGAAGACTCGATCAGCAGACCACGGTGCCACTCGACCGGGTGAGGGTTTGGGCGGCCGGACCGACCCGGCGCGGCAGGGGTTCCGGGCCAGGTACCCGTCATCGACGGCGGCCGAGAGCACAGCCGACACGTTCCCGAAGATCACACGACGGTACGAGCTGGCCGCCCCGGTGTCCTCCAGGAGCCGAGCCCACGAGCGGATGTGGGACGGCTGGAAGGAGGCCAAAGGCCGGTTCCCCAGGTAAGGGAAGGCGTGGAGCCGGAGGCGGCTCTCGACCGCGATCCGGGTAGCAGGATCGGTGGTCTGCGTGGCGAGCCAGTCTGTGACGTACTGCCTGAACGTAATCTTTCCGGCCTTGGGGTCGATGTACTGGCCGCGCGACATGTCGGCCTCAATGTGGGCCAGCCACTGGTCAGCCTCGCGCTTCTTGCGGTCCGGGAAGCTCTTGGACTTCTCGGAGCCATCCGGCGCGACGTAGCGGGCGCGGTAGCGCAGGCCCACGCCGAAGCGGTCGGTCTTGGTCTTGACGGGCTTGCCGTCCGGGCCATCCTCGATCTTGAACCAGCGGTCTTGGACGTGTCCGGCCATCAGGCAGCCTCTTCCATCTGGGACTCGACCCAGACGCGCACGTCTTCGGGGTCGAAGCGAAGGTGGCGGCCGACGCGGAAGCCACGGGGTCCGGTGTGCTTGCGGCGCCACTGGTAGACCGTCTCGACCGGCACGCCGAGGAGGTCAGCCAGGTCGATCGGGGTCAGGTACCGGGCGGGCAGCGGACGCTTCATGCCCACACCTCCATGTCGTCGAGGTCGGGCAGGTCTGCGAGCGCGTCACGGGCGATCTCGCGGTTCTCGCGGATCTCGCGAGCGATGTTCTGGGCGAGCCAGGACTCACCGGGGGTGTGCCCGTGACCGGCGTAGGTCCAGTGGGCGAGCACCAATGTGGAGCCCTCCGCGTCGTCGAGTTCCTCGGCGTAGCCGCGCTCTTGGCGTTCCTGGCGGGCGCGGTAGTCGGCGCGAACCTGGCGCAGTGCCCCGAGCGTCGTCGAGTAGCGACGAGACTTGGTGGAGAAGTGCCCGCGGAAGCCGAGCATGTGAGCCCAGCGCGCCAGCAGCCGCTCCGGATACGCGTCGTCGAGGTCCCAGCACGCCTCGATCAGGCGCCGGGTGTGCGCGGGCAGGCCCGGCAGCCCATCCAGCTCCGACAGCTCCCCGATCCGACGGTCGACCGTGCCCGTGGTCTCAGCCGCTTTGGTGGCGTACTTGGCCACGTAGGAGGCCACCGCCGCTTCGGTCAGTTCCTCGTGTCCGAGGGCGCCGATGGGCTGCACGTCGATCTGCGTTCCCCACCGCAGCGTCCGGGCCGGGAAAGCGCCGGCGGACGGGACCGGGACCGCGACCCGAGCGGCGGCCGAGCGGATCGCATCATCCAGGAGCGCGAGCGTGGCCCACGCGGGCGGAGCCGAGTCGGGACCGTCCGGCCCGTCGAAGCGGATCACGGCATGGAAGTGGATGGCGCCGCGCTTCTGGAACTCAGCGACCTTGCCGAAGGAGACCCGGCACGCCTCGCTCATCGCGGCTTGGGTCAGGCCCGCATGCGCGGCGATCTCACGGCGCAGGTAGATCGTGAACCGGCGCCACAGGTCACCCGCGTGGTTGTTCCACAGCACCGCGCCCGCGTAGTCGTACGAGGCAGGATCGAGCGCCGTGCCCAGCGCCGGATCGTGCTCGTCGTGGGAGCTCCCGCAGCGGCACCGGCCGGAGGCGGGCCGGTTGTGGACCGGGCCGAAGGAAGGCGCGGTCAGGGTCGCGAAGACGCGCGGGTGCTCGCGGACCGTGCCGGGCACCGTCTTGCCGCCCGTGATCCCGGAGCGGATCAGGTGGTAGGTATCCCCCGCGTACGTCCAGGCACACGATGGGCACTGCGAGGCCCTCCGGTTGCCGCACGCCACCCGCAGTCGTCCGCCCGGCTCAGCGTCAGTGCTGTAGGCGTAGAGCACGTCGCCGGACTTGGCGTCACGGGTGACCGTCGAGCCGACGAGGTGGATCGGGTTGGAGCAGCCGCCGGTACGGCGTACCTGATCCTGCCAGCGGTCGAAGCCCGGAGTGTTCGCCACCCGAAGCAGGTCCGCGAGGGTCAGGGGGTCGGTGCCCATGGAGGCCGCAGCACCGGCCACGGCCTCAGGGGCGACGGGGAAGACCGTCACGCGTCCTCCCTCGGGTAGCCGTGCCCGAGCGGCGGGTAGAGCCCGCGCACCTTCGCCTCTTCCTCCGCGTAGTGCGCGTCATCGACCACCGTGAAGAACTGCGTGCGGGGCCGTACGTCGTGGGCGTCGAGGTACGTGCCGATCAGCTCGGTGCGCTTCTCGTCCGCGATCTCGGCCGCGTGCAGGGCGTCGTCGAAGAAGCTCACGCGAACACCCCCACCGGGCGCGGCATCAGGGCGCCGGGGTTGTGGCCAGGGCAGTTCACCGCTGCGACCGCCGTGGGCTCGGCAGGGTCGTAGGAGAACTCGGCCCAGCCCGTTCCCCGGCAGTGGCAGGCCCCTTCGACCTGGGGGCGCGATCCTCGCTCACGGGCCGCACTGCTCACCTCGGTATTCAGGGCCGTCAGCGCCGCCAGCGACTCGGCACGCCGCAGACGGGGTGCCTTGGGGAACCGCCGCTGATGGGCGTTCTTCTGCTCGCTGGTGGCCACCTTGGCCAGCCTCCGGAAGCCGTTCAGGAAGGCGGCCGACCGGTACAGCTCATCCAGTCCGGTCCGGAGAGCGCCCTGGACGATCCACGCCTCGATCTGCGCGTCGTCGTCCCGCTTGTAGGCGTAGCGCGTGGGCATGTCCGAGGCGTACAGGGCCACCGCACGCTCATAGTTCGACAGATCCAGAACAGTGATGGGCTTCGGCAGAGACGGTACGGACTCAAGGTGCACAGCGGTCGTCGTCGCAGGCATCATGGAAGCTCCCTCAGTTGGGAAGCCGGGGTGGCGCGTCTGCTTGGCGGTAGGGTGCCGCCCCGGCGGGATCAACTGGCTTGAGCCAGTTACTGGCTTAAGCCAGTTGAGCACGCGGCGGCGCGCGGGTCAAGCAGGTGGCTTAAGCCAGTTGGTATGCTCGGAAGCATGACGACACCCGGAGCCCCGCAGCAGCCAGCCAGTAGGCGCATCGCTGAGGCTTTGCGGGACGCGATCGAGGCGGGACAGCTAGCGCCTGGTGACAAGTTGCCTTCAGAGCGGGCACTTGCCGAACAACACGGAGCCGCACGCAACACCGCTCGTGAAGCGATTCGGATTCTGGCGGAACAAGGATTGGTTACAGCCCGTCATGGGCGAGGCGTCTTTGTGCGAGAGCCGCAGCGGCTTTTCCGGTTCGGTAGTGACCGCTACTCACTCAAGAACCGGGAAACCGGACTTACGCCGTTCCGCCTCGAAGCTAAGCGGCAAGGGAAGGTCGCTCGCATCGAGGTTCCGAGCATTGCGCGAGAAGTGCCGCCGGGCGACATTGCAGATCGGCTTAACGTCCCTGCCAATGAGCCGAGCGTTATTCATCGCGAGAATCACTACTTCGCCGATGACGAACCTGTGCAGATCGTTTCGACTTACCTGCGGTGGGATGAAGCTCAAGGGACTCTCTTGATGCAGCCCAAGACCGGGAAAGACGGAATCTATGGGCGACTCGAAGAATTGGGTCACGTGATGACGCGCGTGCGAGACGAGATCAGTGCCCGCATGCCCACTCCGGGCGAGGCCGAGATCCTCAATCTCCTCCCTGGGGTGCCCGTGCTGGAGGTCCTGCACACCAGCTTGGATCAGGCGGGCGTGCCGTTCGAAGTCTCCCGCTACGTGCACCGCGCAGACCAGACTGGCTTGCTCTACGAACTTCCCGTCGAGTGACTAGGAGTCCGATATGGCAGATCTTGTTGTTCGCCCTTTCGAAAAAGGGGACATCCCTGGGGCGTCAGCAGCGCTAGTCGACGTGCACGCCACCGATGGTTATCCAGTCGAAGGCGTAGAGGACCCCGAAGCGTGGCTCACATCTGACGACGTGTTGATGGCCTGGGTTGCGGTAGAGGAAGGGGAAGTGGTCGGCCACGTCTCCGTTATGAATCCTCATGGGGAAGACGCTGTAGCCATCTGGAAAGAGCAGAGCGGTGATCCCGAAGAGGGTATCGCGGTATTGGCGCGGTTGTTCGTCGTTCGTGCAGCGCGGAAGCACGCCGCTGGCGAGCGCCTGATGCAGGCTGCTATGGAATACGGTCAGCGTCAGCAGCGACGCCTAGTGCTCGACGTTATGACGAAGGATGCCGCTGCCATGCGGCTCTACGAACGTCTGGGCTGGCGCAAGATCGGTAAGGCTGCCCACCAATACGGCGACGGCCAGACCATCGATGCCGTTTGCTACGTCTCTCCTGACCCTGAGCTGCGCTGAAGCCGTTACAGGTTTCTCTACCTCATCAAGCCCGGCTGCGCTCCGCTCCGCCGGGCGGGCTTCCCGGCTCCGCTGCCCTTCGCGCTCATGCCTTCGGCCCGCGCTACGGGCGCTACGCCGACGCCCGCCCACTGGTGGCTAGGCCGGGGCCATGGGGGCATCACCTTGACGCTCTCGCGCGGCCCGTGGTCAAAGACGATGCCTCCGGCGGGGGATCGGCCGGCACCGGGGGGAGGGGGCGCCGCTGCCGACTGCGGGCACGTCGTTGGTTGCGCAGAGAGCTCCCATCCCGTCCACCGTCGACCCAGGCAAAGCCGAGCAGACGTGGCCCATGGCGTCCAGGTCGTTCGTACAGTGGCGCGCTCCACCTGGACGCCATGGACCACGCCCGCTCCACATTCGTGTGGGTCGACGGCGGACGGGATGGGAGCTGGGGTTGGGTGGTGGGCTGAGTGTGGTGGGGAAGTGCGGGGCCGTCTGTGGGCCGTGCGAGGCGGACCGACGCTGACAGATGATGACAACTGGTCACACCGTTTAAGCTGGTCAACGGGACGTACTTCGAGGCAGGCCCACGTGAGAGACTTGGCTCATCACTTCCAGAAGAACTAGCCCTTCCGGCGCCTTCTGGGCACACGCTTCCGAACAGGTCAGACGGGCTGCAAAGCCTGTCTGACCTGCTCGGTTTTTAGCCGCGCATGGATACCCGTTATCGTTGTGCGGTATGCCTCCATCCGGATGATCTGGACGATCATCGATCAGGGTGGCGGCTGAACACTCTCACTAAGACCCGGAGAGAGAGCACATGCCTCCCAAGAAGAAGAAGGTCACGGGGCTTATCAAGCTCCAGATCCAGGCCGGCGCCGCCAACCCGGCCCCGCCTGTCGGCCCCGCGCTGGGCCAGCACGGCGTGAACATCATGGAGTTCTGCAAGGCCTACAACGCCGCGACCGAGTCGCAGCGCGGTTGGGTCATCCCGGTGGAGATCACGGTCTACGAAGACCGCTCCTTCACCTTCATCACCAAGACCCCGCCGGCCGCGAAGATGATCCTCAAGGCCGCTGGTGTCGAGAAGGGCTCCGGCGAGCCGCACAAGACCAAGGTCGCCAAGATCACCGAGGCGCAGGTCCGCGAGATCGCCACCACGAAGATGCCCGACCTCAACGCCAATGACCTGGACGCCGCGTCCAAGATCATCGCCGGCACCGCCCGTTCCATGGGCGTCACGGTCGAGGGCTGACCTCCACCTCGCAGATCCATCCGTGGCAGGGCCTGCTCGGCCCGCACCACGACTCCTCTAGAACTCAGGAGAAGCAAGTGAGCAAGCGCAGCAAGTCTCTCCGCGCTGCGGACGCCAAGGTCGACGGGGCCAAGCTCTACGCCCCGCTCGAGGCCGTCCGTCTCGCCAAGGAGACCTCCACGTCGAAGTTCGACGGCACCGTCGAGGTCGCCTTCCGCCTGGGCGTTGACCCGCGCAAGGCCGACCAGATGGTCCGTGGCACCGTGAACCTCCCGCACGGCACCGGCAAGACCGCCCGGGTCCTGGTCTTCGCGACCGGTGACCGTGCTGCGGCCGCGGAAGCCGCGGGCGCCGACATCGTCGGCTCCGACGAGCTCATCGCGGAGATCGCCAAGGGCGACCGCCTGAACGAGTTCGACGCCGTTGTCGCCACCCCGGACCTCATGGGCAAGGTCGGCCGCCTCGGCCGCGTGCTCGGTCCGCGTGGCCTCATGCCGAACCCGAAGACCGGCACCGTGACCCCGGACGTGGCCAAGGCCGTGACCGAGATCAAGGGCGGCAAGATCGAGTTCCGCGTCGACAAGCACGCGAACCTGCACTTCATCATCGGCAAGGTGTCCTTCGACGACGCCAAGCTGGTGGAGAACTACGGCGCGGCCCTGGAGGAGATCCTCCGCCTGAAGCCGTCCGCCGCCAAGGGTCGCTACGTCAAGAAGGCCGCCATCTCCACCACGATGGGCCCCGGCATCCAGCTTGACCCGAACCGCACCCGCAACCTCCTCGTCGAGGAGGACCCGGCCGCGGTCTGAGCCTCCCTGGCTCGCTGAAGTCGGCAATGGGCCCCGCACCTTTCGAGGTGCGGGGCCCATTCCTCTTTTTCCGGCCCCTCTTCCCCGGTTCCTCTTCCCGGTTCCGCTTTTCCTGTCCGTACGGTGCCGTGGCTGCGCTAGCTTCACGGTGACCGGAGGACCGACTGGGGGAGCGGATGCCGCGGTACGCGCGCGTGGTGGCCATGGCCGCCGTGGGGATGCTGTTGAGCGCCTGCGGTGGGATGCCGGAACACGACGCCCACCAAGCACGCGAGGCGCGCGAGGCCTTGCGCACGGCCCGGCAGCGGGTCGTCGCCGCGGGCTCGGCGCGCGTCGACGCGACGATGGCCACCGGCAAGCGGCTGACCTCGCGCAGCACCGGAGCGCTCGGCTGGTCGGACGGCGTCGAGGGCACCCTGACCGTGCGCGTCACGGGCGGTGAACTGGCCGCGTCCACGCGCGCGTGGGGCGGCGACCCCTCGCAGACCCGCTTCCTGCCGGACGCCCAGTACACGCGCATGAGCGACCGGTTCGCCGAGCGCCAGGGCGGCCGGCGCTGGATCCGCCGCCCGTACGACACCCGCAGCGATCTCACCCCGGCCGACTCGCTCAAGGACCTCATCGGGGCGAAGGACCTCCACCGGGTGGGGCGCGAGACCGTGCGAGGCGCCCGGGCCACGCACTACCGGGGAACCTCCGGCGACCGCCACATCGACGTATGGCTCGACGCCCGGCACTTTCTGGTGCGGCGCACGCAACACGTGGGTGATGTCACCGGGACCGTCCACTACCGCGACTACGGGGTCCGGGCCACCGCCGAACGCCCGCCCACACGCGAAACCGTCGACTTCGAGGACGTCACGGGCGCCGGATAAAGCTGTGGGCCGGCTGTCCGAGGCGTCCGATACTGTGCGGACAGATCAAGACGCTCCAAGGGGTGGGAATCGACATGACTGTTTCCGTACGACGTGTGGTCGGCGCCGCCGCCGTCACCGCGCTGCTGTGTTCCGCCGTCGCCGCGTGCAGTGGGGGAGACGACAAGGGCAGCGAGAAGAAGGCTTCCGGCTCGGGCTCCCAGTCGGTCGCGCAGGCCGTCACGGCCGCGTACAAGAAGACCTCCGCGGCCAAGTCCGCCAAGGTCGACATGACCATGAAGATGCCGTCCGCGGCCCAGGGCGGCGGCGACATGAAGATGTCCGGCACGATGGGCTGGGACCCGACCGTCATGGATATGACGATGTCGGGCTCCGCGCTCTCCGCCGGCGGCCAGGACGCGCCGAAGAACATCCGCATGCTCATGCAGGACAACGTGATGTACATGGACATGGGCGCCGCGGCGGCCAAGGACATGAACGGCAAGCGCTGGATGAAGATGGACCTCGCCGCCATGGCGAAGAAGTCCGGCGACGAGAAGCTGGCCGGCCAGATGACCGGCAGCCTGGACAACATGAGCCAGGACCCGTCCCAGCAGATCGCCGTCCTGCTCGACTCGCCGAACCTGAAGCACCTCGGCTCGGCCACCGTGGACGGTGCCGAGACGGAGCACTACAAGGGCAAGCTGACGGTCGACGAGATGCTGGCGAAGAACGACTCGCTGAAGGTCCTCAGCAAGTCCGAGCGCGACCAGCTGCTCAAGTCGGTCAAGAAGGCCGGTATCAAGACCTACGACACCGAGCTGTGGATCAACAAGGACGACCTGCCGGTCCGGCTCGACGTCACGATGGACAGCTCGCAGGGCGCCATCCAGATGTCGGAGAAGTTCTCCGACTACGGCGCCGCGGTGAAGGCCGACGTGCCGCCCGCGAGCCAGACCTTCGACATGATGCAGATGCTCAAGGAGCTCGGCGGGGCGTCCGGCGCCGGCGGTGCCACCGGTTCCTCCGCGTCGGGTATTGACAGCGGCGTCTGAGCGGATTTGCTCGACAGGCCCTGCTTCCCGTAATCTTCTACAGAAGCCAAAGACCGCTGGTCGTTGCCGTGCGCTCGCAAGAGAGTCCGGTGGCCGAAGGATCCGCTGAAACTGCGGACGACCCGCGCAGGTGACTGTGGAAGTGCTCCCTCAAGGATTCGTCCGTGATGGTCGAGCTCACGCCCCGTGCGCCTGCGCCGGGGCGTTTCGTTTTCCCCAGCCTCCTTGCGAGCGGTCCTCATCACCCGGAAGGAGGCTGACGCTCTATGCCGACGCCCGACAAGGCTGCCGCGGTAGCCGAGCTCACGGACAAGTTCCGCAGCTCGAACGCCGCTGTGCTGACCGAGTACCGGGGTCTCACCGTGGCCCAGCTCAAGCAGCTGCGCCGTTCGCTCGGTGAGAACTCCGAGTACGCCGTGGTGAAGAACACGCTGACCAAGATCGCGGCCAACGAGGCCGGGATCAACACGCTGGACGACCTGTTCAACGGTCCGACGGCGGTTGCCTTCGTCACCGGTGACCCGGTGGAGTCGGCCAAGGGTCTTCGTGACTTCGCCAAGGAGAACCCGAACCTCGTCATCAAGGGCGGTGTCCTTGACGGCAAGGCGCTGACCGCCGACGAGATCAAGAAGCTTGCGGACCTCGAGTCCCGCGAGGTTCTGCTCTCCAAGCTGGCCGGTGCCTTCAAGGCCAAGCAGTCCCAGGCTGCCTCGGTCTTCAACGCGCTGCCGACGAAGCTCGTCCGCACCCTGGACGCGCTCCGCGCCAAGCAGGACGAGCAGGGCGGTGCCGAGTAACTCGGCTCGCTTTCTGATCCTCGCCGCCTGAGAGGGCTGCAGGGATCACAGCGGGCCGGAACGCCCGCCTCACCCAGTACATCCGGCACCTGCCGATTTAGTGGAAGGACCGCCATCATGGCGAAGCTCACCCAGGACGAGCTGCTTGCGCAGTTCGAGGAGATGACCCTCATCGAGCTCTCCGAGTTCGTGAAGGCCTTCGAGGACAAGTTCGACGTCGAGGCTGCCGCTGCCGCCCCGGTCGTCGTCGCCGGTGGTGCCGCTGGTGGCGCCGCCGCCGAGGCCGCCGAGGAGCAGGACGAGTTCGACGTCATCCTCACCGGCGCCGGCGACAAGAAGATCCAGGTCATCAAGGTCGTGCGCGAGCTCACCTCCCTGGGCCTCAAGGAGGCCAAGGACCTCGTCGACGGCACCCCGAAGCCGGTCCTCGAGAAGGTCGCCAAGGACGCTGCCGAGAAGGCCAAGGAGCAGCTCGAGGGCGCCGGCGCGGCCGTCGAGGTCAAGTAAGACCTCTTCGAGTCTGTCGACTCCTCTTTCGGTGAAACTGCTCCCTCGGGAGCTGTAACGCCGAGGTACCGAAGGGCGATCACCCAACTGGGTGGTCGCCCTTCGGCGTTGTCTGAACCGCAGGCCGAGGGTGCCTTGCGCTGTCGGTCGTGCAGAGTATGGTGATCTTCGTTGTGCCTGGCGCCACCCCTGTTCGGCCAAGAGGGGGCCTTGACGAACAGCACGCAGCGCGCAATTCTCAGGACGCGTCGTCACAACGATCCGGATCCGAGGCATGGATCGACGGCGAAGAGGGCAGTAAGGATGTGCGCTCAGCGCACAGGGAACGCCGCAGACGGTGAACGGTTGAGAACAACGAGGGTCTCAAAAAACCCGCACTGGACATCAGTGGGCCTTCTGGCTACACTGTCCCTTTGCGCTGCCTGTTAGCTGCTCCCTGCCCGTCACCAGGGGCATGCCCTCGCCTCAGCACCGTGGATTGAACCGGCTCTGACCTGGCCTTACGCCAGATCAGGGGCTCTGTCCCGTGTATGGCTTGGGACCGGTACGCGCGTAGTGAGTCCGAGCCCTCGGAAGGACCCCCTCTTGGCCGCCTCGCGCAACGCCTCGACCGCGAATACGAACAACGGCGCAAGCACCGCCCCGCTGCGCATCTCCTTTGCAAAGATCAAGGAGCCTCTCGAGGTTCCGAACCTGCTCGCGCTGCAGACCGAGAGCTTTGACTGGCTGCTCGGCAACACCGCTTGGCAGAGTCGGGTCGAGGAGGCTCTGGAGTCGGGTCACGACGTCCCCACGAAGTCCGGTCTGGAGGAGATCTTCGAGGAGATCTCCCCGATCGAGGACTTCTCCGGGTCGATGTCCCTGACCTTCCGCGACCACCGCTTCGAGCCGCCGAAGAACTCGATCGACGAGTGCAAGGAGCGCGACTTCACGTACGCGGCTCCGCTCTTCGTCACCGCTGAATTCACCAACAACGAGACCGGCGAGATCAAGTCCCAGACGGTCTTCATGGGCGACTTCCCGCTCATGACGAACAAGGGCACCTTCGTCATCAACGGCACCGAGCGTGTCGTTGTCTCCCAGCTGGTCCGCTCGCCGGGTGTCTACTTCGACTCCTCCATCGACAAGACGTCCGACAAGGACATCTTCTCCGCCAAGATCATCCCGTCCCGGGGGGCCTGGCTGGAGATGGAGATCGACAAGCGCGACATGGTCGGTGTCCGCATCGACCGCAAGCGCAAGCAGTCCGTCACCGTTCTCCTGAAGGCTCTCGGTTGGACGACCGAGCAGATCCTCGAGGAGTTCGGCGAGTACGAGTCCATGCGCGCCACCCTGGAGAAGGACCACACCCAGGGCCAGGACGACGCGCTGCTCGACATCTACCGCAAGCTGCGTCCGGGCGAGCCGCCCACGCGCGAGGCCGCGCAGACGCTGCTCGAGAACCTCTACTTCAACCCGAAGCGCTACGACCTCGCGAAGGTCGGCCGCTACAAGGTGAACAAGAAGCTCGGTGCCGAGGAGCCGCTGGACGCCGGCGTACTCACCACCGACGACATCATCGCCTCGATCAAGTACCTCGTGAAGCTGCACGCGGGCGAGACCGAGACGGTGGGCGAGTCGGGCCGGGAGATCGTTGTCGAGACCGACGACATCGACCACTTCGGCAACCGTCGTATCCGTAACGTCGGCGAGCTCATCCAGAACCAGGTCCGTACGGGTCTCGCCCGTATGGAGCGCGTCGTGCGCGAGCGCATGACGACCCAGGACGTCGAGGCGATCACGCCGCAGACCCTGATCAACATTCGCCCGGTCGTGGCGTCGATCAAGGAGTTCTTCGGCACCTCGCAGCTGTCCCAGTTCATGGACCAGAACAACCCGCTGTCGGGGCTGACGCACAAGCGTCGTCTGAACGCCCTCGGCCCGGGTGGTCTGTCCCGTGAGCGGGCGGGCTTCGAGGTCCGAGACGTGCACCCGTCGCACTACGGCCGCATGTGCCCGATCGAGACGCCCGAAGGCCCGAACATCGGTCTGATCGGCTCGCTCGCCTCGTACGGCCGGATCAACCCCTTCGGTTTCATCGAGACGCCGTACCGCAAGGTCGTCGACGGTGTCGTCACCGACGACGTCGACTACCTGACGGCCGACGAGGAGGACCGCTTCGTCATCGCGCAGGCCAACGCGCCGCTGACGGAGGAGCTCCACTTCGCCGAGGCCCGCGTCCTGGTCCGCCGCCGTGGCGGTGAGGTCGACTACGTCCCCGGTGACGACGTCGACTACATGGACGTCTCGCCGCGCCAGATGGTGTCGGTCGCGACCGCGATGATCCCGTTCCTCGAGCACGACGACGCCAACCGTGCCCTCATGGGCGCGAACATGATGCGTCAGGCCGTGCCGCTGATTAAGTCCGAGGCGCCGCTCGTCGGCACCGGCATGGAGTACCGCTGCGCCACCGACGCCGGCGACGTGCTCAAGGCCGACAAGGACGGTGTGGTCCAGGAGGTCTCCGCGGACTACATCACGACCGCCAACGACGACGGCACGTACACCACGTACCGCCTGTCGAAGTTCTCCCGCTCCAACCAGGGCACTTCTGTCAACCAGAAGGTCGTCGTGGACGAGGGCGCGCGGATCATCACCGGCCAGGTGCTGGCCGACGGTCCCGCGACCGAAGAGGGCGAGATGGCCCTCGGCAAGAACCTGCTCGTGGCGTTCATGCCGTGGGAGGGTCACAACTACGAGGACGCGATCATCCTGTCGCAGCGCCTCGTGCAGGACGACGTCCTCTCCTCGATCCACATCGAGGAGCACGAGGTCGACGCCCGTGACACCAAGCTCGGCCCGGAGGAGATCACCCGGGACATCCCGAACGTCTCCGAGGAGGTCCTCGCCGACCTCGACGAGCGCGGCATCATCCGCATCGGTGCCGAGGTCATCGCCGGCGACATCCTCGTCGGCAAGGTGACCCCGAAGGGTGAGACCGAGCTGACGCCGGAGGAGCGCCTGCTGCGCGCCATCTTCGGTGAGAAGGCCCGCGAGGTCCGTGACACCTCCCTGAAGGTGCCGCACGGCGAGACCGGCAAGGTCATCGGCGTCCGCGTCTTCGACCGTGAAGAGGGCGACGAGCTGCCGCCGGGCGTGAACCAGCTGGTCCGCGTCTACGTGGCCCAGAAGCGCAAGATCACCGATGGTGACAAGCTCGCCGGCCGTCACGGCAACAAGGGCGTCATCTCGAAGATCAACCCGATCGAGGACATGCCGTTCCTCGAGGACGGTACGCCGGTCGACATCATCCTGAACCCGCTGGGTGTGCCGTCCCGAATGAACCCGGGACAGGTCCTGGAGATCCACCTCGGCTGGCTCGCCAGCCAGGGCTGGGACGTCTCCGGCCTGAGCGACCAGTGGGCCCAGAGCCTCCAGGCGATCGGCGCCGACCAGGTCGAGCCGCGGACGAACCTCGCGACCCCCGTCTTCGACGGTGCGCGCGAGGACGAGCTCGCGGGTCTGCTCGAGAACGCCCGGCCGAACCGCGACGGCGACCGCATGGTCCTCCCGTCCGGCAAGGCGAGGCTGTTCGACGGCCGCTCCGGTGAGCCGTTCCCGGACCCGATCTCGGTCGGGTACATGTACATCCTCAAGCTGCACCACCTGGTCGACGACAAGCTGCACGCCCGGTCGACCGGTCCGTACTCGATGATCACCCAGCAGCCGCTGGGTGGTAAGGCTCAGTTCGGTGGCCAGCGCTTCGGTGAGATGGAGGTGTGGGCGCTTGAGGCTTATGGCGCCGCTTACGCCCTCCAGGAGCTGCTGACGATCAAGTCCGACGACGTGACCGGCCGCGTGAAGGTCTACGAGGCCATCGTCAAGGGCGAGAACATCCCCGAGCCCGGCATTCCCGAGTCCTTCAAGGTGCTCATCAAGGAAATGCAGTCCCTGTGCCTCAACGTGGAGGTGCTGTCCTCGGACGGCATGTCCATCGAGATGCGCGACACCGACGAGGACGTCTTCCGCGCAGCGGAGGAGCTCGGCATCGACCTGTCGCGGCGCGAGCCGAGCAGCGTCGAAGAGGTCTGACGGGAGTCCGGTAGGGGCCCGGAAACGGGCCCCCGCCGACCCCTCGACCCCCGTTTCAGACCACAGACTTACAACCCTGAGAGGGATTGACGCATAGTGCTCGACGTCAACTTCTTCGATGAGCTCCGGATCGGTCTGGCCACCGCTGACGACATCCGTCAGTGGAGCCATGGCGAGGTCAAGAAGCCCGAGACCATCAACTACCGCACCCTCAAGCCGGAAAAGGACGGGCTCTTCTGCGAGAAGATCTTCGGTCCGACCCGGGACTGGGAGTGCTACTGCGGCAAGTACAAGCGCGTCCGCTTCAAGGGCATCATCTGCGAGCGCTGTGGCGTCGAGGTCACGCGCGCCAAGGTGCGTCGTGAGCGGATGGGCCACATCGAGCTTGCCGCTCCCGTCACCCACATCTGGTACTTCAAGGGCGTTCCGTCGCGTCTGGGCTACCTGCTCGACCTCGCCCCGAAGGACCTCGAGAAGGTCATCTACTTCGCGGCGTACATGATCACGTTCGTCGACGAGGAGCGTCGTACCCGCGACCTGCCCTCCCTCGAGGCGCACGTCCAGGTCGAGCGTCAGCAGATCGAGAACCGTCGCGACTCCGACCTGGAGGCCCGCGCCAAGAAGCTCGAGACCGACCTGGCCGAGCTCGAGGCCGAGGGTGCCAAGGCCGACGTGCGCCGCAAGGTGCGCGAGGGTGCCGAGCGCGAGATGAAGCAGCTGCGCGACCGTGCGCAGCGCGAGATCGACCGTCTGGACGAGGTCTGGTCGCGCTTCAAGAACCTCAAGGTCCAGGACCTCGAGGGCGACGAGCTGCTCTACCGCGAGCTGCGTGACCGCTTCGGCACGTACTTCGACGGCTCGATGGGTGCCGCGGCGCTGCAGAAGCGCCTGGAGACCTTCGACCTCGACGAGGAGGCCGAGCGCCTCCGCGAGATCATCCGTACCGGCAAGGGCCAGAAGAAGACCCGTGCGCTCAAGCGCCTCAAGGTCGTCTCCGCGTTCCTGCAGACCAGCAACAGCCCCAAGGGCATGGTGCTCGACTGCGTGCCGGTCATCCCGCCGGACCTGCGTCCGATGGTGCAGCTGGACGGTGGCCGCTTCGCGACCTCCGACCTGAACGACCTGTACCGCCGCGTCATCAACCGCAACAACCGCCTGAAGCGCCTTCTCGACCTCGGTGCGCCCGAGATCATCGTGAACAACGAGAAGCGCATGCTCCAGGAGGCCGTGGACGCCCTCTTCGACAACGGTCGTCGTGGTCGCCCGGTCACCGGTCCGGGCAACCGCCCGCTGAAGTCCCTCAGCGACATGCTGAAGGGCAAGCAGGGTCGTTTCCGTCAGAACCTTCTCGGTAAGCGTGTGGACTACTCCGCGCGTTCCGTGATCGTCGTCGGTCCGCAGCTGAAGCTGCACCAGTGCGGTCTGCCGAAGGCCATGGCGCTGGAGCTCTTCAAGCCGTTCGTGATGAAGCGCTTGGTCGACCTGAACCACGCGCAGAACATCAAGAGCGCCAAGCGCATGGTGGAGCGCGGCCGCACGGTCGTGTACGACGTCCTCGAAGAGGTCATCGCCGAGCACCCGGTTCTGCTGAACCGTGCTCCCACCCTGCACCGCCTCGGCATCCAGGCCTTCGAGCCGCAGCTGGTCGAGGGCAAGGCCATTCAGATCCACCCGCTCGTCTGCACCGCGTTCAACGCGGACTTCGACGGTGACCAGATGGCCGTCCACCTGCCGCTCTCCGCGGAGGCGCAGGCCGAGGCCCGCATCCTGATGCTGTCCTCGAACAACATCCTCAAGCCCGCCGACGGCCGTCCGGTGACGATGCCGACCCAGGACATGGTCCTCGGTCTGTTCTTCCTCACCACCGACGGTGAGCTCCGTGACGTCAAGGGCGAGGGCCGCGCGTTCGGCTCCACGGCCGAGGCGACCATGGCGTTCGACGCCGGCGAGCTGGCGCTCCAGTCGGCCGTCGACATCCGCTTCCCGGTGGGCACCATGCCGCCGCGCGGCTGGACCCCGCCGCCCGTCGAGGAGGGTGAGCCCGAGTACCAGCCGGGCGACAGCTTCCGGCTGCGCACGACCCTGGGCCGCGCGCTCTTCAACGAGCTGCTGCCCGAGGACTACCCGTTCGTCGACTACTCGGTGGGCAAGAAGCAGCTCGGCGAGATCGTCAACGACCTGGCGGAGCGCTACCCCAAGGTCATCGTGGCGGCGACGCTCGACAACCTGAAGTCGGCCGGCTTCTACTGGGGCACCCGTTCCGGTGTCACCGTGGCCATCTCCGACGTCGTCGTTCCCGAGGCGAAGAAGGAAATCGTCGCGGGCTACGAGGCGCAGGACGAGAAGGTCCAGAAGCAGTACGAGCGCGGTCTCATCACGAAGGAAGAGCGCACTCAGGAGCTCATCGCGATCTGGACCAAGGCGACCAACGAGGTCTCCGAGGCGATGAACGCGAACTTCCCGAAGACCAACCCCATCTTCATGATGGTTGACTCGGGTGCCCGAGGAAACATGATGCAGATGCGTCAGATCGCGGGTATGCGTGGTCTGGTGTCGAACGCCAAGAACGAGACGATCCCGCGTCCGATCAAGGCCTCCTTCCGTGAGGGCCTGTCGGTGCTGGAGTACTTCATCTCGACTCACGGTGCTCGTAAGGGTCTGGCGGACACCGCTCTGCGTACCGCCGACTCCGGTTACCTCACGCGTCGTCTGGTCGACGTCTCGCAGGACGTCATCATCCGCGAGGAGGACTGCGGCACCGACCGTGGCCTCAAGCTCCAGATCGCGGAGCGCGGCGCCGACGGTGTGCTGCGCAAGACCGAGGACGTCGAGACCAGCGTCTACGCCCGCATGCTGGCCGAGGACGTCGTCGTCGACGGCAAGGTCATCGCGCCGGCCAACGTCGACCTGGGTGACGTGCTCATCGACCAGCTGGTCGCGCACGGCATCGAGGTCGTCAAGACCCGCTCGGTCCTGACCTGTGAGTCGGCGGTCGGCACCTGTGCCTTCTGCTACGGCCGCTCGCTGGCCACCGGCAAGCTGGTCGACATCGGTGAGGCGGTCGGCATCATCGCCGCCCAGTCCATCGGTGAGCCCGGTACCCAGCTGACGATGCGTACCTTCCACACCGGTGGTGTGGCCGGTGACGACATCACCCAGGGTCTGCCCCGTGTCGTCGAGCTCTTCGAGGCTCGTACGCCGAAGGGTGTCGCCCCGATCTCCGAGGCCGCGGGCCGTGTCCGCATCGAGGAGACCGAGAAGACCAAGAAGCTCGTCGTCACCCCGGACGACGGCAGCGACGAGACGGCGTTCCCGATCTCGAAGCGTGCCCGTCTCCTGGTGGGCGAGGGCGACCACGTCGAGGTCGGCCAGAAGCTGACCGTGGGTGCCACCAACCCGCACGACGTGCTGCGCATCCTCGGCCAGCGTGCGGTCCAGGTGCACCTGGTCGGCGAGGTCCAGAAGGTCTACAACTCGCAGGGTGTGTCGATCCACGACAAGCACATCGAGATCATCATCCGGCAGATGCTGCGCCGCGTGACGATCATCGAGTCCGGCGACGCCGAGCTGCTGCCCGGCGAGCTGGTCGAGCGCTCGAAGTTCGAGGGCGAGAACCGTCGTGTGGTCACCGAGGGCGGTCACCCCGCCTCCGGCCGTCCGCAGCTGATGGGTATCACCAAGGCCTCGCTGGCGACGGAGTCCTGGCTGTCGGCCGCCTCCTTCCAGGAGACGACCCGAGTCCTGACGGATGCGGCGATCAACGCCAAGTCCGACAGCCTCATCGGCCTCAAGGAGAACGTCATCATCGGTAAGCTCATCCCGGCCGGTACGGGTCTGTCCCGCTACCGCAACATCCGGGTGGAGCCCACCGAGGAGGCCAAGGCCGCGATGTACTCGGCCGTCGGCTACGACGACATCGACTACTCGCCGTTCGGCACCGGCTCCGGCCAGGCCGTTCCGCTGGAGGACTACGACTACGGTCCGTACAACCAGTAAGCGAGCAGCTGCTTGAAACCGCAGGGCGGTCACTCCGGTGAGAACCGGGGTGGCCGCCCTGCGGCGTATTGGCGCATGATGGATGCCACTACATGTTCGGGTCCGGGGGAGTGGTCTTGTGTCGAATCCGTCGTGGCAGCCGGTCCCGTGGCCGGGGCAGCAGGGCCATCAGCCGTCGATGCTGGCCGCTCACGCCGACCGGGAGCGGGCGGTCGACGTGCTGCGGGCGGGCTTCGCCGAGGGGCGGCTGCAGCAGAGCGAGTACGAGCGGCGGATCGAGCGGGCCTACCAGGCGCGCACCGTGGGGGAGCTGAGCATGCTCGTCGCCGATCTGCCGCAGGGGCCGGCGCCTCAGCAGCAGCCGATGATGGGCGTGCCGCGGACCTTCCTGCCGCCGCCCCCGGCCACGAACGGCAAGGCGATCGGCGCCCTGGTCTGCGGTGTCGGCACGGTCTTCAGTGGCGGGGTGTCCGGTATCCCCGCGGTGATCCTGGGTCACATGGCGCGCAAGGAGATCCGGGAGCGGGGCGAGACCGGCGACGGCATGGCGGTCGCCGGGCTGGTGCTCGGGTGGCTGTCCATCGCGTTCTGGACCTTGATCATCCTCATGGCCGTGATCTCGGTGGCCGCCGGCAACTAGCGACGGCGCCCGGCGTGTCCTGGCTCCGGGGTATTTGTTTTGACCACAGCGTATGAGATAGGTACGCTCAGACCTTGTGCCTGGGGTGTGCCTGGGCTCGTGTGCGTGTCATCAGCCGCACGGCGAGTCCGATCATGGCCACCGCAATCTGCCGCCTTCCCGCCTCGAGCGGGGGTCTGCAGTATTCGACACACCCGACCGCGTGGGTCGGGAAAGTTCCAGGTTAGCTTTACTACTCGGCACACAGAAACCGGAGAAGTAGTGCCTACGATCCAGCAGCTGGTCCGGAAGGGCCGGCAGGACAAGGTCGAGAAGAACAAGACGCCCGCACTTGAGGGTTCGCCCCAGCGCCGTGGCGTCTGCACGCGTGTGTTCACGACCACCCCGAAGAAGCCGAACTCGGCCCTCCGTAAGGTCGCGCGTGTGCGTCTGACCAGCGGCATCGAGGTCACGGCCTACATTCCGGGTGAGGGACACAACCTGCAGGAGCACTCCATCGTGCTCGTGCGCGGTGGCCGTGTGAAGGACCTGCCCGGTGTTCGCTACAAGATCATCCGCGGTTCCCTCGACACCCAGGGTGTCAAGAACCGCAAGCAGGCCCGCAGCCGCTACGGCGCCAAGAAGGAGAAGTAAGAATGCCTCGTAAGGGCCCCGCCCCGAAGCGCCCGGTCATCATCGACCCGGTCTACGGTTCTCCTCTGGTGACCTCCCTCATCAACAAGGTGCTGCTGAACGGCAAGCGCTCCACCGCCGAGCGCATCGTGTACGGCGCCATGGAGGGCCTGCGTGAGAAGTCGGGCAACGACCCGGTCATCACGCTCAAGCGCGCGCTCGAGAACATCAAGCCGACCCTCGAGGTCAAGTCCCGCCGTGTCGGTGGCGCGACCTACCAGGTTCCGGTTGAGGTCAAGCCCGGCCGCGCCAACACCCTCGCGCTCCGCTGGCTCGTCGGCTACTCGCGCGCCCGCCGCGAGAAGACGATGACCGAGCGTCTGATGAACGAGCTGCTCGACGCCTCCAACGGCCTCGGTGCTGCCGTGAAGAAGCGCGAGGACACGCACAAGATGGCCGAGTCCAACAAGGCCTTCGCGCACTACCGCTGGTAGTCGCAACCCACATCGAGACCGAGAGAAGACTGAAGCCTTATGGCTACCACTTCGCTTGACCTGGCCAAGGTGCGCAACATCGGCATCATGGCCCACATCGACGCGGGCAAGACGACCACCACCGAGCGGATCCTGTTCTACACCGGCGTTTCGTACAAGATCGGTGAGGTCCACGACGGCGCCGCCACGATGGACTGGATGGAGCAGGAGCAGGAGCGTGGCATCACGATCACGTCTGCTGCCACCACCTGTCACTGGCCGCTCGAGGACAACGACTACACGATCAACATCATCGACACCCCGGGGCACGTCGACTTCACCGTTGAGGTGGAGCGCTCCCTGCGTGTGCTCGATGGTGCCGTGACCGTGTTCGACGGTGTCGCCGGTGTCGAGCCGCAGTCCGAGACGGTATGGCGTCAGGCCGACCGTTACGGCGTGCCGCGCATCTGCTTCGTCAACAAGCTGGACCGTACCGGCGCCGAGTTCCACCGCTGCGTGGACATGATCTCGGACCGCCTGGGCGCCCAGCCGCTCGTCATGCAGCTCCCGATCGGGGCCGAGGCCGACTTCCAGGGTGTCGTCGACCTCGTCACCATGAAGGCGTACGTCT
Organism: Streptomyces sp. EDA2-14; assembly: GCF_054963755.1. NCBI lineage: Bacteria > Bacillati > Actinomycetota > Actinomycetes > Kitasatosporales > Streptomycetaceae > Streptomyces > Streptomyces sp. EDA2-14. The sequence goes on from NZ_JBUEGE010000002.1 coordinate 411,732, forward strand.
GGTCGGCCGAGGCCGCCAAGGGCGAGGCCTACGACACGATCGAGATCCCCGACACGCACAAGGAGGCTGCGGACGAGTACCGCGGCAAGCTCCTTGAGGCCGTCGCGGAGAACGACGAGGACATGATGGAGCTGTACCTGGAGGGCACCGAGCCCACCGTGGAGCAGCTGTACGCCGCGATCCGTCGCATCACCATCGCGTCCGGCAAGTCCGCCGACACCACGGTCACCCCGGTGTTCTGCGGTACCGCGTTCAAGAACAAGGGCGTTCAGCCCCTGCTCGACGCGGTTGTGCGCTACCTGCCGACCCCCCTTGACGTCGACTCCATCGAGGGTCACGACGTGAAGGACCCGGAGAAGGTCGTCGCCCGCAAGCCGTCCGAGGACGAGCCGCTGGCGGCCCTCGCGTTCAAGATCGCGAGCGACCCGCACCTCGGCAAGCTCACCTTCATCCGGGTTTACTCGGGTCGCCTGGAGGCCGGCACCGCGGTGCTGAACTCCGTCAAGGGCAAGAAGGAGCGCATCGGCAAGATCTACCGCATGCACGCGAACAAGCGTGAGGAGATCGCGTCGGTGGGCGCCGGTGACATCGTCGCCGTCATGGGCCTGAAGCAGACCACCACCGGTGAGACGCTGTCCGACGACAAGAACCCGGTCATCCTGGAGTCCATGGACTTCCCGGCGCCGGTCATTCAGGTCGCCATCGAGCCCAAGTCCAAGGGTGACCAGGAGAAGCTGGGTGTCGCCATCCAGCGTCTCGCGGAGGAGGACCCCTCCTTCCAGGTGCACTCGGACGAGGAGACCGGCCAGACCATCATCGGTGGTATGGGCGAGCTCCACCTCGACGTCCTCGTCGACCGTATGCGCCGCGAGTTCAAGGTCGAGGCCAACGTCGGCAAGCCGCAGGTCGCGTACCGCGAGACCATCCGCAAGACGGTCGAGAAGGTCGACTTCACGCACAAGAAGCAGACTGGTGGTACCGGCCAGTTCGCCAAGGTGCAGATCTCGATCGAGCCGATCGAGGGTGGCGACGCGAGCTACGAGTTCGTGAACAAGGTCACCGGTGGTCGCATCCCGAAGGAGTACATCCCTTCGGTCGACGCCGGCTGCCAGGAGGCCATGCAGTTCGGCATCCTCGCCGGTTACGAGATGACCGGTGTGCGCATCACGCTGCTCGACGGTGCCTTCCACGAGGTCGACTCCTCGGAGCTGGCCTTCAAGATCGCCGGCTCGCAGGCCTTCAAGGAGGCCGCGCGCAAGGCCGGTCCCGTGCTCCTTGAGCCGATGATGGCCGTCGAGGTCACCACGCCCGAGGACTACATGGGCGAGGTCATCGGTGACATCAACTCCCGTCGTGGCCAGGTTCAGGCCATGGAGGAGCGGATGGGCGCCCGCCTCGTCAAGGGCCTGGTCCCGCTGTCGGAGATGTTCGGCTACGTCGGAGACCTCCGCAGCAAGACGTCGGGTCGCGCGAGCTACTCGATGCAGTTCGACTCCTACGCCGAGGTTCCGCGGAACGTCGCCGAGGAGATCATCGCGAAGGCCAAGGGCGAGTAACTCACTCGAGTTCACGCTTTAGGCTTGACTCCGGAGCTCTTGGGGCATTTCGCGGCAACAGCCGCGAAATGCCCCGGGAACCCGGCTTTCCAGCAAAGATCACCTGGCGCCGATGAAGCAAGGCGTACAGAACCACTCCACAGGAGGACCCAGTGGCGAAGGCGAAGTTCGAGCGGACTAAGCCGCACGTCAACATCGGCACCATCGGTCACATTGACCACGGTAAGACGACCCTCACGGCCGCCATTACCAAGGTGCTGCACGACGCGTACCCCGACCTGAACGAGGCCTCGGCCTTCGACCAGATCGACAAGGCTCCTGAGGAGCGCCAGCGCGGTATCACGATCTCCATCGCGCACGTCGAGTACCAGACCGAGGCGCGTCACTACGCCCACGTCGACTGCCCGGGTCACGCGGACTACATCAAGAACATGATCACGGGTGCCGCGCAGATGGACGGCGCCATCCTCGTGGTCGCCGCCACCGACGGCCCGATGCCGCAGACCAAGGAGCACGTGCTCCTGGCCCGCCAGGTCGGCGTTCCGTACATCGTCGTCGCCCTGAACAAGGCCGACATGGTGGACGACGAGGAGATCCTGGAGCTCGTCGAGCTCGAGGTCCGTGAGCTCCTCTCCGAGTACGAGTTCCCGGGCGACGACGTTCCGGTCGTCAAGGTCTCGGCGCTCAAGGCGCTCGAGGGCGACAAGGAGTGGGGCGACTCCGTCCTCAAGCTCATGCACGCCGTCGACGAGGCCATCCCGGCCCCGGAGCGCGACGTCGACAAGCCGTTCCTGATGCCGATCGAGGACGTCTTCACGATCACCGGTCGTGGCACCGTCGTCACCGGCCGCATCGAGCGTGGTGTCCTCAAGGTCAACGAGACCGTCGACATCATCGGCATCAAGACCGAGAAGACCACCACCACGGTCACCGGCATCGAGATGTTCCGCAAGCTGCTCGACGAGGGCCAGGCCGGTGAGAACGTCGGTCTCCTCCTCCGTGGCATCAAGCGCGAGGACGTCGAGCGCGGCCAGGTCATCATCAAGCCCGGTTCGGTCACGCCGCACACCGAGTTCGAGGCCCAGGCCTACATCCTGTCCAAGGACGAGGGTGGCCGCCACACGCCGTTCTTCAACAACTACCGTCCGCAGTTCTACTTCCGTACGACGGACGTGACGGGCGTTGTGACCCTCCCCGAGGGCACCGAGATGGTCATGCCGGGCGACAACACCGAGATGTCCGTCCAGCTCATCCAGCCGGTCGCCATGGAAGAGGGCCTGAAGTTCGCCATCCGTGAGGGTGGCCGGACCGTGGGCGCCGGCCAGGTCACCAAGATCAACAAGTAAGTCTCACTTACCTGTTGGGCTTGATGCCTGGTAGCTCATAGAGCACCTGAGAGGGCCCGTACGACTTCGGTCGTACGGGCCCTTTCTGCTGTCCGGACGCTTGTCCTGACGCTGTTACGCGCGCACCTGCGTCGGCCGCCACAGCCACGGCCGGGCGTCGGGGGAGAGGCCCGCGGCGGCCGGGCCTTTGGAGGTCAGGGCCAGGGCCGGGCCGTCCAGGGTGACCGGCGGCGTGCTCGGGCGCGTGGTGCGGCCCGCGTGGTGGAGCTGGATCCGGCCGCGCGTGTCACGGCCGAGGAGGTGCGCGCCGGCCGCGGCCACCGGACCGTAGCCGGGGAAGTCGACGCGCGGTCCGCCGGCGCTCAGCAGTTCGGCGGAGGCCGGCGGGCGGTAGTAGAGGCGGTCGCCGGACGCGGCGATCGCGTCGGCGGGGACGGCAAGGCCGCTCAGGGGCGCGGGGCCCCGAGGCGTCCAGTGGTGGACGGTGTCGCGGCCCGGCGCGTAGACGTGGACCTCGCCGTCGTCGCCGACGACCGCCGTGAGCCCGTCCTGGACCGGGCCCCCGCCGAGCCCGCGCCACGGGGACCAGGAGCCGGACGTCTCCCGCACCCGCGTGCTGACGCCCTGCCCCGCGTTGCGTACGAAGAGGTGGACGCGGCCGTCCGGGGCGGTGACCGCCACCGGGACACCGATGCGGCGGGCGCGGTCGGGGTCGGTCTCCGGGTTGCCGAGGCCCTTCCACACCCGCTGGTCAAGGGCCACGATCTCGCGCACGTCGGCGCCGTTCTCCACGGACGCGAGGCGCAGGCCGACGACGAGGTGGCGGCCGCCGGGGAGCACGACGGCCGCGAGGGACGGGGCGAGCGGGCCGCCGCCGAGGTCGACCGGGTCGCCGAACTCGCCGTCCTTCTCCGTGTACCGGACGGCGCGCAGGCCGAGCACGCCGTACGCGGTGAGCCGTCCTTCGCCGTCCGGGAGGAGGGCGAGCCGGGGGCCGGGGTAGCGGTAGTGGGTGGCGCGGACCCAGCCCTTGCGGTTGGTGAGGGGACGGTCGCCGCCGACGTTGTAGTCGCCGCAGCCCGACGGGTTGCCGCAGCTCCAGTCGGGGGCGGCGCCGTACGGGACGAGCTGGGCGGCCTTCGCCTCAAGGACCTGCGGCGGCAGGTTCTTCGGCCAGTGGTTGTTGTAGTAGCCGCGGAAGGCGGTGGCGGCGAACGCGGGCGGTCCGCCCTTGGACCGCTGCGCCCAGCGGATCAGCGCGGCCCAGCTGAAGCAGGCGACGGCCGTGTGGTCGGCGTGGTCGGAGTAGCCCGGCTGCTCGCTGTCGCGGATCTGCGTGAGCCGGTCGCTGTGCTGGATGTCGGGATCCGGGTCGAGGGTGTGCACGAGGGTCGGGCGGTACCGCTCGAAGAGCGCGACGAGCACGCCGATCAGGGACTCGTGGTCGTAGGCCTGGACGGCGCGCAGCGGGGAGCCCACGGGGACGAGTGTGCGCAGCCGCAGTCCGGGTTCGCGCCACAGGGCGGGGACGCCCATGTGGCCCTCGGGGGTGTGCATGCCGAGGTTCAGGTGCACCAATTCGACGCTGTGGCCGCGGTGTTGGAGCGAATCGACCTCGACCCGGAACCCACCGGGCAGTTGCACGGCGCTCGTGGTCCAGCGGGTGAAGAGGGGCAGGCCGAGCTGCTCCGCGTACGCCTGGCGCAGGCCCTGGTGGCGGGCCGAGGAGTAGGCCGCCTTGTCGGGGGCCGGTGCGCGGTCGGTGGCCGTCTTGTTGCGGCCGTCGGCCTCGCCCGCGGTGACGTACACGCAGACGACCGGGGTGCCCGCGTCGAGGGCCTGCCGGGTGTCAGGGTTCATGAAGTACAGGTCGTCGTCGGGGTGGGCGAGGACCTGGAGCAGCAGGGCGCGCTCGGCCTGTGCGGCGGCGCGGCCGGTGGCGGGCGCGGGGACGGTGGTGCGCGCCGGTGCGGGATCGGTGCGGGAGCAGGCGGTGAGGGTGCCCGCTGCGGCGAGCGCGGCGACGCTCAGGAGGGTGCCGCGGCGCGAGGGGCCGCGCCGGGCGGCTATGTCGGGCAGGGGTGTGGCAGGTCTTTCCCGCACGGTGGCGCTCACTTCCGTTCGCTGCCGAGGCAGCGGTTCGAAGGTGGTGCGCGCGCCTCTGTTCAGGTGGGTCACCTCAACAGAGGGGCAACGGGGTGGCCGGGTTCCGGTGACCTCAGTCTCTGTCCCAAGCCTTTGCCAGGGCGTCGAGGCGCTCGCGGTACTCGACGGCCTGCTGCCACTCCTGCGGCCAGTTCCCCTTTCCGCGGTGGGCGCCGGCGAAGGCTCCCGCCAGGGCGGCGGTCGCGGCGGAGGCGCCGGAGGTGTGCGCGGCGCGCCGCACGGCCCAGCGGGGACCGTCGGTGACCAGGAATGCGTACAGGGCGCCCGCGAGCACCCCGTCGGCGGTCCACGCGGTGCCGACGGCGGCGCCCGGCTCCCGGTCCGGATCCTTGGTGGCGAGGGCCGAGGCCACGGTGTCCAGGGCCGTCAGGCACTCGTCCCAGCCCTGCGCGACGTACGCGGCGGGGTTCTCGGCGCCCGCCCGCGCGGCCAGGTCGCCGAGCCAGTCCGTGCGGTACGTCCAGCGGGACGCGGCCGCGTGGGCGCGCAGCTCGTCGAGGAGCGCGGCCGGTTCGCAGCCGTGGGCGAGGAGGTGCACGGCGTGCGCGGAGAGGTCGCTCGCGGCGAGCGCCGTCGGGTGGCCGTGGGTGAGCGCGGACTGCAACTGCGCGATGCCCGACCGCTGTTCGGCGCTCACATACGGGGTGAGACCGACGGCGGCGGCCCGCACCACGGTGGCGCAGCCCTTGGAGTCGCGCGCGGAGGCCGCCTGCCAGGGGATCTGCCGCTCCAGCGCGGTGCACGCGTCGAGCGTGGTGCGGCCGGGCGCGCGGTCGTTGTCGGGTGCGCGCAGCCAGCGCACGAGGTGGGTGCGCAGCGCGGCGGCGACGGCCGCGGGGGTGAGCCAGGGCGGGGCGGGCAGCGCGCCGCGCGTGGTCAGGCTGTGCCGCGACTCCGCCTCGGTCAGCGGCGCCCGGACGGCGACCTCGGCGAGCGCCTCCGCGACCGCGAGGGTGAGCTGTGTCTGGTCGGACACCCGGACCGACTCGCCGTCGTACAGCGGGAGTTCCATCTGCCGCCAGCCGCCGTACGTCGCCGTGATCCGGTCCGGGCACAGGTTGGACAGCGGGCGGCCCATCGCGTCGCCGACGGCGAGGCCGACGAGGGCGCCGCGCGCGGCGGACCAGCGGCGCTCGGGGGCGTGCCGGTCCGCGAGCTCGTCCAGGACGCGCACGTGCGGGGCGGTGGCCACGGGGCCCGCCACCAGGTGGCCGGGGCCGGCGTCGGCGATCAGTTCCTGGAGGACCTGGGACGGGGTGCGGCCGCGGGCCTTGGCGTCGTCGAGCCGGGGCCGCAGGTTGACCGCCTTGTGCCGGGCGTCCCTGCGGTCGATCTGGCCGGCCGCCCCGTCCTCGTCGTTCGCCCACACGTAGCCGGTGACGGTGCCCTTGGCGTCGGCCACGGCGACGTAGCGGACGGGCAGTTCGGTCGTGGACGCGTACCGGTCGGGACCGCTCACGAGGTTGAAGGCCAGATCCTCCTCGAAGCGCGGATTGATGTACGCGCGCGGGACGAAGTGCGGGCCCGGACCGGCCGGTCGACTCACGTGGGCTTCTCCTCTGACGGCTCTCGCTTCAAGATCCGTCACAGACAAGCACACGCTTCCCCGTCGTCACCAGCCGCTCCGGGCCCTGCCCCGCGCTGTCGGGCCGGGGTCAGACGCGCTGCCAGAGGGCGGGCACGTTCGGCGGCTGCCAGCCGGCCTGCGCCTGGTGGGTCTGGAGGCAGCGGTAGGTGGCGCCGCCGTACGTCACCGTGGCGCCCGCCTGGTAGACGGTGCCTGCGGCCCAGGTGCCGCCCGGCTCGCCGGGCTCACCGGGGTTGCCCGGATCGCTGCCGCCCGCGGTCTTCAGCGTCAGACCGTAGTTCTGCAGGATCGGGTTGACCGGCTGGAAGTACGTGGTGCCGCCGCTGGTGCAGTTGCCCGAGCCGCCCGACGTGACGCCCTGGGCCTGGCTGCCGGAGATGAACGAGCCGCCGGAGTCGCCCGGTTCGGCGCACACCGAGGTGCGGGTCACGCCGGAGACGGTGCCCTCCTGGTAGGTGACGCTGGTGTTGAGCTGCTGGACGGTGCCGCAGTGCCAGCCGGTGGTGGAGCCCGAGCGGCACACGGAGGAGCCGACCGTCGCCTGCGTGGATCCGGCGACCTGCGCGCTCGAACCGTTCACGTTCGGGGTCGCGGTCCAGTTGGCGTTGGTGGCCACCCACGCCATGTCGTTGCCGGGGAAGATCGAGGCCTGGAAGGTGCCCTGGGCGACCCGGTTGGAGCCGCTGGTGGGTGTGCCCGCCTGCCCGCAGTGCCCGGCCGTGGCGAAGCCCTGCTGGGTGCCGCGGGTGACGGGGAAGCCGATGGAACAGCGGCCGCTGTTGTTCATGTAGTACGCGTCACCGCCGCGCAGGTCGTACAGCGGCCGCGGCCGCTCCTTCGACGCGACGACCCGTACGAGGCCGGGCTGAACCCCCGCCGCCTTCAGCAGCGCGTCCGCGGCGGAGCGCCGACTCGCCTCCACCACAAGGGAGTTGGAGGGCGCATCGACGTACCAGACCGGCGTCGCCGCGGTGTCGTGGTGCTTCGCGGCCCGGTCGACGCGGGCCTTCGCGGCGTCGAGCGCGGACAGTGTGTGCGCCGCGATCCGGGCGCGGGCGCCCGCCGCCTCGATGCGGGGGACGTCGGCCGCGTCGGTCGTCGCCACGGTCAGCACGTCGGACGCGGCGCCGCGCACCCAGGCGCCCGCGAAGTCCCGGCCGAGCGCGAGCCGCAGTCGGCCCGCGGCGGCGCCCGCGTCGGCCTCGTTGGCCAGCCGCTCGCGGGCCTGCGTGCGGTCGAGGCCGAGGTCCCGCTGCATGGCGCTCAGCAGGGCGGGCGGGGCCTCGTCGGTGCGGAGGGTGTCGGCCGGAGCGGGGGAGGGCGCGGCCGTCGCGGAACTGCCGAGCCCCGCGACGATCAGCGCGGCCGACGAGATCAGGGCCGCGTACACGGCCCTGGTGCGTCTGTGCAGCATGGCGTCTCCTCGGTGTCGGGTGGGGAGGTGCCGAAACCGTAGGAGGCCGGATCGGGCCGCATAAGACGTCAGCCGACCCCCGGGGCCGGTGTTATGGCGGCCCCGTCGGCCGGTGCGACGCCGTCGGCGGTGGCGTCGGTGGCGTCGGTGCCGTCGGTGGCGCTGTCGGCGGCCGTGCGGGCCGTGTCCGCGTGTGCGCCGCGCGCCTGCCTGAGGACGAGGTCGACGGTGTCCGGGTGCTGGGTGCCGGGGTGCAGCCCCAGCAGATGCCGCCACAGCAGCGGGGCCCCGGCGAGCGGGCGCACCGTGATGCCCGGCGTCGGCGGGAACGTGGCCCGGCACAGGCCCACCGCCCGGCCGACCTGCACCAGGTGCACGCAGGACGCGGTGTCCGTCTCGTACATGCGGCGCGGGGTGAAACCGGCGCGGGCGCACGCCGCGGTGAAGCAGTCGGCGAAGCAGCCGTCGCCGGGCACGCAGGCCCAGGCCTCACCGGCCAGCGCCGTCAGCTCCGCCTCGGGAGCGTCGACCAGCGGATGCCCGTCCGGCAGCATCACGCAGACCGGGTCCAGGGCGATCTCCCGCCACTCCAGGTGGGCGGGGCCCGGCGGGGGAGCGGAGCCGCAGGTGCCGAGCAGGGCGAAGTCGAGCAGCCCCTGGTCCACGTGGTCCGCCAGCTCCCGCTCGGACCAGGAGGCGCGGGTCGTCACGGCGGTGTCCGGCAGCTCCTCGGCGAGCCGGTCGACCAGGGCGCCGAGCAGCGGTCCGTGCGTCCCGCCGAGCCGCAGCCGCTCGCTGCCCCGGCGTGCGTGGGCGAACCGGGTCGCCTCCTGCTGCAGCTCGGACACGGCCGGCAGGACGATCCGGGCCCGCTCCAGGACCAGCTCGCCGAGGGCGGTGGCCCGCACCCCGTGCCGACCGCGCTCGAACAGTTCTCCGCCCAGGGCCCGCTCGATCCGTCTGAGCTGGGCGCTCAGCGCGGGCTGCGCGAGCCCCAGCACGGTCGCCGCCCTGGTGAGGCTGCCCGCATCGGCGATCGCCCGGACCGTCCTGAGATGCCGCAACTCCAGCTCCATGATGGGAGCTTGAGGCGTGTGGGCAGCGGGAGCAAGGGGCTGGTACGGGCCTTTGCGGTGGTAACCGGTGCGGAGCCGGGGAAGCGCGACACGGACACCCCTGGTTTGACCTTCGTCACTGAGGGGGTACTCTCTTCGGCTCGATTGGCCCCGGACGTGCCCTGTATGGCAGACTGTCGGGGTTGCTCGGTTGAGTGCCGATGCTGCGCGCCTCCCGCCGGGAGGACCGGAAGCGAGTCCCACAGTACTCGTCGCCCTATCTGTCGATTGCGGCAGCACTGGGGCGGACGTACGGGAATCTTCCGGGAAGCGTCAGCGCGGTTCCCCGACCAGGCGCTCGGTGGGTTTCTTCCCCCGTGCTTGCGGTCTTGGCCGCGGCCCCCTTAGCAGGGACATCCATGCGGATATTTCTGTCAGCGGGACTGCGACACGCCCGACCGCGTGGGGCGGAGGAAGTGTGAAACAGGGCCCCCGGGTTCCAGAGCGTTACGAGAGACAGGACTACTAAGTAGCCATGGCGGGACAGAAGATCCGCATCCGGCTCAAGGCCTACGACCACGAGGTCATCGACTCCTCGGCGAAGAAGATCGTCGAGACGGTGACCCGCACTGGTGCGTCGGTCGCGGGCCCGGTGCCGCTGCCTACCGAGAAGAACGTGTACTGCGTCATCAAGTCGCCGCACAAGTACAAGGACTCTCGCGAGCACTTCGAGATGCGCACGCACAAGCGCCTCATCGACATCCTCGACCCGACGCCGAAGACCGTTGACTCCCTGATGCGACTCGACCTTCCGGCCGGCGTCGACATCGAGATCAAGCTCTGAGGGCCGGTGATCTGAAGATGACTAAGCAGATCAAGGGCATCCTGGGCGAGAAGCTCGGCATGACGCAGGTGTGGGACGAGAACAACCGTGTTGTTCCGGTCACCGTCGTCAAGGCCGGTCCGAACGTGATCACCCAGGTTCGTACCAACGACGTCGACGGTTACGACTCCGTCCAGCTCGCCTTCGGCGAGATCGACCCGCGCAAGGTGAACAAGCCGCTCAAGGGCCACTTCGCCAAGGCCGATGTCACCCCCCGTCGCCACCTCGTCGAGATTCGTACGCCGGACGCGTCCGAGTACACCCTCGGCCAGGAGATCACCGCTGAGGTGTTCGACGGCGGCGTCAAGGTCGACGTGACCGGCCAGAGCAAGGGCAAGGGCTTCGCCGGTGGCATGAAGCGGCACAACTTCAAGGGCGGCAAGGCCTCCCACGGTGCCCACCGCATCCACCGCAAGCCGGGCTCCATTGGCGGTTGCGCCACCCCCGGCCGTGTGTTCAAGGGCACCCGCATGGCGGGCCGCATGGGCAACGAGCGGGTCACCACCCAGAACCTGACCGTCCACGCCGTTGACGCGGAGAAGGGTCTGCTGCTCATCAAGGGCGCGGTTCCTGGTCCGAACGGCGGCCTCGTCCTGGTCCGTACCGCGACCAAGGGGGCCTGAGGTAACCGATGAGCACTGTTGACATCCTTTCGCCGGTGGGCGACAAGGCCGGGTCCGTCGAGCTCCCCGCGGAGATCTTCGACGTTGAGAAGGTCAGCATCCCGCTGATCCACCAGGTCGTCGTCGCACAGCTGGCCGCTGCCCGTCAGGGCACGCACAAGACCAAGACCCGTGGCGAAGTCCGCGGCGGTGGCAAGAAGCCGTACCGCCAGAAGGGCACCGGCCGCGCCCGTCAGGGCTCGACCCGCGCTCCGCAGTTCGCCGGCGGTGGCATCGTCCACGGCCCCGTGCCGCGCGACTACTCGCAGCGGACCCCGAAGAAGATGAAGGCTGCCGCGCTGCGTCACGCCCTCACCGACCGGGCCCGCAACGCTCGCATCCACGTCGTCTCCGGCGTGGTCGAGGGCGAGGTCTCCACGAAGGCCGCCAAGACGCTGTTCGGCAAGATCTCGGAGCGCAAGAACGTGCTCCTGGTCGCCGAGCGTGCCGACGAGGCCGCGTGGCTCTCCGCCCGCAACCTGCCCCAGGTCCACATCCTGGAGCCGGGCCAGCTGAACACGTACGACGTTCTCGTCTCGGACGACGTGGTCTTCACCAAGGCCGCTTTCGAGTCCTTCGTGTCTGGCCCCAAGGCCGCTGACACCGAAGGGAGCGAGGCCTGATGGCTACGCGTCACCCGAGCATTGCCTCCAAGGCTGCGAAGGCCGCCAAGGCCGCGCGCGTCGCCAAGGCGAAGCGCATCGCGACCGAGGGCAAGGTCGCCGTTGAGCCGACCCCGCTGAGCAAGTCCTTCGCGGACCCGCGCGACGTCCTCGTCAAGCCGGTCGTCTCCGAGAAGTCCTACGCGCTTCTCGACGAGGGCAAGTACACGTTCGTCGTGGCCCCCGGCGCCAACAAGACCCAGATCAAGCAGGCCGTCGAGACGGTCTTCTCGGTCAAGGTCACCGGCGTCAACACGATCAACCGTCAGGGCAAGCGGAAGCGTACGCGCACCGGGTTCGGCAAGCGTGCCGACACCAAGCGCGCCATCGTGACCCTCGCTGAGGGCGACCGTATCGACATCTTCGGCCAGGCCTCCTAACGGAGACCCTGGTCCGAATATCGGACGAGGACTGAGAAATGGGAATCCGCAAGTACAAGCCGACGACGCCGGGCCGCCGTGGCTCCTCCGTCGCCGACTTCGTCGAGGTAACGCGGTCCACGCCGGAGAAGTCGCTGGTCCGCCCGCTGCACAGCAAGGGCGGCCGTAACAACGCCGGTCGGATCACCGTTCGCCACCAGGGTGGCGGACACAAGCGCGCCTTCCGCGTGATCGACTTCCGTCGTCACGACAAGGACGGCGTGCCGGCGAAGGTCGCTCACATCGAGTACGACCCGAACCGCACCGCGCGCATCGCGCTCCTGCACTACGCGGACGGCGAGAAGCGCTACATCTTGGCTCCGCGCGGTCTCGCGCAGGGCTCCAAGGTGGAGAACGGCCCCAACGCCGACATCAAGCCCGGTAACAACCTGGCGCTCCGCAACATCCCGGTCGGTACCACGATCCACGCGATCGAGCTCCGTCCCGGTGGTGGCGCCAAGTTCGCCCGCTCCGCGGGTGCCTCCGTGCAGCTGCTCGCGAAGGAGGGCTCGATGGCCCACCTTCGTATGCCCTCCGGCGAGATCCGCCTGGTCGACGTGCGCTGCCGCGCCACCGTCGGCGAGGTCGGCAACGCCGAGCAGAGCAACATCAACTGGGGCAAGGCCGGCCGCATGCGCTGGAAGGGCGTCCGCCCGACCGTGCGTGGTGTCGTCATGAACCCGGTTGACCACCCGCACGGTGGTGGTGAAGGCAAGACCTCCGGTGGTCGCCACCCGGTCTCGCCGTGGGGCCAGAAGGAGGGTCGTACTCGTGATCGCAACAAGGCGAGCAACAAGTACATCGTCCGCCGCCGCAAGTCGAACAAGAAGCGCTAGGAGCGGGTTTAGATGCCGCGCAGTCTCAAGAAGGGACCCTTCGTCGACGGCCACCTCGTGAAGAAGGTGGACGCTCAGAACGAAGCCGGTTCCAAGAACGTCATCAAGACCTGGTCCCGCCGCTCGATGATCATCCCCAGCATGCTGGGGCACACGATCGCGGTGCACAACGGCAAGACCCACATCCCGGTGTTCGTCACCGAGTCGATGGTCGGCCACAAGCTCGGCGAGTTCTCGCCGACGCGCACCTTCCGGGGTCACGTCAAGGACGACCGGAAGTCGAAGCGCCGCTAAGGCGGGGTGGAATCGACTATGACTAACACCGAAGGGACAACCATGGAAGCCAGGGCCCAGGCGCGGTACATCCGCGTCACGCCCATGAAGGCCCGCCGCGTGGTGGACCTCATCCGTGGCATGGACGCCACGGAGGCTCAGGCGGTCCTGCGATTCGCCCCGCAGGCCGCTAGCCAGCCGGTGGGCAAGGTGCTCGACAGCGCCATCGCCAACGCCGCGCACAACTACGACCACCCTGACGCCTCGTCGCTGTTCATCAGCGAGGCGTACGTGGACGAGGGCCCGACCCTGAAGCGGTTCCGTCCGCGTGCTCAGGGCCGTGCCTACCGGATCCGTAAGCGGACCAGCCACATCACCGTGGTCGTCAGCAGCAAGGAAGGAACCCGGTAATGGGCCAGAAGGTAAACCCGCACGGGTTCCGGCTCGGTGTCACGACCGACTTCAAGTCGCGTTGGTACGCCGACAAGCTGTACAAGGACTACGTCAAGGAAGACGTCGCCATCCGTCGGATGATGACGTCCGGCATGGAGCGCGCCGGCATCTCGAAGGTTGAGATCGAGCGCACCCGTGACCGCGTGCGTGTGGACATCCACACCGCTCGTCCCGGCATCGTCATCGGCCGCCGTGGCGCCGAGGCCGACCGCATCCGCGGTGACCTCGAGAAGCTCACGGGCAAGCAGGTCCAGCTGAACATCCTCGAGGTCAAGAGCCCCGAGACCGACGCTCAGCTGGTTGCTCAGGCCGTTGCCGAGCAGCTGTCCTCCCGCGTCTCCTTCCGTCGTGCCATGCGCAAGAGCATGCAGGGCACGATGAAGGCCGGCGCCAAGGGCATCAAGATCCAGTGTGGCGGTCGTCTCGGCGGTGCCGAGATGTCCCGTTCGGAGTTCTACCGCGAGGGCCGTGTGCCCCTGCACACGCTCCGCGCCAACGTGGACTACGGCTTCTTCGAGGCCAAGACGACCTTCGGCCGCATCGGCGTGAAGGTCTGGATCTACAAGGGCGACGTCAAGAACATCGCCGAGGTTCGCGCCGAGAACGCCGCTGCCCGCGCCGGCAACCGCCCGGCCCGTGGTGGCAACGACCGCCCGGCCCGTGGTGGCCGCGGTGGCGAGCGTGGCGGTCGCGGTCGTAAGCCGCAGCAGCAGCAGGCTCCGGCCGCCGAGGCCCCCAAGGCCGACGCGCCCGCCGCTGCCGCTCCGGCTGAGAGCACCGGAACGGAGGCCTGACCGAAATGCTGATCCCCCGTAGGGTCAAGCACCGCAAGCAGCACCACCCGAAGCGCAGCGGTATGTCCAAGGGTGGCACGCAGGTTGCGTTCGGCGAGTACGGCATCCAGGCGCTCAGCCCGGCGTACGTGACGAACCGTCAGATCGAGGCCGCTCGTATCGCCATGACGCGTCACATCAAGCGTGGCGGCAAGGTCTGGATCAACATCTACCCGGACCGCCCCCTCACCAAGAAGCCTGCCGAGACCCGCATGGGTTCCGGTAAGGGTTCGCCGGAGTGGTGGGTCGCCAACGTCAAGCCCGGACGCGTGATGTTCGAGCTGTCGTACCCCAACGAGAAGATCGCGCGTGAGGCGCTGACTCGTGCAGCGCACAAGCTGCCGATGAAGTGCAAGATCGTTAAGCGCGAGGCAGGTGAAGCGTGATGTCGGCCGGAACCAAGGCGTCTGAGCTGCGCGAGCTGGGCAACGAGGAGCTTGTCGCCAAGCTCCGCGAGGCCAAGGAAGAGCTGTTCAACCTCCGCTTCCAGGCGGCGACCGGTCAGCTCGAGAACCACGGCCGGCTCAAGGCCGTCCGCAAGGACATCGCGCGGATCTACACCCTCATGCGTGAGCGCGAGCTGGGCATCGAGACGGTGGAGAGCGCCTGATGAGCGAGAAGACTGTGACTGAAGAGACTGCCGCCCGCGGCTTCCGCAAGACCCGTGAGGGTCTCGTCGTCAGCGACAAGATGGACAAGACCGTCGTCGTCGCCGTCGAGGACCGCGTCAAGCACGCGCTGTACGGCAAGGTCATCCGCCGTACGAACAAGCTCAAGGCGCACGACGAGCAGAACGCTGCCGGTGTCGGCGACCGCGTCCTCCTGATGGAGACGCGTCCGCTGTCGGCGAGCAAGCGCTGGCGCATCGTCGAGATCCTCGAGAAGGCCAAGTAATTCTCTGAGGCATCCCTCAGAGTTCGTTCCGCCAGGCTCGGCAGGGGCCCTCTCGTAAGAGAGAAGCCCCTGCCGGGAACCGGCAGACAATCAGGAGATAGACGTGATCCAGCAGGAGTCGCGACTGCGCGTCGCCGACAACACGGGTGCGAAGGAAATTCTCACCATCCGTGTTCTCGGTGGCTCGGGTCGCCGCTACGCGGGCATCGGTGACGTCATCGTCGCCACCGTGAAGGACGCGATCCCCGGTGGCAACGTGAAGAAGGGTGACGTCGTCAAGGCGGTCATCGTTCGCACCGTCAAGGAGCGTCGCCGTCCGGATGGCTCGTACATCCGCTTCGACGAGAACGCCGCCGTCATTCTGAAGAACGACGGCGACCCCCGCGGCACCCGTATCTTCGGCCCCGTCGGCCGTGAGCTGCGCGAGAAGAAGTTCATGAAGATCATCTCGCTCGCGCCGGAGGTGCTGTAAGCATGAAGATCAAGAAGGGCGACCTGGTCCAGGTCATCACCGGTAAGGACAAGGGCAAGCAGGGCAAGGTCATTGCCGCTTACCCGCGCGACGAGCGTGTCCTGGTCGAGGGTGTCAACCGGGTCAAGAAGCACACCAAGGCCGGCCCCACCGCCTCCGGCTCGCAGGCCGGCGGCATCGTGACCACCGAGGCCCCGGTCCACGTCTCCAACGTCCAGCTGGTCGTGGAGAAGGACGGGAACAAGGTCGTCACGCGCGTCGGTTACCGCTTCGACGACGAAGGCAACAAGATCCGCGTTGCCAAGCGGACGGGTGAGGACATCTGATGACGACCACCACCACTCCGCGTCTGAAGACGAAGTACCGCGAGGAGATCACGGCGAAGCTGCAGGACGAGTTCTCGTACGAGAACGTCATGCAGATCCCCGGTCTCGTGAAGGTCGTCGTGAACATGGGTGTCGGCGACGCCGCCCGTGACTCGAAGCTCATGGACGGTGCCGTCCGTGACCTCACGACGATCACCGGCCAGAAGCCGGCCATCACCAAGGCTCGCAAGTCCATCGCGCAGTTCAAGCTGCGTGAGGGGCAGCCGATCGGTGCCCACGTCACGCTCCGTGGCGACCGCATGTGGGAGTTCCTGGACCGCACCCTGTCGCTCGCGCTGCCGCGCATCCGCGACTTCCGTGGTCTGTCCCCCAAGCAGTTCGACGGTCGTGGCAACTACACCTTCGGTCTCACCGAGCAGGTCATGTTCCACGAGATCGACCAGGACAAGATCGACCGCGTCCGGGGTATGGACATCACCGTGGTCACCACGGCGACCAACGACGACGAGGGCCGTGCCCTCCTTCGTCACCTCGGCTTCCCGTTCAAGGAGGCGTAAGCGAGATGGCGAAGAAGGCTCTTATTGCCAAGGCTGCTCGTAAGCCGAAGTTCGGTGTCCGGGGCTACACGCGCTGCCAGCGCTGCGGCCGCCCGCACTCCGTGTACCGCAAGTTCGGCCTGTGCCGCGTGTGCCTTCGTGAGATGGCTCACCGTGGCGAGCTGCCGGGCGTGACCAAGAGCTCCTGGTAGTCCCTTAGTTGGGATTGTCCGGATCTCTCGGTAAGTAGAGGGTCGGCAGGGACTCCAGCTCTCATGGCTTAGGCTAGGAGGGTTGGGCGTTTCTGCCGCCCTGACCGACTTACTACGCCGTAGGTCCCCGCGCCGCACCCGTCCCGCCCCTGTGTGGGGAGAGGGATGGCGCATACAGGAAACCCCGGCGAGAGAGGCCGAAGGCCAATTCATGACCATGACTGATCCGATCGCAGACATGCTTACGCGTCTGCGGAACGCGAACTCGGCATACCACGACACCGTGGCGATGCCGCACAGCAAGATCAAGTCGCACATCGCGGAGATCCTCCAGCAGGAGGGTTTCATCACCGGCTGGAAGGTCGAGGACGCCGAGGTCGGCAAGAACCTCGTCCTGGAGCTGAAGTTCGGCCCGAACCGTGAGCGTTCGATCGCCGGCATCAAGCGCATCTCCAAGCCGGGTCTGCGCGTTTACGCGAAGTCCACCAACCTGCCGAAGGTCCTCGGTGGCCTGGGCGTGGCGATCATCTCCACGTCGCACGGTCTCCTGACCGGCCAGCAGGCAGGCAAGAAGGGCGTGGGTGGGGAAGTCCTCGCCTACGTCTGGTAGCGGAAGGAATCGGAGGAAACAGCTATGTCGCGTATTGGCAAGCTCCCCATCACGGTTCCCGCCGGCGTGGACGTCACCATCGACGGCCAGACGGTCTCGGTGAAGGGCCCCAAGGGATCCCTGAGCCACACCGTTGCGGCGCCGATCGAGATCGCCAAGGGTGAGGACGGCGTTCTGGCCGTCACCCGCCCGAACGACGAGCGTCAGAACAAGGCCCTGCACGGCCTGTCCCGCACGCTGGTGGCGAACATGATCACCGGCGTGACCACGGGTTACGTGAAGAAGCTCGAAATCAGCGGTGTCGGTTACCGCGTCCTGGCGAAGGGCTCCAACCTGGAGTTCTCGCTCGGCTACAGCCACCCGATCCTGGTCGAGGCGCCCGAGGGCATCTCGTTCAAGGTCGAGGGTCCGACCAAGTTCTCGGTCGAGGGCATCGACAAGCAGAAGGTCGGCGAGGTTGCGGCCAACATCCGCAAGCTGCGCAAGCCCGACCCGTACAAGGCCAAGGGCGTCAAGTACGAAGGCGAAGTCATCCGCCGCAAGGTCGGAAAGGCGGGTAAGTAAGCCATGGCATACGGTCAGAAGATCGCTAAGGGCGACGCTTACAAGCGTGCGGCCATCAAGCGCCGCCACATCCGTATCCGCAAGAACATGTCGGGTACGGCCGAGCGTCCGCGCCTGGTCGTGACGCGCTCGAACCGGAACATCGTGGCGCAGGTCATCGACGACGTTAAGGGTCACACCCTCGCGTCGGCGTCGACCCTGGACACGTCGATCCGCGGCGGCGAGGGCGACAAGTCCGCGCAGGCCA
Organism: Streptomyces sp. EDA2-14; assembly: GCF_054963755.1. NCBI lineage: Bacteria > Bacillati > Actinomycetota > Actinomycetes > Kitasatosporales > Streptomycetaceae > Streptomyces > Streptomyces sp. EDA2-14. Next base: position 429,739 of record NZ_JBUEGE010000002.1, read on the forward strand.
AGTCGGTCGGCGCCCTGGTCGCCGAGCGCGCCAAGGCCGCCGGTGTCGAGGCTGTCGTGTTCGACCGTGGTGGTAACCAGTACGCCGGGCGCATCGCCGCCCTGGCGGACGCCGCCCGCGAAGCCGGACTCAAGTTCTGAGTCTTGCCCGTTCGCGCAGCGCCTTTTTGATGCTGCGTAGCTAGCGGAAACAGAGAGAGGTAATTCCAATGGCTGGACCCCAGCGCCGCGGTGGCGGTGCCGGTGGCGGCGAGCGGCGGGACCGGAAGGGTCGCGACGGTGGCAACGCCGCCGAGAAGACCGCGTACGTTGAGCGCGTAGTCGCGATCAACCGCGTCGCCAAGGTTGTGAAGGGTGGTCGTCGCTTCAGCTTCACCGCGCTGGTCGTGGTGGGCGACGGTGACGGCACCGTGGGTGTCGGTTACGGCAAGGCCAAGGAGGTGCCGGCCGCCATCGCCAAGGGTGTTGAGGAGGCCAAGAAGCACTTCTTCAAGGTCCCCCGTATCCAGGGCACCATCCCGCACCCGATCCAGGGTGAAAAGGCCGCGGGCGTCGTCCTGCTCAAGCCGGCTTCCCCCGGTACCGGTGTTATCGCCGGTGGCCCGGTGCGTGCCGTGCTCGAGTGCGCCGGCGTTCACGACATCCTGTCGAAGTCGCTCGGCTCCGACAACGCGATCAACATCGTGCACGCCACGGTGGAGGCCCTGCGTGGTCTGCAGCGTCCCGAGGAGATCGCGGCTCGCCGTGGTCTGCCCCTCGAGGACGTCGCTCCCGCGGCCCTGCTGCGTGCGCGTGCCGGGGCTGGTGCGTAATGGCGCAGCTCAAGATCACGCAGACGAAGTCGTACATCGGCAGCAAGCAGAACCACCGTGACACCCTGCGTTCCCTTGGTCTCAAGGGCATCAACACGCAGGTCGTCAAGGAGGACCGCCCCGAGTTCCGCGGCATGGTGCAGACCGTCCGCCACCTCGTGACGGTCGAGGAGGTCGACTGATCATGGGTGAGCAGAACCCGCTCAAGATCCACAACCTCCGTCCGGCCCCCGGCGCCAAGACCGCCAAGACCCGTGTCGGTCGTGGTGAGGCGTCGAAGGGTAAGACGGCAGGTCGCGGTACCAAGGGTACGAAGGCCCGTTACCAGGTTCCGGAGCGCTTCGAGGGTGGCCAGATGCCCCTCCACATGCGTCTTCCGAAGCTGAAGGGCTTCAAGAACCCGTTCAAGACCGAGTTCCAGGTCGTGAACCTGGACAAGCTGTCCTCGCTCTACCCCGAGGGTGGCGAGGTCACGGTCGAGGGTCTCGTCGCCAAGGGCGCCGTGCGCAAGAACAGCCTCGTCAAGGTCCTGGGCCAGGGCGAGATCTCCGTGGCGCTGCAGGTGACGGTCGACGCCGTCTCCGGCTCCGCCAAGGAGAAGATCACCGCCGCCGGCGGTACGGTCACCGAGCTCGTCTGAACTCAAGACGCTGCTCGATGACATGAGCGATCCCAACCGGGGATGCCCCACATAAGGGGCATCCCCGGTTGGTCGTTCCAAGGGGGGCAGTTACGCCGGTAAGGTGGCGTCCGCTGTTAAGTTCCGGGCTTTGTGTGCCCCCGGCACCAAACCCGGTTCTTGGCCGTTAGACCGTTTACGTATTTGTCGAACCTCAAGACCGTCACCTCTTGCGCATGCGCGCGGGGGTCGCAGGAGGCACCGTGCTCACCGCGTTCGCCCGGGCGTTCAAGACGCCCGACCTGCGCAAGAAGCTGCTCTTCACGCTGGGCATCATCGTGATCTACCGGCTCGGCGCCCATGTGCCGATCCCGGGCATCGATTACTCCAACGTCCAGACGTGCATGGACCAGGCCAGCTCCAGCTCGGGCCTGTTCGGTCTGGTCAACATGTTCAGCGGCGGCGCGCTGCTGCAGATCACCATCTTCGCGCTCGGCATCATGCCGTACATCACCGCGAGCATCATTCTGCAGCTGCTGACCGTGGTGATCCCGCGCCTCGAGGCCCTGAAGAAGGAGGGCCAGGCCGGCACGGCCAAGATCACGCAGTACACCCGTTATCTGACGGTGGCCCTCGCCATCCTTCAGGGCACCGGCCTCGTCGCCACCGCCCGCACCGGCGCCCTCTTCCAGGGCTGCCCGGTCGCCAGCGAGATCGTGCCCGACCAGTCGATCTTCGTCACCATCACCATGGTCATCGTGATGACCGCCGGTACCTGCGTGATGATGTGGCTCGGCGAGCTGATCACGGACCGCGGCATCGGCAACGGCATGTCGATCCTGATGTTCATCTCGATCGCCGCCACCTTCCCGTCCGCCCTGTGGTCCATCAAGAAGCAGGGTTCGCTGGCCGACGGCTGGATCGAATTCGGCACCGTCATCCTCGTCGGTCTGGTCATGGTCGCCCTGGTCGTCTTCGTCGAGCAGGCCCAGCGCCGTATCCCGGTGCAGTACGCGAAGCGCATGATCGGCCGTCGTTCCTACGGCGGTACGTCCACGTACATCCCGCTCAAGGTGAACCAGGCGGGTGTGATCCCTGTCATTTTCGCGTCGTCGCTGCTCTACATTCCGGCACTGGTCGCCCAGTTCGCCGGGGGCGATTCGCAGTGGAAGGTCTGGATCGACGACCACCTGACCAAGGGAAATCACCCGATTTACATCGTCACGTACTTCCTCTTGATCGTGTTCTTCGCCTTCTTCTACGTGGCGATCTCGTTCAACCCCGAGGAAGTCGCCGACAACATGAAGAAGTATGGTGGCTTCATCCCGGGCATCCGGGCTGGCCGACCGACCGCTGAGTACCTGAGTTACGTACTCAACCGGATCACCTGGCCGGGTTCGCTGTATTTGGGCCTGATCGCTCTCGTGCCGACGATGGCGTTGGTTGGTTTCGGGGCAAACCAGAACTTCCCGTTCGGGGGCACGAGCATCCTGATCATCGTGGGTGTCGGCCTGGAGACGGTGAAGCAGATCGAGAGCCAGCTCCAGCAGCGCAATTACGAAGGGTTCCTCCGCTGATGCGAATCGTCCTCGTCGGGCCGCCCGGTGCTGGCAAGGGAACGCAGGCCGCGTTCCTTGCCAAGAACCTGTCGATTCCGCACATCTCTACGGGCGACCTCTTCCGTGCCAACATCAGCCAGGGCACGGATCTCGGGAAGCAGGCCAAGTCCTACATGGACGCGGGCCAGCTGGTTCCGGACGAGGTCACCATCGGGATGGCCAAGGACCGCATGGAGCAGCCGGACGCCGTCAACGGCTTCCTGCTCGACGGTTTCCCGCGCAATGTCTCGCAGGCCGAGGCGCTCGACGTAGCCCTCAAGGCCGACGAGGTGACGCTGGACGCGGTCCTGGACCTGGAGGTCCCCGAGGACGAGGTGGTCAAGCGCATCGCCGGCCGCCGCATCTGCCGTAACGACTCGGCGCACGTCTTCCACGTCGCGTACAAGCAGCCCAAGACCGAGGGCGTCTGTGACGTCTGCGGCGGCGAGCTGTACCAGCGCGACGACGACAAGGAAGAGACCGTGCGCAAGCGGCTCGAGGTCTACCACACGCAGACCGAGCCGATCATCGACTACTACCGGGAGCAGGGGCTCGTCGTGACGATCTCCGCCCTCGGCAAGGTCGAGGAGGTCACGGCGCGGGCCATGGAGGCCCTGGAGCGCTGAGCGCTCCCCGCACCACGTGCCTGAGGCCGCGGTTCCCCGTCGGGGGGACCGCGGCCTTAGTGTTGGTGGGGACTGGACGTACGTAACCCTCGTACCGGATGACGGAGAGCGCAGGCCCCCATGGTGCAGATCAAGACCCCCGACCAGATTCGCAAGATGCGGGAGGCGGGGCTTGTCGTCGCGGCTATCCACGCCGCGACCCGTGAGGCGGCCGTGCCGGGCGCGACCACCAAGGACCTGGACGAGGTCGCCCGCAAGGTGCTCGCCGAGCACGGCGCGAAGTCGAACTTCCTCGGGTACGGAGGGTTCCCCGCGACCATCTGCACCTCCAAGAACGAGGTCGTGGTGCACGGCATCCCGAGCGACCAGGTCGTCCTGGAGGACGGCGACATCATCTCGATCGACTGCGGCGCGATCGTCGACGGCTGGCACGGCGACGCCGCGTACACCGCGTTCGTCGGCTCCGGTCACTCCCCGGAGCTGATCGAGCTCTCCCGGGTCACCGAGGAGTCGATGTGGGCCGGCCTGGCCGCCATGAAGCAGGGCAACCGGCTCGTCGACATCTCCCGCGCCATCGAGTCGTACATCCGCCGCCAGCCGAAGCCCGGCGGCGGCAAGTACGGGATCGTCGAGGACTACGGCGGCCACGGCATCGGCACCGAGATGCACATGGACCCGCACCTGCTGAACTACGTCGAGCGCCGCCGCGGCAAGGGTCCGAAGCTGGTCCCCGGCTTCTGCCTCGCCATCGAGCCCATGGTCTCCCTCGGTACGCCGAAGACGGAGACGCTGGCCGACGACTGGACCGTCATCACGACCGACGGCACCTGGTCCTCGCACTGGGAGCACTCGGTCGCCCTCACGGAGGACGGCCCACTCGTCCTGACCGCCCCCGACGGAGGCAAGGCGAAGCTCGCGGAGCTGGGCGTGACGGCGGCACCGGACCCGCTGGGCTGAGGCCGGGCCGTCGGCCGGAGGCCGGCGCAGCCGCCCGAAGCTTGTGAGGCGCCCTGGCGCCGAGCCCGCGAGGGCGGCGTTGGAGAGTGGGTCGGAGGCAAGGCGAAGCTCGCGGAGCTGGGCGTGACGGCGGCACCGGACCCGCTGGGCTGAGGCCGGGCCCGGGCTGAACCGGGTCTCCCCGGACCGCTCCGCGACGGGGTGGCGTGGGCTTATTGATCTCCCGAGTGGGGCAGAATCACGAGATTCGTCTTTCCGGGGGTACTGACGTAGACTGACTCGTCGGCTCTCGTGTATGCGCATGTCTCCATGCGTCCACGGAAGCTGATCAAGGTAGTCGATTCGAAGGGCGAAGCGTGGCCAAGAAGCAAGGTGCCATCGAGATCGAGGGCACTGTCGTCGAGTCTCTGCCGAACGCCATGTTCAAGGTCGAGCTCCAGAACGGCCACCAGGTCCTGGCACACATCAGCGGCAAGATGCGCATGCACTACATCCGTATCCTCCCTGACGACCGGGTCGTGGTGGAGCTGTCTCCGTACGACCTGACGCGTGGCCGGATCGTCTACCGGTACAAGTAGATCTTGCCCTAGTCCCGCCTCGGCGGGCCGCCGGCAACTGACCCGGAGAACCTCACCCATGAAGGTCAAGCCGAGCGTCAAGAAGATCTGCGACAAGTGCAGGGTGATCCGCCGTCACGGTCGGGTCATGGTGATCTGCGACAACCCGCGCCACAAGCAGCGCCAGGGCTGACGCAGACCCGTTCAACTGCAGTTCGTTCGCAGAGTTCGCGCGACGCAGCACATTGAGTAAATAAGCAGAGCCCGCCGGCGACGGTTCCGTCGTGGCGACACCTTCGGTCGGAGGCCGAGGACTCAGCACGTACCAACTCTTCGCACGAAGAGGACGGCGGCTGGGAGTGGTTCTGCTGCAGACCTCCGAAGAATCAACAGGAGCCATGAATGGCACGCGTTGAAGGTGTTGACCTCCCGCGCGAGAAGCGCATTGAGGTCGCCCTCACCTACGTGTTCGGCATCGGCCGTACGCGCGCCCAGCAGACGCTGGACGCCATCGGTGTCGACCGCAACATCCGCGTTCGCGACATCTCCGAGGAAGACCTCGTGAAGATCCGCGAGTACGTGGACCAGAACTTCCAGACCGAGGGTGACCTCCGTCGCGAGATCCAGGCCGACATCCGCCGCAAGGTCGAGATCGGTTGCTACCAGGGTCTCCGTCACCGTCGCGGCCTGCCGGTCCACGGCCAGCGCACGAGCACGAACGCCCGTACCCGCAAGGGCCCGCGTCGCGCCATCGCCGGTAAGAAGAAGCCGGGCAAGAAGTAGTCCTCAGCGGACGCTCACCAGCGGTCTTCGCTGTAGGACCGACCACCTCCCTGTAGGAGAACGACATGCCCCCCAAGGGTCGTCAGGGCGCTGCCAAGAAGGTGCGCCGCAAGGAAAAGAAGAACGTCGCTCACGGCCACGCGCACATCAAGAGCACGTTCAACAACACGATCGTGTCCATCACGGACCCGACCGGCAACGTGATCTCGTGGGCCTCCGCGGGCCACGTCGGCTTCAAGGGCTCGCGCAAGTCCACGCCGTTCGCCGCGCAGATGGCTGCCGAGTCGGCTGCCCGCCGCGCCCAGGAGCACGGCATGCGCAAGGTCGACGTCTTCGTCAAGGGCCCGGGTTCCGGTCGTGAGACCGCCATCCGCTCGCTCCAGGCGACCGGCCTCGAGGTCGGCTCGATCCAGGACGTCACGCCGACGCCGCACAACGGCTGCCGTCCCCCCAAGCGCCGTCGCGTCTGACCCTCGGGTCGTCGCAGACCGCTTGGTCTGAGTTTTTCGGGCGGTACGGCCTTTGTACTGGGCCGTACCGCCCGTACTCTTGACAGATACAACATCAGGCTCCGCCTGGTGGTCTCAGGGCATCAAATAGTGGGTGCCCCTGACTGAAGGATTCACTTCATGCTGATTGCTCAGCGTCCCTCGTTGACCGAAGAGGTCGTCGACGAGTTCCGCTCCCGGTTCGTCATCGAGCCGCTGGAGCCGGGCTTCGGCTACACCCTCGGCAACTCCCTCCGCCGCACCCTCCTCTCGTCGATCCCCGGCGCTGCTGTCACCAGCATCCGCATCGACGGTGTCCTGCACGAGTTCACCACCGTGCCGGGCGTCAAGGAGGACGTCACCGACCTCATCCTGAACATCAAGCAGCTGGTCGTCTCCTCGGAGCACGACGAGCCGGTCGTGATGTACCTGCGCAAGCAGGGCCCGGGTCTGGTCACCGCCGCCGACATCGCGCCCCCGGCCGGTGTCGAGGTCCACAACCCCGACCTCGTCCTCGCCACGCTCAACGGCAAGGGCAAGCTGGAGATGGAGCTGACCGTCGAGCGCGGTCGCGGCTACGTCTCCGCCGTGCAGAACAAGCAGGTCGGTCAGGAGATCGGGCGCATCCCGGTCGACTCGATCTACTCGCCGGTTCTCAAGGTCACGTACAAGGTCGAGGCCACGCGTGTCGAGCAGCGCACCGACTTCGACAAGCTGATCGTCGACGTCGAGACGAAGCAGGCCATGCGCCCGCGCGACGCCATGGCGTCCGCCGGTAAGACCCTGGTCGAGCTGTTCGGTCTCGCCCGCGAGCTGAACATCGACGCCGAGGGCATCGACATGGGCCCGTCCCCCACGGACGCCGCCCTTGCCGCCGATCTGGCGCTGCCGATCGAGGAGCTCGAGCTCACCGTTCGGTCCTACAACTGCCTCAAGCGCGAGGGCATCCACTCCGTGGGTGAGCTCGTCGCCCGCTCCGAGGCCGACCTGCTCGACATCCGCAACTTCGGTGCGAAGTCGATCGACGAGGTCAAGGCGAAGCTGGCCGGCATGGGCCTGGCCCTCAAGGACAGCCCGCCCGGATTCGACCCGACCGCCGCCGCCGACGCCTTCGGCGCCGACGACGACGCGGACGCCGGTTTCGTCGAGACCGAGCAGTACTGAGCCGCTCCGCTTCGGCGGTCGGATCACTTGCTGCGGAGCCGTGGTTGCGGTTGCGCAGTTCCCCGCGCCCCTTTCAGGGGCGTGGGGTCTCCGACGGGCAACCCCGCCCGCTCGGACACTGACCTTGGTACCTAGTACGGCCAGGGCAGACACCTAGGAGAAACATCATGCCGAAGCCCGCCAAGGGTGCCCGTCTGGGCGGCAGCGCCGCGCACGAGAAGCTGCTCCTCGCGAACCTCGCGAAGAACCTCTTCGAGCACGGCAAGATCACGACGACCGAGGCCAAGGCCCGTCGTCTGCGTCCGTACGCGGAGCGTCTGGTCACCAAGGCGAAGAAGGGCGACCTTCACAACCGCCGTCAGGTGCTCCAGGTCATCACGGACAAGGGCATCGTGCACACGCTCTTCACCGAGATCGCCCCGCGCTACGAGAACCGTCCGGGTGGTTACACCCGCATCACCAAGATCGGTAACCGCCGTGGCGACAACGCGCCCATGGCTGTCATCGAGCTGGTCGAGGCCCTGACGGTCCAGCAGCAGGCCACCGGTGAGGCCGAGGCCGCCACCAAGCGTGCCGCCAAGGACGCCGAGGCCGCCGAGGCGCAGACCGAGGCTCCGGCCGAGGCTGCCGCCGAGGAGTCGAAGGACGCCTGAGGCTGACGCCTTGTGTGTGAGCGGGTCCGCCCTTTCGGGGCGGGCCCGCTTTCCGTTTCTCCCTAAGGATTGTTTGTTGTGAGTGATGAGGTGGCCGACGGCTTCGTCCGGCTGCGGCTCGACGTGAGCTACGACGGCCGGGACTTCTCCGGGTGGGCCAAGCAGGCCTCCGGGCGGCGGACCGTGCAGGGGGAGATCGAGGACGCGCTCCGTACGGTGACGCGGTCCTCGCAGGGGTACGACCTGACGGTGGCCGGGCGGACCGACGCGGGGGTGCACGCGCGGGGGCAGGTCGCCCACGTGGACCTGCCGGCGGAGGTCTGGGCCGAGCACCGGGAGAAGCTGCTGAAGCGGCTCGCCGGGCGGCTGCCGAAGGATGTGCGGGTGTGGTCGGTGGCCGAGGCGCCGAGCGGGTTCAACGCGCGCTTCTCGGCGATCTGGCGGCGGTACGCGTACCGGGTGACGGACCATCCGGGCGGCGTCGATCCGCTGCTGCGGGGCCATGTGCTGTGGCACGACTGGCCGTTGGACGTCGACGCCATGAACGAGGCCGCCGAACGGCTGCTGGGCGAGCACGACTTCGCGGCGTACTGCAAGAAGCGCGAGGGCGCCACGACCATTCGTACGCTGCAGGAGCTGAGCCTCGTACGCGACGACGACGGCATCGTCACGGCGACCGTGCGGGCCGACGCCTTCTGCCACAACATGGTGCGGTCCCTGATCGGGGCGCTGCTGTTCGTGGGCGACGGACACCGGCCGGCCGACTGGCCCGGCAAGGTGCTCGCCGCGGGAGTGCGGGACTCCGCCGTGCACGTGGTGCGTCCGCACGGGCTGACCCTTGAGGAAGTCGGCTACCCCGCCGACGAGTTGCTCGCCGCGCGCAACAAGGAGGCGCGCAACAAGCGGACGCTCCCGGGCGCCGGATGTTGCTGAGGGCGGCGCCCGGGGCGGCAGTCAGCCGGACGTGGCCGCCGCGGACGCCTGGATTTCGCCGCGGCGCTTGATCTGCTGGAAGATGTATTCCTGCAGGTCGTCGCCGAGGGCGAAGACCGTGGTGTCCTTCTTGGTCGCGTCCTGGCCGTTGGTGAGGCCGCCGTTGGTGAAGTACGCGTAGCGGCCCACCGAGTTCGCCGTCTGGCGGCACGTCGTGGTGCGGCAGAACGTGGGCACGCCGGAGCCGGGCAGCGAGACGACCGTGCCGTCGAAGTCGTACTGGTCCTTGGCCTTCGCCGCCTGTGCCTTCGTCTTGAAGACCGCGACGCCCATGGTGACCGCGGAATCGCCCTTGAAGTACGTGGCGCGGATCATCTGGACGCAGTTGTTGCTGCTCAGCAACCCCTGGAGACCCTTCGTCGCGGCCGAGGAGCAGTTGGCGGTGCGGGCCGTGGCGCCCTTCGTGTAGACGCGGTCACCGATGGTGAGCTTCTTGATGGGGAAGAGGGTGTCCGCGGTCAGCGGGGCCGTGTCCTTGGCCGCGCTGTTGATGAAGTCGTTCGGGTCGAGCGGGGGCGGCGGGGTCGTCGCGTCGAAGGACGGACCTCCCGACTTGCCCTCGCTGGGGATGTCCGCCGTGCTCGGCAGCTGGTCGGCCGGCTTGTTCGCGGCATCGTTCTTGCTGTTCGTCGAGACGATGCCCCACGCGACCGCCGAGCCGACGGCGAGCGTGGCGACGATCGCACCGCCGATCACCATCCAGCGCTTCTTGCGCGCGCGTGCCTCCGACGCCTCCGCGAGCGATGCCCAGTCCGGGGTCGAATCGTCGTTGCTGTTGGGCCCCCACGGGGATCCCCCTTGCCCAAAACTCATGGGGCGCATCTTAGAGGTAGCGTGGGGGAGTACATGACTGTGGGATGCAGGGCCTCCGGTTCGCGGTGGCCCACGCGTTTTGACCCGTACAGGGCGGCGCGGGTATTCTCGACAGCTGTTATGCGTATTGGCCTGGTCGTTCTCACGCGCAAGGTCTTTACGTAGGTTCCCTGGAGCAGTTACCAGTGGCTCGCATACGGGTTAGCGTCCCCGGCTTCTGTGAGCCCCAGCTGCATGATCGCTTCAGCGGTGCCGTGTGTCAGCACCCCATTCACTGAGAAGCGAAGGCATACGACCGTGCGTACGTACAGCCCCAAGCCCGGCGACATCACTCGCCAGTGGCACGTCATTGACGCTCAGGACGTCGTCCTGGGTCGTCTGGCGACCACCGCTGCCAGCCTCCTGCGTGGCAAGCACAAGCCGATCTACGCGCCGCACGTCGACGCGGGCGACTTCGTCGTCATCATCAACGCCGACAAGGTGCACCTGTCCGGCAACAAGCGGACCCAGAAGATGGCCTACCGCCACTCCGGGTACCCGGGCGGTCTCCGTTCCGTCCGTTACGACGAGCTCCTGGACAAGAACCCCGAGAAGGCCATCGAGAAGGCCGTCAAGGGCATGCTCCCGAAGAACACGCTCGGCCGTCAGATGCTCTCGAAGCTGAAGGTCTACTCGGGCGACCAGCACCCGCACGCTGCCCAGCAGCCGGTGCCGTTCGAGATCACCCAGGTCGCGCAGTAAGTCCGGCCACCCCCTAAGACTGAAGAAAAGCTGAGGAGAATCGTGGCCGAGACCACTGCCGAGACGCCGGTCGAAGAGATCGTCGACGTCGAGAGCTACACCACCGAGTCCGACGCCCCCGTCGAGGGCGAGTACACCTCGGAGTCCAACCCGGCCCGCTTCGGCGACCCGCAGCCGGCCGCCGGCCTGGGCCGCCGCAAGAACGCCATCGCGCGCGTTCGCATCGTGCCCGGCACCGGCAAGTGGAAGGTCAACGGGCGCACGCTCGAGGACTACTTCCCGAACAAGGTCCACCAGCAGGAAGTCAACGAGCCCTTCAAGGTGCTCGAGCTCGACGGCCGCTACGACATCATCGCCCGCATCTCGGGCGGCGGCGTCTCCGGTCAGGCCGGTGCCCTGCGCCTCGGCGTGGCCCGCGCGCTGAACGAGGCCGACGTGGACAACAACCGCGGCGCCCTCAAGAAGGCCGGCTACCTCCGCCGCGACGACCGTGCGGTCGAGCGCAAGAAGGCCGGTCTCAAGAAGGCCCGCAAGGCCCCGCAGTACAGCAAGCGCTAAATTCCGCTGCCTGCTTGTTTTTCCCGTTCGCCCCGGCGGCACGTATCGTGCCGCCGGGGCGTTCGGCTTATGACGATGTGACGGTTCGGAGGACATCAAGGTGGGACGACTCTTCGGCACGGACGGCGTGCGCGGCGTCGCCAACGCGGATCTGACGGCTGAGCTGGCGCTCGGTCTGTCGGTCGCGGCGGCACATGTTCTGGGCGAGGCCGGCAGTTTTGAGGGCCATCGTCCGGTGGCCGTGGTCGGCCGTGATCCACGGGCCTCGGGCGAGTTCCTGGAGGCCGCAGTCGTCGCGGGCCTGGCCAGCGCCGGAGTGGACGTGCTGCGCGTCGGCGTGCTGCCGACGCCCGCGGTGGCGTATCTGACCGGCTCGCTCGGCGCCGACCTCGGTGTGATGCTCTCCGCGAGCCACAACGCCATGCCGGACAACGGCATCAAGTTCCTCGCCCGCGGCGGCCACAAGCTGGACGACGCGCTCGAGGACCGCATCGAGGCGATCTACGAGGAGCACAGCACCGGCGCCCCCTGGAACCGCCCGACGGGCGCCGGCGTCGGCCGCGTGAAGTCGTACGACGCGGGGCTCGACCAGTACATCGCGCACCTCGTGGGCGTGCTGCCGAACCGGCTCGAGGGCCTGAAGATCGTCCTCGACGAGGCGCACGGCGCGGCCTCCCGGGTCTCCCCGGAGGCCTTTACGCGCGTGGGCGCCGAGGTCGTCACGATCGGCGCCGAGCCCGACGGTCTGAACATCAACGACGGCTGCGGTTCGACCCACCTCGACCTGCTGAAGGCCGCCGTCGTCGAGCACAAGGCCGACTTCGGCATCGCGCACGACGGGGACGCCGACCGCTGCCTGGCCGTGGACCACACCGGCTCCGAGGTCGACGGCGACCAGATCATGGCGGTGCTCGCGCTCGACATGAAGGAGCGCGGGGTGCTGCGGGACAACACCCTCGTGGCGACCGTCATGTCGAACCTGGGCCTGAAGCTGGCGATGGAGCGCGAGGGCATCACCCTCGTCCAGACCGCCGTCGGCGACCGGTACGTCCTGGAGAACATGAAGGAGAACGGGTTCGCGCTCGGCGGCGAGCAGTCCGGGCACGTCATCGTTCTCGACCACGCGACGACCGGTGACGGCACGCTGACGGGTCTGCTGCTCGCGGCGCGCGTCGCGCAGACCGGGCGGGCGCTGAAGGACCTGGCGAGCGTGATGGAGCGGCTGCCGCAGGTGCTCATCAACGTTCCGGACGTCGACAAGTCCCGCGTCACCACGTCCGCGGAGCTGCAGTCCGCGGTGGCGGACGCGGAGCGTGAACTCGGCGCGACTGGGCGGGTGCTGCTGCGCTCCTCGGGCACCGAGCCGCTGGTGCGGGTGATGGTCGAGGCCGCGGACATCGGGCAGGCCCGGTCCGTCGCGGAGCGCCTGGCCGACGTCGTGAAGTCGGCGCTCGGCTAGAGCCCTAGTTCCCGGCGAGCTTCTTGGCGGTACGTTCGCGCTGCCTGGCCCAGAGGTACTTCTGGGCGAGGAGCGTGGCCGTACCGGCGAGGACGATCCCCAGCAGGTTCAGCAGGAGCTGCTGGGTCGAGCCCCACATCTGGCCCGCGTCGCCGTAGCTCAGCGCCACCGCGGCGTTCGCCGCCGCCGGGACCGTGGTCACCGAGATGGCGACGCCGACGAGCGCGCCGGACTTCGCCGATGTGAGCGAGAGGGTGCCGGCCGCGCCCGCGAGGACGGCCACCACGAACGAGAACCAGTCCGGCGCGTAGACGAACCCGGTGTTGGGTCGGTCCGCCTCCAGCTGGGCCTCGCTGAACAGGTGCACGGCGTCCATGAAGTAGCTGAAGCCCACCGTCACCGCCATCGCCACGGCGAAGCCGACGAGCAGGGCGACCAGGGAACGCCACGCCAGGCGCGGCGCCCGCCGCACCAGGGCCGTGCAGATCCCGGCGAGTGGCCCGAACTCCGGCCCCACCGCCATCGCGCCCACGATCAGAATCGCGTTGTCGAGCACGACACCGCACGCCGCGATCATCGTCGCGATCACCAGGAACGCCACGTACGTGATCGTGAGCGTGGACTCCTCGTGCGTGGCGTCCGACAGCTGCTCCCACAGGACCGCGTCCGCGCCCTCGCCCGGCGCGTCCTCCTCGGCCTTGTCGGCGCGCAGGGACAGCGACAGATCGATGCTCTCGACGGAGATCGAGCCCGCCCGGTCGAGCCCCAATTCCTTGAGTCCGCCGATGAGTTCGTCGCCGGCCTCGCGGGCGACGTCGCACATGACGACATCGCCCGAGGGGTCGCGGGCGGCGCCCGGCAGCACCACGAGGTGGGTGGTGCCGGTCGTCTTCTCGATCAGACGCACCACGTCGTCCGTGGTCCCGGGCGGCGTGATCAGGCGCAGATGCAGCATGCGCGCAGGGTAGTCGCTACAGCTTGCGCAGCCGCAGCCGCTGCACCTTGTGGTCGGGGCCCTTGCGGATGACGAGTCCGGCGCGGCCGCGGGTGGGGGCCACGTTCTCGAGGAGGTTGACCTTGTTGATGGTGCGCCAGGTGGTGCGCGCGTAGTCGAGGGCCTCCTCCTCGGAGACCTGCGTGTACTTCCTGAAGTACGAGGACGGGTCCTGGAAGGCCGTCGCGCGCAGCTTGCGGAAGCGGTTGAGGTACCAGGCCTCGATGTCCTCGGCGCGCGCGTCGACGTACACGCTGAAGTCGAAGAAGTCGGCGAGGCCGACGCGGGTGCGGCCGTCCTTGCCGGGCAGGGCGGGCTGCAGCACGTTGATGCCCTCGACGATGAGGATGTCGGGGCGGCGCACGACGAGCTTCTCGCCGGGCACGATGTCGTAGATCAGGTGCGAGTAGACGGGGGCGGTGACCTCGTCCTTGCCCGCCTTGATGTCGGCGACGAAGCGGGTCAGGGCGCGGCGGTCGTACGACTCGGGGAAGCCCTTGCGCGACATCAGGCCGCGGGCCTCCAGCTCCTTGGTGGGGAGCAGGAAGCCGTCGGTGGTGACGCGCTCGACGCGCGGGTGCTCGGGCCAGCGGGAGAGCAGCGCCTGGAGGAGGCGGGCGACGGTCGACTTGCCGACGGCCACCGAACCGGCGACCCCTATGACGAAGGGCGTGCCGGACTGGGCGGCCTTCTTGTTCGTCTCGCCGAGGAACGTGTTGAGCGCCCCGCGCAGGCCGTCGGTGGCGCCCACGTACAGATTCAGCAGGCGGGACAGCGGCAGATAGATGTCGCGGACCTCGTCCAGGTCGATCACGTCACCGAGGCCGCGCAGCCGCTCCAGCTCTTCCGCGGTCAGCGGCAGTGGCGTCTTGTCGCGCAGGGCGCTCCATTCGGTACGGGTGAGGTCGACGTAGGGAGTCACCTCCGGCTTCTGCCGGTGGGTGCTCCGGGAGGTCGCTTGTGCCTTGGACTCGGAGACCGGAGAGATCACAGTCCATTGTTACGGCTGTATGGCCCGCGGCGGCAGGTGGGGTGTGTCACGCACGGGACTCTGGGAACCCCGATCGTCACCGGTTCGCCACAGGTATGGACCTTGAGTGTGCGTGGCGATACATTCCGTGCACCCGTGGGGCTGAACGCTGCCCGCGGGCAGGAGGGGGATCGTGATGTCGGTGCTTCGTGTGCCGAAAATCGTCCGTCGCAGGTCGGCGGGCCAGTACGCGACGGACGACTGGGAGGATCACGTCCGCAGCGAGCTGGCGCTCGATCTGCCCGACGAGGACATCGTCGAGGATCTGGACGACTGCCTCGACCTCTACCGCGTGGGCAGCAAGCCGCGCTGCGAGGAGATCGAGTACCTGGCGCTCGTACGGGAGGCGCGGGACCGGATGGCCGGGGGCGGGCCCGCCTGACGCCGGATCGCGGGCGCGGCGACCGTAAGGTCTGCTGCATGAGCATCATCGGGGTCGGTATCGACGTGGCCGAGATCGAGCGGTTCGCGGCGTCGCTGGAGCGTACGCCGGGCATGGCCGGGCGCCTTTTCCTGGACGGCGAGCTGCTGCTGCCCAGCGGGGAGCGGCGCGGGGTCGCCTCGCTCGCCGCCCGGTTCGCCGCGAAGGAGGCCGTGGCCAAGGCGCTCGGCGCGCCGGGCGGGCTGCGCTGGACCGACGCCGAGGTGTGGGTCGAGGAGAGCGGACAGCCCCGGCTGCGGGTGACCGGGACGGTGGCCGCGCGGGCGGCGGAGCTGGGCGTGCGCGGGTTCCATGTGTCGCTGAGCCATGACGCGGGGATCGCGTCGGCCGTGGTGGTGGCCGAGGGGTAGGGGTCGAGGGGCAGGGGCCGACGCCGCTGCCCGTGCCCCTGCCCCTCGGCCGACAGGGCCTACGACCGGTGGCGGAACACGATGCGGCCCCGTGTCAGGTCGTACGGCGTGATCTCCACCTGGACCCGGTCCGCCAGCAGGATCTTGATGTAGTTCTTGCGGATCTTGCCGCTGACGTGCGCGAGTACCCGGTGCCCGTTGTCGAGCTCCACGGTGAACATCGCGCTGCGCAGGCACTCGACGACCGTGCCCTCGGCGTGCACGCCGCCTCCGGTGTGCCTCGTCATCGGACCAGCTCCAGAGCGCGGTTCACGCGCCGCGCGCCGATGCCGTCGAAGAGGGCCGCGGCCGCCTCGTTCGCCTCGTCGACCTCGGCCGACGCCGACCGCACGCCACCGCGGTGCAGGGTGTTCAGTACGTCGGCCAGCAGGGCCCGCGCGACGCCGCGGCGCCGTGCGTCGGTGCGGACCGCGAGCAGGCCGACACGGGGGCGCCGGGTGGCCGTCGCCAGGCGCAGGAGGCCCAGGTAGGCGCCGTCAGGGGCCTCGGCCACGGTGTACTTCGCCGGGTCGACGACCGTGACCCCCGGTGGCAGGGGCCGCACCTCGGCCGGCATGGTGCGCCAGCCGGCCGCCGCCTCGATCTCTTCGCGGACCGTACGGTCCAGGGTGCGCAGCCGCGCCCCGTCCGCCGCCCCGGCCGGGACGACGGTGACGCCGGTGGGCGGGCGCACCGCGCCGAGTCCCGTCACGGCGGGGTCGGTGGGCACCACGTACTCCCACTCGCCGCGGCCGACCGTGAAGCCGAACCCCTGCCATTTCGACGTCAGTTCGGTGTCGCTCTCGTCGACCACGGTGTGCAGCGGGCCCGGCAGGTCCGTGAGCAGCGCCCCGGCCAGGGCCGCGAACGCGGTGTCGTGCCAGGCGTCGACGCTGATGAAGAGGCGGCCGTCGGGCCGGTGCGCGGCGTGGCCGCGGCCGACCACCTCGTCGTCCTCCAGGACGTGCCACTGGTGGTCCGCCACGCGGGTGACGACGAGCGGGGGCGGGGCTGTGGGGCGGGTGCTTCGTGTGTTCATCGGTGTCTCCTTCGGGAGGCCCTCGATCCTGGGGCGCTCCCGGCGACACCTGCTGTCAGCCGCCGGACCGTGACGAGCTGAGGGAGCACCCATGGGTGACTGCGTTCACGGGTCTCACCTCCAAGCTGTGACTGCACGGCCGTCGGTGACGGTAGCAAGGGGCGGGCGTCAGGCGAAGCGGTTTTCCGTGACGTCCCGCCAGGCGGTGCGCACTGCTGCCGCCACGTCCTGCGCCGAGACCGGCGCGCCGTCCGCCGCGTGGCGTGCCGCGAGGCCGTGCAGATGGGCGCCGACCGAGGCGGCGTCCAGGGGGGTGAGGCCCGCAGCCAGCAGGGAGCCGGTGAGGCCGGAGAGGACGTCGCCGCTGCCGGCCGTGGCGAGCCACGGGGTGCCCGTGGGGTTCACGCGGGCCGGGCGGGTGTCGTCCGGCGGCGCGACCAGGGTCGTCGAACCCTTCAGGAGGACCGTGGCGGCGTAGCGGGACGCCAACTCCCTCACGGACGACAGGCGTTCGGCCTCCACCTCGTCACGCGTCACGCCCAGGAGCGCGGCCGCCTCCCCGGCGTGCGGGGTCAGCACGGTGGGCGCCGTGCGGGCGCGGACCGTCGCCGGGTCCGCGAGGCGCAGCCCGTCCGCGTCGATCAGGACCGGGACGTCCGCCGCCAGGACGTCGTGCAGGCCCGACGCGTCGTCGCCGAGGCCGGGGCCGATCACCCACGCCTGGACCCGGCCCGCCTTGGCCGGCGGCCCGGCCGAGACGAGCGTCTCCGGGAAACGGGCGAGCACCGCGTCGGCGGCCGGGCCCACATACCGCACGGCTCCGGCCCCGCCGTGCAGCGTGCCCGCCGTCGCCAGGACCGCCGCGCCGGGGTAGCGGGCCGAGCCCGCGACGAGGCCCACGACGCCGCGCCGGTACTTGTCGCTCTCGCCGGTCGGGCGGGGGAGCAGTGCGGCCACGTCCGCGTACTGGAGCGCCTCCAACCGGGCTTCCGCCTCCGTGAGTTCGAGGCCGATGTCGACGAGCCGGAGCGCGCCCGCGTACTCCCGCGCCGGGTCGACGAGGAGGCCCGGCTTGTACGTTCCGAAGGTCACGGTCGCGTCCGCGCGGACGGCCTCGCCGTGCACCGCGCCGGTGTCGGCGTCCACGCCGCTCGGGAGGTCGACGGCCACGACGGTTCCCCGTGCCGCGGCGGCGAGTTCGGCCGCGCGGGGGCGCAGGCCGCCCTTTCCGCCGATGCCCACGATGCCGTCCACGACGAGGTCGGCGCGGCCCACGAGTTCGGTGGCGCGCTCGTCCTGTGCGTCGAGGGGGGTGCCGCCTGCCGCGCGCAGTGCCGCGAGGCCTGCGGGGTGGGTGCGGTCCGGGGAGAGCAGGAGGGCCGTGACGCCCGCGCCGCGCCGTGCCAGGCGGGCGCCCGCGTACAGGGCGTCGCCGCCGTTGTCCCCCGAGCCGACGAGGAGGGTGACGCGGGAGCCGTACACCTTGCCGAGGAGGTCGGCGCAGGCGGCGGCGAGGCCGGCGGCGGCGCGCTGCATCAGCGCCCCTTCGGGCAGCCGCGCCATGAGGGCGCGCTCGGCGGTCCTGACCGTTTCTACGTCGTGGGCGAATCGCATACGTCGAGTGTCCCGCAGGGCACCGGGGGCGGGCCTGCTGCTGTGGCTGTGCGTGGCGCGGTGGGCCACGTGGCGAGGCGGCGCCCCGGGCCGGGTGGCCCGGTGTCCCCGGAGGGGAGGGGCGGCAACGGCCAAGGGTGTCGGGGGTTCTGAGAGACTGAGGGGACGATGAACGAGAACGTGACTGCCCCGCTCCGCGCCCGCGCCGAGATCGATCTGGCCGCCCTGAGGGCCAATGTGCGAGCCCTGCGTGCCCACGCTCCGGAGGCCGCGTTCATGGCGGTCGTGAAGGCGGACGCGTACGGACACGGCATGATTCCGGTCGCGCGGGCCGCCAAGGAGGCGGGGGCCGAGTGGCTGGGGGCCGCCACCGCCGAGGAGGCGCTGGAGCTGCGTGCGGCGGGGCTCACCGGGCGCATCATGTGCTGGCTGTGGGTGCCCGGCGGGCCCTGGCGGGAGGGGATCGAGGCCGAGCTCGACATGTCGGTGAGCGGGATGTGGGCGCTGCGGGAGGTCGTCGACGCCGCGCGCGGGACGGGCCGGGTCGCCCGTATCCAGCTCAAGGCCGACACGGGACTCGGGCGGAACGGCTGCCTGCCCGGCGACTGGCCCGAGCTCGTACGGGAGGCGCTGAAGGCGCAGCGGGACGGGTTCGTGAACGTCACCGGGCTCTGGTCGCACTTCGCGTGCGCCGACGAGCCGGGTCATCCGTCCATCGCCGCCCAACTGACCCGTTTCCGGGAGATGGTCGCGTACGCCGAAGGGGAGGGCGTCATTCCGGAAGTGCGGCACATCGCCAACTCGCCGGGGACGCTGACCCTTCCCGAGACGCACTTCGACCTCGTCCGCCCCGGCATCGCGATGTACGGGATCTCGCCGAGCCCCGAGGTCGGCGCGCCCGGCGACTTCGGCCTGCGCCCCGTGATGACGCTCAAGGCGAATCTCGCGCTCGTGAAGCACGCGCCGGGTGGACTCGGCATCAGTTACGGGCATCACTACGTCACACCGGGCGAGACCACGCTCGGCCTCGTCCCGCTGGGCTACGCGGACGGCATCCCGCGGCACGCGTCCGGTACGGGACCCGTCCTGATCGGCGGCAAGCGGCGCACGATCGCGGGCCGCGTCGCCATGGACCAGTTCGTCGTCGACCTCGGCGGCGACGAACCGGCGGCGGGCGACGAGGCGGTGCTCTTCGGACCCGGTGACGGCGGCGAGCCGACGGCTGAGGACTGGGCGGTCGCGTCGGGCACCATCGCGTACGAGATCGTGACGCGCATCGGTTCCCGCGTACCGCGCGTCTACGTGGGTGAGGACGACGGCGGCACGCGCGCGTGACCGGCGTCACGGCCTGAAGGTCCACCGGCAGAGCCCTCCGAACCGCCACCATGTGAAGCGTGAACGGATCGGGTAACTCGAAAACCGGACGGTAGGCAGGACGCGGAGCACGGCGCGACAAGGGGAGCGGCACGTGAGCGAGAGCAGCGCACCGGCCACGGCGGCCGTCGTCGAGGCGGCGGAGCGGGCCGCGTCGGGGAGCTGGCGGCGGGCCGGCCTCGCGGGCGCCGCGATAGGCGTGGTCGCCGCCGGGGCCGCCGCGGGCGTCGCCATCGAGCGGCTGACCGTGGGGCGCGGCATGCGCAAGAAGGCGCGCCTCGCCCTCGACGCGTCGGGACCCTACGGTGCGCTGCGCGGCGTCCCCGGAAAGGCGTACGCGCAGGACGGCACGGAGCTGTACTACGAGGTCGACGACGCGGACCCGGAGGCCGGTGGTACGACGCCGCGCAGACGCCGCCTGTTCGGCCGCAAGAGCCCGGCGCCGGTCACCGTCGTCTTCAGCCACGGCTACTGCCTGGGCCAGGACTCCTGGCACTTCCAGCGCGCGGCGCTGCGGGGTGTGGTGCGGTGCGTGTACTGGGACCAGCGCAGCCACGGCCGTTCGGGGCGGGGCGCCGAGCAGGTGGAGGACGGGGTGCCGGTCTCCATCGACCGGCTCGGCGGCGACCTGAAGGCGGTCATCGACGCGGCCGCGCCCGAGGGCCCGCTCGTCCTCGTCGGGCACTCCATGGGCGGCATGACCGTGATGGCGCTCGCCGACCAGTACCCCGAGCTGATCCGCGACCGGGTGGTGGGCGTCGCCCTCGTCGGTACGTCGTCGGGGCGGCTCGGCGAGGTCAACTACGGGCTGCCGGTGGCCGGGGTGAACGCGGTGCGGCGGGTGCTGCCCGGCGTACTGAAGGTGCTCGGGCAGCGCGCCGACCTGGTGGAGAAGGGGCGGCGGGCGACGGCCGACCTGTTCGCCGGGATCATCAAGCGGTACTCGTTCGCCTCGCGGGACGTCGACCCGGCCGTCGCGCGGTTCGCCGAGCGGATGATCGAGGGCACGCCGATCGACGTGGTCGCCGAGTTCTACCCGGCGTTCGAGGACCACGACAAGACGGCCGCCCTGGCGCGCTTCGCGGAGCTGCCCGCGCTCGTCCTCGCCGGTGAGCACGACCTGGTCACGCCGAGCGACCACAGCGAGGCGATCGCGGCACTGCTGCCGGACGCCGAGTTCGTCCTCGTACCGGATGCCGGGCACCTCGTGATGCTGGAGCACCCCGAGGTCGTGACCGACCGTCTGGCGGACCTGCTGGTGCGCGCGGGAGCCGGCCCCACAGCCGCTACCGTGGGGATTTATGGAGACACCGGCAACACCGCACAGCCCGGCGGCTGAGCCCGCCAGCGCGCCCGCCACGACCCCCGTCAGCACGGTCACCGTCACCGTCAACTCCCCGGACGAGATGCGGGAGCTGGGGCTCGCCCTGGCCAAACAGCTGCGCCCCGGCGACCTCGTGATGCTCACCGGCGAGCTGGGCGCGGGCAAGACGACGCTGACCCGCGGGCTCGGCGCGGGCCTGGGCGTACGGGGCGCGGTGACCTCGCCGACCTTCGTGATCGCGCGCGTGCACCCGCCGCTCGGCGAGGGACCGGCCCTGGTGCACGTCGACGCGTACCGGCTCGGCGGCGGGCTCGACGAGATGGAGGACCTGGACCTCGACGTCTCGCTGCCCGACTCCGTGATCGTCGTGGAGTGGGGCGACGGCAAGGTCGAGGAGCTGTCCGACGACCGGCTGCACGTGGTCATCGACCGGGCCACCGGCGACACGACGGACGAGGTCCGGGTCGTGACGCTGAACGGGATCGGGGAGCGGTGGACCGAGGCCGACCTGGGCTCGCTCACGGGCTGACCCGCGCCGCGGCCACTTCCCGGACACATCCCGACAGGGCGTCGGCAAATTCTTGCGCGGCGCGGCTCCGGCGTGTTCACATGGAGGTCGGTGCTGGTTAGGTCTACCTAACCACGTCCCCTCGACCGCCGCCGGGAGGCATCCATGTCGACTTCGGAACGTGAAGGTGTGCGCGAAGTGTCGATGCGGGATCTGCTGGCGTCGTGTGCGGCGGCGCGGGCCGTGTCGGTTCCGCCGTCCCCGCACCGGCGTCCGGCTCAGCCGCGCAGCGAACAGCAGCGCCGTGAACCGCAGCGCCGCGAATGGCGCCCGTCGGCACACCCGTGAGCGGAACGGCCGTCGTTGCTTGACGACGACTGTTTGACGACGGCTACTTGACGACGACGACCTTCTGGCCGATCGTCGCGAACTGCCACATCGCGTCGGCGTCCTCGCGGGACTCGCGGATGCCGCCGGTCTGCTTCCCGGGGTCCGGTGCGGCCGTCGATCCGTTCGTGGCGGCGCTGAAGCCGATCGCCACGCCGTTCGTGGTGGCGAAGCGGACCACGTGCTCGATCGGCACCCCGTCGGTGCCGGTGACGGAACCGGAGCGGGAGCTCACCGAGTACGCGCCGGGCGTCGGGTCCACCGTGCCGGGCGTCACCCGGAACGTCTCCGTCTTGTTGCCCGAACGGACCAGCCACACCCGGTCGGCGCTCAGCGAGTACACGACGCGCTCGCCCTTGCCCGACCCCGCGGGCAGCGCCTTCGGGTCCGCCTTCTTCTCGGGCGTCTTGGACGCCGAGGCGGACGGCGAGGCGCCCTTGCCCTTCTCGGAGAGGTCGTCGGGCGCGCTCGCCGACGCCTGGTAGGCGAGGAACCCGACCACGGCGAGCGATGCCGCCGTGAGCGCGGTCACGAATCCGGTGCTGCTCCGTGCCACCAGGTGCCTGCCTCTCAAGTACGAACTTCAGGTTGACGGTAGCAGTCGAGGCCCGGCGGACCGGCCTTGCGGGAAGTACCGGACGTGTCCGCCTTCCGGTGGTCGTAGGCTGTTCGCGTGCTGTTGCTCGCTCTGGATACCGCCACCCCCGCCGTCACCGTCGCCCTGCACGACGGGACATCCGTCGTAGCCGAGTCGAGTCAGGTGGACGCCCGCAGACACGGGGAACTGCTGCTGCCCGCCGTCGACCGGGTGCTCACCGGGGCCGGCGTGCGGCTCGACGCCGTCACCGGAATCGTCGTGGGCGTGGGCCCCGGACCGTACACCGGTCTGCGGGTCGGCCTGATGACCGCCGACACGTTCGGCCTCGCGCTCGGCGTGCCGGTGCACGGGGTGTGCACGCTCGACGGGCTCGCGTACGCCGCGCGGGACGTCGAGGGCCCCTTCGTCGTCGCCACCGACGCGCGGCGCAAGGAGGTGTACTGGGCGCGCTACGACGATGCGCGGACCCGGGTCACCGAGGCCGCCGTCGACCGGCCCGCCGACATCGCCGGGGCCGTCGCCGGGCTGCCCGCCGTCGGCGCCGGCGCGCGGCTGTTCCCGGACACGTTCCCCGACGCGCGCGGGCCCGAGCACGTGTCGGCCGCCGCGCTCGCCGCCCTCGCCGCCGAGAAGCTGGCCGCGGGAGAGGAACTCCTCGAACCGCGCCCGCTCTACCTGCGGCGCCCCGACGCGCAGGTCCCCAAGAACTACAAGGTGGTCACCCCCAAGTGACAGCCGTGGACGCGACGCTGCGCGAGATGCGCTGGTGGGACATCGACCCTGTACTCGTACTGGAGAAGGAACTCTTCCCGGACGACGCCTGGTCGCGCGGCATGTTCTGGTCCGAGCTCGCGCACGCGCGCGGGGTCGGTTCGACGCGGCGGTACGTCGTCGCGTACGAGGGGGAGCGGCTGGTCGGGTACGGCGGGGTCGCCGCGTCCGGGGACCTGGCCGACATCCAGACCATCGCCGTCGCCCGCGACCACTGGGGCACCGGGCTCGGCGCCCGGCTGCTCACCGAACTCCTCCGGCACGCCACGGCCTTCGAGGTCGACCAGGTGATGCTGGAGGTGCGGGTCGACAACACGCGGGCGCAGAAGCTGTACGAGCGCTTCGGATTCGAGCCGATCGGCTTCCGGCGCGGCTACTACCAGCCCGGCAACGTGGACGCCCTCGTCATGCGCTTCACCACCACGCCGGCGACAGAGCAAGCGCCGGAGCAGGCGACAACAGTGCAAGAGCAAGAGACAGAAGAGAAGAACCATGGCTGACGAACCGCTCGTCCTCGGTATCGAGACCTCCTGCGACGAGAC
Source organism: Streptomyces sp. EDA2-14 (assembly GCF_054963755.1). Taxonomy (NCBI): domain Bacteria; kingdom Bacillati; phylum Actinomycetota; class Actinomycetes; order Kitasatosporales; family Streptomycetaceae; genus Streptomyces; species Streptomyces sp. EDA2-14. The sequence continues at coordinate 453,571 of NZ_JBUEGE010000002.1, forward strand.
CGGCGTCGGCATCGTCCACGGCACCACCCTGCTCGCCGACGCCGTCGCCTCCAGCGTCGACGAACACGCCCGCTTCGGCGGCGTCGTCCCCGAGGTCGCCTCCCGCGCGCACCTGGAGGCGATGGTCCCGACGATCCAGCGCGCCCTGAAGGACGCGGGGATCACGGCGAAGGACCTCGACGGCATCTCCGTCACCGCCGGGCCCGGTCTGGCCGGTGCCCTGCTGGTCGGCGTGAGCGCCGCGAAGGCGTACGCGTACGCGCTCGGCAAGCCGCTCTACGGCGTCAACCACCTCGCCTCGCACATCTGCGTCGACCAGCTGGAGCACGGCACGCTGCCCGAGCCGACGATGGCGCTGCTGGTCTCCGGCGGGCACTCGTCGCTGCTGCTGTCGAGCGACATCACGTCCGATGTACGTCCCCTGGGCGCCACGATCGACGACGCCGCGGGCGAGGCCTTCGACAAGATCGCGCGCGTGCTGAACCTCGGCTTCCCGGGCGGGCCCGTCATCGACCGCTACGCGAAGGAGGGCGACCCGAACGCGATCGCCTTCCCGCGCGGGCTCACCGGGCCGCGCGACCCCGCGTACGACTTCTCGTTCTCCGGCCTGAAGACCTCCGTGGCCCGCTGGATCGAGGCCAAGCGGGCGGCGGGCGAGGACGTGCCGGTGCGGGACGTCTCGGCGTCGTTCCAGGAGGCCGTCGTGGACGTGCTGACCCGCAAGGCCGTGAAGGCCTGCAAGGACGAGGGCGTCGACCACCTCATGATCGGCGGCGGCGTCGCCGCCAACTCGCGGCTTCGCGCCCTCGCCGAGGAGCGCTGCGAGCGGGCCGGGATCCGGCTGCGGGTGCCGCGGCCCAAGCTGTGCACGGACAACGGCGCGATGGTCGCCGCGCTCGGCGCCGAGATGGTGGCCCGGAACCGGACGCCTTCGTCCTGGGACCTGCCCGCCGACTCCTCGCTGCCGGTGACGGAGCCGCACGTCCCCGGCCACCACCACGACCACGACCACGTGCACGAGGTCAGCAAGGAGAACCTCTACTCATGACGGTCGCGCTGATGTGGGAGGCCCGCGCCGTCGAGGGGCGCGGCGAGGAACTCCTTGCCTGGGCGAAGGCACAGGTCCTGGAGGCGGAGCCGGAACGCCGCGAGACGTTCCGCGCGCCGAAGGACCGGGTGCTCGTCATTACGTGGTGGGACGCGGCGTACGAGGCGCAGCTGCCCGAACTGCCGGAGCCGGACGGCGACTTGGTGACGCGCGCCGTGCACCGCTGGCGGTTCGAGGCCGCCTAGCGGGCGTACGCCAACAGGTAGCGCCGATCAAGCCCCGCCGGCGATTGAGGCGCGGGGTCCGGGGCGGAGCCCTGTGGCGTCAACTCACGGGTGCGCCGACGAGCATCGTGGGCGCACCCGCCACCCGCGTAAGGAACACCGTGGCGGAAACCTTCCCGTACGGCTTCGGCATGACCTTGCGGCGCAACTCCTCCGGCTCGACCGCGGACCCCCGCTTCTTCACCGTCAGCACGCCCACCTCCCGCTGCCGCAGCAGCGCCTTCAACTTCTTCACGTTGAACGGAAGTCGGTCCGTGATCTCGTACGCGGCGGCGTACGGCGTGGGGTGCAGCTCGTCGGCCGTCACGTACGCGATCGTCTCGTCGACGAGCCCGCCGCCGACCTCCTCGGCCACCTCGGCGACCAGATGCGCCCGGATGACGGCGCCGTCCGGCTCGTACAAGTACCGCCCGACAGGCCGCACTTCGGGGTCGGGAAGTCCACGGCCCGCCAGCGCCCGCGGCCCCGGCAGCAACGTCGCCCGCATCCGCCCGCCCGTCACCCGGCCACCGCCCCTCATCGACGCGCTTCGCGCGGCACCCGTAGCCCGTTCCGTCCCGAACCAGAGCACCGCCTCCTTCACATCGCCCCCGTCCGAGATCCACTCGGCGTCGGCCTCCGCGGGGATCGCCTCGTGCGGGATGCCGGGAGCGATCTTCAGCGCGGCGCGCGGCGCCTTGAGCGCGGCGGACACGGCCCAGGACAGGGGAGGCGAGTAGGCCTCTGGGTCGAAGATCCTGCCCCGGCCGCCCCGCCGCGCCGGGTCCACGAACACGGCGTCGTACGCGGACGTGTCGACCTCGGTGACGTCCGCCTCGCGCACCTCGACGAGCCCGGTGAGGCCGAGCGCCTCGGCGTTCGCCCGCGCCACCGCGCACGTCAGCGGATCCCGGTCGACGGCAAGGACCCGGACCCCCGCGCGGGCGAGCGCGATCGCGTCGCCGCCGATGCCGCAGCACAGGTCGGCGACGGAGCCCACGCCGAGCCGCGCGAAGGCCTCGGCCCGGTACGTCGCGACGCTCGTACGGGTCGCCTGCTCGACGCCGTTCGGCGTGAAGAACATCCGGGCCGCGTCCTCGGCCCCGAACTTCGCCACCGCCCGCTGACGCAGCCGCGCCTGGGCGAGCGCGGCCGAGACGAGGTCGGCCGGGTGGTCGCGGCGCAGCTTCGTGGCGAGCGCGAGTTCCCTGGCCGGGTCGTGATCGCGGAGTTCGTCGAGCAGGGCCAGGCCCTCGGGGGCCAGGAGGGCGGAGAAGGCGGCGGGGTCGTTCACCCGGCCCATTGTGGGCCAGGCGGGCGACGGCGCGCGCCAGGCGGCGGTGTCGACCCCGGAACGGGCCCGTGAGCTGCCAGGATCCGGCGCCATGCAACGAGTACGACAAAAGGAAGAAACCGTCCGAAAGTTGATCCCGCCGTTCGGCGACTACGACCGGGACACGCTGCGCGCCGCCAAGGCCTGCGGCATCAAGTACGCCCCGATCTGGAACGCCGAGGTCTTCGTCGACCCCATGGACCACCGGGAGTGGGACCGGGACATCCATCCGGGCGACATCCCGCTCACGCACTTCCGGGGTCGCGAGGACCGGAAGGGCACGATGCCCGACATGATCCGCAACCTCATGAAGTACCTCGACCGCAAGGGCTACGCGGTGGCGCGCCTGGAGGACTACCTGTGACGAGACGCGGGCCCCGGTCGTGGCTCCTCGGCTGCACCCTGGCCGCGGCGCTGCTCACCGGGTGCGCGGGACAGGCCGCCCCGGTCATGCGGGCGGCGGCGGGGGCGGAAGCGGCGCGGTCGACCGTCCCGCCGCTCGTCACCCGCGTCCCCACCCGCGACAAGGTGGTCTTCCTCGCGTACGGGGACGGGGCCGGGGCCCCGGCCGGGCGGGACTCCCGCCTCGTCGACCTGGTCCGCGAGCGGCGCCTGCCGGTCTCGGTGTTCCTCGCGGGAGCGGGCGAGGGCCGCCTGCGCGAACTGAGCGCCCTCGGCGCCCGGGTGCAGAACCGCACCCTCACCCACCCCTTCCTGCCGGGCCTCGGATACGTCGAGCAGCACGCGGAGATCTGCGGCCAGCGCGACCGCATCCAGGGCCGCTTCGGCACGGCGCCCCGCCTGCTCCACCCGCCCTCCGGCGCGTACGACGGGAACACCCTGCGGGCGGCGGGCGCCTGCGGGGTGGACGCGATCGTGCTGTGGCGCGAACCGGAGGGGGCGCTGCGCCCCGGCGACATCCTCGGGATCCGGGCGGAGACGGCCCCGCGTCTCCTGCGCCGTGTCGAGGCCGAGGGGTACACGGTGGCGGCCCTGGAGGACTACCTGTGAGGTGCCGTTCCACCGATCCGCGAACGAGTCGATTAGCAGTCCGCTTGACCGAGTGCTAATCGCGGTCATAGTCTCGGCCCTGGCACTCACCAGTGGAGAGTGCCAGACAGCGACGGGCAGGTCCGGCACCCGCGACGACGGATCCACCTGGTCGCCACCCCAGACTGTTAACCCCGTGAGATCTCCGAAGGGGGAGACCGGATCGTGACGACCTCCAGCTCCAAGGTTGCCATCAAGCCGCTCGAGGACCGCATTGTGGTCCAGCCGCTCGACGCCGAGCAGACCACGGCCTCTGGCCTGGTCATTCCGGACACCGCGAAGGAGAAGCCCCAGGAGGGCGCCGTCCTCGCCGTGGGTCCCGGCCGCTTCGAGAACGGCGAGCGTCTGCCGCTCGACGTCAAGGTCGGCGATGTCGTGCTCTACAGCAAGTACGGCGGCACCGAGGTGAAGTACAACGGCGACGAGTACCTCGTCCTCTCGGCTCGCGACGTGCTCGCGATCGTCGAGAAGTAATTCACCCAAGCTTTCCCGGCTTCACCGAAGCAGAATGCTTTGAACCGCGCCCCTGGCCCCCGCTGAAATGCCGGGTGCGAGGGGCGCGGTTCGTTTCGAGAGGACTGATTCAGCCCCATGGCGAAGATCCTGAAGTTCGACGAGGACGCCCGTCGCGCCCTTGAGCGCGGCGTCAACAAGCTGGCCGACACGGTCAAGGTGACGATCGGCCCCAAGGGCCGCAACGTCGTCATCGACAAGAAGTTCGGCGCCCCCACCATCACCAACGACGGTGTCACGATCGCCCGTGAGGTCGAGGTCGAGGACCCGTACGAGAACCTCGGCGCGCAGCTGGTGAAGGAGGTGGCGACCAAGACCAACGACATCGCGGGTGACGGTACGACCACCGCCACCGTGCTCGCCCAGGCCCTGGTCAAGGAAGGCCTGCGCAACGTTGCCGCCGGTGCCTCCCCGGCCGCCCTGAAGAAGGGCATCGACGCCGCGGTCAAGGCCGTGTCCGAGGACCTCCTCGCGACCGCCCGCCCGATCGACGAGAAGTCCGACATCGCCGCCGTCGCCGGTCTGTCCGCCCAGGACAACCAGGTCGGCGAGCTCATCGCCGAGGCGATGGACAAGGTCGGCAAGGACGGTGTCATCACCGTCGAGGAGTCCAACACCTTCGGTCTGGAGCTCGACTTCACCGAGGGCATGGCCTTCGACAAGGGCTACCTGTCCCCGTACTTCGTCACCGACCAGGAGCGTATGGAGGCCGTCCTCGACGACCCGTACATCCTGATCCACCAGGGCAAGATCGGCTCGATCCAGGACATGCTCCCGCTCCTGGAGAAGGTCATCCAGGCCGGTGGCTCCAAGCCGCTCCTGATCATCGCCGAGGACGTCGAGGGCGAGGCCCTGTCGACCCTGGTCGTGAACAAGATCCGCGGCACGTTCAACGCCGTCGCGGTGAAGGCCCCCGGCTTCGGTGACCGCCGCAAGGCGATGCTCCAGGACATGGCCACCCTCACCGGTGCCACCGTCATCGCCGAGGAGGTCGGCCTCAAGCTCGACCAGGCCGACCTGGACGTGCTGGGCACCGCCCGCCGCGTGACCATCACCAAGGACGACACCACCATCGTCGACGGTGGCGGCAAGTCCGAGGACGTGCAGGGCCGCGTCGCGCAGATCAAGGCCGAGATCGAGAACACGGACTCCGACTGGGACCGCGAGAAGCTCCAGGAGCGCCTCGCGAAGCTGGCCGGCGGCGTGTGCGTGATCCGCGTCGGTGCCGCCACCGAGGTGGAGCTCAAGGAGAAGAAGCACCGTCTGGAGGACGCCATCTCCGCGACCCGCGCCGCGGTCGAGGAGGGCATCGTCTCCGGTGGTGGCTCCGCCCTGGTGCACGCCTCCAAGGTCCTCGACGACTCGCTCGGCAAGGACGGCGACGAGGCCACCGGTGTCGCCGTGGTCCGCCGCGCCGTCGTCGAGCCGCTCCGCTGGATCGGCGAGAACGCCGGCCAGGAGGGCTACGTGATCGTCTCCAAGGTCAAGGAGCTCGACAAGGGCAACGGCTACAACGCCGCGACCGGCGAGTACGTCGACCTGGTCAAGGCCGGCGTCATCGACCCGGTCAAGGTCACCCGCTCCGCCCTGGAGAACGCCGCCTCCATCGCCTCCCTGCTCCTCACGACCGAGACCCTGGTCGTCGAGAAGCCGGCCGAGGAGGAGCCCGAGGCCGCCGGCCACGGGCACGGTCACTCGCACTGACCTCTGAGCGCAACCGAGGCCCGGCTCCCCGTCGCGGGGAGCCGGGCCTCGGCGTTTGTCCTTCACGCCCCGCCGGCGATTGAGGCGCGGGGTCCGGGGCGGAGCCCCGTGGCGCAGGAACGGCCGACCGCACCCCGAATCCCGTTACTGGGGACCGTACTTGCGGCCCGTCCGCGACGTGATCCCGCCCAGGAGGGCTCGCGGGGTCACCTTCACCACGCCCATCAGGGCCTTGTACCGCGGGTCAGGGATCGACAGGGACTTGCCGCGCGACAGGTCGGCCAGCGCCGCCGCCACCAGCTTGTCCGCATCCAGCCACATCCACTTCGGGATGCTGTCCGTGCCCATGCCGGCGCGCTCGTGGAACTCCGTGCGGACGAAGCCGGGGCACAGCGCCATCAGGCGCACCCCGCTGCCCGCCATGTCCTTCGCCGCGCCCTGCGTGAACTGCACGACCCACGCCTTCGACGCGCCGTACGTACCGCGCGGCACGAACGCGGCCACCGACGCCACGTTGACCACGCCGCCGCGCCCGCGCTCCCGCATCGCCCCGGCCGCCGCCGACGTCAGCCGCAGCACCGCCTCGCAGTGCACCTTCAGCATCGTCAGCTCGTCGGCCATGGGGACTTCCAGGTAGTGCCCCTTGTTGCCGAACCCGGCGTTGTTCACGAGCAGGTCGACCGCTGCCTTACGGTCCGTCAGACGCGCCTCGACCGTCGCGATTCCGTCGTCCGTGGCCAGGTCGGCGGTGAGCACTTCGGCCTCGATGCCGTGCCGGTCGTGCAGTTCCGTCGCCTGCTCGTGCAGCCGCTTGGTGTCGCGCGCGACGAGCACCAGGTTGTGTCCGTCGGCGGCGAGCCGCCGGGCGAACGCGGCGCCGATGCCTGCGGTGGATCCGGTGATCAGAGCGGTAGTCATGCGCCAAGATTAGTGACGGCTCAGTGGTGCCCGTGATCACCGGGTTCCCTCGCGGCCGCCCGCTGCCCCTTGTCGACCATCACGAACTGGCCCATCATGCCGAGGTCCTCGTGGTAGAGCAGATGGCAGTGGAACATGTACGGGGTCCGCGGATCGGCGAACTCGGGGCCGCCGTCGAACCGCAGCGCCAGCTTCATCGTTGTGCCGTTCGGGATGAACACCGTGTCCTTGCGGCCCCGCAACTCCACCGACGGCCGCTCCCCGTTCACCGACACCACCTTGAACTGCACGTCGTGGACATGGAAGTTGTGCGGCATCCCGTTGCCGTTGTGCACCGTCCACACCTCGGTGGTGCCCCGGGTGACCGTCTCGTCGACGCGGTCCATCGCCATCTTGCGTCCGTTGATCCCGCTCATCTTCAGGTCGAAGTACCGTGCGCGCACGGCGTCCCCGGGAGTGGGGAGCTCCGGCTCGCCAAGGCGGGACGGGATGCCGGGGGAGGGGCGCAGCCGCTCCGCCGCCCGCAGTTGCAGCACGTCGAACGTGTCGTCCCCGCCGCTGAACCGGCGCTGCCAGGAATCCCCGTAGTTGTCCTGCGGATAGCTGCGCAGCACGCTCCGCTCGCCGGGCTTCATCCGCACGACGATCTCCGCCCGCTCGCCCGGCGACAGCTGGATCCGGTCCATCGTGGCCGGACGGTCGAGCAGCCCGCCGTCCGTCCCGACGAGCGCGAACCGTTGCCCGCCGGTGAAGCCGAAGTCGTACGTCCGCGCGGTCGAGGCGTTCAGCAGCCGCAGCCGTACGCGCTCGTCGCGCACGACCTTGTACGGGTCGAGGGTGCCGTTGACCATCGTGCGGTCACCGAGGAAGCCCACGTTCTGCATCATCTTGTGCCCGGAGTCGAGCTTCGCCCCGTCGAACCGCACGTCCTGCACGATCACCGGCAGATCGTCGACCCCGTACCGCTTCGGCAGTGCGAGCTTCTCGCTCCGGTCGTCGTCGACCAGGAACATCCCTGCCAGGCCGCGCCGTACGTGCTGCTCGGTCTCCCCGTGCGGATGCGGGTGGTACCAGAGGCTGGCGGCGGGCTGGTCGACGGTCCAGTGCGGCGCCCACTTCTTGCCCGGCGCGACCATCTGGTGCGGGCCGCCGTCCATCCGGGCGGGCAGATGCATGCCGTGCCAGTGCACGCTGGACGCCTCGTCGAGCCCGTTGCGGACCCGCACCTCGACCTTCTCGCCGCGCTTCGCGCGCAGCGTCGGCCCGAGATAGCTGCCGTTGAAGCCCCAAGTGGGCGTCTTGATCCCGGACGTGAACTCCGTCTCATCACTCCGCATCTTCAGGTCGAAGACGCGCCGCCCGCTCTCCTTGTCGACGTGCGACTTCGCGAGCGGCGGCACGGTCAGCTCATTGCGAAACCCGCCCTCGCCGACGGTGCTCACCTTCGCGTCGTTCCACAGCCACAGCACACCACCGCCGACCGCGAGAGCGAGCACGGCTACGAGCGAGCCGAGCACGACGAGGACGCGCCTGAGCCGGCGATGCTTGCGGGGCTTCGAGGTCATGCGCCGAGCGTCCCGCCGGCACCGGTGGCACCACATCGGGGACGGCCCCCGAAGCGCCCCCGACCTCAACCCTGGTGGGCCCCAAGGGTTTCCCCTTACGCGCCGCTACACGTCTCCGTACTTCGTCACATACTCCCGCGCCGCCTTCGCGCTCTCCGGATGCAGCGCGTCCCCCGCCGCGAGCAGCCGTGGCAGCAGCCCGCGCTCGGTGGTCACCGCCCGGAACTGGAGCGCCACCGTCACCTCGTGGTCCGGGCGGTGCACGATCGCGATCGGGTCGCCCGCGCGGATCTCGCCCGGTTCGATCACCCGGAAGTACGCTCCCGGCACCGCCTCCCGCGTGAACCGCTTGACCCAGCCCCGCTCGTCGAGATGCCCCTGGAAGGTGCGGCACGGGATCCGGCCCGAGGTCACTTCCAGGAGGAGATCGGCGCCGATCCGCCAGCGCTCGCCGATCTTCGCCCCGGAGACGTCGACCCCCTCCGTCGTGAGGTTCTCGCCGAACACGCCGCTGGGCAGCGGACGGTCGAGCTCCCTGGCCCACGCGTCCAGGTCCTCGCGTGCGTACGCGTACACCGCCTGGTGCTCGCCGCCGTGGTGCCGCAGGTCGCACACCGCGTCCCCGGCGAGCCCGCTCGCGCCCGTCCCCTTGGGGCCGGGCGCCGCCACGCGCACGGGACCGGTGACCGGGCGCTTGTCGATGCCCGTGACCCCCTCGGCCTGGTCCGTGTAATCGGCGGGTTCGGGCCGCCCCAGATTCAGCGACAGAAGCTTCATGCACGGAACGCTACGGGACCGGAACCCAAAGCTGCCACGCATTATTGGGCGCGAGCCCCAAGTGTCGCTTATGCTTGAGGGGTGATCGAGGCCCGTCATCTCCGTGTCCTGCGCGCCGTCGCCGCCACCGGCTCCTTCTCCGCGGCGGCCCGCGAGCTGGGCTGCACGCAGCCGGCCGTCAGTCAGCAGATGAAGGCCCTTGAGTCCTCGGCCGGCACCCCGCTGCTGATCCGCACCGGCCGCGAGATGCGCCTGACGCAGGCCGGCGAGGCCCTCGTGCGGCACGCGTCGGGCATCCTCGCCGGGCTCACCGCCGCCGAGGAGGAGATCGCCGCCATCGCCGGTCTGCGGGCGGGCCGCGTCCGGCTCGTGTCGTTCCCCAGCGGCAGCTCGACCCTCGTGCCCACCGCCCTCGCCGCCCTGCGCGCCGAGCATCCCGGCACGCGCGTGTCGCTGGTGGAGGCCGAGCCCCCGCGCTCCGTGGAGATGCTGCGCGAGGGCGACTGCGATGTCGCGCTCGCCTTCAGGTATGAGGGGCGGCGCGAAGCGTCTCCGCAGAAGGGTGGCGGTGGGAGACGGGAGGGCGAAGGGGCGCACGCCGCCGAGGAGTGGGACGACCTGGTCGTACGGCCGCTCTTCGCGGACCGGCTCGTGGGCCTCGTCCCGGAGGGGCACGCGCTGGCGGGAGCCGGCTCGGTCACCATCGACGCGTTCGCGGACGAGCCGTGGATCGCGGGCTGCCCGCGCTGCCGCCGCCAGCTGGTCGAGGTGTGCCGGGGCGCCGGTTTCGCCCCGCGCATCGACTTCGCGACGGACGACTACCCGGCGGTGGTCGGGCTCGTCAGCGCCGGTCTCGGCGTGGCGGTCCTCCCCGAACTGGCCATCGAGTCCGTTCGGCCCAAGGGTGCACGCACAGTAACCGTCGAGCCCGCCGTGCGCCGCGAGATCGTCGCGCTCACCCTGCCCGATCTGGCCCAGGTGCCCGCGGTCGGCGCCACCCTCGACCACTTGGCGAAGGCCGCGACACGCTGAACGCGGAGACGGGCACACCTGGGTGCGTCCACCTCCGCGTCCCTTGCAGAAACGTTCCTTCAGTGCCGCGCACCGCTCGCGGCGGCGTGTCCTCCACTCCCTGCCGACGCCGTGACGAGCCGGTTCCTGGCCCGCCCCATCAGCTCTTCGCGCTCGTCCTCGGTGAGGCCGCCCCACACGCCGTACGGCTCGCGCACCTGGAGGGCGTGAGCAGCGCACTCCGCGCGCACCGGGCACCTCATGCAGACCTCCTTGGCCGAGTTCTCGCGGGCGCTGCGTGCCGCCCCGCGCTCGCCCTCCGGGTGGAAGAAGAGCGAGCTGTCCACCCCGCGGCAGGCCGCGAGGAGCTGCCAGTCCCACAGATCGGCGTTCGGTCCGGGAAGGCGGGAGAAATCTGCCATTGCTGTGCCCCTTGTAGCCGTTCAGAAGCGGATACGGTGCCCATGACCGTACATCTACTGTCTAAGGAGATGAAAATATGACTCATTGCGAATCTAGCTACAGACACCAGCAAAAGGGAAGAAAAGCTTCCAAATGGGGCATAGCTTGTGATGAAACGTTGTGGGTCCGCCGCGCTGTCCGCACCGTGTTCGCGCCCTCACGTAGAGTGCCGAAGGAGGCCGTCCGACCCGTAACTCTTTCGAGTGACCGTCGTTGAGAGGTGCGGAGGCGGTTGAATGAACAAGCGCTCGGGCAGGTGTCCGATTGCCTTGTTGAGTGTCAACCGCACAGGTGACGATTCGTACACAGCCTGGAGGCTCAAGGTGACGCGCATCAGCTGCGGAGGGCGGTCATGACATCCGTCCTCGTCTGCGACGACTCCCCGCTTGCCCGAGAGGCGCTCCGTCGGGCGGTTGCGACCGTCCCCGGCGTCGAGCGCGTGACGACCGCGGCCAACGGCGAGGAAGTCCTCCGCCGCTGGGGTGCCGATCGCTCGGACCTGATTCTGATGGACGTACGCATGCCCGGACTGGGCGGCGTCGAGACAGTGCGGCGGCTGCTCTCCGCCGACCCCGGTGCGCGCATCATCATGCTCACCGTGGCCGAGGACCTGGACGGCGTGGCCCTCGCGGTCGCCGCCGGTGCCCGCGGCTATCTGCACAAGGACGCCTCGCGCGCCGAGCTGCGGGCCACGGTGACGCAGGCGCTCGCCGACCCGACCTGGCGGCTCGCCCCGCGCAGACTGCGTTCGGCCGAGATGGGGGCCGCCCCCACGCTCACCGCGCGCGAGATCCAGGTGCTCGAGGGCATGAGCCACGGACGGTCCAACGCCGAGATCGGGCGCGAGCTGTTCCTCTCCGAGGACACGGTCAAGACGCACGCGCGTCGCCTGTTCAAGAAGCTCGGCGCCTCGGACCGCGCGCACGCCGTGGCGCTCGGGTTCCGCTGGGGTCTGGTTCGCTGACGAGCCGCTGATCGGCACACCCCCGCGCCCTCCGGGGCGCGGTGGACCGGCCGTGAGGGACGCCGCTCCGGCCCGTCGCGCCGCGACTTTTCGACGCTTCGCGCGCGATGCCGCATCCTTGGGGGTGTGGAGTTCCTCGGGGACGAGTCGGGCGAGCAGGGTCAGCGAGAGGGGAGGGCGCAGGAAATGAGTTCCGGCGCACCTGCTCATAACGCTTCGGTGCACAACTACGGGCGCGGTGTCACGGACAAGTCGGCCTCGGGGCACCATGGACCGATGCGTGACGACGAGGCAGCGACCCCCCAGGGGGTGATCGGTACGCTCGTCGGCCGCGCCGTCGACGGCGACGAGCAGGCCACGCACGATCTGCTCGCGCACGTCCACCCCCTCGCGATCCGCTACTGCCGCACCCGGCTGTCCCGACTGCCGGGTGACGCGCGGCACTTCGTGGAGGACCTGGCCCAGGAGGTCTGCGTCGCGGTGCTGCTCGCGCTGCCGCGCTACAAGGACACCGGGCGGCCCTTCGAGGCGTTCGTCTTCGCCATCGCCGCGCACAAGGTCGCCGATCTGCAGCGGGCGGCCATGCGCGGCCCCGGATCCACCGTCGTGCCCTCCGACGAGATGCCGGAGCGGCCCGACGACTCCCTGGGTCCCGAGGAGCGTGCGCTGTTGAACAGCGACGCCGCATGGGCCAAGAAGCTGCTCGCCAACCTCCCCCAGAACCAGCGGGAGCTGTTGCTGCTGCGCATCGCCGTCGGGCTCACCGCCGAGGAGACCGGGCAGATGTTGGGCATGTCACCCGGAGCCGTGCGCGTGGCGCAGCACCGGGCGCTGAGTCGGCTGCGGGCGCTCGCCGAGCAGTAGCGGGCACCCCCGGCGCGTACGTGTGAACGTCCAAAGAACGCCGATGATCTTGCTCGTGGAATGAGACGCCTCCGTGGGCCGTTAGCATGGACATCCGCACCGATCAAGGCCATTTGGGGAAGGTGTCATGACTGCAAACGTCGACGGAGTGCCCGAGAAATTCGCGACACTCGGGCTGACCTACGACGACGTGCTGCTGCTGCCGGGCGCGTCGGACATGGCGCCCGACCAGATCGACACCGCCTCGTACGTCTCGAAGAACGTGCGGGTGAACATCCCGCTGCTGTCCGCCGCGATGGACAAGGTGACCGAGTCCCGCATGGCCATCGCCATGGCGCGGCAGGGCGGCGTCGGTGTGCTGCACCGCAACCTCTCGATCGCCGACCAGGCGAACCAGGTCGACCTCGTGAAGCGCTCCGAGTCCGGCATGGTCACCGACCCGATCACGGTGCACCCGGACGCGACGCTCGCCGAGGCCGACGCGATCTGCGCCAAGTTCCGCATCTCCGGTGTCCCGGTGACCGACGGCGGCGGCAAGCTGCTCGGCATCGTCACCAACCGCGACATGGCCTTCGAGAACGACCGCAGCCGTCAGGTCCGCGAGGTCATGACGCCGATGCCGCTCGTCACGGGCAAGGTCGGCATCTCCGGCGTCGACGCCATGGAGCTGCTGCGCCGCCACAAGATCGAGAAGCTTCCGCTGGTCGACGACGCGGGTGTGCTCAAGGGCCTCATCACGGTCAAGGACTTCGTGAAGGCCGAGAAGTATCCGAACGCCGCGAAGGACTCCGAGGGCCGGCTGCTCGTCGGTGCCGCGGTCGGTGTCGCCGGTGACTCCTACGAGCGGGCGCAGGCGCTCATCGAGGCGGGCGCCGACTTCATCGTCGTGGACACCGCGCACGGTCACTCGCGCCTCGTCGGCGACATGGTCGCCAAGATCAAGTCCAACGCGGGCAACGTCGACGTGATCGGTGGCAACATCGCCACCCGTGACGGCGCCAAGGCCCTCATCGACGCCGGCGTGGACGGCATCAAGGTCGGTGTCGGCCCCGGCTCCATCTGCACCACGCGCGTGGTCGCCGGTATCGGCGTCCCGCAGGTCACGGCCATCTACGAGGCCTCCCTCGCCGCCAAGGAGGCCGGTGTCCCGGTCATCGGCGACGGCGGCCTGCAGTACTCCGGTGACATCGCCAAGGCGCTCGTCGCCGGCGCCGACACCGTGATGCTCGGCTCGCTGCTCGCGGGCTGCGAGGAGTCGCCGGGCGAGCTGCTCTTCATCAACGGCAAGCAGTTCAAGTCGTACCGCGGCATGGGTTCGCTGGGCGCCATGCAGACGCGCGGCGACCAGAAGTCCTTCTCCAAGGACCGGTACTTCCAGGAGGGCGTCGCCTCCGACGAGAAGCTCGTGCCCGAGGGCATCGAGGGCCAGGTGCCCTACCGTGGCCCGCTCTCGGCCGTCGTGCACCAGCTCACCGGTGGTCTCCGCCAGTCGATGTTCTACGTCGGCGGGCGCACGGTTCCGGAGCTGCAGAACAACGGCCGGTTCGTCCGGATCACCTCGGCGGGTCTCAAGGAGAGCCACCCGCACGACATCCAGATGACGGTCGAGGCGCCGAACTACAGCCGCAGCAAGTAACAGCAGGTCATCCCTTACGACAAGGGGTGTGGGGCGGTCCCGGGATCACCGGGGCCGCCCCACACGCGCGTGTCAGGGATACTGGACAGGCAAGGCCCAAGTGGGACCCAGATGTGAAAGGCGCCCCCCAACGTGACTGAGATCGAGATCGGGCGCGGCAAGCGCGGCCGCCGCGCGTACGCCTTCGACGACATCGCCGTCGTACCGAGTCGGCGCACCCGCGACCCGAAGGAGGTCTCGATCGCCTGGCAGATCGATGCCTACCGCTTCGAGCTGCCGTTCCTGGCCGCCCCCATGGACTCCGTCGTCTCGCCGGCGACCGCGATCCGCATCGGCGAGCTGGGCGGACTCGGCGTCCTCAACCTCGAGGGCCTGTGGACCCGTTACGAGGACCCGCAGCCGCTGCTCGACGAGATCGCCGAGCTGACGCCCGAGGCCGCGACCCGCCGCCTCCAGGAGATCTACTCCGCGCCCATCCAGGCCGACCTGATCGGGCAGCGCATCAAGGAGGTGCGCGACTCCGGTGTCGTCACCGCCGCCGCGCTCTCCCCGCAGCGCACCGCCGAGTTCTCCAAGGCGGTCGTGGACGCGGGCGTCGACATCTTCGTGATCCGCGGGACCACGGTCTCCGCCGAGCACGTCTCCGGCGCCGCCGAGCCGCTGAACCTGAAGCAGTTCATCTACGAGCTGGACGTCCCGGTCATCGTGGGCGGCTGCGCCACGTACACCGCCGCGCTGCACCTCATGCGGACCGGCGCGGCCGGTGTGCTCGTCGGCTTCGGCGGCGGCGCCGCCCACACGACGCGCAACGTCCTCGGCATCCAGGTCCCGATGGCCACCGCCGTCGCCGACGTGGCGGCCGCCCGCCGCGACTACCTGGACGAGTCCGGCGGTCGCTACGTCCACGTCATCGCCGACGGCGGCGTGGGCTGGTCCGGCGACCTGCCCAAGGCCATCGCCTGCGGCGCCGACTCCGTGATGATGGGCTCGCCGCTGGCGCGCGCCACGGACGCGCCGGGCCGCGGTCACCACTGGGGCATGGAGGCCGTCCACGAGGACGTGCCGCGCGGCAAGAAGGTCGACCTCGGCACGGTCGGCACGACCGAGGAGGTCCTGACCGGCCCCTCGCACACGCCCGACGGGTCGATGAACTTCTTCGGCGCCCTGAAGCGGGCCATGGCGACGACCGGCTACAGCGAGCTCAAGGAGTTCCAGCGGGTCGAGGTCACGGTGGCGGACGCCACGCACAAGCGGTGACGCCGGCGCTGTGACGCGGCGCGAAACGGGTTGGGCCCCACCGGAGCGGTGGGGCCCAACCCGTTTTTCGGCGGTCAGAGGCGGTGGGCGGCGCCCGCCGGGGTCGCGCCCCGGGTGTCCAGGAGGAGCTGGGCCTTCACGGCCAGGCCCTGGAGGTCGTACGTGCGGTGCTGTTGCAGCAGGATCGTCAGGTCGGCGTCGGCCGCCGCCTCGTAGAGGGAGTCGGCGCGCGGGACGGGGCGGTCCAGGACGTTCCAGGACGGGATGTACGGGTCGTGGTAGCTGACGGCGGCGCCGAGCTGCATGAGGCGGGTGGCGATCTCCTCGGCGGGGGCGGCCTGTTGGTCGGCGAGGTCGGCCTTGTAGGTGACGCCGAGCAGCAGGACGCGGGCGCCGCGGGCCGACTTGCCGTGCTCGTTGAGGAGGGTGGCCGCGCGCTGGACCACGTAGGACGGCATGTGGTGGTTGACCTGGCGGGCCAGTTCGACGAGGCGCAGGGGGCGGGTGGGCAGGTGGGGGCCCGTGAGGTCCTGGGCGAGGGCGTGGCCGCCGACGCCGGGGCCGGGGCGGAAGGCCTGGAAGCCGAAGGGCTTGGTCTCCGCGCAGCGGATGACGTCCCACAGGTCCACGCCCAACTCGTGGCAGAGCACCGCCATCTCGTTGACCAGGGCGATGTTGACGTGCCGGAAGTTGGTCTCCAGGAGGTGCACGGTCTCCGCCTCGCGCGGACCACGCGCGCGGACGACCTTGTCGGTGAGCCGGCCGTAGAAGGTGGCGGCCGACTCGGTGCAGGCGGGGGTGTGGCCGCCGATCACCTTGGGGGTCGCCGTGTAGGGGTGCAGCCGGTTGCCGGGGTCGACGCGGCCGGGGGCGTGGGCGAGGTGGAAGTCGCGGCCCGCGCGCAGGCCCGAGCCCTCTTCGAGGACGGGGAGCAGCAGCGTCTGTGTGGTGCCCGGCGGCACCGGCGACTCGATGATCACCGTGGTGTGCGGGCGCAGCCGGGCGGCGAGGGTGCGGGTCGCCTCGACGACCGGGGTGAGCATCGGCGCGCCGTCGGGGCCCTGCGGGGTCGGGGCGCAGATCACGGCGGTGCGGACGCGGGAGAGTTCCGCGGGGTTCGCCGTGGGGCGGAAGCCCGCGGCGAGCATGCGGCGGAGGTCGGCGGCGGTGAGGGCCGCCGCGTCGCCGCCGCCGGGCAGCCGGCCCGCCGCGAGATCCCCGGCGCGGGCCGGATCGTGGCCGACGGTCGCGATCCCGGCCGCCACGGCGGCCTGCGCGAGGGGCAGGCCGAGGTGGCCGAGGCCGATCACGGCGAGGTCTGCGGGCATGGCGGTTGCCGTCCTTTCCCGAGGAGCGGACCGGCCTACTAGCCGGAGCGGGACGAGGGCGCAAGCCCTGTGGACAGGATGAGCGAGCGCAATGTCAGACTAGGAGTAAATATGACCGATACGTCGTATTGTCCGTCCATGGATTTGCGAGTGTTGCGCCGCGAGTCTTTGCAGGTTGTCCACAGCTGTGGGTTCGCTGGTGGCCCGAACCGGGCACCAGGTGAAGAATCGGGACATGACGCGTGTGCTTCGCGGTACGTGAGGCCGGGCACACCACACGCGTGAGCCACGCCGACGACAGCGGGAGGCAGCAGTGAAGGCAGCGACACTGGGACCCGAGCAGCGTGCACAGGCCCTGGCGGCCATGGCCGAGCGCGAGCTGGACATCCTCGTGGTGGGGGCCGGAGTGGTCGGCGCGGGCACGGCGCTCGACGCGGTGACCCGCGGACTGTCCACCGGGATCGTCGAGGCGCGGGACTGGGCCTCGGGCACGTCCAGCCGTTCCAGCAAGCTGATCCACGGAGGTCTCCGCTATCTGGAGATGCTGGACTTCGCGCTCGTGCGGGAGGCGCTGAAGGAGCGCGGACTGCTCCTGGAGCGGCTCGCCCCGCACCTCGTGAAGCCGGTGCCCTTCCTCTATCCGTTGCAGCACAAGGCGTGGGAGCGGGTGTACGCCGGTTCGGGCGTCGCGCTGTACGACGCGATGTCGATGGCGCGCGGCCACGGGCGCGGACTGCCGATGCACCGGCACCTCACGCGCAAGCACGCGCTGCGCGTCGCCCCCTGCCTCAAGAAGGACGCGCTGACCGGCGCGCTCCAGTACTACGACGCCCAGATGGACGACGCCCGCTACGTGGCGACCCTGGTGCGCACGGCCGCCATGTACGGCGCCAAGGCGGCCAACCGCGCGCGCGTGACGGGTTTTCTGCGGGA
Organism: Streptomyces sp. EDA2-14; assembly: GCF_054963755.1. Classification (NCBI taxonomy): domain Bacteria; kingdom Bacillati; phylum Actinomycetota; class Actinomycetes; order Kitasatosporales; family Streptomycetaceae; genus Streptomyces; species Streptomyces sp. EDA2-14. The sequence continues at coordinate 471,197 of NZ_JBUEGE010000002.1, forward strand.
GGGCGAGCGGGTCGTCGGCGCACGCGTGCAGGACGTCGAGGGCGGCGGCGAGTACGAGATCAGGGCCAAGCAGGTCGTGAACGCGACGGGCGTGTGGACCGACGACACGCAGGCCATGGTCGGCGAGCGCGGACAGTTCCACGTGCGGGCGTCCAAGGGGATCCACCTCGTGGTGCCCAAGGACCGGATCAACTCGACGACCGGGCTGATCCTCCGTACCGAGAAGAGCGTGCTGTTCGTGATCCCGTGGGGGCGGCACTGGATCATCGGCACGACCGACACCGACTGGGACCTCGACAAGGCGCACCCCGCCGCGTCCAGCGCCGACATCGACTACCTGCTCGAACACGTCAACTCCGTGCTCGGCGTCCCGCTCTCGCGCGACGACGTGCAGGGCGTGTACGCGGGCCTGCGGCCGCTGCTCGCAGGGGAGTCCGACGCCACCAGCAAGCTGTCGCGCGAGCACACCGTCGCGCACCCCGCGCCGGGGCTCGTGGTGGTGGCCGGCGGCAAGTACACGACGTACCGGGTCATGGCGAAGGACGCCGTCGACGAGGCCGTGCACGGGCTCGACCAGCGGGTCGCCGAGTGCGTGACCGAGGAGGTGCCGCTGGTGGGCGCCGAGGGGTACCGGGCGCTGTGGAACGCGCGGGCGCGGATCGCCGCGCGCACCGGACTGCACGTGGTGCGCGTCGAGCACCTGCTGAACCGGTACGGGGCCCTCGCCGAGGAGGTCCTGGAACTGGTCTCCGCCGACCAGGCGTTGGGCGCGCCCCTCGGCGGCGCCGACGACTATCTGCGGGCCGAGGTCGTGTACGCCGCCTCCCACGAAGGGGCGCGGCACCTGGACGACGTGCTGACCCGGCGTACCCGGATCTCCATCGAGACCTTCGACCGGGGGACGCGGTGCGCGCGGGAGGCGGCCGAGCTGATGGCGCCCGTACTCGGCTGGGACAAGGACCAGGTGGAGCGCGAGGTCGAGCACTACGAGAAGCGGGTGGAGGCGGAGCGGGAGTCGCAGCGCCAGCCGGACGACCTCACGGCCGATGCGGCGCGGCTCGGGGCGCCGGACATTGTGCCGCTCTGACATGTGGCGTATGACGTAGTGGGGGCGGCACCCGGGCGGAAGGGGAGCGCAGGGGTGAAGGTGACGACGGGGGACGGACGTCAGTTGCGCGTGGAATGGGTGGGTGATCCCCGGGGCAGGCCCGTGTTCCTGCTGCACGGGATGCCGGGGAGCCGGGTCGGGCCGCGGCCCAGAGGCATGGTGCTCTACCAGCGGCGCACCTGGCTGATCTCGTACGACCGCCCCGGCTACGGCGGTTCGGACCGCCGGGCGGGGCGGCGGATCGCCGATGTCGTGGAGGACGTCACGGCGGTGGCGGAGCGTCTTGGCATCGAGCGGTTCGCCGTCGCCGGCCGGTCCGCGGGCGCGCCGCACGCCCTCGCCTGCGCGGCCCTGCTGCCCGACCGGGTCACCCGGGCCGCCTCCATGGTGGGACTCGCCCCGCTGGACGCGGACGGGCTCGACTGGTTCGCCGGGATGGCCGGGTCGAACGTCGCCGACTTCCAGGTGGCCGCCGCCGATCCGGAGGGCTTCGCGCAACGGCTGATCCCCAGGTCGGCCGCGATCCGCGGGAACCCCGCGCGGCTGATCGAGGAACTGCGCTCCGACTTGACCGACGACGACCTGCGGGTCGTGTCGGACCTGGGGATGCGGTCCATGCTGCTGCGCACGTACGGGGAGGCGGTCCGGCGCTCTCCGTACGGCTGGATCGACGACGCGCTGGCCCTGTCGCGGCCCTGGGGGTTCGATCCGGCGCTGATCCGGGTGCCGGTCCTGCTCTGGCACGGCCGGCGTGACGTGTTCTCGCCCGCCTCGCACATGCAGTGGCTGGCCGGGAGGATCCCGGGGGCGGTGGCGGTCCTCGACCCGGGCGCCGCGCACTTCGCGGCGCTGCGGGCCCTGCCGGGGGTGTTGCGGTGGTTGGTGGACGTGGACGGTGAGGATCGGGAGGGCAGCCGGGCCGCGTAGGGCGGGCGGCTGCCCCCGGGGTGGCGTCGCGGGGCTCTGCCCCGGACCCCGCTGCTCAATCGCCGCAGGGGCTTGATGAGTCACACCGCCGGCGGGGCTTGACGGGTCACACCGCCAGCGGCTCCAGGTCGCGGTAGACCCGGCGGTGCTGCGAGGCGACCCGGACCAGCCCGTTGTCGGCGCCGAGCAGACCGCGCAGCTCACTCACGACGTCCTCGTGGACCTGGTCCGACTCGTCCTTGCGGCCGAGGGTGCCCAGCGTCAGGGCGTGGTTGGCGCGCACCGCGAGCGTCTCCGGATGGTGCGGGCCGAGCACGACCGTCAGCTTGCGGACCGCGACGTGCTCCAGTTCCTCGGCCTCGGCGAGCCGGCCCAGATCGGCCAGTGCGTTGGCGTAGTTGATGCCGCAGAAGAGGGTGTGCGGATGGCGGGTGCCGAGGACCTCTCCCATCCGGGCGTGGGCGCGGGCCAGCACCTCGGCCGCCTGCTCCGGATCGTCGCAGCCCCAGTGGAAGATGCCCAGGTTGTTGAGGGCGGCCTGGGTGTACGGGTGCAACTCGCCGGGGACCTTCATGTATTCGGCGATGGCGGCCTGCGCGACCTCGCGGGCCTCCTGGCGCTCGTCGGAGGCGAACAGGTCGGCGGCGAGATTGAGGTCGCAGGCCAGGGTGTCCGGGGTGGAGGCGGGGAACTGGCTGCGGTACTCGGACCGGGTGGCCGTCGTCAGCCGTCGCGCGTCCTCGAACTGGCCGTTCCTGCGCAGCGAGACGGCCAGCGACTTGGCACAGGCGAGGGTGGGCGGGAAGGCCTTGCCCAGAATGCGCTTGTGGGCGTCGTAGGTGTTCGACAGCTGCTCCACCGAATCCGCGTAGCGGCCGACCTCGCGGAGGTCGCGGCCGAGGGCGCTGGCCGAGAAGAGCGTGTAGGGGTGGTCGGGGCCGAGGACCTCCCTGCGCCGGTCGAGGACGTCCTGGTCGAGGGCGCGCGCCTCGCCGTACTGGCCGACCATGCGCAGCGCGAGCGCCAGGTTGTTGGCGGCGGACAGGGTGCGCGGATGCGACTCGTGGAAGATCTGGCTGAACCCGGTGTGGGCCTCGCGGGCGAGGTTCACGGCGGACTCGTAGGAGCCGAGTGCGGCGAGGTCGCTGGAGAGACTGGACGTGGTGACGAACGTGTGGGGGTGGTGGTCGCCGAGCACGGCCCGCTGGCGTTCGAGCAGGTCGGCGTCGATGTCGCGGGCCTCGACATAACGCCCCTGGGAGCGCTGGATGTTGGCGAGCTGTCCGCGCAGGTACAGGTACTGGACGTCGTTCTCGTCCAGCTGTCGGCTCCAGTCGTCGAGGAGGTCCTCGGTGAGCCGGCGGGCCCCGGTGAAATCGCCGCGTTTCCACAGGTAGCGCACTCGGTCGATGAGCAGCCGCCGGGTCTCGGGCTCGGTGCAGTGCCGGGCGTCGCTGGCCGTGAGGTGGGGCCAGATGAGGTCGAAGCGCGGCCAGTTGCCGGGGTCGTCGGTGGGTTCGTCGTCGTCGGGCCTGGCCCCGGCGAGCACGCTGTGCACCACGTGCCGGGCGGCCTGCTGCTCCTCCTCGCTGAGCTGGGACCGGATGACGGCCTGGACGAGCCGGTGCACCTGGATGCTGTTGCCCACCTGGTCGATCTTGGCGAGGGCGAACCGGCCGATCTCCCGGATGACGCGGCCGAGCACCAGCTTCTCCTGGAGCGCCGGGTCGTAGGGTCGCAGCGCCTCGATCATCTCGCGGCTGTAGAGCAGTTGGTTGGAGATGGGCTCGGGGGCCAGGAACGCGCACAGTTGCAGCAGCCGCACCGAGGCGGGGGAGCGTTCCTTCAGGCGGGCGATGGAGATGTTCCAGGTGGCGGCGACGGACTCGGGATAGCCCGGTGCCTTGGAGACCAGCGCGAGCACCTCGGAGGTCTGCTCGGCGAGGTGGGCCAGATACTCCTCGACGGGGGTCGCGGTCTCGGCGAGCCAGGCCGCCGAGACCTCCACGGCCAGCGGCAGGTCACCGAGGGCCGCGGCCACCTGGTCGGCCTCGCCGGGGGTGAGACCCGGCGCGCGCCGGATGAGGTGCTCCACGCTCTCCTCGCGCAGGAACACGTCCACGCCCAGTGAGGCGCCCACCTGGGCCCACTCCTGGTTCCGGGACGTGACGAGGATGTGCCCCTTGCCGCCCGAGGGGAAGAAGCGGGTGAGCTTCTCCGGTTCGTCGGCGTTGTCGAACACCAGGAGCCAGCGGTCGGTGGGCCGCCCGGCCGAGAGCATGCGCAGCGCCTCGGAGCAGGCGAGCCCCATGTCGTCGACGCTCAGGCCGAGCCGGCCCGCGAGGTCGGCGAGCGAGGCCATCACGTTGTCGGTCTCCTCGGCGGATATCCACCACACCAGGTCGTAGTCAGCGAGGAAGCGGTGGACGTACTCGATGGCCACCTGCGTCTTGCCGACCCCGCCGAGGCCGTACAGCGCCTGCGGCTGTGGCAGTACCGCGGACATGCCGGAGCTGAGCTGGTCGCGCAGCCCGTCCAGCGTCAGCTCGCGGCCGGTGAAGGTGGAGTTGCGCGGCGGCGCGTTCCAGATCGAGGGGACCGTGCCGGGGAACCGGGGGCCCGTGCCGCTCGCCTCCTGCGGCGGCAGGTCGACCGCGCGCAGCAGGGTGGCCAGGCACTGGAGCTCGTCGACCCGGTGCAGATCGACCGGGTTGTACTCCAGGTACGAGGCCGGCAGCCGGGCGTCCTCGACCCGCATCGGGTGGAGCCGGCCGTGGCCGTCCGTCGCGAGCGACCGGGTCAGGGAGTTCCAAGCGGTCTCGGCCCGCCGGGACTTGAGGAACGACGGCGAGACCAGCACCAGGGTGTGGGCGCCCGCCTGCTGCTCGTTCGTGGAGGCCCGCTCGGACTCGGTGGACAGGTCCCGCAGCGTGACCCGGCAGCCGGCCCGCGTGAGCGAGTACTCGACCCAGTCGGCCCACATCCGGTTCTCCGCCACGTACACGAGGGTGGCCTCGGTGGCCGTGGCCTGCGGGCGGCGGCGTAAGTACGCCTCGCGGCAGCGCAGCCTGACCTGCTCGGCGACGGGCGCGAGCCGGGTGACCTCGCCGTCGCTGATGTGCGAGGTGAGCCGCTCGAAGGCCGACAGCAGGGAGTTGGCGACGCTCGGGTCGTCACCGACGGTCGCCAGCGTCTCCTCGTACGCGTAGTAGGGCACGTACGGGATCTCCACCGCGCCCCAGTACGTGGTGAGTTCCTCGGTGGACAGGCCCTCGGGCAGGCCGTCGAACTTGAGCCGGGCCAGCGCCCGTCCCGCGTCGACCTTCTCCTTCTCGTTGTCGTCGATGCGCATCGGCACCGGCAGCACCCGGATCGGCCGTCCCCGGTAACCGGTCTCGACGCTGCGGGCGACCGCGGCCGCCCCGTCGAGCGCCTGGTCGGAGAGGGTGAAGCAGTCGACGAGCAGATCGGGCATGTGGATGGTGCAGATGTCGGCGTTGTCGGACAGGCCGGTGCGTGAGTCGATGAGGACGTAGTCGTAGGTGGCCTTCATGTCCTCGCGCAGCGCGTCGAGGAACAGGCCGCCCCCGAGCCGCTCGTAGAAGTTGTCCCAGTCGAGCGCCGACACGCTCGCCGAGTACTCGCGGTTCTGCCGTCCCGCGGAGAGGAAGTCGAGCGTGGCGCCCGGCGGGAAGCGCCAGCCGAGGCGGTCGGGGCGCAGCGAGACGACGTGCGGTTCGACACGGGCCAGTTCACGGTGCCAGTCGCCGTCGCGCGGCGTCCCGGTGGTGGTCTGCCAGCAGTACTCGGTGATCATCTCGATGACGCCGTTGGTCGCCGCGAGCACCTTGGGGTCGAGAAACGGGTGGAAGAAGCGGTGCAGTCCCGGGGCCTCCAGGTCCCAGTCCACGACGAGGACACGTTTGCCGCCGGCCGCGAGAATCCACGCGGTGTTGGCGAGCGCCATGGTTCGACCGGTGCCGCCCTTGTACGAGTAGAAGGTGACGATCCGTCCGTCGCGGGCCGCGGTCATGCAGGTCCTCCAGGCGGGATGGGTGAATGGTCCGAGTGGGTCGGACCGGGCAGGGCCTGGCCCGGTCCTGTCAGCCGGGGCCGGGGTACGTGGTCACCGGTCGGCGGGTGCGGTTTGGCGTGCCGGAAGAAGCGGGCCGTCGCGTCGGCCATCACCTTGGGAAGCACCTCTTTGAACATGGCCAGGGACTGCACCCCCTCGGACGCCCTGCGGCACGCGACGCTCTCGCCCCGCTGACGCAGTGTGGGAAGGGTCTCGGTGACGGCGGCGAGCAGCCGCTGCCCCTGTGCGCCGTGATTGTCGGCGTCGGCCTGGCAGTGCGGCACGACGAGGCTGGTCCACGGCTGGGCCGCCCGGTCGAACGAGGCGAGCCGCTCGCGGCGGGCCGTGTCGCTGAGCGCCCATGGGTCGAGGAGCAGGATGTGCGGGCCCGGCTGGGCGTCCTCCGGCTGCCGACGGCCCGCGCTTTCGTCGAAGTCGTCCGTGACGGGCTGGTGGTCGAGGGAGCGGACGTGCTCGTCCACGATCCGCACCAGCGGAACCGTCGACTCGTGCAGATACGGGCGCCACTCCAGGGCCGAAGGCCCGTAGCACTCCGGGGCCCGCCCGGCCGGCAGCGTGTCGCTGGCCGGCGCCGCCACGGTGAGGCGGATGGCCCGCGAGCCCTGGCCGGGCGGCCGGAACGCGCTCGGTGTCTTCTCGTAGTCGAAGGGGTCGCAGGCGGGCGGCGCGCCGGTCTGGGCCACCTCGACGATGCGCTGTGCGAGCCGGAGCACGGCTTCCTTGTACGTCTTCTCGTGCCGGCTGACCTTGATCAGCCCGTAGAAGCCGTCGCGGGCGTAGTCCGTGCCGAACTCACCGGGCACGATCTGCAGGGGCCGGGCGGGTTCCGGCAGTTCCGTGGGGCGGACCGGGGTCCACAGGGCGGGGACGATCGCGGGGTACTCGCCGGTGCCGGTGTGCCGGGCCTTGAGGACCCGCTGGTGGAAGGCGTACCACTCGCGTCCGCACTCCGCGCTGGAGAAGTAGCGCGGCGTGTAGAGCGGGACGAACACCCGGCAGGTGGCGAGGCGGCTGCCGAGCAGCCCGGGCCAGCCGTCACCGGTCCGCAGCTGCTGGTCCATGAACCCGGCGTCGGCCGGGTCCTGGAGCGTGGTCATCTGGAGTATGTCGTTGCACAGGTCCTCGAAGAGCTTGCTCACCCAGTGGTTGGGGTCGACCCCTCCCGGAAACCGGGGTGTGTGCGCGTAGCTCAGGAAGAAATACGGAACCTGCGGTTCGACCGCGTGCCACCGCTCCGCCTGCCCCGCAGACTCCGACGTCATGTAACCCCCCGCCCGATCGGACTCCCAATGTGCCCGAAGCGGCGCTGGCGTACGCCGTGCGTTTCAGGTCAAACAAGGTCGTGGATCGGCCAAGTTGCCGACCGCGTGCTCCACGGCGTCCCGCATCGCGAAGAGCCGCACCGGCCGGCCGCCCAGCTCTTCCGTGCGCATCAGCGAGGCCGGCATCAGGCTGCCCACGTGGTTGAAGTCGGTGTCGTCGAGCACGGCGTCCGTGTACTCGATCCAGCTCCCGGCGCCGCTGCCGACCACACAGCGGTAGGTGCGCTGGGCGGGCTTCGGGGAGAGCCGGTACTCGGCGAAATGGAAAGCGCTGCACGTGCGGAACTCGGCCCGCATCAGCAGGATTTGGGCGTCCGCGCCGTACAGCTTCGCCATCGGTGAGCGCTCGCCGAGGTGGCAGTGCGGGTCGTGGTCCGCCATCAGCTCCGCCGCCCGGTGCCCCACGGCCGCGAACGACGTCTGCGGGTGCGTGCTGCGCACGGCGCCGGGGGTGCGGCGCACGCACTCGGCCAGCACACCGGTCTCGGGGCACGGGGTGTGTGCCGGGTCGAACGGCGGCATGGCCGCGCGGTATGCGGCTCGTTCGGCGTCCGAGAGGCCGGCGGTGCGCCGGTGGTGGGCGGTGGAGGTGTCGGAGTTCTCCGGCGTGAAGGTGGCCACGACCAGGGTGCCGTGCGGACCGAGCACGCGGCGCAGCGCGTCGCGGACGGCGCCTGCCTCCAGCCCGGTCCCGCTCAGCGCGGCGTGCACGAGCAGTGTTCCGCCGCGGCGGACGCCGAGCCGCTCCGCGAGCGCGGTCATGTCCGCGGCCCGCTCAGTCATGGCCCAGCTCGCTCAGGATCCGCTGGACCGCTTCCTTGCCGCTGCCCGTGAGCTGGTCCGCCGAGATCTCCCGCAGCGCCCCGCGGGCGCGCTCGCGGTCGTCGGCGGCGCCGGTGAAGGCGGCGGTCGCGGCCCAGTGCTCGGCCTCGCCGATGCGGCGCCCCGCGGGGCTTCCGGCGAGGCACAGGTCCGTGCACTCGCGCACGGCGTGCAGCCGGGCCGCACGGTGGGCGCGCAGGAGGCCGAGGGCCAGCTCCTCGGGGTCGGCGTCGGGGGCGACGCCGAGGGCGGACTCGCCGTGTGCCGCGAGGCGTACCCCGCCGCCGGGGGCGAGCGGTGTGACCACGCCGAGCGCGGCGCCGTGCGAAGGCACCCGGTCGTCCAGGATCCGTCGGGCCGCACGCCAGAGCTCGGCGAGCGGGGTGCGGTCGGTGGTGGCGAGCGGGGCGCCGAAGCGGTCGCGGTGCGGGTCGGCGTCGTCGAGCAGAGGGCTCGCGTCGTCCGTGTCGTCGACGGGGCACAGGGGCCGCCAGTGCGGTCCGTCCAGGGCGTAGGACCGCTCCTTGCCGTCCGCGTGCAGGACGAGGGAACGCCCGTCGGCCCCGCTCGTCGCCACCACGGGTCCGCTCGGCGCGGCAGCCAGGCGCAGCGTGCCCAGCGTGGGCAGATGCAGGGTCGGGCCCTGCGCGGGCAGGTCGACCCGCACCTGCACGCCGGCCCGCAGCGCGGCCGCGAGCGCCACGGCGGCCAGCCGGCCGGGACCGGGCCCGGCCATCAGCGAGGCGCGGACGTAGGGGTGGGCGAGGACGGCGTCCAGTGCCCGGGTCCCCGCGCCGTGGTCGACCGTGACGAACGCCTTCCAGGCCTGCTCGTCGATCGCCCGTGACGACAGCAGTACGCGATTCAACTCGCCCTGCGCGAAGTCGAGTTCACCGTCGTCGAGCACGACGGGCGAGGTGGCCCAGTCGGTGATGCGCGTCGCGACACCCTGGATGAAGGCCAGCAGATCGGCGCAGTACACGGACGGGTTGGTGAAGCCGGAACCGGTGCGGTACCGGTGGGCGTAGAGGCCACCGCCGCACGAGTCGAGGACCGGGCAGGTGCTGCAGGCGTCGGCGAGCCCCTCCGCGCCCGCCTGCCGCGCGCGGACACCAGGGTGCGCGGCCAGGGCCTCGAAGGTGTGCCGGTGCACGTCAAAGCCGGTCGAGGCCGCTCCGTCGTAGGCCGTCTTGAGCGAGTCGGCCTGCTCGAAGCTGCCGTCGGTCTCGACGACCGCCAGGTCGGACGGGGCGAGCCCGAGCGACTCGGTCATGCTGGGGCCGCCGCCGAGCGTGGAGATCACCGACTCGAACAGGCGCACCTCGCAGGGGCGGCCCTGTTCCTCCCAGCGGTCGAAGGCCGCGAGCAGCCAGTCGGCGTAGGGCGTCGCGGCGCCGCCGCGGTCCGGTGGGTGGTCCCAGGTGGCGTGCGGCAGCAGGTAGTCGATGCGCGGCGGGGCGAGTGCGGTCAGCGCGTCGTGCACGGCGACGGGGTCGTTGGCGATGTCCACCGTGCACAGCAGGCCCAGATACAGGTGGCGGTGGCGGTCCTCGCGCAGCAGGTCCACGGCGCGCAGCACGCGGTCGAAGCTGCTGCGGCCGCGCCGGTCGAGACGGTGCCGGTCGTTGGCCGCGCGGTCGCCGTCGAGGGAGATGCCGACCTTGACGTCGTACTCGTCGAAGAGCGCGAGATGGGTGCGGTTCAGCTGCACCCCGTTCGTGTGGATGCGCAGATCGAGACGGGTGACCGGGGAGAGGTGCGCGGTGAGTCGCTCGCACACGGCGCGCAGCCGGGCGGGGCCGGCGAGCAGTGGCTCTCCGCCGTGCAGAATCACGGCGACTTCTTCGAGTTCCAGGGATTTCGCGTATTCGGCGAAACGACGCGCTACAAGATCTGCGGTGTTTTCCGAAACGACCTTGGGGAGCGAGGTCCACGTGGTGTCTGCGTGCTCGTAGACATAACAATGATCACAAGCAAGATCACAGCGGCTGTGGACCTTGAATACGAGCTGCCGCAGCGGGGTCATTTGCCCACTTTAGTGGCAGCGTAAACGGAACCGCGCCACGGTTTTGGGGGATTGGCCGAAATGTGCGCGTGCTGCTCCGGGGGGTGGAGCAGCGAGCGTCAACCAAGCGATCAGAGAGCCGAGTTGAAGGTCAACCCCGTGCTGCGGACTGCACCGGAGAGGTGAGTGACGCGGTCCATGGAGCGGCGTGCCGCAGCGGTCCGGGGTGCGATCGAAGAGAGCGGGGTCGGCCGCTTGGTCTTTGAGGTGCTGTTCACCGCAGTCGAGAATCCGTTCACGGCCTTCACTTCTCCTTGGGTAAAAGTCACACTTACGCGCATCATAGGGCTGACATCCCGAGATCGCGCGCCGAATCTGGCTTGAAGTGAACGTTGGAGAAGCCGGGAAGTGCGCCCCGCGGGGTGACTTCGCCCTGAACGGGTGAAGGTAGGGGGCGCATTGTGGTCCATATACCGGCAAGTACGACGATCGGGGCGGCCCACTTGGCGCCTCTGTACGAGATCAACGACCGGCTCGCGGTCAGCCGTCAGGTCGAGAGCGCCAAGGCGGTGCGCACCCAGCTCGTGCTGCTGCTGACGGCCACCGCGATCTCCGCCGCGTCGGAGATGATCGGCTGGGACGGCGGTGCGTGGGTGGCGGCCGCCTGCTACGCGCTGGCGCTGCTGTTCGCGTTCTGGGTGGGCCGGCGCCGGGCGCGCGTTCACCACCAGGCCCACCGGGAGGCCGCCGAGTCGACGAAGAGCCTGTGCTGGCTCTACATGGCCGGTGGTGGGGATTTCCAGGTGGGGCGTGATGTCAATCCGGACGTACTCTTCGCGACCCGCCTGGACGACCGGTTGACGGAGCTTCTCAGAGTGGGGTGGGACATCAACCGGTGCGGCCCCCAGACCGTCGGCATCGGGCAGATCACGCCGGCCATGCGGGAGGTCCGTGGCAAACCGTTCTCGGTGCGCCGCGACATCTATCTGCGCGACCGGCTCCAGGAACAGCTCGACTGGTACGTCGGACGCCGCGAACGGGCGCGGCACTCGGCGGCCGTGTGGAACGTGGTGATCACCGTGTTCACCGCGCTCGCGTTCGCGATGACGGTGCTTCGGGCGTGGGCCTGGCACGACACCGACCTGACCGGGCTGTGCTCCGCGGCGGCCGCGGCCGCCGTCGCGTGGAACGAGACGCAGCGGGGCAAGCCCCTGAACTTCGCGCACCAGTTGATCGGTCAGGACCTCAAGGAACTGCGGGACGTCATGCGCCGCATTCCTCAGGGGGAGGGGGAGCACGCGGAGAAGGAGTGGGCCGAGGCGGTCGCGTCCGTCGAGCGGCTCGTCCTGCCGCAGCACACCGACTGGCTGGCCCGGTTCGGCGGCAAGTGACGCGGCCTCAGACGCGCACCGCGCCGGGGCGCCACAGGACCGACACCGGGACGCCGAGCAGCTGTGCGTAGGTGACGATCTCGGCGGTGCCGCCCTGGCCGCGGGACGGTTCGCCGTCCCAGACCGCGATGAGCCGGGTGCTGTGCTCGACGATCCAGCGCCCGGCCGCTTCGTACGCCTCGGGCGTGCACGTCGCGTACGGCATCCGTACGACGGTCCGGCAGCGGCGCAGCAACGAGCGGTAGGTGTGGACGGCGTCGGGGCTTCCCAGGTGCTGGACGTAGTCCTCGCCGGGCAGCACGGCGGTGACGGGGATGCCCGCGGCCAGCGCGAGTTCGGCGAAGTGCTGGTCCGCGCCCGCGGCGAGGCAGGTCAGTGCCGCCTCGGCCGGTTCCTTGAGCGCGATCTCCATCCGATGCCTGATGTCGGCCAGCGCGGTGTCCGGGATGTCGCGGTGTCCGGTGATGCCGATGCGGGCCATGGGGTCTCCTAGAGCGGGGCGGACAGTGCCCGCTTCCCTTGTGGACGCCGACCTGGGGCCGATGGTTGCGGAGGGCGGCACGGCACGGGTCCGGATGCTCGTGAGTCCTCTCCTACCCCGCTCTACCGCGGGCAGAACTCCGCGTCCAGTAGGCGGCGCTCGACGCGCTCGGTATCGGCGAGGTACGGAGCCGTCGCGTGGTACGTCAGCGTCCGTGAGCCGTCCTGCGTCGCCGCCGTGCGCACATAGGTGTCGGCGATGCGGCCGTTGTGGCCCCAGACCGTGGTGCCGCAGGGGAGTTTCTCCGGGTAGAGGCCCATGCCGTAACGGCCGCCCGAAGGGGTGGTGTCGAGCATGGCGCGCAGGGCCCCGGGCGGGAGGAGGCGGCCCGTCAGGAGTGCGGTGTAGAAGCGGTTCAGGTCGGGGAGCGTGGAGATCAGCTCGCCGGAGGCCCCGGCCGTGCGCGGGTCGAGGCGGACCGCGTCGGGGCCGTGCGGGCTGGGGACTGTCGTGCGGGATCCGGGGAACGTGGTGCCGGTGAGGCGGAGCCTGTCGATGATGCGGCGGCGGGCCTCCGAGGCGTAGGAGCGGCCCGTGACCTGATGGATGATCATGCCCAGGAGGACGTAATTGGTGTTGGAGTATGACCAGGTGCCGGGCCGCGCCGTCCGGGGCTCCGACAGCGCGAGCAGCACCGCTGCCCTGGAGGTCAGCGGGGTACGCCCGTGAGTGGTGGTCACGAAGTCGTAGAGGCCGCTGGTCTGGGTGAGCAGAGAGCGGACCGTGAGGTCGCGGGTGCCGCTGAGGCGGGGGAGATAGGTGGTGACCGGTGCCGACAGTTTCAGGCGTTTTTCCACCGCGAGTTGGAGGATTACCGTCGCGATGAAGGTCTTCGTGATACTTCCCGCGCGCAGATGATCGGAGCGGCTGAGGGCGGGGCTGGTGGTGCTGAAGTGTCCCGTGGTTCCCTCGGTGGTCAGGAGCGCCGCGGACGGGGCCTTGCCTCGCGTCACGAGCAGCGGAAGAGTGTCGTCCGCGAGGGTCGTCGAACCCGGCGCGCCCCACTGGGTCAGGCACAGAACGGCCAAGGTCAGCGGTATGGCCAGGAGTGTCCTGAACGCGGGCAACGACGGTCCCTTCGGCGGCGCGGGGCCACCATTGTGGGACGTTCTTGTGCGTGTCGGGTGGGGGTGACCCGGCGCGCGGAGTGGTGGTCCAGTGATGGGACAATGAAGGCTCTGTCAGGGCCGGTTGCTAGAGGGGACGCATGTCGGAGGCGGAGCGGGCGGGCGAGGCCCGTGAAGACAAGGGCACTCGTCAGGATTCTTCCGGTCGGGACACCCGGGGGGCGTCCAAGGACGCCCCGGAGGGCCGGCTGCTCGCCGGTCGGTACCGGCTCGGCGACGTGCTCGGCCGGGGCGGCATGGGCACCGTGTGGCGGGCCAAGGACGAGACCCTCGGGCGCACGGTGGCCGTCAAGGAGCTGCGCTTCCCCGGTGCCGTCGACGAGGACGAGAAGCGCCGCCTGATCACGCGTACGTTGCGTGAGGCGAAGGCGATCGCGCGGATCCGCAACAACGGCGCGGTGACCGTCTACGACGTGGTCGACGAGGACGACCGGCCGTGGATCGTCATGGAGTTGGTCGAGGGCAAGTCCCTCGCCGAGGCCATCCGCGAGGACGGTCTCCTCGAACCGCGGCGGGCCGCCGAGGTCGGCCTCGCCGTGCTCGACGTGCTGCGCGCCGCGCACCGCGAGGGCATCCTGCACCGCGACGTGAAGCCCTCCAACGTGCTGATCGCCGAGGACGGCCGCGTCGTTCTGACGGACTTCGGGATCGCGCAGGTCGAGGGCGACCCCTCGATCACCTCGACGGGGATGCTGGTCGGCGCCCCCTCGTACATCTCGCCGGAGCGCGCCCGCGGCCACAAGCCGGGCCCCGCCGCCGACCTGTGGTCGCTCGGCGGTCTGCTGTACGCGGCCGTGGAGGGCGTCCCGCCGTACGACAAGGGGTCGGCGATCGCCACGCTGACCGCCGTGATGACCGAGTCGGTGGACCCGCCGAAGAACGCCGGGCCGCTGGAGCCGGTGATCTACGGGCTGCTGGCCAAGGACCCCGAACAGCGGCTCGACGACGCCGCCGCGCGGTCGATGCTGAACGACGTCATCCACGCCCCCGAGCCGAAGCCCGCCCCCGAGCCGGAGCCGGTCGAGGCCACGAAGGTGGTGCCGCTGCCGCCCGCTCCCGAGCCGAAGAGGCGCAAGGAGCGCAAGGACACCAGGGCGGCCGCCGCCGCTGCCGCGGCCACTGTCGCGGCCAGGCGCGACGAGGCCGCGGAGAGGATGCGCGGCGCCCTGAAGAGCGTGCGCAAGGCGGCCGCCGCCGCGACGGCGCCGAAGGAGAAGACGGAGCCCGCGGCGACCGCGCCCGCAGGACCCGCGCCGGGCGCGGGCCGCCCTGGTGGCACGGCGGCCCTCGCGGACGCCCTGCGGGGCCGGGCCCTCGTCATCGTCTCGCTGGTCGTCGCGTTCGTCGTGCTCGCCGGCGTCCTGGCCCTCGCGCTGAACGGCGGCGACGGCGCGGACGCCAAGGGCGGGGACGGCAAGGGCGCTTCGGCGGGCCCCACGGCGGGCTCCGACGACAAGAACGCCGGGGGCGACCAGGACAAGGGGTCCGGGGACGACAAGAAGCCGGACGACAACAAGCCCTCCGAGAGCGCCGACAGCCCGTCCGCGTCCCCCAGTGCGAGTACGTCGCCGAGCGGTGACGCCGACAAGCCGGGCACCGCGGTCGAGCAGACGTACAAGGGCTCCCAGGGCTTCTCGATCGGTCTGCCGAAGGGGTGGAAGTACGCCTCGTCGGACCGTGCGGGGGCGCGCTTCACCGGGCCCGACGGGCAGCGGCTGCTCGTCGGCTGGACCAGCAGCCCCAAGTCGGACCCGGTCGCGGACTGGCGCAACCAGGAGCGGTACATGACCCGCTCGCAGTACCACCGCGTGCGCATAGAGGCGGTGGACTACCGGGACTGGAAGACGGCCGACTGGGAGTTCACCTACTCCGACGGCGGCACCAAGTGGCGCTCGATAGACCGGGGGACGGTGGTGAACGGCTCGCTGGGGTACGGGCTGATGTACACCGCCAAGGCCGACACGTGGGGCGACGGTCAGCGCAAGGCGACCTGGAAGACATTCACACACACGTTCAAGGCCAAGTCCTGAGCCAGTGAGCCGTGCGGCACGTATCGTGAATTCTTGCGGACGGTGCGCAATCGTGCGGCAGGGCCTGTGGATCAGGGGGAGGCGTCGTGGACGAGTACGCGGGTCGGGTGCTCGCCAACCGGTACCGGCTGCCCGTCCACTCCTACGACGCGTACGAACCCGCGGCCGAGACGCGGGCCTTCGACACCTACAGCGGGCAGGAAGTCCTCGTACGGCAGGTGCCGTTGCCCGAGGTCGTCGAGGCCGAGGTGCTGGACGCCGACGGACTGCCGGAGGGCTTCCGGGCCGGCGGTGACGCGGGGCACGGGGCCGCCGAGCCGTCCGTGGA
This sequence comes from Streptomyces sp. EDA2-14, assembly GCF_054963755.1. NCBI lineage: Bacteria > Bacillati > Actinomycetota > Actinomycetes > Kitasatosporales > Streptomycetaceae > Streptomyces > Streptomyces sp. EDA2-14. Next base: position 486,894 of record NZ_JBUEGE010000002.1, read on the forward strand.
GCGGGCCGTCGAGGCCGCGCAGGCCGCCGCGAGCATCCCCGACCACCCCCGGCTCGACCAGGTCTTCGACGTGTTCGCCGAGGGCGGCTCGCTGTGGATCGTGAGCGAACTGGTGGCGGCGCGGCCGCTGTCGGCGCTGCTCGCCCGTGGACCGCTGAGCCCCTACCGGGCCGCCGAGGTCGCCTCCGACGTGCTCACCGCGCTGCGGGCGGTGCACGCGCACGGCTGGGTGCACCGGAACATCACCGCGCGCACCGTACTGATCTGCGACGACGGCCGGGTCATGCTGACCGGGCTCGCCCTCGGCGCCGCGGAGGAGGCGCTGTGCGGGTACGACGTGGTGCCGGTTCCTGAGGACGAGGACGAGGACGAGGAGTTCGAGGAGCTCGTCGAGGAGACGGTGCCGGAGGCGGGGGACTACCGGGCCGCCCGGGCCGGGGCGATCGCGGCGTACCGCGCGGGCGCGGTGGCGGACAAGCCCGTGGTGCCGCCCGCCCGTTGGAGCGAGCTCATATCCGGGGACGGCGACGGGTACGAGGACAGGGACGGGTACGAGGACAGGGACGGGTACGACGACGCGGGGATCCGCCCCGCGCCCCGCGCCTCACACGCCGGCGGGGCCGGATTCGGCGGGGCCGTCTCTGCCGAGCGGTCCCGCCAGGTCCGGATGACCGTCGTCGGCCCCGTCACCGAGCGGTGGTCCCCCGAGCAGGCCTACCCGGTGCAGGAGAACTGGCAGTTGGCCGCCCCCGTCGGGCCCGCCACCGATCTGTGGGCCCTCGGCGCGCTGCTGTTCCGCGCCGTGCAGGGACACGCCCCGTACCCGGAGGAGTCGACGCCGGAGCTGGTGCAGATGGTGTGCGCCGAGCCGCCCGCGTTCGCCGAGGAGTGCGGGCCCGTGCGGCCGGTCGTCGAGTCGCTGCTGCGCCAGGACCCCACCGAGCGGCTCGACATCGAGGAACTGCGCGGCTGGCTGCGGTCGTTGGTGCGCTCCGCGCCCGAACCGGAGGCCGGGGCGAACGTCGTCCCCGCGCCCGCCTTCGACGCGGGCCGGCTGCCCGTCGTACGCCGTAGGGGAGAGCTCGTCCGCAGGCGCCGGACGCGGGCTCCGGCCGGCGGGGGGCAGCACGGGCGGCACAAGCGGAGCCGGGCGGTGGAGCGGGTGCCGCGGCCCGCGCGGGCTCCCCAAGCGCGGCGGCCGAGATCGCTCGGGCGCTGGCTGCTGGTGCTGGTCCTGCTCGGGCTCGTGGGCGCGGTCGCGTACGCGATGGTGTTCATGCCGAAGGCGGGCCAGGGCGCAGGGCAGGAGAACGCGGGGGCCGTGCCCTCGACCTCGTCGGACGGCCGGGAGGACGGCCGGGGCGGGGACCAGGACGAGGACCGGGGCGGGTCGTCGCGGGAGCCGTCCGCGCCGGCGAGCTCCCCGGCGGGGGAGCGCAGTTCGAAGCCCTCGTCCACCAAACCGCAGTCCGATGTGGCGCCCGGTTTCGTGCTGCGCAAGGACGCCGCGGGGTTCGAGGTCGCCGTCGCCAAGGGCTGGCAGCGGACGGGGAAGAACGGGCGGGGGCAGGTCGTGTACGCGCACGGCGACTTCCGGCTGATCGTCGTCCCCGGCCGCGACTCCACGGCCAGGTACGGCGAGGACCCGATGAAGTACCAGCGCGAGGACGAGCACGAGCTGCAGCCGTTCCGGGACTCCACCTGGGCCACGTCGAGCGGCATGAAGAGCGTCGACGTCGGCGGACGGGCCATGGCCGAGGGCCAGTTCACCTGGCAGGCCTCCGACGGGCGCGAGATGTACGTGCGCAACCTCGCGATGGTGGTCGGCGGCAAGTACCACGTGGTGCAGGTACGCGGCCCGGAGGCCGAGCGGGACGAGGTCTCGAAGCTGTACCAGCAGGCGTATTCGACGTACCGCTACGGTGATTGAGCGCGCGACAAAGCGTCACAGTGCGGTCTCCGTGGCACCCCGGCTGTTCCGTGTGCGACGACTGATCCCTAGTGTGAACCGGGTCGACACATTAGCGGGGAAACGTGAATCAGATGCAGGGCGAGGTCCTCGCCGGCCGGTATCGGCTCGGTGAATCCATAGGACGCGGCGGCATGGGCCGGGTCTGGCGCGCGCACGACGAGGTGCTGCACCGTACCGTCGCCGTGAAGGAGTTGACGGCTGCCCAATGGGTGGCCGAGGCGGACCGGGCCGTCCTGCTCGCCCGCACCCAGACCGAGGCGCGGGCCGCCGCGCGGATCAACCACCCCGCCGTCGTCACCGTGCACGACGTGCTGGAGCACGACGACCGGCCGTGGATCGTCATGGAGTTGGTCGAGGGCCGCTCGCTCGCCGACGCGGTCAAGGAGGACGGGCGCGTCGCCCCCGCCGAGGCCGCCAGGATCGGCCTGTGGACGCTGCGGGCCCTGCGCGCCGCGCACAACGCCGGAGTGCTGCACCGCGACGTGAAGCCCGGCAACGTGCTGCTCGCCAGCAACGGTCAGGTCAAGCTGACGGACTTCGGCATCGCGCAGGTCGAGGGCGACTCCACCATCACGCGGACCGGCGAGATAGTCGGCTCCGTCGACTATCTCGCGCCCGAGCGGGTGCGCGGCTCCGAGCCGGGGCCCGCCTCCGACCTGTGGGCGCTCGGCGCGACGCTCTACACCGCGGTCGAGGGGCTCTCCCCGTTCCGGCGCACGTCGCCGATCGCCACCATGCAGGCCGTCGTCGAGGACGAGCCGGAGCCCTTGGAGGGCGCCGGGGCGATGGGGCCCGTCATCGGCGCGCTGCTCAGCAAGGACCCGGACGCGCGGCCCGACGCCGACGCCGCGGAGGCGATGCTCGCCGAGGCCGCGGAGGACCGGCGGCCGAACGCGGCGCAGGCGTACGTCCCGACACAGGTGCACGTGCCCGCGCAGCCGACCGCGGCCACGCCGCCGCCGACGCCGATGAGCACGGCGCCCACCACCACCGTGGTGCCCCCGACACCCACCCCCGCGCCCGCGCCCCTTCATCCCACCGTCGTGCCCACGTCCGCCAAGAAGCCGCGCGGCTGGCCGAAGGTGCTCGCCGCCGTCCTGGCCGCGGCCCTCGTCGGCGGCGGAGGCGCGCTCGCCGCCATGTACTACGTCGATCAGCGTGCCGCCGAGAGCAGCAGCACGGCCACGGACCAGGGCTCCGGGGGCAAGGAAGGCTCCGGCGACAAGGACGAGACGGTCCCCAAGGACGGTTCGATCCCCGACAACTGGGTGCGGCGGCACGATGTCGAGGGGTTCAGCCTGATGCTGCCGCCGACCTGGAAGCGGCAGCAGGAGGGCACACAGATCGACTACACGCCCGACGGCGGGCAGCGGTTCCTCCGCATCGCCGTCGACAAGGCCTCCGACTGGCAGGACTCGTACCAGCACCAGTTGGACCTGGAGAAGGGGCTGCGGCCCAAGCTGCCGGACTACCAGCGGGTGTTGCTTCAGTCGAACACGTTCCGGGACCGGCCCGGCTCGCTGTGGGAGTTCACCTGGACCGCGGGGACGCAGGACACGACGTCCGGGCCGCGGCACGCCATCGAACAGACCTACCGGGCGCAGGACGGCACGGAGTACGCCATCTATCTGTCCGTGCCGGCGGCGAACTGGCCCGGCGCGCGCCAGCAGTTCGACGCGATGCTGCGCGGATGGCAGCCCCCGCAGTCCTGATTGATGTGATGTCCCCTGGCCGGAACCGTGCAGTCCCGGTGAACAAGCGTGCGGCATGATGGGGCGCATGGGGACCGAGGGGGACAACGTCCGTGTGATCGCCGGACGTTACCGGCTGGAGGCCAGAATCGGGCGCGGCGGCATGGGCGTCGTCTGGCGGGCCTCCGACACCCTGCTCGGCCGCCAGGTCGCCGTCAAGGAACTCGACATCGACGCGACCCTCTCGGAGGACGAGGCCCAGCAGCAGCGGGAGCGGATGCTGCGCGAGGCGCGGGCCGTGGCCCAGCTCCAGCACCCGAACGTGATCGTCGTGCACGACGTGGTGCTGTACGAGGGACACCCGTACATAGTGATGGACCTGGTCAGCGGCGGCTCGCTCGCCGACCGGATCGCCGGGGAGGGCCCCGTCGAACCCCTGGAGGCCGCCCGGATCGGGCTCGCGCTGCTCGCCGCGCTGCGCGTCGCGCACGACGCGGGCGTGCTGCACCGGGATTTGAAGCCCGCCAACGTCCTGCTGGAGCGGTCGACGGGCCGGGTCGTCCTCACCGACTTCGGGATCGCCCAGGTCGAGGGCGCCTCCACGCTCACCGAGACCGGCGGGTTCGTCGGTTCGCCGGAGTACACGGCGCCGGAGCGGATGCAGGGGGAGCGGGCCGGTGTCGGGGCCGACCTGTGGTCGCTGGGGGCGCTGCTGTGCGCGGCCATGAGCGGTGAATCGCCGTTCCGCCGCGACTCCTTGGGCGGCATCCTGCACGCCGTCGTCTACGAGGAGGTCAGTCCGCCCGACGAGGCCGAGCCGCTGCTCCCGGTGGTCCGCGGGCTGCTGGAGCGGGACCCCGGGCGGCGGCTGAGCCTGGACGAGGCCGAGCGGCTGCTGCGCGCGTACATCGCCACCGGGGCGACGCCGCAGCCCGCGATCCCCATTCCGCTCGTACCGGGGATGCTCTACACGCCGACGCAGCGGAACGTTCCGGCGGCGCGGCGCAGGCGCGTCGTGTCGACCCGGACGCTCCTCGTGGCGGCGGCGCTCGTGGCCGCGGTCGTCGGGGCCGGGATCGCCACCGCGGTGCTGCTGGCCGGCCGGGACGAGAAGTCGCCCACACCGCCGTCCACCTCGGCGCCGACCGCGTCCCGTACGCCGTCCGCCACCCCGTCGTCCTCCGGTTCCGGTTCGCCGACCCCGACCGTCACCGTGACCCGCCAGAAGCCCAGCACGCCGGGTGCCAAGGCCCCGCAGGGCTATCGCACCGTCTCGGACCCCAAGGGGTTCCGGCTCGCCGTGCCCTCCGGGTTCACGCGTTCCGTGGACGGGCCGCGGATCTACTACATGTCGCCCGGCGGGACCTACCGCATCGGCATCAAGCCGGGGCGCACCGAGAGCGGCGGCCCCCGCGCCGTGCAGCGCCGCTCCGCCGCCGAGGGGCCGAGGAGCAATCCGGGGTACCGCGACGCCAGGGTCACCGACACCTCGCACAACGGGCACGCCGCCGCCCTGTGGGAGTTCACGTGGGACGGGTTCAGCCCCGCCGAAGGCGCCCGGCACACCGTCGACCTGTGCTGGGAGGAGGGCGGCCGGATGTACGACGTGTGGGTCTCGGCCCCCGTCGCGGACACGGCCCGGGCGCGCGCCCACTTCGACGCGGCCGTCGACACCTTCGAGGCGACCGGGCGGTAGCCGCAGGGCTCGCATCAGCGCGGTCACAACTCCGTGATCCCAGTGGAACCATCCGTGTCCCGCGCGGTAGTCATGGACCCATGAGTGACAACGGGGGAGCCGCACGCGGCCCGAACGAGCCCACCAGCTTCAGCCTCCAGCCGCCACGGCCCGCGCACGTGCCGCACCCCGGCAACCCGTACGCCGGGCCATTGGCCCCGCCCGCGCAGGTCGCGACCGAGCCGCAGGACCCCGGCGCCGGGCGGCTCGTGGCCGGGCGCTACCGCCTGCTGAGCAAGCTGGGGCACGGCGGCATGGGCACGGTGTGGCGGGCGAAGGACGAGACGGTGGACCGCGAGGTCGCCGTGAAGGAGCCGCGCCTCCCGGACCACCTGCCGGAGCGGGAGCGGGCCAACGCCTTCGAGCGGATGCGCCGCGAGGCCCGCGCCGCCGCCCGGCTCGACCACCCGGCGGTCGTGAACGTGCACGACGTGGCCGTCGAGGACGGACAGCCGTGGATCGTCATGGAGTTCGTGCAGGGCCGCTCGCTCGGCGCGGCGCTCCAGGAGGGCACGCTCGGCGCCCGCGACGCCGCCCGTGTCGGCCTGGAGGTGCTCGGCGCCCTGGAGGCCGCGCACGCCGCGGGGATCCTGCACCGCGACGTGAAGCCGGACAACGTGCTGCTGGGCCGCCACGACCGCGTGATCCTCACCGACTTCGGCATCGCGCAGATCGAGGGCGAGACGAACCTGACCGACACCGGCAACTTCGTCGGCTCGCCCGAATTCATCGCCCCCGAGCGGGTGTTGGGCCAGCGCCCCGGACCGGCCTCCGACCTGTGGTCGCTCGGCGTCGTGCTGTACGCGGCGACCGAGGGCGTGTCCCCGTTCCGCCGCACCAACACGCCCGCGACGCTCCAGTCCGTGCTCAACGCGACGCCCGCCCCGCCCGCCGCGGCGCAGGGCCCGCTGGCCGACGCCATCAACGGGCTGCTGCAGAAGGACCCGGCGCGCCGCCCGAACGCGGTGCAGGTGCGCGCCCTCCTGGAGCAGGCCGCGGAGCCGCCCGCGCAGGCGCCGACCCGGGTCGTGCGGACCGGCTCGGCGCAGGGCGGCCTGCGGCTGGGCCGCAAGGCCCTCCTGGGCATCGGCGCGGGTGTCGTCGTGGCGGCCGTCGCGGCGTACCTGGTCCTCGCGAACCCGTTCGCGGGGCCGCTGCCGGACGGCTGGAAGGAGCACCAGGAGGCGGCGCCGCTGGACGCGAGCGTGGCGGTGCCCGCGTCCTACGTCCGGATCCCCGACGAGGACGACAAGGGCGTCGTCACGTACGAGGACCCCAGCGGTGAGATCGTGGTGAACCTGTCGCGCTGGGACCACAAGGACGAGACGGAGGACATCGCGGGGACGGCCGACGCGGAGGCCTTCAAGGACTCGGACGCCATCAAGGGCGGCACGTTCAGCGGCGGCGCCGGGCTGTCGATGTCCAGTGACACCAAGAGCGACAGCAGAACCGACTCCAACGTCACGTACGAGGAACGCGACGCCGCGCTGAACACGATCACGTACGGCGTGAGCAGCGCCGGCACGGACTTCGAGCAGGACCTGCCGCGGGAGGCGAAGGCCTTCTACTACAAGACGAAGGCGGGGGACATGTACCGGCTGTGGATCGACTACCCCGGCAAGGGGGACTTCACGGAGCGCGGCCGGGAGGTCGCCAAGGGTGCCATCGCGGGCCTGGGGGTCAAGAAGCTCTGAACCGGAGTTCGTTGGCGGCAAAGCCCTGATCAGCGGCTTTGCTGCCAGCGATCACTGGCGCGGTGTGTGTACTCGGTGAAACCTGTTACCGCCGGGTACCAAAAGCGCACGTCCCGACCTACGCTCGCCGGTATGACGCAGTCGCAGGCGATCCCCGAGCACGCAGAGAAGACCCGCACCAACCCGGTCGCGGCCGCCCCCGAGGGCGCCCGCACGGCCGCCGACGTGGTGACGCCCGACCTGATCGCCCGCCTCACGCGGGACGTGGTCGGCTCGGGGCGGACGGCGAACCACACGCCGTTCACCGGCGAGAAGCTCGCCGACCTGCCGGAGTCCACGCCCGAGGACGTCGCAGTCGCGTTCGAGCGGGCCCGCGCCGCCCAGGAGGTGTGGGCGAAGACGCCGGTCCGCAAGCGCGCCGCCGTGCTGCTGCGCTTCCACGACCTGGTGCTCGCCCGCCAGGCCGAGGTGCTCGACCTGATCCAGCTGGAGACCGGCAAGGCCCGGCTGCACGCGCACGAAGAGGTGCAGGCCGTCGCGGTCGCGTCCCGGCACTACGGCCGCAAGGCCCCCGCGTACCTGAAGCCCAAGGGTCACACCGGCGCCGTCCCGACGCTGACCAAGGTCACGGAGCTGCGCCAGCCGCGCGGCGTCGTCGGCCAGATCGCGCCGTGGAATTACCCGCTGGAGCTCTCCGTCGGCGACGCGCTCCCCGCCTTTGTCGCGGGCAACGCCGTCGTCATGAAGCCCGACACGGAGACCTGCCTGACCGCCCTGTGGGCGCGCGACCTGCTGATCGAGGCGGGGCTGCCGTCCGAGGTCTTCCAGGTCGTCCTCGGTGAGGGACCGGTCGTCGGCCCCGAGCTGGTCAAGCACGGCGACTACGTCTCGTTCACCGGCTCCACCCGCACCGGCCGCGAGGTCGCGCAGGGCGCCGCCGCCCGCCTCGTCGGCGTCTCCCTGGAACTGGGCGGCAAGAACCCCATGCTGGTCCTTGAGGACGCCGACGTGGAGAAGGCCGCGGCGGGCGCCGTGCGCGCCTGCTTCTCGTCCGCGGGCCAGCTGTGCATCTCCATCGAGCGGATCTACGTCCACGAGTCGATCGCCGACGAGTTCGTGGCCCGGTTCGCCGCCCGCACCAAGGCGATGCGGCTCGGCCGCTCCCTCGCGTACGGCGCGGAGATGGGCTCGCTCGTCGGGCAGCGGCAGCTGGACACGGTGAAGCGGCACGTCGACGAGGCCGTCGCCAAGGGTGCCACGCTCGTCGCGGGCGGCAACGCGCGCCCCGACATCGGCCCGTACTTCTTCGAGCCGACGATCCTGGACGGCGTCGAGGCCCCGATGGCCGTCTGCGACGAGGAGACCTTCGGCCCGGTCGTGTCCGTCTACCGCTTCAGCGACGAGGACGAGGCGATCGCGCTCGCCAACGCGACGTCGTACGGCCTGAACTCCTCGGTCTGGACGAAGAACGCGAAGCGCGGCCACGAGGTCGCGGCCCGCCTGCGCAGCGGCACCGTGAACATCAACGAGGGCTACGCCCCCGCCTACGGCAGCGTCCAGTCGCCCATGGGCGGCATGAAGGACTCCGGCCTCGGTCGCCGGCACGGCTCCGAGGGCATTCTCAAGTACACCGAGGCGCAGACCGTCGCCCACCAGCGCGTGATGCCGATGGCGCCCTCGTTCGGCATGGACGACGAGGCCTACGCGAAGTTCATGAGCGTGAGCCTGTCGGTGATGAAGAAGTTCCGCCTGAAGTAGCAACAGCCGTTCAAAGGAGAACGCACAAGTGACACAGGACGGCTACGACTACGACGTGGTGATCATCGGATCCGGCTTCGGCGGATCCGTCTCCGCCCTCCGACTCTCCGAGAAGGGGTACAAGGTCGGAGTCCTGGAAGCGGGCCGCCGCTTCACCCCGGACACCCTCCCCAAGAACTCCTGGGACCTGAAGAACTACCTCTGGGCGCCGAAGCTCGGCATGTACGGCATCCAGCGCATCCACCTGCTCGGGAATGTCATGGTCCTGGCAGGCGCGGGCGTCGGCGGCGGTTCGCTGAACTATGCCAACACCCTCTACGTGCCGCCGAAGCCGTTCTTCGACGACCCGCAGTGGGCGCACATCACGGACTGGCAGGACGAGCTGAAGCCGTATTACGACCAGGCTCAGCGCATGCTCGGCGTCCGGCTCAACCCGACGATGAGCCCCGCCGACGTGCACCTGAAGGCGGCGGCCCAGTCGATGGGCATCGGCGACACCTTCCACATGGCCCCGGTCGGCGTCTTCTTCGGCGACGGCGAGGACGCCGACGGCACGGCGAGGGCCAGGCCGGGCGGTCAGGTCGCGGACCCGTACTTCGGCGGCGCGGGCCCCGCCCGCAAGGCGTGCACCGAGTGCGGCGAGTGCATGACGGGCTGCCGCCACGGCGCGAAGAACACCCTCAACGAGAACTACCTGTACCTCGCCGAAAAGGCGGGCGCCGTCGTCCACCCGCTGACCTCGGTCGTCTCGGTGACCGACGACTCGCGCGGCGGCTACGCGGTCGCGACCCTGCCCACGGACGACAAGAAGGCGGCGGGCCGCACCTTCACCGCGCCCAAGGTGATCGTCGCTGCGGGCACGTACGGCACGCAGACCCTGCTGCACCGCATGAAGGCCAACGGACAGCTGCCGCACCTGTCCGAGCGCCTGGGCGAGCTGACCCGCACCAACTCCGAGGCGCTGGTCGGCTCGCAGACCACGAACCGGCGCTACAAGAAGAAGCACGGTGTCGCCAAGGTCGACTTCACCAAGGGCGTCGCGATCACGTCCTCGATCCACCCGGACGAGAACACGCACATCGAGCCGGTCCGCTACGGCAAGGGCTCCAACTCGATGGGCGGCCTGTCCGTCCTCCAGGTCCCGTACGCGGAGGGCTCCTCGCGGGTCGCGGGCTGGCTGGCGAACGTGGTCAAGCACCCGGCCCAGATGGCCCGCTCGCTCTCCAACCGCCGCTGGTCGGAGAAGACCATCATCGGCCTCGTCATGCAGTCCCTCGACAACTCGCTGACCACGTATCTGAAGCCGGACGGCGTCGGAAAGGGCCTGCTCACCGCGCGGCAGGGCCACGGCGCCCCCAACCCCAAGCAGATCAAGGCGGCGAGCGAGGGCGCGTCGGCGATCGCGCGGGAGATCAACGGCTTCGCGGGCTCCAACGTCGGCGAGCTGATGGGCACCCCGCTCACCGCCCACTTCCTGGGCGGCTGTCCGATCGGCGACAGCGCCGAGACCGGCGTGATCGACCCGTACCACCGGGTCTACGGCCACCCCGGCATCTCGGTCGTCGACGGCGCGGCCGTCACCGCCAACCTCGGCGTGAACCCGTCCCTGACGATCACGGCGCAGGCCGAGCGGGCCCTGTCGTACTGGCCGAACAAGGGCGAGGAGGACCAGCGGCCGGAGATCGGTTCGGCGTACCGCAGGCTCACGCCGGTCGAGCCGAAGAACCCGGCGGTGCCCGCCGAGGCCTTCGGCGCGCTGAAGCTGCCGCTGCTGGACATACCGGCGGTGCCGCCGAAGCAGAAGCAGTAGCGGAGAAAAGGGCGGGGAGACGACCCGTCCGGTAGTGCGGAGGCCGGTCGGCCTCGGGCGTCCCCGAGGCCGACCGTTCTCTTGGGTGACCGGGCTGCTGTCCCCTGCCGTCCGGTCACTTGTCTGGAGCGAGGTCCCACGACGTACGGAGTGACCGTGACGTCTCAACGCTCCAGCGGAGCCACGCGTGGTTCGGTTGGCCCGCCCCTGGCTGGCACGGACACCGGGACCAACGAAGCCTGTGCCAACGGGTCACGCGCCGTATGGGTGAGGGTGCAACCGAACTGAGGTGCCCGTCGGTCAGACCCGGCCCCGGCACAGTTCGAGCAGCGTCATCGCGAGCTCGGTGCCGGGCTTGCCGAGGGCGTCCCTGTAGCGCCCGAGCACCTCGTTCTCGCGCGACAGGTTCACCCGGCGCCCGCCGGACGCGATCCGGGCCTCCTGGACGACGGCGGAGACGGCCATGCGTTCCTGGACGAGGCCGATGATCCGGTCGTCGAGCGAGTCGATGCGCTCGCGGGCGCCGGAGATGACGTCGGCGGTGGTGGTCTCGGTGGTGGTCATTCGGGGCTCCTGGTGTGTGGGTCCGCGGAGCCCCCGACCGACAGGACCCGGAAAACGCCAGACGCCCCGGGCCTTGTCGGCCCGGGGCGCCCGGTGAAGTCGCTTGTCAGTGGCTCAAGCAACACGACCATGGCACCCGGCGGGCCGGCTGCCATAGGTAAAGACGAAGGTCGTGAGCGAGAACATGGGAGCGAGTATAGCCACAGGGAGAGCCCCTGCGGCGATTGAGCGGCGGGGTCCGGGGCGGAGCCCCGTGACGCCGACCACAGGTGACGTACCCGGTAGAATCGGCCCCACGACCCCCTGCTACGCCGCCGGAAGGCAACCCGTGTCATCAGCGACTTCCGCTGCCGCCGCCCCCGACACCGTCCTGGTCGTCGACTTCGGTGCGCAGTACGCCCAGCTCATCGCCCGCCGCGTCCGTGAGGCCCGGGTCTACAGCGAGATCGTCCCGAGCACCATGCCGGTCGACGAGATGCTCGCCAAGAACCCGGCGGCGATCATCCTCTCCGGCGGTCCCTCGTCGGTCTACGCGGAGGGCGCCCCGAGCCTGGACCGCGCGATCTTCGAGGCCGGCGTCCCCGTCTTCGGCATGTGCTACGGCTTCCAGCTGATGGCGACGGCCCTCGGCGGCACCGTCGACGACAACGGCGCCCGCGAGTACGGCCGCACCCCGCTGACCGTGTCGAAGGCCGACTCGACGCTCTTCGAGGGCACCCCGGCCGAGCAGCCCGTGTGGATGTCGCACGGCGACGCCTGCTCCGCGGCGCCCGAGGGCTTCACCGTCACCGCGTCCACGGACGTCGTACCGGTCGCCGCCTTCGAGAACGACGCGAAGAAGCTGTACGGGGTCCAGTACCACCCCGAGGTCATGCACTCGACGCACGGCCAGCAGGTCCTGGAGCACTTCCTGTACCGCGGCGCCGGCATCGAGCCGAGCTGGACGACCGGCAGCGTCATCGAGGAGCAGGTCGCCGCGATCCGCGCCCAGGTCGGCGACAAGCGCGCGATCTGCGGTCTGTCCGGCGGCGTGGACTCCGCGGTCGCCGCGGCCCTGGTCCAGAAGGCCATCGGCTCCCAGCTGACCTGCGTGTACGTCGACCACGGCCTGATGCGCAAGGGCGAGACCGAGCAGGTCGAGAAGGACTTCGTGGCCGCGACCGGCGCGAACCTCAAGGTCGTCGACGCCTCCGAGCGCTTCCTGAACGCGCTCGCCGGGGTCTCCGACCCCGAGGAGAAGCGGAAGATCATCGGCCGCGAGTTCATCCGCGTCTTCGAACAGGCCCAGCTGGAGATCCTCCAGGAGGACGGCCCCGAGGTCGCCTACCTCGTGCAGGGCACGCTGTACCCGGACGTCGTCGAGTCCGGCGGCGGCACCGGCACCGCGAACATCAAGTCGCACCACAACGTCGGCGGGCTCCCCGACGACATCGAGTTCGAGCTCGTCGAGCCGCTGCGCCAGCTGTTCAAGGACGAGGTCCGGATGGTCGGCGCCGAGCTGGGCCTGCCGGACGAGATCGTCCAGCGCCAGCCGTTCCCCGGCCCCGGCCTCGGCATCCGCATCGTCGGCGAGGTCACCAAGGACCGCCTCGACCTGCTCCGCGAGGCCGACGCCATCGCCCGCGAGGAGCTGACCACGGCCGGCCTCGACCGGGAGATCTGGCAGTGCCCGGTCGTCCTGCTCGCGGACGTCCGCAGCGTCGGCGTCCAGGGCGACGGCCGCACCTACGGCCACCCGATCGTCCTGCGCCCCGTCTCCTCCGAGGACGCCATGACGGCGGACTGGACGCGGATGCCGTACGACGTGCTCGCGAAGATCTCCACGCGGATCACGAACGAGGTCAAGGACGTCAACCGCGTCGTGCTCGACGTGACGAGCAAGCCGCCGGGCACCATCGAGTGGGAGTAGTCCCCACAGCGGTCCGATGAAGGGCGCCGCACGCCTCACGGTGTGCGGCGCCCTTCACGTGTGTCAGGCCCGCTTCGCCGTCCTGACCGGCTCGCCCGGCGTCCACACCTGCACCACGAGGTACTTGTCGTCCTCGACGAACGTCCTGGTGACCTCGGTCAGTTCGGTGCGGAAGAGGTGGAAGTCGGCCGGGTCGGGGACGGGGACCTGATCGGTGTAGCGGGTGATGCTCGCCGGGTCCTCGACGAGCAGCGCCCGGCCGCTGATCCGCACGTCCCCGCCGTCCATGGTCGTGCCCTCGCCCGGATTGGCCTGCACCGCGAACCGCGGATCGCGCAGCAGATCGCGGGCCTTGAGCGAGCCGGGCATCATGCCGAGCCAGAACTCCCCGTTGAGGAAACGGACTTCGAGGCCGCTGGTGCGCGGCGAACCGTCCTTGCGGAGCGTGGCCAGGACGTGGTGCACATGCCGGCCGAAGCGGTCCTGGACCGTCTTGGCGAGGGCCGGTTCGGCTGCGGTGAAGGTGGCCCAGGTGGCCGCATTCGACGTCATGGAGGGAGTCTCGCCCGGAATCCCGACGTCCTGTGTCCGGTATCCCCGCACGTTTCGCCGCATTCTTTTCACACCTCGGCCCTGTCACCTTGCGGGGCACGGAGGTACCTTCCGCACCATGTCGACGCAGAACCCCGCCCCGATACCGACCGACCAGCTCCACTTCGCGCTGCCGCCGGTGCACGAGACGTACGCAGACGAGCGCAGGCACCGCAAGGAGAGGCTCGCCGGCGCGCTGCGGATCTTCGGGCGGCTCGGGTACGAGGAAGGGGTCTCCGGGCACATCACCGCCCGCGACCCGGAGTACGACGACTGCTACTGGGTCAATCCGTTCGGCGTGCCCTTCAAGCACATCACGGTCGGCGACCTCGTCCTCGCCAACGGGGACGGGCAGGTCGTCGAGGGCCGCCACCACGTCAACCAGGCCGCCTTCACCACGCACGCCGCGGTGCACCGGGCCCGCCCCGAGGTGGTCGCGGTCGCGCACTGCCACTCCACGTACGGCCGCGCCGTGGCCGCCCTCGGTGAGCTGGTCGAGCCGATCACGCAGGAGGCCTGTGCGTTCTACGAGGACCACGCACTGCTCGACGAGTACACGGGCGTCGGCGTGGACCCGGAGGAGGGCAAGCGGATCGCCGTCGCCCTCGGTTCGTACAAGGCGCTCGTGCTGCGCAACCACGGGCTGCTCACGGTGGGCGACACGGTGGACGCGGCGGCCTGGTGGTTCATCGCCCTGGAGCGGGCCTGCGAGGTGCAGCTTGCGGCGCGCGCGGCGGGGCGGCCGGTGCTGATCGACCGGCGGCAGGCGGTGGCGACCCGCGAGCAGACGGGCAGCGACCTCGTGGGCTGGATCAACTACCAGAGCCTGTGGCAGGACATCACGCGCAGCGAGCCGGACCTGCTGGCGTAGCCCTCTTCGCGTGGCGGGTGGTCAGCGGAAGTCGCGCAGCACCACCCGCTTCGTCAGCGCGAACTCCTCGTCCGTGAGCACGTCCTCGCGGTGCAGCTCGCCCAGCTCCCGCAGCCGCCGCAGCAGTACGTCGTGGTCCACCTGGCGCGGCAGCAGCGGGGGAGTGCCGCGGGGCGCGGAGGGGTGCGGGAGGCGGGCCGTGACGGCCGCGGCGACGAGGGCGGTCAGCAGGTCCTTGCGGGAGTTGCCCCACAGGTCGAGGGCGTACGGGTCCTTCTCGGGCGGCAGCTTGGAGTAAGGGGAGCCCTTGGGGACGAAGCGCAGCACCCCGTCCTCGTAACCGGAGTTGGGGACCCACTCCACCTCGTCGAGGTCGTCGAGCGCGATGATGCGGGGGCCGGTCGAGCGCTTCACCCGGTCCGAGGTCTCGCTCCAGTCGATGCGGACGCGGCTGCCGTCGAAGGAGACGAGTCCGTCGCTGGAGCGCACCGAGACCGGCACGGCGGGGCCGGGGACGAGGTACGACTCGGCGGGCCCCGGCGGGAGTTGTTCCAGCAGCAGGGCCTGGCGGATCTCCTCGGCGAGGTACTCGGCGACGCCGGAGCGGTCCGCGTCGACGGTGAGCCGGTAGGGGTCGGCGGTGTCCGGGAGGCGGCCGCCGGTGGCCTGGAGCAGCGGGTCCGCGGCGTCGCGCAGGGTGAGGCGGAGGCGGCCGCGTCTGCGCTCGGGCTCGTAGGCGACGCCGGAGACGGCGGTGAGCGGCACGTCGATCTCGCCGTACGTCTGCCGCAGCAGGGCGACCGAACGGTGCAGACCCGGGGTGATGCGGACCGTGGTCCCGTCGAAGGCCCAGGTTCCGTCACGCTGGATGATCTCGGCCATACGGAAATTCTCGCAGCGACGTCAACAGTTCGGTCAATGCGGGAGAAAGCCATTCACCCTTGAGGGGTGAGCCTGTGCGACGTCACACCCCTGGTGTGCGGCACAATTCCCCCTCAGTGCACGGAAGTTGACCGACGGGTGTGGGGCGGCAGGCAGTGGCGGTGCAGGAAGCGCGGGACGGGCGTACGGCGCACGAGGGCGGATGCGCCTGCGGTGACTGTCCGCGGGGCGCACGCGAGGGGCATCGAAGGGCCGTCGCCCGCTTCGCCGCGAAGCGGGACGAGTTGGCGGCCGGGCAGGGGCTGCCCGCCGCCGTCGCCCACTCGGCCGGGGCGTCACGGCAGTGGATCTCCGACGAACTCACCCAGTCCGCAAGGGCGGTGGCCGACCGCGGCCGCGAGGAGAGCGCGGCCTGGTTCGGGGGACTGTGGCCGCGCACCCTGTACGTGGTGTGGGGCGGCGTCGGTGCGCTGCTGCTCGGCCAGGCGCTCACCGCGATCGGCGGTGGCTGGACCGCCGCCCGCACGGCGGGGTTCGTGGCCGCGCTCGTGACCGGCGGGCTGCTCACCGCGGCCGGAGGTCTGCACCGGCCGCGCGGCGGCGTGCTCGCGCCCGTGATCGGCGAGGACAACCGCCTGTCGACCTCGCGTGCGGTGGCCTGCGGCGTGCTCCTGCCGACGCTGTACGCGGTCCTCGTCCTCGCCGGTGAACTGGCGCTCGCGGCGGACCCCGCACGCCGTGACGCGCTGATCGACGGGCTCGAACTCGCGCGCGCCGCCGGTCTGTTGACGGTGATCGCGGTGGTGTGCGCGGTCGCCGTGCTGGTGCGGCGCGTGGTGGGCGTCCGGGTCGCCGGGCAGCGGCTGCAGAAACTGCGGGCACCGCGCCCGCGCGCCGCCGACCTGCTCACCGACGACGCGGGGCGCGGCAGCTTCACCGACCTCCAGTACGTCGCCGTGGGCGCGGTCGTCGTCGGCTGGGCGGTCGTCCGCCTCGCCCGCCGCCCCGACCGGCTGCCCGACCTGCCCTGGTCCCTCGCGGTGCTGGTGGCCGTGTCCGCGGCGACGTACCTCGTCGGCAAGTACGCGGAGGGCGGCCGCCCGGTGATCCACTCCGTGGTGCGGGCGCGGGAGGCCGGCGACCTGGACGCGCCGATCCGCACCGGCGACGACGTCGAGATCCGCGGCGCCGGGTTCGTGCCGCCCGGCGCGGGCACCGTCGACCAGCTCGCGCGGGTCGCCGTGCGCATCGGCCCGGTCCACGTCCATGTGCCGCTCGTCCCGGTCCCCGGCGGCTTCACCAACCCGACCGACGCACTGCTCACCGTGCCCGTACCGGTGGACGTGGAGCCCGGCCGGGTCGAGGTGCAGGTGATCACGGCGGCGGGTGTCGAGACGAACCGGTGCGGCATCGACGTCGTCGACTGAGGCGGCCGAACGGCTCTGGTGCTGAGCCGTGGCGGGTTGCCGTACGTATGGTCGGGTAAAGACACCAGGCGCGAGAGGCGGCGGAACGGCCATGACGCACAGCATGCGATCCGACCGGACCACGGACTACGGCCGGCCACCCGGCGACTGGCGCGCCACCGCGCAGCGGTACGCCCTGGTGCCGCTGCGCATCTTCCTCGGCATCACGTTCATCTACGCGGGACTCGACAAGCTCACCGACAGCGCGTTCTTCCGGTCCGGCGGGGCCGGTTCGATCGGCGAGCAGATGCGGGGCGTGCGGGACACCTCCGCGATCCCCGAACTCGTCGACCTCGCCCTGAAGTCCCCGGCCGGATTCGGCTACGCGATCGCCTTCGGCGAGCTGGCCGTCGGCATCGGCACGCTCCTCGGCGTCCTCGCGCGGCTCGCGGCGGTCGGCGGTGCGCTGATCTCGCTGAGCCTGTGGCTGACGGTGAGCTGGGCGACGGAGCCGTACTACCTGGGGAACGATCTGGCGTATCTGATGGCGTGGTTGCCGTTGGTGCTGGCGGGGGCGGCGGTGTGGTCGGTCGATGCGTGGTGGCGGGGGCGGGGGCTCAGGGCGTCCGAGTTTTGAGGCGGATGGTGTTGCGGCGGGTGGTCGTGCGGCGGATGGTGTTGCGGTCGCGGGGCGCTGCCCCGGACCCCGCTGCTCAATCGCCGCAGGGGCTTGAATTGCCCGGGCTTGATTTGCCCGGGCTCGACGTCACCAGCCGCCGCACCATGCCGACGAGCGCCGCCAGGCACAGGCCGCCGCACACCAGCGGGATCCCCACGAACCACGGGACGTGCCACGCGCCCCCGGCGTCGCCGAAGTAGACGACCGCCGTCGTCATCAGGACCAGGCCCGCGACCAGCCGGCCCGGGTGGAATTCACGCCGCACGGTCCACCTCCACCTGTCCGAGGCCCACTTCGACGCGCAGCTCGATCGTGCCGGAGGCCTTGTCGTTCTTGCCGCCCGCCGGGGCGAGCGTGACGGTCTGCTTCTGGTCCGGGCGGACGTCCACGTCGCGGGACGGGTCGCCGGGGAGGGTGATGTCCCCGACGCCGACCTCCGCGCGCAGCCGCACCGTACCGTTCTCGGGCAGCACGATCCGCGCCTTGCCCGCACCCACCTCGACCCGCGTGGTCAGGGTCTTCCCGTCTCCCACCGACACCTTCGACAGGTCGAGCGTGCCGACGCCCGAGCCCAGTTCGTAGCGCGGCCGCAGATCCGCCGCGCGCGCCGGGGACCAGTCGGTGCGGGCCCACTGCGTGCTGATGTTCGCGGGCAGCGCGGCGGACGCCGTCAGCAGCCCCGCCGTGATCAGCGCGAGGAAGATCGAGCCGACGCCGGTGCGGCCGCGGAAGCAGCTCACCGCGATGCCCAGGCCGAACACGGCGAGCGCGCAGGCGAGTCCGGTCTGCACGCTGGCGGCGAAGGTGCGCTCGTCCCACGTCGCGGCGGTGCCGATGCCCCCGGCGATCAGCGCGCCGAGGAAGGTGAGCCCGCCGATGCCGCGCGGCCCCCGCGGCCGGGGCGGGGCGGCCTTCCCCGCCGCTCCGGGACCGCGCCGCGCCGCCTGCTCCCCCTCGGCGTCGGGCGGGCCCCACAGGTAGCCGGTGCCGCCCACGTGCGTGCCGTCCTTGACGATCGGGTCGCGCCACCACGACGGCGCGTGCCCGACCGGCGGCGCCTGCGCCTCCGGCGGCGCGTCCGCGACGGCCTGGGCGGCCACGGGGTCGGGGGCGGCGGTGCGCCGCGCCTGCGACCAGTAGCCGGCCCCCGCGAGCAGCAGGGCGAGCACGACGGCGAAGGTCAGCGCGCCGCCGTTGTTGAGCATGGAGAGGAACACGCCGCAGCCGACGAGCGCCGTGACGATCGCGGCCAGACCGGGCCCGTCCACCCGCCCCGTGAGGAGCTTGCGGAACTCGTTCTCGTCCTCGTCGTCGTACGGGGCGAACAGCCACGCGAAGCCGTAGAAGATCAGCCCGACGCCGCCGGTCACCGAGAGGACCGCGAGGCCGATGCGGAAGATCACCGGGTCCATGTCGCAGTGCCGGCCGAGCCCCGCGCACACGCCGCCCAGCGTCTTGTACCGCCGGTCCCTGCGGAAGCCGCGCAGCGGCTTGGCCGGGGGCGGTTCGGGCGGCACGGTGTCCGTGGCGTTCGGGGGCTGCTCCGTCATACGTCCATCGTGACGGCCGGGGCCCGTCCGCGGCAGTCGGGACAACCCTGGCCGAACCCTGAGATCACCCCTGAGGCCCCCGCGCCGCCCCCGGCGACGGCGCCGGGCGCGAAGATCAGGGAAGTATCCGGGGCCGACCCTGATGCCCGTCCCCCCACCGCATGTGACGATCGGTGGCATGCCGGAAGCAGCGCCCGCCCCTCTCGCCGAGAACCGAGACGACCCGCGGCCGCCGCGCAAGCTCTACCGCAGCAGCGACGGACGCTGGCTCGGCGGAGTGGCGCGGGGCCTCGCGGGGCACCTCGGGCTGCCGGTGATCTGGGTGCGCCTGGTCTTCGTGGGCCTGTTCATGGCGGACGGGCTCGGGGCGCTGCTGTACGCGGCGTTCTGGTTCTTCGTGCCGCTGGGCGTCGGCGGCGTGGGCGCCGACCGGCCGCCCGTCCTCAGCACGGAGACGTCCCCCGACGGCCGCCGCAGGCTGGTGACGCGCAGGCCGGACAAGGGCCAGATCCTCGCCCTGCTCCTGATGGTCGTCGTAGCGATGATCTTCGTGGAGAACGTGAACCTCACGCGGAACACGAAGACGTACGTCATCCCCGTCGTCCTCGTCGGCGCCGGTGTCGCCCTGGTGTGGCGGCAGGCCGACAACGCGCGCCGGGCCCGCTGGATGGAGGTCGGCCGCCGCAGGCGCACGCTGAGCCTGGCCCGCGCGGCCTCCGGGGTGCTGCTCGTCGGCGTCGGTGTCACCGGCATCTTCGTCACGCAGGGCGCCACCGAGCACCTCGGCCCGATCCTCCAGGCGGCGCTCGCCGTCCTCGTCGGCATCGCGCTCCTCGCGGGCCCCTATCTGATCCGCATGACGCAGGACCTCTCCGAGGAGCGCCTGATGCGCATCCGCGCGCAGGAGCGGGCGGAGGTCGCGGCCCATGTGCACGACTCGGTCCTGCACACCCTCACCCTGATCCAGCGCAACGCGGACAGCCCCGCCGAGGTGCGCCGCCTCGCCCGCGCCCAGGAACGCGACCTGCGCGCGTGGCTCTACAAACCGGCCGCCGCGGAGAACCCGCAGGAACCGGAGACGGTGGCGGAGGCCGTGAAGCGGGGCGCGGCCGAGGTCGAGGACAAGCACGGCGTCCCGCTGGAGGTCGTCGTGGTGGGCGACTGCCCGCTGGACGAGAAGCTGTCCGCGCAGATGCAGGCCGCGAGGGAAGCGATGGTGAACGCCGCCAAGTACGGTGGCGAGGGCGGCGCCGTCCAGGTGTTCGCGGAAGTCGAGGGCGACGAGGTCTTCGTCTCCGTACGCGACCGCGGCCCCGGTTTCGACCTCGACTCCATCCCGCCCGACCGCATGGGCGTAAGAGAATCGATCATCGGCCGGATGGAGCGCAACGGCGGGACGGCCCGGCTGCGGGCGGTGCCGGACGGCGGCACGGAGGTCGAACTGACCATGAAGAGGGCGGAAGGGACGTCATGACCGACGAGGCAGCTCAGACGCGACGGGTACGGGTGGTCCTGGTCGACGACCACCGGATGTTCCGCACCGGTGTCCAGGCGGAGATCGGCCGCACCGAGGAGACGGGCGTCGAGGTGGTCGGCGAGGCCGCCGACGTCGACCAGGCGATCACGGTGATCACGGCGACGCGGCCCGAGGTGGTCCTCCTCGACGTGCACCTGCCCGGCGGCGGAGGCGTCGAAGTGCTGCGCCGCAGCGCCCAGATGATGGCCGACGCCGAGAACCCGGTGCGCTTCCTCGCCCTGTCGGTCTCGGACGCGGCGGAGGACGTGATCGGTGTGATCCGTGGCGGCGCCCGCGGCTACGTCACGAAGACGATCACCGGCACGGACCTCGTCGACTCGATCTTCCGCGTCCAGGAGGGCGACGCGGTGTTCTCGCCGCGCCTCGCCGGCTTCGTCCTCGACGCCTTCGCCTCGACGGACGCGCCCCCGGTGGACGAGGACCTGGACCGCCTCACGCAGCGCGAGCGCGAGGTGCTGCGCCTCATCGCGCGCGGTTACGCGTACAAGGAGATCGCCAAGCAGCTGTTCATCTCGGTGAAGACGGTGGAGTCGCACGTCTCGGCGGTGCTGCGCAAGCTCCAGCTCTCCAACCGGCACGAGCTGACCCGGTGGGCGACGGCGCGACGGCTGGTCTGAGACCCGGTCGGCCGGTCGGAAAACCGCTTGGGCGGACGGCGTCGCGCATGCCTCAATGGACGCCATGATGTCCGCCGACCGACTCCTCGCCTTCGCGGCGATGTCCTTCCTGCTGATCGTCGTCCCCGGACCGAGCGTCATCTTCGTCGTCGGCCGCGCCCTCGCGCAGGGCCGCCGCGCGGCGCTGACGACGGTCGCGGGAAACACGCTCGGGGCGTACGTCCTCGTGATCGCCGTCGCCCTCGGCATCGGCTCGCTCGTCGAACGCTCGGTGGCCGTCTTCATGACGCTGAAGCTGGTGGGCGCGGCGTATCTGGTCTACCTGGGCGTCAAGGCGTTCCGTCAACGGCGTTCGCTGCGCGCCGTGTTCGAGGAGGAGCGGGGCGAGGCGGGCCGCGGGGGCACCCTGCGCACGCTCTGGGAGGGCTTCGCGGTCGGCGTGGCCAACCCCAAGACGATCATCTTCTTCGCGGCGGTGCTGCCCCAGTTCGTCGACCGGGAGGCCGGGCACACGGTGCTCCAAATGCTGCTCCTCGGCCTGGTGTTCAACGTCATCGCGATCGCCTCCGACAGCCTGTGGGGCCTGGCCGCGTCCACGGCCCGCACCTGGTTCGCCCGCTCCCCGCGCCGCCTCGCGGCGGTCGGCGGCACGGGCGGCCTCGCGATGGTGGGCCTGGGCGTGACGGTGGCGCTCACGGGGCGGGCGGACTGACGCCGGGCGGCGACGCCCTCGCGGACCACGGCGGACCACACCCGACCAGGAGGCCGAGCCACGTGACGACAGACGACCCCGACGGCTACTTCCCGCAGGCCATTGCCGCCGGGTACGACAAGCCCGGCGACCCCATGTTCAGCGCCGAGGTCCTCGACCCCACGGTCGACTTCCTCGCCGGACTCGCGGGCGACGGGGCCGCGCTGGAGTTCGCGATCGGCACCGGCCGGGTCGCCCTGCCGCTCGCCGGGCGCGGCGTCGAGGTGCACGGCATCGACCTGTCGCGGGCGATGGTGGAGCGGCTGCGCGCCAAGCCGGGCGGCGCCGACATCCCGGTCACGATCGGTGACGTCGCCACGGCCACCGCCGCCCGCACCGACTTCACCCTCGCGTACCTCGTCTTCAACACCATCGGCAATCTGACCACGCAGGACGCCCAGGTCGACTGCTTCCGCAACGCCGCCGCTCATCTCGCCCCCGGTGGCCGCTTCGTCATCGAGGTCGGCATGCCGGACCTGCGGCGGCTGCCGTACGGGCAGGACGCCGTGCCGTTCGAAGTGACCGACACCCGCTGGGCGTTCGACCGCTACGACGTGGCGACGCAGGCCATGAGCTCCAACTACGTGGACGTGGACCCGACGACGGGCGAGGCCTCGTACTGGACCATCCCCTTCCGCTACGTCTGGCCCGCCGAGCTCGATCTGATGGCGCGGATCGCGGGGCTGCGGCCGAGCGAGCGGTGGGCCGGGTGGACCAGGGAGCCGTTCACGAGCGAGAGCCGCGGCCACGTGTCCGTGTGGGAGAAGCCCGCCTGAGCCCCGGACCGGCCCTCAGCGGGCGGCGGGCGAAGGCGTCGGCGCACCGGCCGTCGGCCCGCACACGATGAGGGCCACGTCGTCGACCGGCGGGCCGCCCGTGTGCGTGGTCACCATGTCGTACAGGGTGTCCAGGGCGTCGGAGCAGGAGGGCGCGGCCAGTGCGGCGCCGACCCGGTCCAGCAGCGGGAAGTCGGTGCCGTGCGCGTCGCGGGCCTCGCTCAGGCCGTCGGTGTAGAACAGCAGCCGGTCCTCGGGCTGAAGGTAGGCGCGGTGCGGCCGGGGCTGCGGGTGCAGTCCCAAGGGCGTGGCGGGCTCCGGGGGTTCGAGCAGCCTGGTCCGCCTGCCGACGCGAACCGGCGCCGGATGGCCGCAGTTGACGATACGGACCTCGCCGGGGGAGAACTCCGCGAGCACGGCGGTGACGAAGTCCTCGGGCCCCAGGGTCGGGCAGAGCCGGGCGTCCATGGCCCGGGCCAGATCGGCGAGGCCGGGGGTGAGATAGGCCAGGTCGCGGAAGGCCCGGATGGTCGCCACGGTGGTGCCGAGGGCGGTCAGGTTGTGGCCGCGCACGTCCCCGATGAGCAGCCGTGTCCCGTACGGGGTGGAGACGATGTCGTACAGGTCGCCACCGACGGAGGCCCCCGCCACGGGGGAGTGGTGCCGGGTGCAGACGTCGACACCGCCGAGCTGCGCGGCCACCGGGCGCAGGATCGCCTTCTGCGACAGGCGGGCCACGTCGGTGGCGTGGGCCAGCGCGTCGGCGGTGGCCGTGCGCAGGGCCGCACCGCGCACGGCGAGCACACTGCCCACCGCCAGGATCAGCACATCCACCGCGAACGCCGGATCCCTCAGGGGGCTGTGCGCGGCGCTCGCCGCGACGGCGAGCAGCAGCGACCAGACGGCGGCCGCCGCCGTGCGCCGCGCGTTCACTTGGAGGCAGGCCAGCAGGGGCCCGATCAGCAGGGCGGCCGCTCCCGGTGACGTACTGTTGCCGACCGCGTCGAGCGCGGCGACGAGCGTGCTCGCCGCCAGCGCCGGGAGCAGTCGGCCCTGCCCGGCCCGGGGGAGCGCCCGCTCCCTCCGCGACCACCTGCGGACAGCCATGGGTCCGTGCCTCCCCTGCGCTGCGACGACGGAAAGCAACCATGCCCGAGCACCTATGCGGCCTGGGCAGTCCGATCGAATCCGTTCGGTAGATGTCCGGGAGGGGCCGGGTGCTACGGCCATGTGAGCGCCCTTCTGGAAGAACCGGGCAGCTGCTGGCATCGCGGGGTCGACACGGCACCGGCGCGGCAGACTCACGCACACGCGGTGGAGCACCCGGATGGGGGGAGTGCCATGGGACGGACCCCGCAGGGCTGGAGTTCCGGACAGGGCGGAAGCGCGGGCAACCTGCTGCCCGAGACGACGAGCTTCGTCGGCCGGGAGAGCGAACTGGTCGCTCTGGCACAGCTGGTGGCGGAGGAGCGGCTGGTGACCCTGACCGGGGTGGGCGGTGTGGGGAAGACCCGCCTGGCCCGCCGCGCGAGCGCCGAGGCCCGGGCCGCGTTCCCGGACGGCGTGTGGCTCGTCGAGCTGTCCCCGCTCGCGGAGGAGACCTCGATCCCGCTCGCCGTGTACGAGGCACTCGGCCTCGCCGACCAGACCCACCGGCCCGCCGTCGAGGTGGTGGCCGACTGGCTGGCCGACAAGCGGCTCCTGCTGATCCTGGACTGCTGCGAGCATCTGGCGTCCGCGAGCGCGGAGTTGGCCTGCACGCTGCTGGCCGCGGCCCCCGGCGTGCACATCCTGGCCACCAGCCGCTGCCCCCTCAAGGCGCCGCGCGAGCACACGCTGACGGTGTCGCCGCTGCCCGTCACCGCGGCGCACCCGGACGACGGGGCGGCGCCCGCCGACGCGGCGGTGCTGTTCATGGAGCGCGCGGCCCCGGTCGCGCGCCAGGCGATCAGCGCGGCCGGGGACGGCGCGGTGGTCGCCGAGATCTGCGCGTGCCTCGAAGGCATTCCGCTCGCGATCGAACTGGCCGCGGCCCGGTTGCAGGAGATGTCCCTGCACGAGCTCGGCGGGCGGCTGAACGCCCGCTTCGAGACGCTCACCACCGACCGCTCCCCGAGCGGCGCGGACGAACCCCGGCACCAGACGCTGCGCACGGCGATCGGCTGGAGCCACGAACTCTGCACCCAGCAGGAGCGGCTCGCCTGGGCCCGACTCTCGGTGTTCGCCGACGGGTTCGAGCAGGAGGCGGCCGAATGGGTCTGCTGCGGCGGCCCGTTGACCAGTTACCGCGTGGCGGGTCTGCTGCACTCGCTGACGGACAAGTCGGTGCTGCAGCGCACCGAGACGCCCCGCGGACCGCGCTTCGCGATGCTGGACACGATCCGCGAGTTCGGCCAGGAGTGGCTGGCCGCGCTCGGCGAGGAGTCGCGCCTGTCGGAGCGGCACGGGCGCTACTACCGCTGGCTGGCCCGCGCCGGCCGCAACGAGTGGCTGAGCCCCCGGCAGCTCGCGTGGTACGAGCGCTCCGTCGCCGAACACGCCAATCTGCGCAAGGCGCTGGAGCGCTGCGTCACGGAGAAGGACCCGCGCCCGGCCCTGGAGATGGCGGGGGACCTGTGGTTCTTCTGGTTCTGCTGCGGCTTCCAGCGCGAGGGCCGCCACTACCTGGAACTGGCCCTGGCCAAGGAACCGGCCCCGCCTGCGGGGCCCGAGCGGTTCTGGGCGCTGTGGGCCCTGGGGACCGTCGCCGTCGTGCAGGGCGACCAGCCGGTGGCCACGGAGGCGGGCGCCACGTGTGCGGCCATGCTGGACGCGCTGGACGGCAGGGCGGCGCCGGCCGCCGTGCGCTACCTCCAGGGGACCCGGCTGGCGCTCGCGGGCCGCCCGGGCCAGGCCGTTCCGCTCTTCGGCGGGATGGACGACCTGCCCCCGCACGGCAGGTCCCTCACCGTCCGGCTTGTGACCGCCGCAGCGCTGGCCTTCTCCCATCTCCACCTGGGCGAGTTCACCCGGGCCGCGTACCTTGCCGCCGCTCTGCTCGACGAGTGCGAGGGCCGCGGCGAGCTGTGGCTGCGCGGGATCGCCCACTATCTGCTGGCCGGCGCAGCGCAGGGCACGGGCGACCCGGCCGCCGTGGTCCGGCACGCCCGCGAAGCGCTCAGCATCAGGCGCCGGTTGAACGAGCCGCTGGGGAACGCTCTGGCCCTCGACACGCTGGCCTCGGTGCTGACCGACGCCGAGCAGGCGGCCCGGCTGCTCGGCATAGCCGACGCCCTGTGGCGCTCCATCGGCGGGCAGCGTCTGGCGCATCCGGTGCTCGTCGCGGCCCGTGCGGAGCGCGAGCGGCAACTGCGCGCGAGCCTCGGCGACGCGGAGTACGAGGCCGCCCACCGCAAGGGCCTGGAGACCGGCACCGACGAGGGCATCGACTACGCGCTGCGCCTGGAGTGAGCGCCGTCGGACGGAGCGGACGGAGCGGACCGGGTACCGCTCACGCCACCCGCGTGGCGCCCGCGAACGGCATCTCGTCGATCGGCGCCACCCGCACCGGCGCGCTCGGGTTCGGGGCGTGGATCATCTTGCCGCCCCCGATGTAGAGGCCCACGTGGCTGATCGAGGAGTAGAAGAAGACCAGGTCACCGGGTTGCAGCTGGGACTTCGGGATCCGCTGCCCCGCGTCGATCTGGCTGTACGTCGTGCGGGGGATCGAGACACCGGCCGCCTTGTACGCGGCCTGCGTGAGGCCCGAGCAGTCGAAGGCGGAGGGCCCGGTGGCGCCCCATACGTAGGGGCTGCCCAGTGCGCCGTAGGCGAAGGAGATGGCGGCCTTGGCGCGGCCGTTGGGCGCCTGGGCGAGGTCGCCGCGCGGGGCCGAGCGGGAGGCGTGGCCGTCGCTCGCCGTGTCGAGGCTGCGCTCGTCGGGGGTGAGGCGGTCGAGGAGGCGGCGGGCCTCCGCGAGTTTTCGTTTCACCTCCTTCTTGTTGCGCTCCAGCTCCGCCTTCTTGGCGCGGAATTCGGCGAGCGTGTCCTTGGCGTCGGCGCGCAGCTGGTCGATCTCGCGGAGCTCGCCCCGTACGCGGGTGACCGCGGCGGCCTGCCGGGAGCCGATCCGCTCGGTGAGCGCCGCCTTGTCGAGGTACGCGTCGGGCGTGGAGGAGAGGAGCAGCTGGACCGACGGGTCCACGCCTCCCGTGCGGTACTGGGACGCGGCCACCGAACCCAGCTTCTCGCGCTCGGAGTTGAGGGCGTCGGTGCGCCGGGACGCCTCGTCCTGGAGGGCGTCCACCTTCTTCTGCGCCCCGTCCGCCTTCTCCTTCGCCCCGTTGTACTTCTGGGTGGCGACCTCCGCCTCCCGGTACAGCTTGTCGACCTGCGCCCTCACCCGGGCGGGGCTCGCCTCGGGATCCGCGTGCGCCGTCCCGCCGGCGAGGGCGGTGGCGGAGGCCGCGGAGGCGAGCGCGAGGGTGGCCGCGGTGCGGGCTGTGCCGCCGCTGAACGAACGCGGTCGGGGCTTGCGGTGCGCTGCCGGCACGTGGTCCTCCATCGTCGCGGCCGTCCGGGTCGTACGGCCCCTGGCGTGCGTCCGGCGGCGGCCCGCACAGGGGAAGCGGGACGCCGCCGGACCTTTCTCGGCGGTGGTGTCCGACTGCCGTCCCTGGCCGGGACGGCGGTGGGGAGCCGGTCACCTGAGCAAGGACGCTAAACCTCGGCGTAACGGGTTGGTGACGGAATGTTCGTAACTGGCCTGTTTGTTACGGGGGGCGATGGAGAGTGACTGAAAGAGGGGCAACAAGGGCGCAAAGGGGTGCCCGTCGTGGTTCGGGGGCGTCCCGTTAGGCTCCGGAATCATGGACGTACTCATCCACCTCTTCGTCGGCCTGCACATCATCGGCATCGCCTCGCTGCTCGGCGGCTTCCTCACGCAGATGTCGGCGATGAAGGACGGCACGGCCCGCTTCAACAAGGCGATGCTGCACGGTGCCCTGACCATGCTGGTGACCGGCGTCGCCCTGGTGGGGCTCAACCAGGCGGACGGCTCCACCGTGAACAACATCAAGATCGGTGTGAAGCTCGCGCTCCTGATCGTGATCCTCGGGATCGTCTACGTGAAGCGGGACGAGGAGAAGGCGGAGAAGGGTCTCTTCATCACGGTCGGCGCGCTGACCGTGGTCAACATCTTCATCGCGGTGCTCTGGACCTGAGCGACCGCGACCGTACGCACGCAAGAGGGCCCGGCAGGAGCGACCTGCCGGGCCCTTTCGTGTACGTACGTCAGGCCGGCCGCACCACGCTGTGGATCGACGACGTGCCGTCGTAGTAGATCGACTCCTCGCGCACGACCGCGCCCGGCTTCGGCGCGTGAACCATCATGCCGTCGCCGAGGTAGAGGCCCACGTGGCTGATGTCGTCGTAGAAGAACACCAGGTCACCGGGTTGGATGTCGGAGAGCGGCACCGTCTTGCCGATCTCGACCTGGTCCCAGGTCGTCCGGGGCAGCGAGATCCCCGCGGACTTCCACGCCGCCTGCGTCAGGCCCGAGCAGTCGTACGAGTCCGGGCCCGTGGCGCCCCACACGTACGGCTTGCCCTCCTGCGCCTTGGCGAAGGCGAGGGCCTGCGCGGCCTTCGCCGCGTACGAGGCGTCCGAGGAACCGGAGGAGGAGCCGGACGACGAACCGGAGGAGGAACCGGACGCCTGCTCCTGCTGGCGCGCCTTCTCGGCCGCCCGCTCCTTCGCCGCCTCCGCCGCCTTCTGCTTGGCGGCCAGCTCGGCGGCCTTCTTGCGGGCCGCCTCCTCCTTCGCCTTCTGGATCGCGGCGAGCCGCGCCTTCTCCTCGGCGGTCAGCTTGGACAGCAGCTTGCGCGCGTCGGAGAGCTTCGTCTGCACGGTCTCCTTCGTCGACCTCAGCTCGGTCTGCGACGCGGTGAGGTCCTTGAGGCTCGACTGCGCCTCGTTGCGCTTCTCCGCCGTCTCGCGCGCCTGCGCCTGATAGTCGTCGACCGACTTCTTCTGCTCGTCGGTCAGCCGGCTCATCAGCTGGCGCTGCGAGAAGTAGTCCTCCGGATTGTCCGCGAGGAACATCGTCGCGGTGTCGCTGACCGCGCCCGAGCGGTACTGCTCGGCGGCGTACCTGCCGAGCTTCTGGCGGGCCGTGTTCATGTCCTCGGTGCGCTGCGCGACATCGTCGAGGAGCTTGTCGACCTGCTGCTTCTTGGAGTCCGTCTGTTCCTTGGCCCCGTTGTACTTCTGGGTGGCGACCTCGGCCTGGCGGTACAGGGTGTCGACCTTCTTCTGGACCTCTTCGAGGCTCGGCTTCGCCGGCTGCGCGGGCGCGGCCTGAGCCGACTGCGAGAGCAGCGCCACGGAGGTGAGGGCGGCGGTGGTGATCCCGACCGCGGGGGTCGTACGAAGGCCGCCGGTCATCCGGGACCGACTGCGGGACTTGCGGTGCGACGCCAAGGCAGGCGACTCCTTCCGTCGTCCGCCTACCGAGTTAGCTGTCGGGTTCGGGCGTGGTGCGCGGAAGGCTGCCCTACGGTCGGCTGACCGATTCACCCCAAGGTCGGTTGGGTCCCCGGTTCCCTGCCTCGCGGCGTACGGGACTCGGCGGGGGCTTCCCGTTCGCCGCGACATTCGCGGGCGGGGGGACGGGCTGCCCGGCTGCACCGTAGCCAACTCGTGTGGCTGCTGTGAAGGTTGATGTTCGAAATGCCCGATACATTTTCGTGATCTGCCCTCTGGCGGGAACTTGGAGTTCCGAAGGCAGCCACGGGTTGTCAGTGGGGCGGCCTAGACTCGTAGAGCGATGAGCAGCCTCTTTGACGACAGCTTCCTGACCGGCCTCCAGAAGAACGGTGCGGAGGAGCCCCCGCCGCCGCCCCCGGACCCCGAGTACGACGACGGGGCCCCGGAGCCGATGCCGGACGACTTGTTCGGCGGGCAGCTCGGCGCGCCCGTGGGCCGGGACGCGCACTACCGGGACGGCGCCCCGCGCCCGGTCCTCAACGCGGCCTCCCTCCTCGAGGGGCTGAACGAGAACCAGCAGGCGGCCGTCGTGCACGGCGGCACCCCGCTGCTCATCGTCGCGGGCGCCGGATCCGGCAAGACCCGCGTCCTCACGCACCGCATCGCGTACCTGCTCGCCGAGCGCGGTGTGCACCCCGGCCAGATCCTCGCGATCACGTTCACGAACAAGGCCGCGGGCGAGATGAAGGAGCGCGTCGAGGACCTCGTGGGCCCGCGGGCGGGCGCGATGTGGGTGTCCACGTTCCACAGCGCCTGCGTCCGGATACTGCGCCGCGAGTCGAAGAAGCTCGGCTTCACGTCCTCCTTCTCGATCTACGACGCCGCCGACAGCAAGCGCCTGATGGCCCTCGTCTGCCGCGACCTCGACCTGGACCCGAAGAAGTTCCCGCCGAAGTCCTTCACCGCCAAGATCAGCAACCTCAAGAACGAGCTGATCGACGAGGAGGACTTCGCGGCGACCGCGGCCGACGGCTTCGAGAAGACCCTCGCCCAGGCCTACGCGATGTACCAGGCGCGCCTGCGCGAGGCGAACGCGCTGGACTTCGACGACCTGATCATGATGACGGTGAACATGCTGCGGGCGTTCCCGGACATCGCCGAGCACTACCGCCGCCGCTTCCGCCACGTCCTCGTCGACGAGTACCAGGACACGAACCACGCGCAGTACGCGCTCGTGCGCGAGCTGGTCGGCCCCACCGAGGGCGAGGGCGCCGACCCGGCCGAGCTGTGCGTCGTGGGTGACGCGGACCAGTCGATCTACGCGTTCCGCGGCGCCACGATCCGCAACATCCTCGACTTCGAGGACGACTACTCCAACGCGAAGACGATCCTGCTGGAGCAGAACTACCGCTCCACGCAGACGATCCTGAGCGCGGCCAACGCGGTCATCGAGCGCAACGAGTCGCGCCGCCCCAAGAACCTGTGGACCAACGAGGGCCCCGGCGCCCAGATCACCGGCTACGTCGCGGACACCGAGCACGACGAGGCCCAGTTCATCGCCGACGAGATCGACCGGCTCACCGACGCGGGCGACGCGCTGGCGGGCGACGTCGCGGTCTTCTACCGGACCAACGCGCAGTCCCGTGTCTTCGAAGAGATCTTCATCCGCACCGGACTGCCCTACAAGGTCGTCGGCGGCGTCCGCTTCTACGAGCGCAAGGAGGTCAGGGACGTCCTGGCCTACCTGCGCGTGCTCTCCAACCCCGAGGACTCGGTGCCGCTGCGCCGCATCCTCAATGTCCCCAAGCGCGGCATCGGCGACCGCGCCGAGGCGATGATCGACGCCCTCTCCCAGCGAGAGAAGATCTCCTTCCCGCAGGCGCTGCGCCGCGTCGACGAGGCGTACGGGATGGCGGCCCGCTCGGCGAACGCCGTGAAGCGGTTCAACACGCTGATGGAGGACCTGCACACGATCGTGGAGTCCGGCGCGGGCCCGGCCACGGTCCTGGAGGCCGTCCTGGAGCGCACCGGATACCTCGCCGAACTGCAGGCCTCCACCGACCCGCAGGACGAGACCCGCATCGAGAACCTTCAGGAACTCGCCGCGGTGGCCCTGGAGTTCGAGCAGGAGTCCGCTTCGGGAGAGGGGGGCGACTCCGAGACGGGCGGCGGAGGCCTCTCCGACTTCCTGGAGCGCGTCGCCCTCGTTGCCGACTCCGACCAGATCCCGGACGACGAGGAGAACAGCGACGGGGTCATCACCCTGATGACCCTGCACACGGCCAAGGGCCTGGAGTTCCCGGTCGTCTTCCTGACCGGCCTGGAGGACGGCGTCTTCCCGCACATGCGCTCCCTCGGCCAGACCAAGGAGCTGGAGGAGGAGCGGCGCCTCGCGTACGTGGGCATCACCCGCGCCCGCCAGCGCCTCTACCTGACGCGCGCCTCCATGCGCAGCGCCTGGGGCCAGCCCTCGTACAACCCGCCCTCCCGCTTCCTTGAGGAGATCCCGGCCACCCACCTGGACTGGAAGCGCACCGGTCCTTCGACGCCGGCGGCCTCGACCAAGAGCATCGGTGGCGGCATCGCGGCGTCCCTGTCGTCCTCGCGCTCCCGCACGGGCTCGACGCCGGCCTTCGCCACGCGCCGCGCGGGCGACAAGCCGGTGGTGGCCCTCGGCGTCGGCGACCGCGTCACGCACGACCAGTTCGGTCTCGGCACGGTCGTGGGCGTGTCGGGCTCGGGCGACAAGGCGGAGGCCACGATCGACTTCGGCGACCCGAAGCCGAAGCGTCTGCTGCTGCGGTACGCGCCGGTCGAGAAGCTGTAGCCGTTCTGCGGAGGCTGTGGCCGCTCCACGGTTCCACGGGTTCCACGGGGGTGGAGCGGCTCAGCCGGGGTCTCAGTTGGGATTGAGGCCGTGGCTGCGCAGCCAGGGCAGCGGGTCGATCGCCGCGCCGCCGCCCGGCCGCACCTCGAAGTGCAGGTGCGGGCCGGTCGAGTTGCCGGAGTTGCCGGACCGCGCGATCACGTCACCGGCCTTCACCGGACCGCTCATCACGGTGTGCGAGGACAGGTGGCAGTACCAGGTCTCCGTGCCGTCCTTGGCGGTGACTATGGCCATGTTCCCGTACGCGCTGTTCCACTGCGTCTTCACGGTGCCGTCCGTCGCGGCCATCACCGGGGTCCCGTACGAGACGGGGAAGTCGATGCCGGAGTGCTGGGACATCCAGTTGACGCCGGCCTGCCCGAAGAAGGCGCTCAGCCCGTGCTGCTTCACCGGCAGTACGAACTTGGGCCGCATCGCCTCCTTGCGCGCGGCCTCCTCGGCGGCCTGCTTCCGCGCCGCCTCCTGCTTCGCCTTGAGGT
The DNA here is from genome assembly GCF_054963755.1 of Streptomyces sp. EDA2-14. NCBI lineage: Bacteria > Bacillati > Actinomycetota > Actinomycetes > Kitasatosporales > Streptomycetaceae > Streptomyces > Streptomyces sp. EDA2-14. The sequence continues at coordinate 519,518 of NZ_JBUEGE010000002.1, forward strand.
CGATCCGCTCCTGCGTGCGGCTCGCCCGGTCGGCGAAGTCGCCCGCGTCGGCGGACAGGTCCTTCAGCTGCGTGTCCAGCTTGTTGTTGGCGACGGACGGCTTCACGGCCTGCGCGTCCGGAGCGGCCGCGGCCTGCGTCTCCTTGTCGTCGTCCCCGCCGCTTGCACCGACGCTCGCCGCGGCGATCCCGGCGACGCCGACCGCACAGACCGACGGCACGACGACGGTGACGAGCGCGGACCGCTTGGCGGGCCTGCGGCGGGCGGCGCGACCGCGGGAGCCGTTCTTCGTGGCCCGGCGGCTCGTGGGCTGCGGGGTCCCGGCGGCGGATACGGCCCCGGGAGCCGGCTCGGGCTCGGATTCGGGGGCGGCGTCGAGGTCGAGGACGGGGCCGTGCGCGTGGTCCGCCGCGGGGGGCTCGGCCTCGGGAGCGGGCTCGTGCTCCACGGCGTCGACGGCGTCGGCGGCGTTCCACTGCGTGGCGTCGTACGCGCCCGTGTCGTAGGCGGTCGTACCGAAGACCGGGGCCTGGATCGTGTGGGTGAAGCCCTGTGTGTCGTGCGTGTCGTGGGCGCTGAAGGTCTGTGTGTCGAAGCCCTGCGCCTCGAAGTGCTGCGCCTCGAAACCCTGGAACTCCAGGCTCTGCGTCTCGAAGGACTGGGTCTCGAACGCCCCGGTCTCAAATGCCCCGGTCTCGAAGGACTGTGTCTCGAAGGTCTGGGTCTCGAACGCCGGCGTCTCGAAGGTCTGCGTCGCGAAGGACGGGGCCTCGAAGCTCTGCGTGTCGGGGTGCTGGGCCGTGAACGTCTGCGCCTCGTACGCCGAGGTGTCCCACTGGCCCGTGGCATGCTGCTCGGCCATCGTCCGGGGCTGCTGCGCCGGGATGTCGGCGACCTGCTCGTACCCGCCGGTCGCCCAGGCGCCGGTCGTGTCGTAGGAACCCGTACCGAAGGAACCGACGCCGTAGGTACCGGTGTCATACGTACCGGTGTCGTAGGAGCCGGTGTCGTAGTACGCGGACGCGTAGGGGGCGGTGTACTGCTGCTGGGGGTCCGTGGGCCACTGACCGGTCGCGTGGGAACCCGGTTCGTAGGGGGCGTCCGCCATGTCACCGAAGAGCGGATCGGTTGCGAAGCTGGTCGCTGAGTAACCGTCGTACGCCGCGTACGGCGTGGTCCCCGACGGGGTGCGGTCGTTCACCAACTTCTCTTTCGCCTCGACAACAGGGGCTGCCAGAGCAGTGCGGTGACTGTACCCGCCGGTACGAGGGCACGACAATCTTCGTCAGGTTTCCTGCCCCGGAGAAACGGGCAATCAGCCGCCTTTGGGTGGACTGTGGACCGTTCCTTGGCCCTGAGTTCGAGACTCGTTCGACGAAAACGGTGGCCTGCCGGGGTTTGGCCGGGGGCATGGGCACGGATCGTGGGTGCGGATCGCGGGATCCGACCGCCGTCAGGCCACGGTCAGGCCGCCGCCGGTCTGGTCGGTGGCGTGCGTTCCCTCCGTGTGCTCGGCGTCGAGGGCCTGACGGATGCCGGTCGCGATGGCCGGGTGCACCGGCAGCGCGAGGTGGCCGATGCCCGTGACCCGCACGTTCTGCACGAACAGGTCCGCGTGGTCCACGCAGGCCGTCTCGAGCGGCAGCATCAGCTGGTCGAGATCGCTCCAGAAGCTCACGAAGCGCGTACGACAGCCCGTCGCCGGCCGCTTCAGCTCCTCGACGACGGACGACCCGGGCCGCATCTGCCGGACGATCGGGTGGGCGTCGGCGAGCGGCGCCACGCGCGTGCCGCCGTGCGGGGTGCCGAGCGTGACGAGCGTGCGCACCCGCCGGTCCCCGCCGAGACGCTGCACGTAGTAGCGGGCTATCAGGCCGCCGAGGCTGTGCCCCACGACGTCGATCCGGTCCTGGCCCGTCCGCTCGCACAGCTCCTCCACGTGCCGGCCGAGCAGGGCGGCCGCGGCCCGGATGTCGCAGGTGAGGGGGGAGTAGTTGAGCGATTCGACGTGCTGCCTGCCGTGCTGTGCGAGGGAGCGGCGCAGCAGGACGAAGACGGAGCGGTTGTCGATGAACCCGTGCAGGAGCAGGACCGGGGGCTTGGCGGGAGCGGGCAGCCGCGGCGCGTCGACGGCTCCTTCGCCAGTTCTCCCCGCTTCCTCGGCCCAGTCCCCTTCTTCCACTCCCTCTGTCGCGGTGTCGAAGTCGTGCGGGGGTGGTGGGGGTGAGGGGTGGTGGTGGGGCAGTGCCAGGGGGTGCCTTCGCTCGGGGAGGATGCCCGAGGGGTAGAGCAGCAGATGGCCCGCGAGGATCGCCAGCTCAAGTGCGGTCGCCTTCAGCAGTGCGATGGAGAGTCCGGCCAGGCTCGCGGGGAGCAATTGGCAGAAAGGGCGAAAGGGCAGGGTCCTCGTGACCTTCATCGGTCAACCTCCCGTCGGCACACGGGAGGATGCCTCCGTCCCCCGTGTGCGCTCATGAGAGCCGACCGAAGCGGTCGGTGACGCGGCGACCCCGAAGCGGCTCCCTCGCGCCTGTCCCGGATGTGGCGGTCAGTCCCCGCCTGTGGCAGTCGCGGCGCGCAGCGAATATGTCCCACGTGTGATTTCCCCCTCGGTCCGCACCGTGAAACGGCGGCTTGCGGGATGCTGTCGATAACGTTCGTTCACTTCGGGCATCAGTCTTTTGAACAGTCGCTTCAACTTTTGCTTGAGCAGTCGTTTCAGGGAGGCAGTGATGGGTGTGGCAGCCGGGCCGATCCGCGTGGTCGTCGCGAAGCCGGGACTCGACGGCCACGATCGTGGGGCCAAAGTGATCGCGCGGGCGCTGCGCGACGCGGGTATGGAGGTCATCTACACCGGCCTGCACCAGACGCCCGAGCAGGTCGTGGACACCGCCATCCAGGAGGATGCCGACGCGATCGGCCTGTCCATCCTCTCCGGCGCGCACAACACGCTCTTCGCGCGTGTCATCGAGCTCCTCGCGGAGCGCGACGCCGCGGACATCAAGGTCTTCGGCGGCGGCATCATCCCCGAGGGGGACATCGCGCCGCTGAAGGAGAAGGGGGTGGCGGAGATCTTCACCCCGGGCGCCACGACGGCCTCCATCGTCGACTGGGTCCGGGCCAACGTCCGCCAGCCCGCTGCCTCCGGCGGCTGACCGGTTCCGTCCGTACGCCCGCACCGGGGCCGGGCCCGCGGGGCTCCGCCCCGGCCCCCGCGCCTCAATCGCCGCGGGGCTTGATTCATCTCGCCCCGGGCGGCAAGGCGGCCCCGGTGCCGCGGGCCTGCGCCCGGTCACGGCGGGGCCAACTCGTCGCGCATGGCCCGGCGCAGCCGAAGCGTGCCGGCGAGGCGCTGAAACGCCTCCGCCCAGTACCCCCCGGCGCCGGGCGCAGAGCCCTCCGGCTCCTCCACCGCCGCCGTGAGGCCGTCGAGCCGCGCCACCTCGTCAGGATCCAGGCACCGCTCGGCAAGACCCATCACCCCGCTGAAACTCCACGGGTAACTCCCCGCATCCCGCGCGATGTTCAACGCATCGACCACGGCCCGCCCGAGCGGTCGCGCCCACGGCGTCCCGCACACCCCGAGCAGCTGGAACGCCTCGGACAACCCGTGCGCCGCGATGAACTCCGCCACCCAGTCCGCCCGCTCCACCCCCGGCAGCGCCGCGAGCAGCTTCGACCGCTCGGCGAGCGACACCGCTCCGGGCCCCGCCGCGTCCGGCGCCGTCGGCGCCCCGAGCAGCGCCCGTGACCAGTCGATGTTCCGCTGCCGCACCGCGGCCCGGCACCACGCGGCGTGCAGCTCCCCGCGCCAGTCGTCGGCGACCGCCAGCGCCACGATCTCCTCCGGGCTCCGCCCGCCGAACCTCTCCGGCCACCGGTCGAGCGGCGCGGCCTCCACCAACTGGCCGAGCCACCACGCCCGTTCGCCCCGCCCCGCGGGCGGCTTGGCCACGATCCCGTCCCGCTCCATCGCCGCGTCGCACTCGTGCGGCGCCTCCACGACGATCGCCCCCTCGGCGCGGTCGAGCGCCACGCAGGTCAGTGCCCGGTCCGCCATCCGCCCGGCGAGTGCCGAGTGGGGGAGCGCGGAGAGCAGCTCGGCCGCCGTCGCCCGCACGTTCTTGCTGCGGTCGGTCAGCGCCTGTTCAAGGAACGGCTCGTCCGCGTCGCTCAGCCGCGTGCGCAGCGAGTCGAGGAACATCAGGCGGTCCTCGGCGCGCTCTGTGGCCCACGTCCCGGCCAGCAGCGCCCGGGCCGCGTCCGGGTCATGGGCGCGTACGGAGGCGAGCAGCGCCACCCGCTCCGCGAACAGGCCCTCCTCCCAGCGCAGATGAATCTGCTCGCTCTCCTGCGGCGCCGGCAGCACCGCGCCCGCGCCCGGCGTGGCGCGCAGTGCGAACTTCCAGTCCGGGTTCAACCGGGCCAGCCACTGCGCGCGCGGCCCCGCGAACCTGAGGGACTGCGGGCGCAGATCGGTGCGGCCGCGCGCCGCGTCGAGCAGTGCGGGCAGCAGCTCGGGCGGGGCCGCGTACCCGTGCGCGTTGGCCGTGGCCAGCCACTGCGGGAGCAGTTCGAGGAGGTCGGGGGCGGTGCCGCGGCGCGAACCGCCGCTGCCCGAGCGGTCGGTGAGCAGCATCGCGAGCCGGTGCCGCGCCGCGACCGGCAGCGGCGGGCGGGCGTCCTCCTCGGCGCGCTCCGGCGGCACGGCGGCCGCGGCCGGACGCAGCCCGGCCCGGCGCCGCACGGTCTGCACGGCGGCCTCGTCGAGCAGGGCGAGCGGGGCGCGGTCCGAACGGCGCTCCGTCCCGAGCAGCGCGGCGCTGACCAGGTCGTCCCAGGTGGCGGTGGTCGTCATGGGTCCTCTCCGTGGTGCGCTGAGTGGTGGCGGTGGTGGTGGTCGTCTTCGAGTCGGCACGTCAGTACGTCGGCACGTCGGCGCGTCAGCTCAGCGCTATGACCTCTCCCGGGTCCTTCGCCCAGGTGGCCAGTGGTCTGAAGCCCGTCGGGCCGCATTCGCCGAACACCGTCACCGGTGCGCCTCCCGAGACGGCGACCAGGCGCCACAGTCCGGGCGCCGCCGCGGCGCGCGCGGTGAGCGGGAGCGCCGACTTGCCGTCGGCGTCCGCCAGTTGCCAGTTGCCGTCCGGGTCCCGCGTCGGTATCACCTCGGCGAGCGTCACCGGCCAGGACTCCAGCCAGGGGTCGGCCGTGAGAGCCGCTCCGTAGGCGGCGAGACAGCCGGTGACGTCGACCCCGCCGGGTCGTGTGCAGTCCGTCTCCGCCGAGGTGAACTGCTCGCCGAGCTCCGCCCGCAGGGCCCCCGCCCCCGGATACGCCGACACCGTGGCGTCGAGCGTGCGCCCGGTCGGCAGGGCGAGCGCCGGGGCGCGGCCGGCCGCCCCGTACGAGAGGAGCAGGACGGTGCGCGCGCTCTGTGCTCCGTACAGCCATATGCGGCGCGTGGTGAGGTGGCCGTCCGCCGAGTCGTACTGGGACAGGACCAGCCAGCGGTCGCGCAGCGCCGGTTCCCGCTCCGGGGCCGGCAGGCCCACGCGCGAGCGGACCGTCGCCGCCAGGCCCTCGGGCAGCGACTCGCGGCGCAGCCAGCCCTGGTCGAGGAGGTGCAGCAGCGCGCACGCCTCAAGCAGCCGCACGGGCCAGCCGGGCCCGGACGCCGGGATCGCCCCCAACTCCCGTGCACGCGCGGCAAGTCCCGGCGCCTGCGCGTCGACCATGCGCGCGGTCGTCTCCTCCCACAGTCCGTAACCCGACCGCTCCGCCTGCGCGAGGCCGCCGCGCAGCAGGTCGGTGAGGCGCTGCTCCAGCTCCGTCGCGCCCGCCGTGATCCGCTGGGCCCGACGCTCGGCTCGGCGCCGCGCCGCCTCCGGATCCGCCGGGGCGGCGCCCGATCCGGTGGCCGACGCCGAGGTCTGCCCGGACTCGGCCCGCTTCCGCCGCCCCGCCAGCCAGGGCTCGGCCCACTCCGGCGGCGACTGGCCCGCCGGTACCTGTTCCTCGCCGCCCGCCCAGACCAGCAGCAGTCCGAGCGCGTGCTTGCACGGGAACTTGCGGCTCGGACAACTGCACTTGTACGCCGGTCCGCCCGCTCCCGCCGCGCTCCCGCCGATGTCCACGATCGTCTGGTACGGCTTGCTGCCGCTCCCCTTGCACAGTCCCCACACCGCCCCCTCGTCCGAATCCTCCGCGCCCGCGGAACTCCCGGTCTGTGACCACGGCCCCGGCGCCCCGAGCTTGCTTCCCGCCTTGCGTGACGCGGCGTCAGGTGCCAGCGCGAGCACCTGATCCGCCGTCCAGCGCACCCCCTGCTGATTCATGTCTCCGACGGTAGGTCCCGGCACTGACAATCGCCCCGGCAACTGCTCTGACCTGCGCCGATGTTGGCGCCGAGGTCGATTGTCAGTGGCGTGGTGCACCGTGGAATCCAGCACGCGACGAGAGCGGAAGAGAGCTCGTCGTGATGGTTCGAGTTGCGCGAGTTGGAGGGGGACAGCCATGACCGTTTCCGTGGAGGGCCAGGCCGTGGACGAGGTGCTGCGGCCGCACGCCGAGGACGCGTTCGCGGAGGAGCTCGCGGCGCTCGCCGCGCAGGACGACCGGCCGCGGCCGGCCCGCTGGCGCCTGTCGCCGTGGGCCGTCGCGACGTATCTGCTCGGCGGCGCGCTGCCCGACGGCACGGTGATCTCGCCGAAGTACGTGGGCCCGCGGCGCATCGTCGAGGTGGCCGTGACGACGCTGGCGACGGACCGGGCGCTGCTGCTGCTCGGCGTGCCCGGCACCGCCAAGACCTGGGTGTCCGAGCACCTGGCGGCGGCCGTGAGCGGGGACTCGACGCTGCTGGTGCAGGGCACGGCCGGTACGCCGGAGGAGGCCATCCGGTACGGGTGGAACTACGCGCAGCTGCTGGCCCACGGGCCGAGCAGGGACGCGCTCGTGCCGAGCCCCGTCATGCGGGCGATGTCCGAGGGGATGACCGCGCGCGTCGAGGAGCTGACGCGGATCCCGGCCGATGTGCAGGACACACTGATCACGATCCTGTCCGAGAAGACGCTCCCGATACCGGAGTTGGGGCAGGAGGTGCAGGCCGTGCGCGGCTTCAACCTCATCGCCACGGCCAACGACAGGGACCGCGGGGTCAACGATCTGTCGAGCGCGCTGCGCCGCCGCTTCAACACCGTCGTGCTCCCGCTGCCCGCGAGCGTGGAGGACGAGGTCGACATCGTCTCGCGCCGGGTCGATCAGGTCGGCCGCGCCCTCGAACTGCCCAGCGCTCCCGACGGCATGGACGAGATCCGCCGTGTCGTCACCGTCTTCCGCGAGCTGCGCGACGGAGTGACGGCCGACGGGCGGACGAAGGTGAAGTCCCCCAGCGGCACGCTGTCGACGGCCGAGGCGATCTCGGTGGTCACGAACGGCCTGGCGCTGTCCGCCCACTTCGGCGACGGCGTGCTGCGCCCCTCCGACGTGGCCGCCGGAATCCTCGGGGCCGTGGTGCGCGATCCGGCGGCCGACCGGGTCGTCTGGCAGGAGTACCTGGAGGCCGTGGTGCGCGAGCGCGACGGCTGGAAGGACTTCTACCGGGCCTGCCGAGAGGTGAGCGCATGACGACCGCGACGGCACGGACCACGGGGCCCGCGCTGCTCGGCGTGCGGCACCACGGTCCGGGCTCCGCACGCGCCGTGCGCACCGCGCTCGACGCCGCGGAGCCGCGGGTCGTTCTGATCGAAGGCCCGCCGGAAGCCGACGCACTCGTCCCGCTCGCCGCCGAGGCCGACATGCGGCCGCCGGTCGCGCTGCTCGCGCACGTCGTGGACGAACCGGGGCGGTCGGCGTTCTGGCCGTTCGCCGAGTTCTCGCCCGAGTGGGTCGCGATGCGCTGGGCGTTGGCGCGCGGCGTGCCGGTGCGCTTCATCGACCTGCCGGCCGCGCACAGCCTGGCACTGCGGGCCGAGGACGACGGGGGCGACGGGGGCGACGGGGGCGACGACCAGGGCGTCGACGGGCAGGACCGGCCGGGGGAGGCCGAGGGGGACTCCGGGCCCGGCGGCGCCCTGCGGGTCGACCCTCTGCGCGTGCTCGCGGAGACCGCCGGGTACGACGACGCGGAGCGCTGGTGGGAGGACGTCGTCGAGCACCGGGACGGCGACCCGTTCGAAGCACTGGGCGAAGCGATGGGCGCACTGCGGGAGTCGTACGGGGACGGGGGACACAAGCGCGATCTGCAGCGCGAGGCGTACATGCGGCTCCAGGTGCGCGCGGCCCAGCGGGAGTTCGGGGACGACGTGGCCGTCGTGTGCGGGGCGTGGCACGTGCCCGCGCTGCGCCGGAAGACGACCGTCGCGGCCGACCGCGCCCTGCTCAAGGGCCTGCCGAAGGCGAAGGTCGACATGACGTGGGTGCCGTGGACGCACCGGCGCCTGGCCCGCGTCAGCGGATACGGGGCGGGGATCGACTCGCCCGGCTGGTACGGGCATCTGTTCAGCGCGCCCGACCGGCCCGTGGAGCGCTGGCTGACCAAGGTCGCCGGGCTGCTGCGCGAGGAGGACCGCATCGTGTCCTCCGCCCACGTCATCGAGGCCGTACGGCTCGCGGAGACCCTCGCCGTGATGCGCGGGCGGCCGCTCGCGGGGCTCACCGAGACCACCGACGCGGTGCGGGCCGTGCTGTGCGAGGGCTCGGACGTACCGCTGGCGCTCATTCACGACAAGCTGGTGGTCGGCGACGTACTGGGGGAGGTGCCCGAGGCGGCGCCCGCGGTGCCGCTGCAGCGCGACCTCACGCGGCAGCAGCGTTCGCTGCGGCTCAAGCCGGCCGCCGCGGAGAAGGAGTTGGACCTCGATCTGCGGGGCGACACCGACGCCGCGCGCAGCCGCCTGCTGCACCGGCTGCGGCTCCTCGGCGTCGCCTGGGGCGAGCCGGCGAGGTCGGCGCGCGGCTCCACCGGCACGTTCCGCGAGTCGTGGCGGCTGCGCTGGGAGCCCGAGCTGTCGGTGCGGGTCGCCGAGGCCGGGGTGTGGGGGACGACCGTGGCGGCCGCCGCGACCGCGAAGGCGCAGTCGAACGCGGTCTCGGCGAGGGCGCTGTCCGACATCACGGAGCTCGCCGAACTCTGCCTGCGCGCCGGGCTCTCGGACGCGCTGCCCGTGGTGATGCGGGTCCTCGCCGACCGTGCCGCGCTCGACACGGACGTCGGGCACCTCGCCGGGGCCCTGCCCGCCCTCGTCCGCGCCCTGCGCTACGGCGACGTGCGCGGCACCGACACCGGCGCCCTCGCCGACGTGGCGGCGGGTCTCGCCGAGCGGGTCTTCGTCGGCCTGCCCCCGGCGTGTGCGGGGCTCGACGCGGACGCGGCGGACGAGATGCGCGGCCATGTCGACGCGGTGCACTCGGCCGTCGCGCTCCTGGAGGACGCCGGGGTGCGCGAGCGCTGGCGGACCGTGCTGCGGGTGCTCGCGGAGCGGGACGGCGTGGCCGGAGTGATCCGGGGACGGTGCGCGCGCGTCCTGCTGGACGAGGGCGTGCTCGACGAGGAGGACGCGGCCCGGCTGATGAGCCTCGCCCTCTCGCCCGGCACGGCACCGGCCGAGGCGGCGGCGTGGATCGAGGGATTCGTCGGCGGCGGTTCGGGCGGCGGGCTGCTGCTGGTGCACGACGAGCGGCTCCTGGCCCTGGTCGACGCGTGGCTGACGGGGGTGTCGGGCGATGCGTTCACCGACGTACTGCCGCTGCTGCGGCGCACGTTCTCGGCGTACGAGCCCGGTGTGCGGCGGACCTTGGGCGAGCTGGTCCGGCGCGGGCCGGCCGGGGGAGGCCGGTCCCCGGTCACCGGTGGGCCGAGCGGTTTCGGCGAGGAACTGGACGCGGAGCGGGCGGACGCGGTCCTCCCGGTGCTGCGCCTCCTGCTCGGCGACAGCGACATCGGAGGCAGCGGCACCGGCGGCAGCGGCATCGGCGGCAGCGGCAGCGGCATCGGCGGCAGCGACATGGGCGGCAGGGACAACAGTTCTGAGGGGGCAGTGGCATGACGGACACCGGGACCGACACGGGGACCGACACCGGGAGTGACAACGGGGCCGGCACGGACGAGCGGCTGCGGCGCTGGCGTCTCGTGCTCGGAGGGGCGGACGCGGACGGCACCGGATGCGGACTCACCGGGCAGGACGCGGCGATGGACGGAGCCCTCGCCGCGCTGTACGGCTCGGGCGGCGACAAACAGCAGGGCGCGAAGCAGCAGGGCGGCAGCCGGAGCGCCGGGCTCGGGGCCTCCGCTCCGGCCGTGGCCCGCTGGCTGGGCGACATCCGGACCTACTTCCCGTCCTCCGTCGTCCAGGTCATGCAGCGGGACGCCATCGACCGGCTCGGCCTGTCCACGTTGCTGCTCGAACCGGAGATGCTGGAGGCCGTCGACGCGGACGTGCACCTCGTCGGCACGCTGCTCTCGCTCAACAAGGCGATGCCCGAGACGACGAAGGAGACGGCCCGCGCCGTCGTGCGCAAGGTCGTCGAGGACCTCGAGAAGAAGCTCGCGACGCGTACCCGGGCCACCCTCACCGGCGCCCTCGACCGCAGCGCCCGTATCAACCGCCCGCGCCACCACGACATCGACTGGAACCGCACGATCGCGGCCAACCTCAAGCACTACCTGCCCGAGTACCGCACGGTCGTGCCCGAGCGGCTCATCGGCTACGGGCGCGCGGCGCAGTCCGTGAAGAAGGAGGTCGTCCTCTGCATCGACCAGTCCGGTTCGATGGCCGCATCCGTCGTCTACGCCTCCGTCTTCGGGGCGGTGCTCGCCTCCATGCGCTCGATAACGACCCGGCTCGTCGTCTTCGACACGGCCGTCGTGGACCTGACGGATCAGCTCGACGACCCGGTCGACGTCCTGTTCGGCACCCAGCTCGGCGGCGGCACCGACATCAACCGGGCGCTCGCGTACTGCCAGTCGCAGATCACCCGCCCCGCCGAGACCGTCGTCGTCCTCATCTCCGACCTCTACGAAGGAGGCATCCGCAACGAGATGCTGAAGCGGGTCGCCGCGATGAAGGCGTCCGGTGTGCAGTTCGTGACGCTGCTCGCGCTCTCCGACGAGGGCGCGCCCGCCTACGACCGGGAGCACGCCGCGGCGCTCGCGGGCCTCGGTGCGCCGGCCTTCGCCTGCACCCCGGACCTGTTCCCCGACGTCATGGCCGCGGCCATTGAGAAGCGCCCCTTGCCGATACCGGACGCGGCATCGGAAAAGGGTGTACCCGCCGCGAACCGGATATGAGTACCCATCGGTAACAGGGGGCTTGCGCCGCCTCCCTCGCCCCATGCGAGGATTCGGCCACCGTGACTTCCCCGATGGCACTTCCCGCCCCCGCTGCGCGCCCCGTGCGCGCGACGGCCGGTCGGCGTGCGCTGCAACTGGCGCTGCTGATCGGCGGGTTGTTCGTCCTCGGGATCGTGTGCGGCGGCCGGGCGCAGGCGGACGGTCTGTCCGACGCCGGTGCGGCCGGTGCCGATTCGCTCCGCGCGGGGCACGCGGCGGTGCAGGAGCATGTCGCCGATTCCGCACGGACGTTGCGCGAGGCGGGGGCCCGTGAGGCCGGGTCCCACGAGGCGCCGGCTCCCGCGGAGGCCAAGCCCGAGCACGTGCACCCGAAGGCACCCGCGGCGGCACCCGCTGCGGCGCCCGCGTCCCCGCGGGACCACATCGCGGCACCGGAGCGGAAGGCCACGCCTCCCGCCGCCTCGCCGTCGGCCCCGACGCCGCCGCAGGCCACCGCGCCGCACGCCGTCGACCCCACGCCGGTTCGGTCCGCCGAGCCGGTGCCGGACCCCGCCGAGGCGAAGCACGCCGCGCGCACGGTCCGGCACAAGGCATCGGAAGCCGCCGAGCGCCTGCGTGAGCGCCTCGACCACGTCCGGGCCGAGCCCCGCGACGCCGGCCGGGTGCGCCTGAGCTCCGCGGTCGACGTGCTGCGCTACCTGACCGCCCCGGTCGGCGCCACCGTGCGCCAGGTGGCCGGTCCGGTCGAGGAGTTGGCGACGCGTGCCGTCACCGACCTCGTCGAGGTGGTGCCGGGGCAGCTGACGCACGGTCGTCTCGGCGACCTCATCGACATCGTGGACCCGGCCGACCCCCGGCCCGAGCCGCCCGCCGCCACCGCCCCGCACGAGGGGAACACCCCGGCGGAGCACGGCGAGCGGCCTGCCGCGGCGCAGGCCACGGACCGTCTCCACGCCGCGGCGAATGGCTTGCAGGCGTACGACGCCGCGCAGTTCGGCGACGTCGAGCAGGCGAAGGCGGGTGCGCCGGTCGAGGCGCGGCCGACGTCGCCCGACGTGCCGCAGCGTCCCAGCGGTGCGCCGTCGGTGGGCGCGAGCGCGGGCGACGGCGGTTCGACGCGCCACGGTGATCTGCACGCGGCGGCGTTCGGCGGCCGCGCGCCCGTTCTGCTCGCGTCCGGCGCCGCGGCGTCCGCGGGTACCTCGCCGGTGGTCGACCGGCTCCGCGAAGTTCCCGAATTCCCCGGCTAGGCAGCCAGTTCCCCGCTCGTGACCTGCCGCGCGGGGGCGGAACAGGTCTGCCCAGCCGTGAACTGAATTCAGTGAGTTCAGTGAATTCGAAGGAACTGACGTACCCATGAACAAGAACATCCGCCGCTCCATCGTCATAGCCGCCGGCGTCTCCGGTGCCTGGGCCCTCGGCTCCGCCGTGGCCAGCGCCGACGAGCTGCCCGCCCACTCGGTGTCCGTGCCGGACGTCGCCGGTGACACCGTGTCCGACGTGCAGAACGCGACGTCCGACGTGCAGGGCGCGACGTCGAAGGTGGCCGACACGGCCGACCGGCTCACGCACAACAAGGTGACCGACCAGGCGAAGTCCGCGACCCAGCAGACCAAGTCCGCCACCCAGCGGGCCAAGGCCAAGGTCCAGTCGACCGCCCAGCACGCCAAGGCCCAGACCTCGCAGGTCGAGGCCCCGCAGCTGCGGACCCCGGACGTCCAGGCCCCCGAGGTCCAGGCCCCGAACGTCTCCGACGTCAAGGACAAGGCCGCCGGTCACGTGGCCGACGCCCGGGGTCGCGCCCAGGAGGGCGTCGACTACCTGTTCGGCCCGCTCGACGCCTTCGCCCCGCAGCTCCAGCAGGAGCTGACGCAGGCGGCCTCTCAGGCCCCCGCCTACGTGCAGGACAACGCGCAGGGCACCGTCCAGGGCGCCGTGCAGAACGTCCGCACGAACACCGCCCCGGCCGTCGGCGAGACCGCCGACGCCGTGCTCCCGCCCGTCGCGAACACCGCCGTCCAGGGCGTGCTGCCGGTCGCCGGTCAGGCCGTCGGCGACGTGGCCACCCTGGCGGGCGGCGCGGTCGGCGACGTGACGCCGTTCGCGCAGACCGTCGTCGGCGACAACGTGGCGCCCTTCGCCACCGGTGTCACCGGCCAGGTCCAGCCGCTCGCGCAGGGTGTGGCGGGCGACAACGTGGCCCCCTTCGCGCAGAGCGTCGTCGGCAACGACGTCACCCCGTTCGCGGGCGGTGTCGTGGACGCCGTCCAGCCGCTCGTCCAGACGGTTGTCGACCACGTGCAGCCGGTCGTCGGCGGCGTCGGCACCAGCGCGCAGGGCCTGGCGCAGGGCGTGACCGGCGACGTGACGCCGTTCGCGCAGGGTGTCGTGGGCGACAACGTGGCCCCGTTCGTCCAGACCGTGGTCGGCGACGACGTGGCGCCGCTGGCCGCCGGTGTGACCCACGAGGTCGCCCCGTTCGCGCAGGACCTCACCGGCACCGTGCGTGCCGACGCCCAGCCCCTCGCGGGCAACGCCGTCACCGGTGTGCAGGGTGTCGCCGGTTCCGTCGCGCCCAGCTACCTGCCGGGCGTCTGACCGAAGCGACCGTGCCCGGACGGCCGAAAGCCAACGGTCGGATCGGGCCGCTTTCCGTACACCGGAGCGGGTGGTCCGCGTGGGGACGTGACCACCCGCTGACCTGCGGCCTCACCGAGCGCACCCCCGCTCGGTGAGGCCGCTCGCGGTTTCCCGGCCGCTCGGCAGCGACGTAAATAGCGCCACAAACAGGACGCTCTGTGATGGGTATCACCGCTCAGGTGTGATCTGCGATTTAGAAGCGGTCGCTGAGCGGCGATAACCTGCGAGACGGACATGCCGCGTACTCGGTCACCGTGTACGCCTCCCTAGTGACAGCAGCGACAGCACTGTTCACGTGTGACAGCGGAGTCACGTTGCCCCTCGCGGCACGCCCACGCAGATAACGAACCGCGAGATCACTGATAGGGACGGACGCGCGTGGACCTGTTCGAGTACCAGGCGAGGGACCTCTTCGCCAAGCACGGTGTACCGGTGCTGGCCGGTGAAGTCATCGACACGCCTGAGGCGGCCCGCGAGGCGACCGAGCGTCTTGGCGGCAAGTCCGTCGTCAAGGCGCAGGTGAAGGTCGGCGGCCGCGGCAAGGCCGGCGGCGTGAAGCTGGCTGCCACCCCCGACGAGGCCGTGCAGCACGCGACCAACATCCTCGGCATGGACATCAAGGGCCACACGGTCCACAAGGTGATGATGGCCGAGACGGCTCCGGAGATCGTGGAGGAGTACTACGTCTCCTTCCTCCTGGACCGCACCAACCGCACCTTCCTCTCCATCGCCTCCGTCGAGGGCGGCATGGAGATCGAGGAGGTGGCGGCCACCCGTCCGGAGGCCGTCGCCAAGACGCCGATCGACGCCAACGACGGTGTGACCCCCGAGGTCGCCCGCCAGATCGTCGCCGACGCCAAGTTCCCGGCCGAGGTCGCCGACCAGGTCGCGGAGATCCTCCAGACCCTGTGGAAGACCTTCGTCGAGGAGGACGCCCTCCTGGTCGAGGTCAACCCGCTGGCCAAGGTCGCCTCCGGCAAGGTCATCGCCCTCGACGGCAAGGTGTCGCTCGACGACAACGCCGACTTCCGGCACCCCGACCACGAGGCCCTTCAGGACAAGGCCGCGGCCGACCCGCTCGAGGCCGCTGCCAAGGAGAAGGACCTCAACTACGTCAAGCTCGACGGCGAGGTCGGCATCATCGGCAACGGTGCCGGTCTGGTCATGTCGACGCTGGACGTCGTCGCGTACGCCGGTGAGAAGCACGGCAACGTGAAGCCGGCCAACTTCCTCGACATCGGTGGCGGCGCCTCCGCCCAGGTGATGGCGAACGGCCTGGAGATCATCCTCGGCGACGCCGACGTCAAGTCGGTCTTCGTCAACGTCTTCGGCGGCATCACCGCCTGCGACGAGGTCGCCAACGGCATCGTCCAGGCGCTTGCCCTCCTCGAGGAGAAGGGCGAGAAGGTCGAGAAGCCCCTCGTCGTCCGCCTCGACGGCAACAACGCCGAGCTGGGTCGCAAGATCCTCTCCGACGCCAACCACCCGCTGGTGCAGCGCGTGGACACCATGGACGGCGCGGCCGACAAGGCCGCCGAGCTCGCGGCCGCGAAGTAAGGGACGAGGGAAACCACAGCCATGGCTATCTTCCTCAACAAGGACAGCAAGGTCATCGTCCAGGGCATGACCGGTGCCACGGGCATGAAGCACACCAAGCTCATGCTGGGTGACGGCACGAACATCGTCGGCGGTGTGAACCCGCGCAAGGCCGGCACGTCCGTCGACTTCGACGGCACCGAGGTCCCGGTCTTCGGCTCCGTCGCCGAGGCGATCGAGAAGACGGGCGCCAACGTGTCCGTGCTCTTCGTCCCGCCGGCCTTCTCGAAGGCCGCCGTCGTCGAGGCCATCGACGCCGAGATCCCGCTCGCGGTCGTCATCACCGAGGGCATCGCCGTCCACGACTCGGCCGCGTTCTACGCGTACGCCAAGTCCAAGGGCGACAAGACCCGCATCATCGGCCCGAACTGCCCCGGTCTCATCACCCCGGGCCAGTCGAACGCCGGCATCATCCCGGGCGACATCACGAAGCCGGGCCGCATCGGCCTGGTCTCGAAGTCCGGCACGCTGACGTACCAGATGATGTACGAGCTCCGTGACATCGGCTTCTCGTCCGCCGTCGGCATCGGTGGCGACCCGGTCATCGGCACGACGCACATCGACGCGCTCGCCGCGTTCGAGGCCGACCCCGAGACCGACCTCATCGTCATGATCGGTGAGATCGGCGGCGACGCCGAGGAGCGCGCTGCCGACTACATCAAGGCCAACGTGACGAAGCCGGTCGTCGGCTACGTCGCCGGCTTCACGGCGCCCGAGGGCAAGACCATGGGCCACGCCGGCGCCATCGTCTCCGGCTCCTCCGGCACCGCGCAGGCGAAGAAGGAGGCCCTCGAGGCCGCCGGCGTCAAGGTCGGCAAGACGCCGACCGAGACGGCGAAGCTGGCGCGCGAGATCCTCTCGTAACCAGCCGCACTCCGCACAGCAGTGGGCCCGCACCGGTGACGGTGCGGGCCCACTGCTCTTCGCGCTACTCCGTTCTGGGCGTGAGCCGCTCCGGGCCCCCGCTCAGCCGCTCCCGCAGCTCCTTGCGCAGCTCCAGGTCCGCGGGCGTCAGCGGCTCCGGACCCGTCAGCGGTGGTACGCCGGCGATCGGTGAGCCCGGCGCGGGGACCGGCTCGTAGTGCGTGGGCGCCATCCGCACGGTCAGCGCCGTCGCGCCGATGATGAAGACCGTGAAGGCGACGGCGGCCCGCGTCCAGAACCGGGTGCGCCGCTCGCCGCCGCTGCGCACCAGCACGGAGCCCGGCGCGTCCAGCTTCTCCGCGCTCGCCAGCTCCGTGAGCCGCTGGTGCAGCTGCTCGGGGACGGCGAGGCCGGGCAGCCGCCGGGCGACGGCCTCACGGGCGTGCAGGATGCGGTTGGCGGCGGCCGGGGTGCTGGCCTCCGTCTCCGCCGCGGTCTCCGGCAGGTCCAGGCCCACCCCGTCGTACAGCAGCAGCGTGCGCCGGTAGACGGGCGGCAGGTCCAGGAGCGCGCCGAGCAGCTCGCGGTCCGCCGCGTCGGCGGGCGGGGCCTCCTGCTGGCGGTGGCCGGGGCGCAGCCCGTGCCACGGCGACATCGCGTACTCGTACGCCGCCGCGCGCACCCAGCCCGCCGGGTCCGGGTCGACCGCCACCTCGGGCCACCGCTGCCAGGCCTGCTGGAACGCGCGCTCGACGGCCTCGCGGGCGAGGATCCGGCGCCCGGTGAGCAGATAGGTCTGCCGTACGAGGAACGGCGCGGCGTGCGTGTACAGCGCGTCGAAGGCCTCGGCGGCGGTACGGGCGCGGGCGGCTGCCGCGACGGGTTCCGGCTCCCGCTCCGCGACGGCCGTGGCGGTCTCCTGTATCGCGACGGGCCGCGCGACCGGCTGCGGTGCCGACTCGGGAGCCGGCTCCGGGGCCGGCTCTGCGGCGGTCGGCGCCGGCGTCGGCATCGGCGTCGGCGCGGTCGTCGCCGGGAACGGCCCCTCCGCGGCGATCAGCTCCGCCAGAAGCCGTGCGTACGTCTCCCGCTTCTGACCCTTTGGAGTGGTACGGCCGGCTTCCCAGCGGCGGACGGTTTCGCGTGTCACGCCGACCTTCTCGGCGACCTGGTCCCTTGTAAGCGATCCGGCCTCGCGGAGCCTACGGCGCTCCTTGGGCGGCGGCAGTGGTGTGGCAGCGCCCTGCGTCATCGTGAACTCCACACACCCTTTCGCGCGAAAAAGAACATAAACGTATCTTGTGCGACACATCCGGGCTTCGCCTGTTGCGCGAGGTAAGGGCGTGTCGTTGGGAGCATGGGCCCGTGACCCAAATGACCGGCCATGGACTGTCGTTGCCCGTACTCCTGACCCGGCTGCGGGAACGGGCTCCCGGCCCCGTCGCGGGCGCTCTGCGCGGGGCCCTCGCGGCGGGGCTCGGGCTCGGCGCGTGCGCCGTCCTCGTGATGGTGCTGTGGATCAGCTCGCCGTTCCCCGACAGCGGCTCCGGCGGCGCTCTGCACACCGCCGCCGCGCTGTGGCTCCTGGCGCACGGCGCCGAGGTGATCAGAACGGACACCCTGTCCGGGGTTCCCGTGCCGCTGGGAGTCAGTCCTCTGCTGCTGCTCGCGTTGCCGCTGTGGCTGGTGCACCGGGCGGCGCGGGACGCGGCGGAGGAGGCCGAGACCGTGGCCGGGTCCTGGGCCGGGGTGACGCTCGGCTATCTGGCGGTGGCGTCGGCTGCCGCCTACTACTGCGCGGGGGGCGAGATGCGCCCCTCGTGGGTGAGCTGTGTGGCGCACCTGGTCGTGCTGACCGTGGGAGCGGCGGGCTTCGGGGTGTGGACGGCGCACGGACGGCCGTACGGGCCGCTGCCGGAGCCCCTGACCCGGCGGGTCCCGGAAGGGTTCCTGCGGGAGGTGGCGCCGGTCGTCGTGCGGGCGGCGGCGGCCGGGGTGCTCGCGCTGGTGGCGGGCGGGGCGCTGCTGGTGGCCGTGGCGCTCGTCTGGCACGGGGAGGCGGTGCGGGAGTCGTTCGTGCAGCTCACGGGGGCGTGGTCGGGACGGTTCGCGGTGCTGCTGCTCTGCGTGGGCCTGGTCCCGAACGCCGCCGTCTGGGGCGCCGCGTACGTGCTCGGGCCGGGCGTCGTGCTCGGGGCCGGGTACACCGTGGGGCCGCTGGGCAGCTCGGGGGCCGCGATGCTGCCCGCGTTCCCGCTGCTCGTGGCGGTGCCGAAGGCGGGGGACGGATCGCCGCTCACCTGGGCCGTGGGGGCGGTCCCCGTGCTGGCGGGAGTCGTCGTGGCGGTGTTCGTGCTGCGGGGCGGCGAGGGGTGGACGTGGCGGCGGCTCGCGGGCTGTGCGGCCGCGGCCGGGGTGCTGTGCGGGGTGGCGATGGGGTGCCTGGCCGGGGCCGCCGGTGGGGCGCTCGGCCGGTCGGCGCTCGCGGACTTCGGACCGGTGGGGTGGCTGACCGGGGCGGTGGCCGCGGGGTGGATGTGCGCGGTGGGGGTGCCGGTCGTGTCCGCGGTGTGGTGGTGGCGGGAGCGGCGGAACCGGGCCGACGAGCCGGCCGACGAGCCGGAGGAGGCGGTGAAGCCGGTGCGGGCCGAGCAGCCGGCACCGGCGCAGCCGCCGAAGGACGAGCCGTTCGACTTCTACGACTTCTTCGACGAGGAGCCGAGCACTTCAAGCCCCTCAAGCCCCTCAAGCCCCTCAAGCCCTTCGGGCGACTGAGGAGCGGGGGGAGCGCGTCCCGGCCGGGTGGGTCAGCGCTCACCCAGCAACGGGCGGAGCTCCTTCGGCAGCAGGTCCTCGCAGGACTTCTTCGCCGCGTTGGTCAGCGCGTCCGCACGGCACTCGTAGTAGTCGCTGTAGACCAGCTTCGCCGTGAACAGGGACGCCACCATCGCGAGCGCCAGCGCACCCGTGACCAGGCCGCTGATCGCCGCCGTTGTCTGCGGGCGCGCGGCCTCGGAGCCCGCGGCGGGGCGCGGCGTCGCGGGAGCCGGGGTGTCCGGGTCCGCCGGGGCGGCCGGGCGGGACTTCATGCGCAGGGCGCTGACACCCCAGTACAGGGCGAGCACGCCGAGCAGCAGGGCCACGTACGGCCAGCTGAACAGGGCGAAGAAGAAGCCCCACATGCCGGACAGCAGGGCGAAGCGCGCGCGGCGCTGCGCCGGGTCCGTCGGGTCCCAGCGCATGCCGCCGGGGCCGGGGCCCTGCCCGCCGTTCTGCCCCTCGGGGCCGTTGCCCCCGCCGTTGCCCGGACGGTCGCCGAAGCGGCCGCCGCGGGCGGGGCCGGGCTGCCGGTCGCTCCACTGGCCGCCCCACGGGGAACGGCCGCCGTTCTGTCCGGAACCGGAGTCGGATCCGGAACCCGGGTCGGAGCCGGAGTCCGAGCCCTCCGGGCGGCGCGGCTGCCACGGGCGGTCGGGCGCGTCCTCGGGCGGCGGCGCGAACGGATTGTCGTCCTTGATGCCACCCGACTCCTTGGACTGCGGCGACGGCGGCGTGGGCCGGCCTTCGCGCGGCAGGACGGCGCCGACGGGCAGCGTGAGGCGAAGGCTTCGGTCCGGCATCAGATGTGCGTCTTCCCCTAGGTCGTCGGTCACGGGCCGCCCGGCGCGGCACGACGTGGCGTTCTCCACGTCAACGTCCGATGGCCGCCGAGCGTTCCGTTCCGCCGACGCTACCTCTCGTCCCGCCCGCCGCCCACCGCCGCCCTTCCAAAGGATTGCTTCGCAATGCCCCTCCTGATCCCCCGTCCCGTGGGGGCCGTCGGCAGTGCCGGTATCGTTGCTGCCGGTCGGCCGCTTCGTAGGGTTCCCCGTATCGGGACAGGCGAAGCGTTCATGCGAACGCACAAAGATGCCGCCGTACAGGCCGACCGCGCAACGTAGCTCCCCTAGAAAGGGCCCCGTCGTGGCCAAGGCCAAGCGCCTCGTCGTGCTGGTCTCCGGATCAGGAACGAACCTCCAGGCACTCCTCGACGCGATCGCCGCGGAGGGGACCGACGCGTACGGCGCGGAAATCGTGGCCGTCGGCGCCGATCGCGAGGGCATCGCGGGCCTGGAGCGCGCCGAGCGCGCGGGCCTGCCCACCTTCGTGTGCCGCGTGAAGGACCACGCCACCCGCGAGGAGTGGGACCGTGCGCTCGCCGAGGCCACGGCCGCGTACGAGCCGGACCTGGTGGTGTCGGCGGGGTTCATGAAGATCGTGGGCAAGGAGTTCCTGGCCCACTTCGGCGGGCGGTTCGTGAACACGCACCCGGCCCTGCTGCCCAGTTTTCCCGGTGCGCACGGTGTGCGGGACGCGCTCGCGTACGGCGCCAGGGTCACCGGATGCACCGTCCACTTCGTCGACGACGGCGTCGACACCGGCCCGATCATCGCCCAGGGCGTGGTCGAGGTCCGGGACGAGGACGACGAAAGCGCTCTGCACGAGCGCATCAAGGAAGTCGAGCGCACGCTGCTCGTCGATGTCGTGGGGCGGCTCGCCCGTAACGGCTTCAGCATTGAGGGACGAAAGGTAGTCATCCCGTGACCGCGGAAAACACCCCCGGAAGCAACAAGCGGCCCATCCGCCGTGCACTGGTGAGCGTCTACGACAAGACCGGTCTGGAGGAGCTCGCGCGCGGGCTCCACGAGGCGGGCGTCGAGCTGGTCTCCACCGGCTCCACCGCCGGGAAGATCGCCTCCGCCGGGGTGCCGGTCACCAAGGTCGAGGAGCTGACCGGGTTCCCCGAGTGCCTCGACGGCCGCGTGAAGACGCTGCACCCGAAGGTGCACGCGGGCATCCTGGCCGACCTGCGCCTGGAGGACCACCAGAAGCAGCTCGCCGACCTCGGTGTGAAGCCCTTCGACCTGGTCGTCGTGAACCTGTACCCGTTCAAGGAGACCGTCGCCTCCGGCGCCACCCCCGACGAGTGCGTCGAGCAGATCGACATCGGCGGCCCCTCGATGGTCCGCGCCGCCGCCAAGAACCACCCGTCGGTCGCGATCGTCACCAGCCCCGAGCGGTACGCGGACGTCCTCACGGCGGCCAAGGAGGGCGGCTTCGACCTCGCCACCCGCAAGCGCCTGGCCGCCGAGGCGTTCCAGCACACGGCCTCGTACGACGTGGCCGTGGCCGCCTGGTTCGCCGATGACTACGCAGCCGCCGACGACTCCGGCTTCCCGGACTTCACCGGCGCCACGTACGCGCGCAAGAACGTGCTGCGCTACGGCGAGAACCCGCACCAGGGCGCGGCCCTCTACGTCGACGGCACGGGCGGCCTCGCCGAGGCCGAGCAGCTGCACGGCAAGGAGATGTCGTACAACAACTTCACCGACACGGACGCCGCGCGCCGTGCCGCGTACGACCACGCCGACCCCTGCGTCGCGATCATCAAGCACGCGAACCCGTGCGGTATCGCCGTCTCCTCGAACGTCGCCGAGGCGCACCGCAAGGCCCACGCCTGCGACCCGCTGTCCGCGTTCGGCGGCGTCATCGCGGTCAACCGCCCGGTGACGAAGGAGATGGCCGAGCAGGTCGCCGAGATCTTCACCGAGGTCATCGTCGCGCCCGACTACGAGGACGGCGCCCTCGAAGCCCTCACCAAGAAGAAGAACATCCGCGTGCTGCGCGCCCCGAACGGCCCGGCCGCGAAGGTCGAGACGAAGCAGATCGACGGCGGCGCGCTGCTCCAGGTCACCGACCGGCTCCAGGCCGACGGCGACAACCCGGCCTCCTGGACCCTCGCGACCGGCGACGCCCTCTCCCCGGGCGAGCTGGACGAGCTGGCGTTCGCCTGGAAGGCCTGCCGCGCGGTCAAGTCCAACGCGATCCTGCTCGCCAAGGACGGCGCCTCCGTCGGCGTCGGCATGGGCCAGGTCAACCGCGTGGACTCCGCGAAGCTCGCCGTCGAGCGGGCCGGCGAGGAGCGGGCGCGCGGCTCGTACGCCGCCTCCGACGCGTTCTTCCCGTTCCCCGACGGGCTGGAGATCCTGACGGCCGCGGGCGTCAAGGCCGTGGTCCAGCCGGGCGGTTCGGTCCGTGACGAGCTGGTCGTCGAGGCCGCCAAGAAGGCGGGCGTGACGATGTACTTCACCGGCACGCGCCACTTCTTCCACTGAGTCCTGCCGGCCGACCTTCGTCGGCGCACGAGAAGGGCCCGCCGGTTGCGACCGGCGGGCCCTTCTCGTCGTACGGGTACGAGACGCGGCGTCAGGAGTTCGTGACGACGGCGGTCTTCGCGGCCTTGTCGTGCCAGCCCTGCAGGCGGCCCGACTTGTCCCAGAACGGGGAGAGGAAGACGAGGAGCTGGCCGATGCCGCAGGCGATCACACCGGCGATCGGGATCAGAATGCGCACGAGCGCCCCGCCGAAGCCCGGCTTGCCACCGGTCTCGGCGTTGACGACGCGGATGCCGACGGCCATCTTGCCGAGGGTGGCGCCGACGGTGGCGATCATCAGCCACTCGTAGAGGAACATGATGAGGTAGACGACGCCGACGGTCGCGAAGGTGGCGGCCAGCACGCCCGACGAGGCGTCGTCCACGCAGGACTGGTAGTCCGACGCGTACGGGTCGCAGTCCTTGATCGTGGACGCGGAGCCGATGACGCCCACGAAGGTGAGGATGGCGTTGATGATTCCGATCAGCACGCCGTCGATCAGGCGGGCGCCGAAGCGGCGGCCCATCGAGGCCGGGCTGCCGGGGCCCGCCTGCGGGAAGTTGCCGTAGCCGGGACCGCCCTGCGGGTACGCCCCGTACGGCTGGCCGGGCTGCTGCTGCGGGTAGCCGTAGCCCTGGCCGGGCGGCTGCTGCTGCGGGTAGCCGTAGCCCTGCTGCGGCGGGACGCCCTGCGGGGCCTGCTGGGGGTACTGGCCGGGCTGCTGCGGGGGCTGCTGGCCGTACGGGTTGTTCTGGGGCGGCTGCTGCTGGCCGTAGGGGTTGTTCGGGTCGCCGAAACTCATGGCGTGATCCTCCGGAGAGCGGATGGGGACGGAGCGGATCGGCGGAGGATCACCACGGCTTAGCGGTCGCCCGGAGCGGCAGTCCCCCCTGCCGCTGATCCGCGGCACTGCGCGGATCATGCTCGTAAACCGGACACCCTTCTGTCCAGTGGGCCTTCGAGGCTGTTGTGCAAGTGCAACTTGGGCTAATCCCGGCCGTCCTGAAAGAATGGCGCCATGACCGCCCAGATTCTCGATGGCAAGGCCACCGCAGCCGCGATCAAGTCCGATCTGACCGCCCGCGTGGCGGCGCTGAAGGAGAAGGGGGTCACGCCGGGTCTCGGCACGATTCTCGTCGGGGAGGACCCCGGAAGTCAGAAGTACGTGGCCGGCAAGCACCGCGACTGTGCGCAGGTCGGCATCGCGTCGATCCAGCGCGAGCTGCCCGCGACGGCCACCCAGGAGGAGATCGAGGCCGTCGTCCGCGAGCTCAACGAGGACCCGGCCTGCACCGGCTACATCGTGCAGCTGCCGCTGCCCAAGGGCATCGACGAGAACCGCGTCCTGGAGCTGATGGACCCGGACAAGGACGCCGACGGCCTGCACCCCATGAACCTCGGCCGCCTCGTCCTGAACGAGCCGGCGCCGCTGCCCTGCACCCCGTACGGCATCATCACGCTGCTCCGTAAGCACGGCGTGGAGATCAAGGGCGCGGAGGTCGTCGTCGTCGGCCGTGGCGTCACCATCGGCCGGCCGATGCCGCTGCTGCTCACCCGCAAGTCGGAGAACGCGACGGTGACGCAGTGCCACACCGGCACCCGTGACCTGTCCGCGCACCTCAAGCGCGCCGACATCGTCGTGGCCGCCGCGGGCGTGCCGCACCTGGTCAAGCCGGAGGACGTGAAGCCGGGCGCCGCCGTGCTCGACGTCGGCGTCTCGCGCGACGAGAACGGCAAGATCGTCGGCGATGTGCACCCCGGCGTCGCCGAGGTGGCCGGCTGGATCTCGCCGAACCCCGGCGGTGTGGGCCCGATGACCCGCGCCCAGCTCCTCGTGAACGTGGTCGAGGCCGCCGAGCGGGACGCGAACGGTGTCGGCTGACGCGGCCGGAGGAGTGGCCATGGGAACCGCAGAGGACGCCGGGGGCCCGAAGAAGGCCGGCAGCCGCCGCTTCCCGCTCTTCACGCGCGACACCGCGCGCCCGGAGGGCGGCGGCAGGGCCGCCGGTGGCGACGCGCCCGCGCCCGCCCGTCAGTGGCCGCTGATCGCGGTCCTCTCGGTGACGGCGCTCGGACTGCTGCTGACCGCCTTCGGCCTGTTCCGGGTCGGCACGATCCTGGTGGGCGTGGCGCTGCTCGGCGGGGCCGTGCTGCGCTGGATGCTGCCGGACGTCGGGATGCTGGCCGTGCGCTCGCGCTTCACCGACATGATCACGTGCGCGGGCCTCGGCCTCGTCATCGTGCTGCTGGCGATGATGGCGCAGCCCGACCCGTGGCTGAAGATCCCCTTCCTCCAGGACACCCTGCACTTCACGGTGCGCTGAGCGAAGCGCTCTTCACCGTGCGGTGAGCACGGAACCACCCCACGTTACCGGCGGGGCCTCCCTGTTGGAGGCCCCGCCTCCTTTTGTGGTGATCTCCGGCACGTTCTTGGGGTTTTCTGCACCTGGAACGCGGTGCACGCTGTCGAATGACCCCATACGCCCCCGGCTCGGGAACTGCCGTCCAGGTTTCCCGCATCCCAATGGGTAGCCAGTGGGGGCCGAAGCGCGACGCGCGGCGCGGGGGAACAGGCACGCGGGGGAAGAGGGGGAAGGGCGATATGCCTCGTTGGAAGGCGCTACCGGACGAACTCGACCCGCAGGTCAGGGAGTTCGCCGGTCAGCTGCGCCGACTTGTGGACCGCAGCGGCCTGGGCATCGCCGCGCTCGCGGACCGCACCGGGTACAGCAAGACGTCGTGGGAGCGGTACCTGAACGGCCGGCTGCTCGCCCCGAAGGGCGCCGTCGTCGCGCTCGCGGAGGTGACCGGCACCAATCCCGTCCATCTGACAACGATGTGGGAGCTCGCGGAGCGCGCGTGGAGCCGGTCCGAGATGCGCCACGACATGACCATGGAGGCCATCCGGATATCCCAGGCGCGGGCCGCGCTGGGCGAGTTCGGAGGTCCTCCGCAGGGCGCGCAGGCCACCCGGACCAAGCCCGCCAGGCCCGCCAAGCAGGGCAAGTCGGCCAAGCCGTCCGGACCGGGGCGGCAGGCCGGGTCGGCCGGGCAGGCAGGACCCGTCGCCGTCTCGCCGACCGTGCCGCCGCAGGCCTCGGCGCCGAGCGTCGACCAGTTCGGCCCGCCGCCCGTGCTGACCCCTCCGGAGAGCCCGCGCGGGTCCGGCGGCGGTCGGCGGCGGCTGTTCATGTTCGGGGCGGGGGCCCTGGGCGCGGCCCTGATCCTCGCCGTCGGCTTCTTCGCGCTCAAGGGGAACGACGGCGGTGGCCCCGAGGCCACGAAGTCGCCCTCGCCGAGCGCCAGCGCGACCCAGCTGCCCTCGGGCGTC
Organism: Streptomyces sp. EDA2-14; assembly: GCF_054963755.1. NCBI lineage: Bacteria > Bacillati > Actinomycetota > Actinomycetes > Kitasatosporales > Streptomycetaceae > Streptomyces > Streptomyces sp. EDA2-14. Next base: position 545,433 of record NZ_JBUEGE010000002.1, read on the forward strand.
AAGTGCGTCGGCGCGAGCTGCGGCGGCAAGGACCCGGAGGCCATGAACTGCGGCGGTGACCTCGCCCAGAACTCGACGGAGGCCGTGATCGGCACCGTCACCGTCCAGGTCCGCTACAGCAAGACGTGCAAGGCGGCGTGGGGCCGGATCCAGGGGGCGGCTCCGGGGGACGTCGTACGGCTCCAGAAGGGCACCGACTCCTCGAAGAAGGTCACGGTCAGCGCCTCGGACACGGACGCGTACACGCCGATGATGGCCGTCGACGCGGCCTCCGACGTGAAGGCGTGCGCGACGCTCGCGGGCGGGCAGCGGGGCTGCACCCGCTAGGTCGAGTGCAGGATCGTGCGCGTGTCCGTGCGCATGGGTGCGCGACTTCGGGGAAGGCGCACCGCTACCCCCACGGGAGTACGCAGTAGCACCCCCACGGCGGCCGCCTGAGCCCGTTCTCTCCCGGGGCTCGGCGGCCGTCCGCATGTTCGGGCCTTGGCACGGCCGAGTGTGCTGTGGGGCGAGCCACATGTACCTGTGGTTCCCGTGCGGGCAGGGCGCGATAGCCTGACGAACGGATCTCTTGATACCAAGAGATCGATCAAATTGACCTGCTGTCCTACGGAGAACGCCATGACCCGCACTCCCGTGAACGTCACCGTCACCGGCGCCGCCGGCCAGATCGGCTACGCACTGCTCTTCCGCATCGCCTCCGGCCAGCTGCTCGGCGCGGACGTGCCGGTCAAACTGCGTCTCCTGGAGATCACTCCGGCGCTCAAGGCCGCCGAGGGCACCGCCATGGAGCTCGACGACTGCGCCTTCCCGCTGCTTCAGGGCATCGAGATCACCGACGACCCGAACGTGGCCTTCGACGGCACCAACGTCGGCCTCCTCGTCGGCGCCCGCCCGCGTACCAAGGGCATGGAGCGCGGCGACCTCCTCGAGGCCAACGGCGGCATCTTCAAGCCGCAGGGCAAGGCCATCAACGACCACGCCGCGGACGACGTCAAGATCCTCGTCGTCGGCAACCCGGCGAACACCAATGCGCTGATCGCCCAGGCCGCCGCCCCGGACGTACCGGCCGAGCGCTTCACCGCGATGACCCGCCTCGACCACAACCGCGCGCTGACGCAGCTCGCGAAGAAGTCGGGCGCCACGGTCGCCGACATCCAGCGCCTGACCATCTGGGGCAACCACTCGGCGACCCAGTACCCGGACATCTTCGCCGCCACGGTCGCGGGCAAGCCCGCCATCGAGGCCATCGGCAACGACGAGAAGTGGCTGGCCGAGGAGTTCATCCCGACCGTCGCCAAGCGCGGTGCCGCGATCATCGAGGCCCGTGGCGCGTCCTCGGCCGCCTCCGCCGCCAACGCCGCGATCGACCACGTCCACACGTGGGTCAACGGCACGGCCGAGGGCGACTGGACCTCCATGGGCATCCCGTCGGACGGCTCGTACGGCGTTCCGGAGGGCATCATCTCGTCCTTCCCCGTCACCACGAAGGACGGCAAGTACGAGATCGTCCAGGGCCTGGAGATCAACGACTTCTCGCGCTCGCGCATCGACGCGTCCGTGCAGGAGCTCGTGGACGAGCGCGAGGCCGTGCGTGGCCTGGGCCTGATCTGATCCACGCCTGACGCTCATGTGACCCGCGCGGTCACGGCGGCTGCCCCTCGGACACCCGGAACAACCGGGCGCCCGAGGGGCAGCCGCTTTTCTGTGGTCCCACCACACGTCATGCGGACTATTCAGTTCTGCATGTCACTGCTACGTCCTATGCTTTTCCCTCATCAACTGCCGCACGGACACGGGCAGTTCGAACAGTCATCATCGATGGCACCGGGGGAGTGGTGTGAGCACCGCCTATGTTCCACAGCAGTCGTCATCCGAGGCCGACGTCGGGGCGGTGGGACCGCCCTCGTCGGCGAAACCGCCGCACGCCAGCGAGGCCACCCGGCTGCTCTGCGCCGGCGCCTATCTCGACCAGGGCTACCGGGACCGGGTCATCGAGCAGCTGCATCTGTACGAGCAGCGCATCGCGGCCCCCTCGCTCGGCTTCGACGCGGCCCGCGTCCTCGCGCACGCGTTACGCGCCCGGCGCATCGAGGTCGCCTGGTCCTGGGCGGTGCTCGGCCTGTGGGCGGTGGGCCTGCCGCTGACCGACTACTGGATCCTCGCGTTCCTGCTGCCGTCCGCGCTGCTCGCCCTCGGCGTCTGGATCCGCGGGCCCGGCGTGCGGCCGCCGATCTACCGCCGGGTGGTCGCCTGGTACGTGCGCTGGTGGGGGCGGCTCCTGCTGGTGATGCTGCTGATCTCCACCGTGGCCATGGTCACCAGCGGCGGGGACGACTACGACAGCACTTCCTACGAGATCCGCTCGGCCCTGAGCGACGTCCTGCCCGACGCTCTGAGCTGGATGATTCCTCAGGGCGTCGGTTCCGGTGACGCCCTGCACGGCTGGCTCACGCTGCTCCTGCTCGCCCTGATCGCCGCCTGCGTGGGCGCCCAGCGCAGCCAGTTCGCACGCGCGCTCGGGGCCGAGCTGTCCGAGGCGCGGTTCGGGGACGCGACCGCCGACCCGGCCGAGAGCGCCGAGGGGGCCCGCTTCCAGCGAGTGAAGCGGCGCATCAGGGTCGAGCAGCACGCACCGCTGATCATGTACCACGCGAACCGCCCGTTCTGCGGGGCCGGCGAACCGGTCGACACCTGGACCCTCGCCGTCGAGCTGCGTCCCGACGGGATGAAGAAGCAGCAGCCGATCAACAACCGGAAGATCCTGGAGCAGATCCGGCCGCTGCTCGAACAGCTGCGGCTGCCCGCCGAGTTCGCGGGCACCACCGTGCGCGACCGGCTGCGCTGGCTGGAGATCGACGAGTGCGTCTTCCTGCCCGCCGAGGGCCTCGCGCACCGTGAGGACGCCCCCTACCGGCCGGAGGACTTCGAGGCGCACCGGACCCGGTCCGTCGAGGAGGGCGCGGAGAAGCGCCGGCACTTCCTGCGGATCCGGGTCGGCGGCTGGGAGGAGGAGCTGGTCGTCACCGTCTTCGTCCGCGTCCACACGCAGGGCCGGATGCTGATGCTGGAGATCGCGCCGCACGTCCTCGCTCCGCTGCGCGAACCGTTCCAGAACGCGGACCGCACCGCCCACCAGTTCCGCCACAACAACCCGCTCGGCAAGGCCGTCTGGGCCTTCGCGCGGGTGGCGGGTTCGCCCGTGCGCTCCCTCGTCACCATCGGCCGCTGGGCCGGCTACGGCTGGCAGGTGCTCACCGGCGGGCACGGCAGCGCGCTGCCGGACGGCCCCGCCGAGTCGGTGCGCGAGCTCGGCTCGGAGGGCCCCGGCTCGCTGTTCCAGCAGATGGATGTCGAGCGCTACCTCAAGTCGATCCAGGACCGCATCGCCAACGGAGTGCTCCACGCGCTCGCCGAATCCGGCTACCGGACCGGCGAGTTCGTCCAGAAGATCGTGAACATCAGCAGCGGCGGCGTGAACATCGACCGGGTCGAGGACTCCACCTTCGCCGTCGGCAGCCACGCCCGCGCGACGTCGGGAGCGACCGACGGCACCACCAAGAACGAGAAGGGATCCGAGGATCATGACAGCGAGTGACGAGCCCTCGGTCAACATCGGTGACGTCCACGGCAGCACGTTCGCCATCGGCAGCCACGCCCGCGCGGAGAGCCACACGAACAGCGCGCCGCAGACCGACGAGGCGATGCGGGAGCTGCTGGAGGCGGTGCGTGCGCTCCGCGCCGACCTGCCCCGGCTCCGGGACGAGGACGGACAGGTGCGCACCCTCGACGCCGAGCTCGCGGAGACGGAGGGCGAGATCACCCGCACCGGCCGGGCCCCGGCGAGCCGGATCGAGCGGCTGCGCGCGCTGCTCGGCGACTCGCAGTCGGTCGTCTCGCTGCTCGCGTCGGCCGGGACGGTGGCCGGGATGCTGGGGAACCTGAGATGAGCGGACGCCACTGGAACGAGGAGACCCAGCGCTGGGAGGAGGCGGGTTCGGGCCCCGGGGTGGTCTCGTCGCCGCCTCCGCCGCGGCCGGATTTCGCCCCGCCCGCGCCCTGGCCCGGACCCGAGGAGCAGGAGCCGCCCCCGCCGTCGCCCGGCCGGAACCGGCGCTTCGCCCTGGTGCTGCTGGGCGCGGCCGTGCTCGGCGCCGCCGTCGCGACGACGGTGGTGCTGCTCGGCCGCGGGGACGACCCGCAGCCGCAGCCGGATCCGAAGCCGCCCAGCACGTCCCCGGCGCCCACCAGCCCCGCTCCGACGTCCGCCACTCCCACTCCCTCGCCGAGCGGCGAGCTCCCCGCCGGCTACCGGCAGGTGGCCGACCAGGCGGGCTTCGCGCTCGCGGTGCCCGAGGGCTGGGACCGCAGCGAGAGCAAGCAGGGGGTGTTCTACACGTCGCCCGACGAGTCCTCGCTCATCCAGATCTTCACCATCACGGAGCCGGACACCACACCGCTCGAATCGCTCCAGGCCGCGTCCGGGACTCTTGCGGACAGCCTTGCGAAGGACGGGTACGAGGAGGTCTCACTGGAGGAGGCGTCGGCCCCCGAGGGAGCCTCGGACGAGGTCACCGACGACGCGGCCGAGCTCGTCTACGCGTACGACAGCGAGAAGCTGGGCGCCCGGAGAAAGGTGGTCGACTTCTCGTTCACCGCTCAGAGCGGCAAGCAGTACGCGGTGCTCGTCGCGGGCCCGGAGTCCGAGTGGCCCGAGCAGCGGAACCGGCTCGCCGTCGCGTTGTCGCGGTTCGCGCAGGAGTGAGAGAGCCGTGAGAGCGGGGACGAAGCGCCCCGCTCTCACGCTGCGTCGCCGCACGCCCCCGTGGCGTGCCGTGACTCAGCACACTTTTGGTGTCGCACGGGCATGCTTCCCGTCCGCCGGGGCAGGGGCCTGCATCGTCACCGTAGAGACGCCGAGAGGGCGTTTTGCGGTGCTCGGGGGACATTCCCGGAACGGAAGGCGAAGCAGGTCGTGTCAGTGCAGAACACCATTCATGTCGACGGAGAGTGGCGCGGGGCCGCAGCAGGGGCCGCGCGCGAGATCCTCGACCCTGCGGATGCCAAGCCCTTCGCCGTGATCGCCGAGGGCGGCACCGAGGACGCGGACGCCGCGATCGCCGCCGCCCGCAGGGCCTTCGACGAGGGCCCCTGGCCGACGACGCCCGTCGCCGAGCGCGCCGCGCTGCTGCGCCGCGTCGCCGACCTCCTCGTACGGGACCGGGAGAAGATCGGCCTCCTGGAGAGCCGGGACGCGGGCAAGACCGTCGAGGAGGGCCGCGTCGACGTCGACTGCGTCGCCGACGCCTTCCGCTACTTCGCGGACCTCGTCATCGGCGAGGGCGCCGGACGCGTCGTAGACGCCGGCTCCGACGACATCCACAGCGTCGTCGTGCACGAGCCCGTCGGCGTCTGCACGATGATCACGCCCTGGAACTACCCGCTCCTCCAGGCGAGTTGGAAGATCGCCCCGGCGCTCGCCGCGGGCAACACCTTCGTCATCAAGCCGAGCGAGATCACTCCGCTGACGACGGTCGTGCTCGTCGAGCTGCTGGTCGAGGCCGGGCTCCCCGCCGGCGTCGCCAACATCGTGACCGGCCCCGGCGCCACCGTCGGCGCCCGCCTCTCCGACCACCCCGATGTCGACCTCGTCTCCTTCACCGGCGGACTGGTCAGCGGCACCAAGGTCGCGCAGGCCGCGGCCGCCGACGTCAAGAAGGTCGCGCTCGAACTCGGCGGCAAGAACCCCAACGTCGTCTTCGCCGACGCCTGCGAGACGGACGAGGACTTCGACACCGCCGTCGACCAGGCCCTCAACGCCGCCTTCATCCACAGCGGCCAGGTCTGCTCCGCCGGCTCCCGGCTCATCATCGAGGAGTCCGTGCGCGAGCGCTTCGTCGCCGAGCTCACCCGCCGCGCCGAGAAGATCCGCCTCGGCCGCGGCACCGAGGACAACGTCGAGTGCGGCCCGCTGGTCAGCGAGCAGCAGCGCGACAAGACCGAGGACTACGTCGCCTCCGCGCTCGCCGAGGGCGCCGTGCTGCGCTGCGGCGGCAAGCGCCCCGAGCCGTCCGACGTCCGGCCCGCCACCGGCTACTTCTACGAGCCGACCGTGCTCGACCAGTGCCACCGCGAGATGCGTGTCGTGCGCGAGGAGACCTTCGGGCCGATCCTCACCGTCGAGACCTTCCGCACCGAGGACGAGGCCGTCGCCCTCGCCAACGACACCGAGTACGGTCTCGCCGGCGGCGTCTGGACCACCGACGCCGGCCGCGCCCGCCGCATGGCGCGCCGCCTGCGCCACGGCACCGTGTGGATCAACGACTTCCACCCCTACCTGCCGCAGGCCGAGTGGGGCGGTTTCGGAAAGAGCGGCGTGGGCCGCGAGCTGGGCCCCGCCGGGCTCGCCGAGTACCGCGAGAGCAAGCACGTGTACCAGAACCTGGCGCCGAAGCCGGTCCGCTGGTTCGCGGGCTGACACCCACCCGCTCCGAGCACACCCCCGTCCCCATCACGCGGAGCACGGTGCCGCGCCACAGCGTCAGGCACCGTGCTGCGTACAGGAGTTGAACCATGCCCGAAAGCACCTACGACTACGTCATCGTCGGTGGCGGCACCGCAGGATCGGTGATCGCCTCCCGCCTCACCGAGAACCCGGACGTCACCGTCGCGGTCATCGAGGGCGGTCCCAGCGACATCGACCGCGACGACGTGCTGACGCTGCGCCGCTGGCTCGGCCTGCTCGGCGGCGACCTCGACTACGGCTACACCACCACCGAGCAGCCGCGCGGCAACTCGCACATCCTGCACAGCCGCGCCAAGGTGCTCGGCGGCTGCTCCTCGCACAACACGCTCATCTCGTTCAAGCCGCTGCCGGGCGACTGGGACGAGTGGGCGGCCGCGGGCGCCGAGGGCTGGGACCACAAGGCGATGGACCCGTACTTCGCCAAGCTGCGCAACAACATCGTGCCGGTCGACGCGAAGGACCGGAACGCGATCGCGAGCGACTTCGTCGAGGCCGCGCGGGCGACGACCGGCGTGCCGCGTGTGGAGGGCTTCAACAAGGGCCCGTTCAAGGACGGCGTCGGCTTCTTCGACCTGGCGTACCACCCCGAGAACAACAAGCGCTCCAGCGCTTCGGTGGCGTACCTGCACCCGCACATGGAGGCGGGCGACCGCCCCAACCTGACGCTCATGCTGGAGACCTGGGCGTACAAGCTGGAGTTCGAGGCCTCGGACGAAGGGCTGACCGCGCGCGGCGTGCGCGTGCGCGGCAAGGACGGTGTCGAGCGGCTCATATCCGCGAACACCGAGGTCCTCGTCTGCGCGGGCGCCGTCGACACCCCGCGCCTGCTCATGCACTCCGGCATCGGCCCGAAGGCCGACCTCGAAGCCCTCGGCATCCCGGTCCTGCACGACCTGCCGGGCGTCGGCGAGAACCTGCTCGACCACCCGGAGTCGGTCATCGTCTGGGAGACGAACGGCCCGATCCCCGAGAACAGCGCCATGGACAGCGACGCCGGCCTGTTCATCCAGCGGGACCCCGAGGCCGCGGGCCCGGACCTGATGTTCCACTTCTACCAAATCCCGTTCACGGACAACCCGGAGCGCCTCGGCTACGAGAGGCCCGAGCACGGGGTGTCCATGACGCCGAACATCCCCAAGCCGAAGAGCCGCGGCCGCGTCTACCTGACCAGCGCGGACCCCGAGGTCAAGCCCGCCCTCGACTTCCGGTACTTCACCGACGAGGACGACTACGACGGGCAGACCCTCGTCGACGGCATCAAGATCGCCCGCGAGATCGCCAAGACCGAGCCGCTGGCCGGCTGGCTCAAGCGCGAGGTGTGCCCCGGTCCGGACGTCGTGGACGACGAGGCGATCAGCGAGTACGCGCGGAAGGTCGCGCACACCGTCTACCACCCCGCGGGCACTTGTCGCATCGGTGCTGCGGACGATGAACTCGCCGTGGTAGACCCCCAGTTGAAGGTCCGTGGGCTGCGCTCCCTCCGAATCGCAGACGCGTCCGTCTTCCCGACGATGCCCGCGGTGAACCCGATGATCGGGGTGCTCATGGTCGGGGAGAAGTGCGCCGAGCTGTTGGGTGGTGAAGCGTGATGAGCGCGACCGTGACTCCGGCGGACGCCGGCAAGCGGACCGAGTCCGGTTCCGAGTCCGTGTTCTCCGTGCGCAATCTGTGGAAGGTGTTCGGCCCCAAGGCCGAACGCGTTCCGGACAACGCCGAGTTGACGGACCTGAGCGCCGCCGAACTGCGGGCGAAGACCGGCTGCACGGCCGCCGTGCGCGACGTCTCGTTCGACGTGAAGAGGGGCGAGGTCTTCGTTGTCATGGGCCTGTCGGGCTCCGGCAAGTCGACCCTCGTACGCTGCCTGACCCGGCTCATCGAGCCGACGTCCGGGAAGCTGGAGATCGACGGCGAGGACGTCCTCGGCATGGACAAGTCCCGCCTGCGCGAACTGCGCCGCCACCGAGCGGCCATGGTCTTCCAGCACTTCGGCCTCCTGCCGCACCGCACGGTCCTCGACAACGTCGCGTACGGCCTGGAGATCCAGGGCGTCGGCCGCGCCGAGCGCCGCGCGAAGGCCGCGGAGGTCGTCGCGAAGGTCGGCCTCGACGGCCTGGAGCAGCGCCGCCCCGGCCAGCTCTCCGGCGGCCAGCAGCAGCGGGTGGGGTTGGCGCGCGCGCTGGCCGTGGACCCGGAAGTGCTGTTGTTCGACGAGCCGTTCAGCGCGCTCGACCCGCTGATCCGGCGCGACATGCAGGAGGAGGTCGTGCGCCTGCACCGTGAGGAGGGCCGCACGATGGTCTTCATCACCCACGACCTCCAGGAGGCGCTGCGCCTCGGCGACCGCATCGCGCTGATGCGCGACGGCCGTGTCGTCCAGCTCGGCACCCCCGAGGAGATCGTGGGCGCGCCCGCCGACGACTACGTCCGCGAGTTCGTCCGTGACGTGCCGCGCGAGCAGGTCATGACGGTGCGGCGGGCCATGCGTCCCGCCGATGCGGACGAGGCGGACCGTGGTCCGTCGATCGCGGCCGACGCGACGGTGTCGGAGGCGATCGAGGCGGTTGCTTCCAGCGGGTTCGCGGTGCGAGTGGTGGACGGCGGGGAGTGTGTCGGCGTGGTCGACCACGAGCGGTTGCTGGGTGTGGTGGCCGGGACGGCGCCCGACACGGGAGCCGTCCCCACGCCGCGGGGCTCCGCCCCGGACCCCGCTGCTCAATCGCCGCAGGGGCTTGATGCGCAGGAGAAGGCTGAGCCGCCGGCGGGCGAGGGCGACGAGGGGACCGTCTGATGGCTGCCGCCGTAACGGCCGCCCCGGCCAAGAGCACGGGAGAGCGGCCCCATCCGCTGTGGCGCAACCGCGCCCTGGGCAAGATCCTGCTGCTCGCCGTCGCCGCCGCGATCCTGATCCCGCTGGCCCACGCCAAGTGGTCCAGCGGCAGCTGGCCGCACGCCCTCACCGTCGACCTCACCGAACCCCTCGGCAACGCCACGGACTGGGTGATCGACAACCGGGACAGCCACCCGCTGTTCCTGTACTTCTTCGGCTACGTCAGCAACGCCGTCGTCCTCTCCGTACGCGCCGTCTACCTGGTCCTGCTCGCCGCGGGCTGGGCCGGTGTGACGGCCGCCGCCGGCCTGATCGCCTGGCGCGTGGCCGGCTGGCGCCTCGCCGCGTCCGCCGTCGTCGCGTTCCTGGCGTGCGGCGCCCTCGGCATGTGGGTGCCCACCATGCAGACGCTGGCGCTCATGGTGATCGCGGTCCTCGCCTCGGTGCTCCTCGGTGCGGTCCTCGGCCTCGCCGCGGGCCTCAGCGACACCATGTACCGGGCGCTGCGCCCGGTCCTCGACACCATGCAGGTGCTGCCCGCGTACGCGTACCTCCTGCCGGTCGTCCTCGTCTTCGGCATGGGCGTCCCCGCTGCCGTGCTCGCCACGGTCATCTACGCGGCTCCGCCCATGGCCCGCCTCACCGCGCTGGGCCTGCGCTCCGCGGACGGCGGCGTGATGGAGGCCGTCACCTCGCTCGGCGCGACGGCCCGCCAGCGCCTGCTGAGCGCGCGCCTCCCGCTGGCCCGCAAGGAACTCCTCCTCGGCCTCAACCAGACGATCATGATGGCGCTCTCCATGGCCGTCATCGCGTCCGTGATCGGCGCGGGCGGCCTCGGCGACCGCGTCTACCAGGCGCTCGCCTCCGTCGACGTCGGCGCCGCGCTCGCGGCCGGCATCCCGATCGTGCTGCTCGCCGTGATCCTGGACCGGGTCACGGCCGCGGCCGGGGCGCGGCTTGGCTCGCACGAGTCGGCCCCGGCGCCCTGGAAGTGGGGCGTCGTCGCGCTCGGCACCGTCGTCGTCGCCCTGGCGTCCCGCTTCATGGACCGCCTCGACTGGCCCGACGCCTGGACCCTGAACATCGCGACGCCCGTCAACGACGCCGTCGACTGGATGACGGACCACCTGTACTCCGGCGTCCCGTACATCGGCGGCACCGCCGACTGGGCCGCGCACTTCACCACGGGTGTCCTCAACCCGGTGCGCGACGGCCTCACCTGGCTGCCCTGGTGGTCGGTACTGCTGATCGTCGCCGCGCTCTCCTGGCTGATCGGCACGTGGCGCACCGCGCTCACCGCGGTCCTCGCGATGGCCGCGATCGGCGTCCTCGGCGTGTGGAAGCCGTCCCTCGACACCCTGTCGCAGGTCATCGCCGCGGTCCTGGTCACCCTGGTCCTCGGCGTCGCGATCGGCATCGCCGCGGCCCGCAGCGAACGCCTGGAACGACTGCTCCGCCCGGTCCTGGACGTCTTCCAGACGATGCCGCAGTTCGTGTACCTGATCCCGGTCGTCGCCCTCTTCGGCGTCGGCCGCGCCCCGGCGGTCGCCGCGGCCGTCGTGTACGCGCTGCCCGCCGTCGTCCGCATCACCACGCAGGGCCTGCGCCAGGTGGACCCGGCCGCGATGGAGGCGTCCCGTTCGATGGGCGCGACCACGTGGCAGCAGCTGCGCCAGGTCCAGCTCCCGCTGGCCCGCCCGGCACTCCTCCTCGCCGTCAACCAGGGCGTCGTCCTGGTCCTCGCCGTCGTCATCATCGGCGGTCTGGTCGGCGGTGGCGCGCTCGGCTACGACGTCGTCTTCGGCCTCGCGCAGGGCGACCTCGCCACGGGCCTCGTAGCGGGCGCCGCGATCGTCTGCCTGGGCCTGATGCTGGACCGGGTGACGCAGCCGACGCAACGCCGCGACCGCGGCGGAAAGGGGGCGTGACATGCGTATCCGTACGCGTATCAGCACACGCATGACGCCGCTCAAGGCCGTTGTCGGTGTGGGGACGTTGCTGGCGGCCACGGGCTGCGGGGCGGCCGACATGACGAAGCAGGCCTCCCCGTACGCCAACGCGCAGGGCGCCAAGACGGTGACCCTCTCGGTCCAGTCCTGGGTCGGCGCGCAGGCGAACGTGGCGGTCGCCCAGTACCTCCTGGAACACGAGCTCGGCTACCGGGTGGACACGGTCCAGGTGGACGAGGTCCCGGCCTGGGACGCCCTCAGCCAGGGCCGCGTCGACGCGATCCTGGAGGACTGGGGCCACCCCGACCAGGTGCAGCGCTACGTCAAGGACAAGAAGACGATCCAGCCGGGCGGCGACCTCGGCGTCACCGGCCACATCGGCTGGTTCGTCCCGACGTACTTCGCGAAGAAGCACCCGGACGTCACCAACTGGAAGAACCTCAACAAGTACGCCGACCAGTTGAAGACGGCCGAGAGCGGCGGCAAGGGCCAGCTCATCGACGGCTCGCCGTCCTACGTCACGAACGACAAGGCGCTGGTCAAGAACCTGAAGCTGAACTACCAGGTCGTCTTCGCCGGCTCCGAGGCTGCTCAGATCACGCAGATGAAGCAGTTCGCCAAGCAGAAGAAGCCGTTCCTGTCGTACTGGTACACGCCGCAGTGGCTCACGAAGCAGGTGCCGATGACGGAGGTGAAGCTGCCCAAGTACAAGGAGGGCTGCGACGCCGACCCGAAGAAGATCACCTGCGCGTATCCGACGACGCCGCTCCAGAAGTACCTCAACACGGACTTCTCCAAGAACGGCGGCGAGGCGGCGCAGCTTCTGAAGAACTTCAAGTGGACGACGGACGACCAGAACGAGGTCTCGCTCCTGATCGCCGACAAGAAGCTGACCCCGGAAGCGGCAGCCAAGAAGTGGGTCGAAACCCACCGCTCCACCTGGAAGTCCTGGCTCCCGAAGAAGTAACCACACCCGCTCACCCACCCCGGGGCCCCGACCGCGCTGAGAGCGGCCGGGGCCCCGGGCGTGTTGGGGGGTGAGGAGGGACCGTGACGCGAAATGACGGAACGACCGTCCTCAGCCGTCACAGTCCACGCCGTTGCGCTGCTTTGCGCGCCTCTCGGTCGTCCCTCAGACGATCGAGCTCACCGCGGGCACCACGCTCGGCGAGCCGGTCGTAGGCAGCCCGTCGGCGACGGCGTCGTCTCTCTCCTTACAGCGCGGTGTTGATGTCACGCTCCTTCGAGCATGGCCAGCCACAGAGTCAGGGGAAGAGTGCAGGCGGCCAGAGCCATGCCTACGGCCGTCAGGCCTGGACGCACCTCGCGGTAGCCCCGGAGCCCCAGAAAGGCGCCGGCCGGTGGGAGGACCATGGCGGCCAGAAAGGCGAAGTGCCAGCCCTCCTCCTTGATGAAGAAGACAAGGAGGATCCAGAGCACAGGCACCGCACCCACGCTCAGTATTCGCCCACTCGACAGCCACCTGTCGAGGGCCTCCCCCTCACCGAAGAAGCTCATGCTGCATATCCCCTCGGATCTTCAGGAACTCGGCTGCCCGGACGGCAAGTTGTACCCCACGTGTACACGGCACCCCTTGCACAGCCCGCCCGGCAGCGCTTCCGGACGTCCCGGTCGGCCGCAGTCGGTGCACTCCAAGAGGCCACGGCGCGCGGGCGCCGACGGAGGGGCGGGGGAGACCCGGATCCGGTGCGGTGGCAGCCTGTCGCGCAGGCGGGTCGCGATGAATGCGCGGGGCGAGTGGACGACGCCGGGCAGTCCGGCCGTCATGGCCTGAGTGAAGAGCTGCGGGTCGGGTTCGCGCGTCAGCCATTCGGCTGCGGCTGCTTCCAAGGCGGCGCAGTCCGCTGCCGACAGGGTCAACCGTGGCTCTCTGAGGCCGAGTTGGGCGAGTCGGTGGTACGCGTCGGAGCGGGTGGGAGTAGACGGGGCGACGTCCTCCGGCTCTGGTACGTCACCGTCGAGAAACCGGGCCCACCATTCGTCGCTACGTGCGGTCCGCGACCAGTACGTGTGGAACACCCAACGGGTCGCGCCGTTTTCGGCGTTGACGTCGCACAGCCGCCGAACGCGGCGCAGATGCCCGGCGACGGACAACTCGTTGAGCGCGGACCGCACTGCGGCCTGCCCGTACAGGGGCTGGGCCTTGGCGAGGGTCTTCGCGTCCATCGCGGCGTGCTCGGGGAGCGCGTCGATGAACCCGGCGAGGTAGCGGGCGCGGAGGGGGAGGTGGGCGAAGGTGTCGCGCCGGAGGGGGCCCTGGTCGGGGGCGCCGCGTTTTCCGTAGCCGGGGTTGGCCATGGGGTGTGCGGGGGACGGCAGGGCGGAGATAGGGTTTTCCGTAGCCACGAGATCGGTCCGTTCGATCTGGTCGGTCAGACCCCGGCGGGTGTTGGTAGCACCCGACCGGGGTTGTTTGTTGCCGCGAACGGTAGAGGGTGACAACCCTGCGTCGCAAGCCGATCGCGGAAAGTCATCTCGACTGGTGGTGGCGGCAGTTGAGCGCGCTCGGTGTCGGGGGAGGGGCGGGAGGGCGGGTTGAGACCCAACCCCCATTCCCTAAAAGCAAAGCTCGGATGCCGGGGCTCGAAGCTCAGGCGGTGCGGGCGTGGGCCAGGAAGGCGTTCCAGGCGGACGCGGCGGCGGTGAAGGTCGGCCCTTGGGGACCGAGCTTCGAGTCGCGGACGTGGATGCGGTCGGGGCGGGTGGCGACTTCGAGGCAGTTGCCGCCCTCGCTGTCGCTGTAACTGGACTTCCGCCACGCCAGGGCGACTTCGAGGCAGTTGCCGCCCTGGCTATCGCTGTAGCTGGACTTGAACCACGTCAGGCTGGCGTTCACAGTTACTGCGCCACCTTTCTGATGAACTCGGCCGAATCCTCGGGGCTTAGGGCGTGCATTCGGATCATGTCATGGGCGCGTGTGAGTGCACTGACCTTGTCGGCGTCGCCGTACAGGGTGCTGGTCTCCGGCCCTTCCACGTACGCATAGCGCTCATGGTCGGTTGTCTCCAGAAGCGCGATGGCTCCATTGAGCGCGGCACCGTACGCCCGCCCGAACGGCAGCACCTGGATCAGTACGTTGCGCAACTCGCTCACTTCGAGAAGGTGCTGAAGCTGCCGCGCCATGACCTCACGCCCGCCCACCTCGGTCCGTAGGGCCGCCTCGTACACCACGAAGCTGAACATGACGCCCGTACGCGAGGTCAGCGCCTCTTGTCGCTTGAGCCGCCCGGCGACGCGCTCTTCCACGGTCTCGTCGTCGAGTGGCGGCGAACTCGCGCCGATCAACGCTCGTGCGTACTCAGGCGCTTGGAGCAGCCCGGGGATGAGCAACGGCTCGTACGAACTCACGGCAATGGCGTCCTTCTCCAGCGCCATGAACTCCTGTGACCGCGCCGGGTGTGCCTCCGGCTTCAGGAACTCCCGCGCGGCGACGATCTTCCCGCCCGCGCCGCACAGTTGGTCCGCGACCTGGAGGAGCCGGACCGTGGGCTTGCGGCGCCCGTTCTCCATGGACTTCACGTACTCAAGGCCGTAACCGGCTTCCTCGGCCAGCGCCTCACGCGCTACGCCCGCCTCGGTACGCCACAGCTTGATCTGGCTGCCGCAGTACCGCCACGCGTTCGACTCGGTCGACACGTACACCTCCGCTGGCCCGACGGGGACTGGAGAGGTACAAATACCCGCTGTACCCGAGCCGTTACTCCCGAGGGTACGCGCGAGCCGCAAACGTGGGGCCATGCGAACGACTCCCCGCCCCACGGCGATCCCGCAGGACATCGAGTGGCGCTTCGCGCGGCACGCGCGCAGTGTGGGCCGGGCCCGGCTGCTGCTGCGCGAGCAGGCGGGGTCGTGGGAGCTGCCGCAGGAGGTGACGGAGACGGCCGAACTCCTCCTCAGCGAACTGATGACGAACGCCTACCGGCACGCGAAGGCCCCTGCCGACCGGCAGATCCGGGCCCGCGCGATCCTGTCCGCCGACCGCCTCCACGTACGGGTCACGGACGCGAGCGACACGCTCCCCGCACCGCGCGCGGCGAGCATGGAGGAGGAGTCGGGCCGGGGCCTGGCACTGGTGTCGATGCTCGCGGACGCGTGGGGCGCGGAGGCGCGCGAGGGCGGCGTGGGCAAGTCGGTCTGGTTCGAACTGCACGTCCAAGGGGTGTGAGTAACGAGAGGGCAGCGAACCGTCGCCTCGACGGCCATGTCCATCTTTCGCTGCATAGGGTCTGGCCCATGACCTTCGGCCCGCCTCCCGCAGACTTCGGTCCCGCCGCCCCGCGGCAGGAATGGTTCGCCCCCACGCCCGTGGAACAGGGCCTGTACGAGGCGAAGTGCCGGGGAGACTGGGCGGGGTACTACGAAGTGCTCGCGCGCGCGGACCTGTTCTTCCGGGTGGTCCCGGACGAGGTGGGCG
The DNA here is from genome assembly GCF_054963755.1 of Streptomyces sp. EDA2-14. Lineage (NCBI taxonomy): Bacteria > Bacillati > Actinomycetota > Actinomycetes > Kitasatosporales > Streptomycetaceae > Streptomyces > Streptomyces sp. EDA2-14. Next base: position 561,170 of record NZ_JBUEGE010000002.1, read on the forward strand.
AGCTGACCCCCGACGCCCGCGAGGACCCGCGGACGGGGGCGCTCGTGCTGTACCTGTACACGGACGGCATGCTCCCCGTGCCAACGGCGGACCAGCTCTTCAAGCTCGCGTCGCTGAAGGCGTTCAAGGACTGGGGCGACATCCCGCTCACCCTCGTCGTGGACGCGGGCAGCCCCTGCGAAGGGGTGCTGTACACGGCGCCTCCGCACAACGCGCCCTGGGTGTTCATCGCGCGGAGGGCGAGCCAACCCGACTTCTCCGGCACGGTGCGCGCCCTGCGCGTCGGCGGCCCGCTGCACGGGCCGGTCGCGCACGGCCTTGCCTGCGGCGCCCTCATGAGCGTCAAGAACGGCTACCTGTGGAACGCCCTGGGCTTCCACGGCAACGGTTACGAGACCGAGCGCGAACAGCTCGAACGCTGGTGGGGAGTGACCTCACGCACCGAATGGCAACGGTCTCTCCAGCGGCTACTGGTCCGCGAGAACCTCAGCCCCGTATGGGAGTTCGCGCTCGACCTGCGCCACGCCATCGCCCGCGCCTTCGGTGGACACGTGGAGACGGAGTACTGGCGCGAGGCCGCCGCGAAGGTCCTGCGGGCCCGCGCCGAGGGCGGCACGGTCCTCACCGCGGACGGCGTCACCCGCACCGAACCCCGCCCCGAGTCCGAGGTCCGCGCACAGACAGCGGGCGTCCAGCACCTCATCGGCAGGATCACCCGCTACGAGGCCCGGATGCGCGCCGACGGCATCCTCGCCGAGGGCCGGTACATCCGCTCCGTGGACGCCTGGGACCTGGGGCGCGGCGCGAGCATGGCCTGCTGGGGCGTCGGGGCCCGCTTCGGCACGGTCGAGGAGGCCGAACGTGCGGTCGTCGAGGTGGGCGAACAGTCCGCGGCCACGTACAGCTCCTGGGAGGACTTCTCCAGCGGTTACATCCTGGGCCGCTGCCTGCACTTCGACGAGGAGCGCTTCGGCAGCTGGTACAAGGAAATGGTGACGGCCCACACCGTCTTGACGACCGACCCGGGCAGCCCTTGGCTCAACATCCCGTTCAATTAGGAGAACTCGTCTCTCGTGCGAGCAGCGGCTCCCGTGATGCCGGGCGGGCGGGAGCGCGCCGCTACGTGCACGTGGTCCGGTCAGTGTTGGGGGTGCGGGCGAGTCAGCGGTTGCCGCCGGTGCGTAGTGCCCCGCGCCACGCGGCCGACGTCGACCCGCATCCTGACGGCGTGGAAGATCTCGACCACCCCCAGCACTATGGCCATGACGCCCACCGTCAGGGTGAGCGCGGCGATCGAGGTGAACGGCGCGACGATCAGCACGATGCCCGCCATGATGCCGACGATACCGAAGAAGAGCATCCAGCCCTGCGCCGGCATACCCCGGGCGGATACCGCCGTGGTCGTCACCATGATGCCGCGCACCAGCCAGGTGAAGCCGATCCACAGCGCCAGCAGCAGGATCGACTGCAGGGTTCCCCGGAAGCAGAGCAGCCCGAGCAGGATGGACAGCGCACCGGTGAGGAAATGCAGCGCCCGAAGGTGCCCCGGAACGTGCGTGCCAAAGGCTGCGGCGACCTGGAAGACACCCGTGACCAGCAGGTAGACACCGAAGAGCACCCCGACGACGCGCAGCGTCTCTCCCGGCCAGGCAAGAACCACAACGCCCAGGGCGATGGCGGCCAGGCCCGCGGTGAGAGCGAACTGCCATCCCCGGTTGGCCAGGACCGCCAGGCTCCCGGTGACGGAGTCGTCCTGTGGCTCGGTGCCGGGCAGGGGGTCGGCGCCTGAGGAATCGGAAGAAGATGTCATACCGTCCCCTCCTCCTAGGGAAAGCGCGGTGGAAGCAGGTCACCTCTATCGTCGTCCCGCCCGGCCCCGTTGCGTCCGCTGAAGACGGCGGTAGCGTCGTCGATGGCTCCGTCCACGCGGGCGAAACGCCTCTGACCAGGCCGGGTCGGCGGGCGGTACCAGAGGACGAAAGCCTTCTGCCGCATACCGCTCAGGGCGGCGACGTAGACCACCGGGCATCGAACGGCGCCCGAAGGTTCAACCACGATGCGGACCCGACCGCCGCCTCCGGCCGGTGCCTGACTCCCGCTTGATTGCGGCGCCGACTCTGCACGCCTGGGTGGGGCCCGATTGTCGTCCGCGGTCGGGCCCCGTACGTCACGTGCCGCTCAGCGCAAGCTCTCCGCGATCTCCCGCACCGCCCCCATCGCCCTCCGCTGCAACCCCGGTCCGAACGTGATCCGGGTGGCTCCCAGTTCGCCCCACTCGCGGAGCGACGGGCCGTCGGGTGGGGCGCCCACGTTGATCGGGCCTTCGATGCCGGAGCGCAGGGCCGGGACGGCATCCGGCGGGGCGCCGATCGGGTAGACGCAGTCCGCGCCCGCCGCCACGTACAGGCGGGCCCGTTCCACCGCCTCGGTGATCGGGTTCGCCGTGCCGCGGATGAAGGTGTCGACGCGGGCGTTCAGGAACACCCGGTCGCCCGCCGCCGCGCGGACCTCCGCCAGCCAGTCCGCCTGCTCACGCGGGGACTTGAGGGAGCCGCTGTCGTGGTCCGAGTCCTCCAGGTTGCAGCCCACCGCGCCGGTCTCCAGGAGGCGTTCCACCAGTTCCTTCGGCGCGAGCCCGTACCCGCCCTCGATGTCCGCCGACACCGGCACCGACACCGACCGCACGATCCTGCGCACCGTCGCGAACATCTCGTCCGCGGGCGTCGACCCGTCCTCGTAACCGAGTGACGCGGCCACCCCCGCGCTGGGCGTCGCCAGCGCCGGGAAGCCGGCCTCCTCGAAGACTCGGGCGCTGGCCGCGTCCCAGGGGCCGGGCAGGACGAGCGGGTCGCCGGGGGAGCGGTCGTGGTGCAGGGCGCGGAGCGTCTCGACAGGACTCACCATGCGGGGCCTCCTGGTTCGATGCGCCGGCTCACCATCAGCCGGTTCCAGTTGTTGATGACCGCGATCGAGGCGATGAGGTGGGCCAGTTCGGCTTCAGGGAAGTGCTTGGCCGCTTCCTCGTACACCTCGTCGGGGACGTAGGCGTCCGTCAGGAGAGTAATCGCGTCGGTGAGGGCCAGTGCAGCCCTTTCCCGGTCGTTGAAGACCTCGCCCGCCTCGCGCCACGCGTTCAGCATCGCGATGCGCTTCGGGCTCTCGCCGTTCTTGTCCAGCGCGATGTCCACGTGCATGTCCAGGCAGAACGCGCACTGGTTGATCTGCGAGGCCCGGATCGCCACCAGTTCCGCGAGGACCGGGTCGCCGAGGCCCTTCTTGGCCGCCGCGCCCAGCGCCAGCATCGCCGCCTTGACCCCGGCGTCCAGCACCGTCGTACGAGCGCTCACTTGAAGTCGCCCGGCGTGTAGTGGCCCGGCGACTGGCGGGTGGAGACGCCGAAGCGGTTCCAGGCGTTGATGACCGTGATCGCGGCGATCAGCTGGGACAGCTCCTTCTCCTCGAAGACCTTCGCCGCCTTCTCGTACACCTCGTCCGGCACGAAACCGTCCGTGAGGACGGTGATCGCCTCGGTCAGTTCGAGGGCCGCGACCTCCTTCTCCGTGTAGAAGTGCTTCGACTCCTCCCACGCGCTGAGCTGGATGATCCGCTCGACGCTCTCGCCCGCCGCGAGCGCGTCCTTGGTGTGCATGTCGAGACAGAGCGCGCAGCGGTTGAGCTGCGAGGCGCGGATCTTGACCAGTTCGGCGATCTTGGGGTCCACCCCGGCGCGGGCGGCCGCGTCGAGCCTGACCATCGCCTTGAAGACCTCGGGCGCGAGCCGGTGCCAGTCGAGGCGGGGCGTGTGCTCGTGGACGTAAGCCGGGGTCGTGCTCGTGCTCGTGTTCGCGTTCGTGTCCGTGTTCGTCATGACGTCGAGCCTACGAAGGAAGTAGCCCAGGGGTATGGTCCATTTACGTGGAAGAATCTTGGGCCAATTCGGCGTCCGGGCGGGCGCTCGGCATCGATCTGCATCTCGACACCGGCACCTCAGGGGGTGTGCGTCGCGGGCTCACCGACGCGCTCCGCGAAGCCGTGCGCGGCGGGCGGCTCGCCGCCGGTGTCCGGCTGCCCGCCTCCCGTACCCTCGCCGCCGACCTCGGCCTCGCCCGCAACACCGTCGCCGACGCCTACGCCGACCTCGTCGCCGAGGGCTGGCTCACCGCCCGGCAGGGCTCCGGCACCCGGGTCGCCGAGCGGCCGGGGCGGGCGCCGACCCCGGGCCCCGTCACCAACCGCGTGCCCTTCGGCGGGTACCGCTACGACCTCCAGCCCGGCCGCCCCGACCTCGCCTCCTTCCCCCGCGCCGAGTGGCTGAAGGCCGCCCGCCGCGCCCTGGCCGCCGCCCCGAACGAGGCCCTCGGCTACGGCGACCCCCGCGGCCGCCCCGAACTGCGCGGCGCCCTCGCCGACTACCTCGCCCGCGCCCGCGGCGTACAGGCCTCGCCGGAGCGGATCGTCGTCTGCGCCGGGTTCGTGCAGGGCATGATCCTGCTCGGCGAGGTGCTGCACGGGCGCGGCGTGCGCGACGTCGCCGTCGAGTCGTACGGGCTCGACCTGCACTGGGACTATCTGACCCGGCCGGGGCTGCGTACCCGGCCGCTTTCCTTCGATCAACAGGGCGCGGATGTCAGCGAGTTGGACGACGCGGGTGATGTGGGTGCTGCTCTGCTCACCCCCGCCCATCAGTTCCCCCTCGGCGTCGCCCTCCACCCGCGCCGTCGCGCCGCCGCCGTCGACTGGGCGCGCCGCACCGGCGGGCTGATCCTCGAGGACGACTACGACGGCGAGTTCCGCTACGACCGTCAGCCCGTCGGCGCCCTCCAAGGGCTCGACCCCGACCGCGTCGTCTACCTCGGCACCGCCAGCAAGTCCCTCGCCCCGGGGCTGCGGCTCGGCTGGATGGTGCTGCCCGCGGCGCTCGTCGACGCGGTCGTCGCCGCCAAGGGGCACACCGACTGGTCCTGCGGCGTCCTCGACCAGCTCACGCTCGCCGAATTCCTGGAGTCCGGCGCGTACGACCGCCATGTGCGCGCCGCACGCCTGCGCTACCGGCGCCGCCGCGACCAGCTCGTCGCCGCCCTCGCCGAGCGCGCCCCGGACGTCCGCGTCAGCGGCATCGCCGCCGGGCTCCACGCCGTACTGCAACTCCCGCCCGGCACGGAGCGGTCCGTGGTGCAGGCCGCCGCCTGGCAGCGCCTCGGCGTCAACGGTCTTGCCGCCTTCCGGCACACGGACGCGACGGCGCAGGCGCCGGACGCCCTGGTCGTCGGATACGGCACCCCGCCCGACCACGCATGGCCCGCCGCGTTGGATACGCTGTGCCGCGTCCTGCCCTAGGGCGGGCGCCACGCACGTATCGAAAGTGCAGCAGAAAAGCAGAACTACGGGGGAGATTTTCATGACGGACAACGTCACTCAACGACGGCTGCGCTCCGGCACCGTCGCGCTCGGCAGTGTCAGCCTGCTCGCCGCCGCACTCACCGCCTGCTCGTCGGACTCCGACGTCGACAAGCGCTGCATCGACCGCAACAGCTACAACGCGGGCAAGGGCTACAAGGTCGTCTCCGACAAGTACTGCAAGTCCTCGTCCGGCACGACCGGCAAGTCCTCGGTCAACGGCGGCTGGTACTACGGCGGTTCGAAGAAGGGTGCCCGCGTCGGCGGCGGCTCCTTCAGCAAGCCCTCGGGCGGCGGCGGCGTCACGCGCGGCGGCTTCGGCAGCGGCGGCAAGGGCGGAAGCTCCGGCGGCTGAGCCCGACCGGAGACCCCGCGATGAAGCGACACACCATCACCCCGCGCCCCGGCTGGCAGCAGACCGTCGAGGAGCAGGGGCTCATCTACCCGCTCACCCGCTACCCCGACGACTCGCTGCGCCCCTACTGGGACGAGAGCGCCTACTACGAGTTCTCCCTGCCCGAGGTGGAGGCGTTGGAGGAGGTCGTCGAGGAACTGCACCGCATGTGCCTCGCCGCGGCCGAGCACATCGTCCGCACCGACCGCTTCGCCGACCTCGGGATCACCGACCCGCGCGTCGCCGCCGCGGTCGCCGAGGCATGGGAGCGGCGCGCCGAACTCCCTTCCGTCTACGGCCGGTTCGACCTGCGCTACGACGGCCGGGGCGGCCCGGCGAAGCTCCTGGAGTACAACGCCGACACCCCGACCTCACTCGTCGAGGCCGCGTCGCCCCAGTGGTTCTGGATGGAGGAGCGCTTCCCCGGAGCCGACCAATGGAACTCGCTCCACGAGCGGCTCATCGACGCCTGGAAGAAGCAGGCGCGCCTGCTCCCGCCGGGCCGCCCGCTCTACTTCGCGCACTCCTCCGCCGACGAACTCGGCGAGGACCTGATGACGGTCGGCTATCTGAAGGAGACCGCCGAACAGGCCGGTCTCGACACCGACTGGATCTCCATGGAGGAGATCGGCTGGGACAGCCTGTCCGAGCGCTTCGTCGACAACCAACTCCGTTACATCCGCAGCTGCTTCAAGCTGTACCCGTGGGAGTGGCTGACCTCCGACGAGTTCGCCCCGCACGTCCTGGGCAGCCTCGACAACGGCGGCGGCACGGGTACGACGATGTGGATCGAGCCCGCCTGGAAGATGCTGCTCAGCAACAAGGCGCTGCTCGCCGTGTTGTGGGAGCTGTATCCGGACCACCCGAACCTGCTCCCCGCCTATCTCGACGGCCCGCGCGAACTCGCGAGCAGCGGCCCCGGCTACGTGTCGAAGCCGCTGCTCGGCCGTGAGGGTGCGGGCGTCACGATCCACGAGCCGGGGAGCACGCCGCCGGCGCCCGAAGAGCCCTGCTGCTACCAGCAGTTGAGCGAGCTGCCCGACTTCGACGGCAACCGCGTCGTCCTCGGCGCGTGGGTCGTCGAGGACGAGGCGGCCGGGCTCGGCATCCGGGAGTCGGCGGGGCTGGTCACGGACGAGTACGCCCGCTTCCTGCCCCACGTCATCCTGTGAGCCCTTGAGCGTCCTAGAGCCTTTGAGCGTCCCAAAAATGGCTTACGCGCCGAGCACCGCCCGGAGCTGATCGAGGCCCCAGTCCAGATCGTCCTTGCTGATCACCAGCGGCGGGGCGATCCGGATGGTGGACCCGTGGGTGTCCTTCACCAGGACCCCGCGGTCCATCAGCTTCTCCGAGATCTCCCGGCCGGTCCCGTACGACGGGTCGATGTCGACGCCCGCCCACAGGCCGCGCCCGCGCACCTCGGCGACCTTGCCCGTGCCCGTCAGCAGGCCCAGCTCGGCGTGCAGATGCTCGCCCAGCTCCGCCGCCCGCTCCTGGAACTCGCCGGTACGCAGCATCGCGATCACCTCCAGGGCGACCGCGCAGGCGAGCGGGTTCCCGCCGAACGTCGAACCGTGCTCGCCGGGCCGGAAGACGCCGAGCACGGCCTTGCTCGACACCACCGCCGACACCGGCACCACCCCGCCGCCGAGCGCCTTGCCGAGCACGTACATGTCCGGCACGACGCCCTCGTGCTCGCACGCGAAGGTGCGGCCCGTGCGGCCGAGGCCCGACTGGATCTCGTCGGCGACGAACAGCACGTTCCGCTCGCGTGTCAGCTCCCGTACCCCGGCCAGGTAGCCCGGCGGCGGCACGAGCACGCCCGCCTCGCCCTGGATCGGTTCGAGCAGCACCGCCACCGTCTCGTCCGTGACGGCGGCCCGCAGCGCCTCCAGGTCCCCGTACGGGACGATGTCGAAGCCCGGCGTGTACGGGCCGAAGTCGGCGCGCGCCTCCTGGTCGGTGGAGAAGCTGACGATCGTCGTCGTACGGCCGTGGAAGTTGTCGCTCGCGACCACGATCCGGGCCCGCCCGTCCGGCACGCCCTTCACCCGGTAGCCCCACTTGCGGGCGGTCTTCACGGCGGTCTCGACGGCCTCGGCGCCCGTGTTCATGGGCAGCACCATCTCCATGCCGCACAGCTCCGCCAGCCGCGTGCAGAACTCCGCGAACCGGTCGTGGTGGAACGCCCGCGAGGTCAGCGTCACCCGCTCCAGCTGCGCCTTCGCGGCCTCGATGAGCCGGCGGTTGCCGTGCCCGAAGTTCAGCGCCGAGTACCCGGCGAGCATGTCGAGGTAGCGCCGCCCCTCGACGTCCGTCATCCACGCGCCCTCGGCGGTGGCGACGACGACGGGGAGCGGGTGGTAATTGTGCGCGCCGTGGTCTTCGGCGAGGGCGATTGCTGCTTCGGTAGCACTCACGGGATCTCCGATCGTCGCGGGCTCTGCCCGGCGCGGCTCCGCTTGTCGCGGCAATGCGCCGAGCGGGCTTGTGGCCCCTTCCTATCGTCGCTCGGGATGTGGACGTGGAAACCTCGCCGTGCGCCGTGACCGGTACTGTGAGGGCAGGGCCGTGACTGGCGCGCTGGGATGGGATCGACCATCGGGGAGCGGCCCGAGCAGTGTGTGCCGTGCGCCTGGGCCGAACCGTGAACCGACCGTGTCCGGAGGCTGCCCCATGAACGATTCCCGTCTGACCCCCGAGTCCACCGCGTACCGCGCCGCCCTCGACGTCGTGCGCGCCGTCGAGCCGCGCGTCGCCGACGCCATCGGCCAGGAGCTCACCGACCAGCGCGAGATGCTCAAGCTGATCGCCTCGGAGAACTACGCGTCCCCGGCGACGCTGCTGACCATGGGCAACTGGTTCAGCGACAAGTACGCCGAGGGCACCGTCGGCCGCCGCTTCTACGCGGGCTGCCGCAACGTCGACACCGTCGAGTCGCTCGCCGCCGAGCACGCCCGCGAGCTGTTCGGCGCCCGGCACGCCTACGTGCAGCCGCACTCCGGGATCGACGCGAACCTGGTCGCCTTCTGGGCCGTGCTCGCCGACCGGGTCGAGGCGCCGTTCCTGGCGAAGACCGGGGTCCGGCAGATCAACGACCTCACCGAGGCCGACTGGGCCGAGCTGCGGCAGGCCTTCGGCAACCAGCGGATGCTCGGCATGTCGCTCGACGCCGGTGGCCACCTCACGCACGGCTTCCGGCCGAACATCTCAGGCAAGATGTTCGACCAGCGCTCCTACGGCACCGACCCCGCCACCGGCCTCATCGACTACGAGGCGCTGCGTGCGCAGGCCCGTGAGTTCAAGCCGATGATCATCGTCGCCGGTTACTCCGCGTACCCGCGTCTCGTGAACTTCCGGATCATGCGGGAGATCGCCGACGAGGTCGGCGCCACGCTCATGGTCGACATGGCGCACTTCGCGGGCCTGGTCGCCGGCAAGGTGCTCACCGGTGACTTCGACCCGGTGCCGCACGCGCAGATCGTCACCACGACCACCCACAAGTCGCTGCGCGGGCCGCGCGGCGGCATGGTGCTGTGCGACGACTCGCTCAAGGACCAGGTCGACCGGGGCTGCCCGATGGTGCTCGGCGGGCCGCTGCCGCACGTCATGGCCGCCAAGGCCGTCGCCCTCGCCGAGGCGCGGCAGCCCGCGTTCCAGGACTACGCGCAGCGCATCGTCGACAACGCGCGGGCGCTGGCCGAGGGGCTGACGCGGCGGGGCGCGACGCTGGTCACCGGGGGCACGGACAACCACCTGAACCTCATCGACGTCGCTTCCTCCTACGGGCTCACCGGGCGGCAGGCCGAGGCCGCGCTGCTCGACTCCGGTGTCGTCACGAACCGCAACGCGATTCCGGCGGACCCGAACGGGGCCTGGTACACGTCCGGGATCCGGATCGGTACGCCGGCGCTGACCACGCGTGGGCTCGGTACCGGTGAGATGGACGAGATCGCCGCGCTCATGGACCGTGTGCTGACGGCCGCCGAGCCGGGGACCACGAAGTCCGGGGCGGTCTCGAAGGCCAGTCATGTCCTGGAGTCGAAGGTGGCGGACGAGGTGGCGGGTCGCGCCGCGGATCTCCTGTCCGGGTTCCCGCTGTACGGCCAGATCGACCTGGGCTGAGCCTCTCCGTGGCGTGGAGCGGGCGACCGCGCCACGCCCCGGGCCTCCGCCCCGGCCCCCGCGCCTCAATCGCCGGCGGGGCTTGAAGGGGCGGGGCTCACAGGTCGATCAGGTGTTGTCTTGGTTCCCGTGGGGGGCGGGGGCGTAGGTGCCACGCCACGCCGGCCGTCGTCGTGAGGCCGAGGGACAGGCCGCCCAGGGCCCACCACCACGGGGTCCGGGGTGACGTCTCCCGGGGTGGGGTGGTGGTGGGGAAGAGGCCGGAGTGGGTCAGCCGGGTGACCAGGGCGGGGGAGGCGTGGTGCCAGCGGAGGTCGTCGTCGTCGACGTCGACCATGGGGTCCGTGCGGATCCACGGCGTGCCGTCGTCCGCCACGATCAGCTGGTCCTGGCGTTCGACCACCGTGTCCGTGCCGGGCGCCCGATGCGTCTGCGGCCAGCCCGCCACGCCGGTCATGCCCCATACGATCGTGGCCACGACGGGTGGGAAGCGCCCCTCCTGCCAAGCCTCCGGCACCCGCTCGGTCACCGTGTCGAAGTCCGTCGTCAACCGCTCAAGACGGGCGAAGTCCCGGTCCTCGTCGTGGACGGCGACCGAAGGGCCCGCCGCGGCGCCGGGCGCGATCACCAGCGCGAGATCCGGCAGGTCGGGGCCGCCCGGCCGCGTGGGCCGGGCCTGCGCGGCCGATGCCCCCACCAGAAGCAGCAGCAGCGCCGCCAGCAGCGCCACCCCACCCCCACGTACGTACCGCATCGCCACCCCCGTCGACGTGCCCCCACGTGACTCCCGCCACATCGTCAAGCTACCGGCGCCCACTGACAACGAACAGGTGGGCCACGGACGGTCACAGGACCTTTGGCCGCTGCGGAGCTGTGTGGCGCACCTGAGACAATGAGGCACATGGCCTCTGAAAGTCCTCGCGTGCTCTCCGGAATCCAGCCCACGGCAGGCTCGTTCCACCTCGGCAACTACCTCGGCGCGGTCCGCCAGTGGGTGGCGCTGCAGGAGTCCCACGACGCCTTCTACATGGTCGTCGACCTGCACGCGATCACCGTGCCGCAGGACCCCAAGGAGCTGCGGGCCAACACGCGCCTCGCCGCCGCGCAGCTGCTCGCCGCCGGGCTCGACCCGGAGCGCTGCACGCTGTTCGTGCAGAGCCACGTCCCCGAGCACGCGCAGCTGGCCTGGGTGATGAACTGCATCACCGGCTTCGGCGAGGCCAGCCGCATGACGCAGTTCAAGGACAAGTCCGCCAAGCAGGGTGCCGACCGGGCGAGCGTGGGGCTGTTCACGTATCCGGTGCTCCAGGTCGCCGACATCCTGCTGTACCAGGCCGATCAGGTCCCGGTCGGTGAGGACCAGCGCCAGCACATCGAGCTGACCCGCGATCTGGCGACGCGTTTCAACGGCCGCTTCGGCGACACGTTCACGCTCCCGGCGCCGTACATCCTCAAGGAGACGGCGAAGATCTACGACCTTCAGGACCCGTCGATCAAGATGAGCAAGTCTGCGTCGACGCCGAAGGGCCTGATCAACCTGCTCGACGAGCCGAAGACGACCGCGAAGAAGGTCAAGAGCGCCGTCACCGACACCGACACGGTGATCCGCTACGACGCGGAGAACAAGCCGGGCGTCAGCAACCTGCTCACCATCTACTCCACCCTCACCGGTGCCGGTATCCCGGAACTGGAGAAGAAGTACGAGGGCAAGATGTACGGTGCGCTGAAGACGGACCTGGCCGAGGTCATGGTGGACTTCGTGACTCCGTTCCGGACCCGTACCCAGGAATATCTGGACGACCCGGAGACGCTGGACTCGATCCTGGCCAAGGGCGCGGAGAAGGCGCGGACCGTCGCCGCCGAGACCCTGTCCCGGGCCTACGAGCAGGTCGGCTTCCTGCCCGCCAAGCACTGAAGCGTCCGTACGCACGCGACGCCACCCGCCCGCCACACGACGACAGGAGTATGACGTGGGGACCGTAACGATCGGTGTCTCGATCGCGGTCCCGGAGCCTCATGGCAGCCTGCTCCAGGAGCGGCGCGCGGGCTTCGGCGACGCCGCGGCGCACGGGATTCCCACGCACATCACCCTGCTCCCGCCGACCGAGGTGGACGGCGGGGACCTCACGGCGATCGAGGCGCACCTGGAGGAAGTCGCCTCCGGCGGGCGCCCGTTCGTGATGCGCCTGTCCGGCACGGGCACGTTCCGGCCGCTGTCGCCCGTCGTGTTCGTGCAGGTCGTCGAGGGCGCCGAGGCCTGCACCTGGCTGCAGAAGCAGGTGCGGGACGCGTCGGGCCCGGTCTCCCGCGAGCTGCAGTTCCCGTACCACCCGCACGTGACCGTGGCGCACGGCATCGACGAGGAGTCGATGGACCGTGCGTTCGCGGAGCTCGCCGAGTACGAGGCGGCCTGGGCGTGCACCGGGTTCGCGCTCTACGAGCAGGGCGCCGACGGGGTGTGGCGCAAGCTGCGCGACTTCGCGTTCGGCACGTCGGCGCTGCCCGGCCAGACCTCGGGCCGTACGACGCGGGGGCCCCGCCTCCCGGCGAGCTGACGCCCCGCGCCGGTCAGCCGGGCAGCCGGCGGAACACCGGGCGCGGCACATGCCGCAGCGCGGACATCACCACGCGCAGCGTCCCCGGCACCCACACCGTCTCCGACCTGCGCCGCAGCCCCGTCTCGATGGCCCGCGCCACCGTCCCGGGCGTCGTCGCCAGGGGCGCTTCGGCGCGCCCTGCCGTCATCTTCGAGCGGACGAATCCGGGGCGTACGACCATGACGTGCACGCCCGTGCCGTGCAGCGCGTCCCCGAGGCCCTGCGTGAACGCGTCGAGCCCCGCCTTGCTGGAGCCGTAGATGAAGTCGGCGCGGCGGGCCCGCTCGCCCGCCACGGACGACAGGACGACGAGCGAGCCGTGGCCCTGGGCCTGCAGCGCCCGCGCGCAGACGAGGCCCGCGGAGACGGCGCCCGTGTAGTTGGTCTGGGCGACGCGGACCGCGGACATCGGGTCGTCCTCGTCGCGGGCCTGGTCGCCGAGGATGCCGAACGCGAGCAGCACCATGTCGATGTCGCCCTCGGCGAAGAGCTTGCCGAGCGTCTCCTCGTGCGCGGTGGGGTCCAGCGCGTCGAAGGGGACGGTACGGGTGTCGGCGCCCAGGGCGCGCAGCCCGGCGGCGGCCTCGTCGAGTGCGGGGGAGGGGCGGCCCGCGAGCCACACGGTGCGGGTGCGCCGGGCGACGAGACGCCGGGCGGTCGCGAGCGCGATCTCCGAGGTGCCGCCGAGGACGAGCAGGGACTGGGGAGTGCCGAAGGCGTCTTTCAACGGGGGCTCCAGGGAGGCGGGTCGGGCGGGCGGGAGGTCAGAGGTTCAGCCGCCGCGACAGGTCGGAGCGGAACACCCCCCGCGGGTCCCAGCGCGCCCGCAGCGAGCGGAAGTCGTCGAGGCGCGGATACATCGCGGCGAGCAGCTCGGGCCGCAGGCGGGAGTCCTTGGCGAGATGGACGCGCCCGCCGGCGGCGGCCACCTCCTCGTCCAACTCGTCGAGGAGGGAGTCGAGTCCGGGCAGGCTCGCGGGGATGTCGAGTGCGAGCGTCCACCCCGGTACGGGGAACGAGAGCCAGCCCGGGTCGCCTTCGCCGAAGCGCTTGAGGGTGGCGAGCAGGGACGGGCAGCGGTGCTCGGAGACGCGGTGCACGATGCGGCGCAGCGCTTCCTCCTGGCCGTGTCCGACGGCGAACTGGTACTGCACGAGGCCGCCGCGCCCGTAGAGCCGGTTCCAGTGCGGGAGGCCGTCGAGCGGGTGGAAGAACGTGGCGAGTTTCTGCAGTTCACCGGTGCGGATCCGGGGCGCCGTGCGGTACCGGAGTTCGTTGAACAGGCCGACGCTGGTGCGGCCGAGCAGTCCCTCGGGCAGGAACGGCGTGGCGGCGGGCAGGCGGCCGGGACGGAACTCCAGCGGGGCCCTGCGGGTGCGTGCGGGCAGGGCGTCGAACGGGGCGTGCTCGCCGCGGGTGAGGACCGCGCGGCCCGTGGCGGCGCCGCGTGCGAGCAGGTCGATCCAGGCGACCGCGTAGCGGTGGCGCTGGTCGGTCGCGGTGAACCGGGCCAGCAAGTCGTCGAGATCGGTGGCCCGTTCGGTGTCGACCGACATCAGCGACGTCTCCACGCGCTGCAGTTGGACGGTCGCCGTGAGGACGATCCCGGTGAGGCCCATGCCGCCCGCCGTCGCGTCGAACAGCTCGCTGCCGCGCTCCACGAGGCGTACCTGCCCGTCGGCGGTGAGGAGTTCGAACGCGGGCACGTGCCGGGCGAAGGAGCCCGCGACGTGGTGGTCCGTGCCGTGGATGTCGGCGCCGATCGCCCCGCCGACCGTGACCTGGCGGGTTCCGGGGGTGACCGGCACGAACCAGCCGAGGGGGAGCAGCACCTCCATCAGGCGGTGCAGCGAGACGCCCGCGTCGCACAGCACGGTGCCGGAGGCGGCGTCGATGGCGTGGATCCGGTCGAGTGCCGTCATGTCGAGGACGGTGCCGCCCGCGTTCTGCGCCGCGTCCCCGTAGGCCCGGCCGAGGCCCCGCGGGATGCCGCCGCGCCGCCCCGTGGCGGCCCAGTCCCGGACCGCGAGGACCGCGTCCTCGTAGGAGCGTGGGCGGATCAGGTGGGCCGAGGTGGGGGCGGTCCGGCCCCAGCCGCTGACCGGCACGGTGTGCGGGGCGGGGATGGAGGGAGCGGTGGATACGGGGGCGGTAGCGGGGTCGGCAACCATGACCGTGACCGTATCGCCCGAAGGTGCGAAGTTTGTCGTAAACCTAGCGGCCCCTCACTGGAACGGGTGATCGGAGAATGGGGGTGGCGCTCGTCACGGTCCTGCGGTTCCGTGGAACTCGAACCCTTGTCTTCCGCGCGCGTCGCCTCTGCATCGAGCCCGTCGACGAAGGCAGGCTGGGATCATGGACTGGCTGAAGAAACTCCCCGTTGTCGGGCCGCTGTTCGTCCGGCTGATGCGGACCCACGCCTGGCGCGCCTACGAGCGGCTGGACGAGGTCCGCTGGTCGCAGCTCGCCGCGGCGATGACATTCATCAGTTTCCTCGCGCTGTTCCCGCTGCTCACGGTGGCCGCGGCGGTCGCCGCCGGCACGATGGGCCCTGAGCAGCAGAGGAAGCTGGAGCAGAGTCTCAGCGACCAAGTGCCGGGCATCTCGAACCAGTTGGACATCGGCGCGCTCGTCGACAACGCGGGCACGATCGGGCTCGTCGCCGGAGCGCTGCTGCTGTTCACCGGTGTCGGCTGGGTCGGCTCGATGCGGCAGTGCCTGCGGGACGTGTGGGAGCTGCCCGATCCCGACGAGAACCCGATCCTGCGCAAGTTGCAGGACGCCGGGATCCTCGTCGGGCTCGGACTCGCGGGCATCGTGTCGATCGCGGCGTCCACCCTCGCCAACACGGCCGTCGACTGGACGGCCGACCAGATCGGCATCGACAAGGCGGGCTGGGGCGGCATACTGCTTCAGATCGCCGCCTTCGCGATCGCCGTCGTCGCGGACTTCCTGATCCTGCTCTACGTCCTGGCCCTGCTGCCCGGAGTGCAGCCGGGCCGCCGCGACCTGATCACCGCCGCGCTCATCGGCGCCGCGGGCTTCGAACTGCTGAAGGTGCTGCTCAGCGGCTATATGAAGGACGTCGCGGCGAAGAGCATGTACGGGGCGTTCGGCACCCCCGTGGCCCTCCTCCTGTGGATCAACTTCACGGCGAAGCTGCTGCTGTTCTGCGCGGCGTGGACGGCGACGGGCCGGGTCGGCCTGCGCAAGACGGAGGAGGAGACGGCCGAGGCGGAAGCGGAGGCGGAGGCCAAGGAGGCCGAGGCCAAGGAGGCGGAGGCCAAGGAGGCGGAGGCGGCGGAGGACGCCGAGGACGTCAGCCCTTCGTGATCTTCAGCGGCCACTTCTTGCGCACCACGTACACCGCGCCCGCCAGCACCACGAGCAACCCGCCCATGATCGCGAGCGCCACGCCGACGCCGCTGGAGCCGCCTGTCGTGACGGCTGCGTGCGCGGCCGGCTTGGCGGGTCCCGCGCCGCCGGGACCCGTGGACTTCGCGCCCTCCGGCGTCTTGCTCTTCGGAGTGACGAGATGACCGACGGGGGAGACCTTGCCGTCGGCCTGGAAACCCCAGTCGAAGAGGCGCGCGGTCTCCTTGTAGACGGCGTCGCTCTCCTTGGACTTGGGGTTCATGACGGTCACCAGCAGCACCCGGTTCCCGCGCTCGGCGACGCCCGTGAACGTGGCGCCCGCGTTCGTCGTGTTGCCGTTCTTCACGCCCGCGATGCCCTTGTACGCGGGCAGCGTCGGGGTGCCGGTGAGCAGTCGGTCGGTGTTCTGGATCCCGAAGCGCTTGGTGGTCTTCCCCTTCTTCTGCTTCATGGGGAACTCGGCGGTGGGCGTGGCGGCGTACTCCCGGAAGTCCGCCTTGTGCAGCCCGGAACGGGCGAACAGCGTCAGGTCGTACGCGGAGGAGTGCTGCCCCGGCATGTCGTAACCGTCGGGGCTGACGACGTGGGTGTCGCCCGCCTGCAGCTCGTCGGCGTGCGCCTGCATGTCCTTGACGGTCTGCGCGACGCCCTGGTTCATGGCGGACAGGACATGCACCGCGTCGTTGCCGGACCGCAGGAAGACGCCCAGCCACAGATCGTGCACGGAGTACGTGAAGCCCTCCTTGACGCCGACGAGGCTGGACCCCGCCCCCATCCCCGCCAGGTCGGAGGGCACCACCTTGTGCGTCGTCGTCTTCGGGAACTTCGGCAGCACGGTGTCCGCGAACAGCATCTTCAGCGTGGAGGCGGGCGGCAGCTCCCAGTGCGCGTTGTGCGAGGCGAGCACCTCGCCCGACTCGGCGTCCGCGACGAGCCACGACTTCGCCGTCAGCTCCTTCGGCAGGACCGGCGCGTCCCCCTTGAGGTTCACCTGCGTGCCCGGCTTCCCCAACTGGGCGCCGCCCACCTGTGACATCGACGCGGGCGGCTTGTCGCTCTTGTCCTTGTCCTTGTCCGCGGCGGCCGCCGGTAGCGCGCCGGCGAAGGTCAGGGCGGAGGCGGCGAACAGCACCGCGGCCTTCTTGAAGTGCGACGTCGGTCGCGCAGCGTGGGAGTCGGGCACGCTGGCGAACGTACCTGTACCTGCCCCGTAAGTCTCCACCGCTGCGTCCTGTGTCCGGTGCGACCCACCCCGGCGGCGGTGCGCGAAGCCTCGCGGCGATACTGAGGACATGAAGCTCAGCCGTCCCGTTTCCTGGTTCCTGCTCGCCTTCGGGGTGTGGAGCTGGGTCATCTGGATCACTTTCGTCAAAAACCTCGTCAAGGACGGCAGCGGCCTCGCCTTCGACGACGCCGGGGATCCGACCGCGTACTTCTGGGTGCACCTGACGCTCGCCGTCGTCTCCTTCGTATTGGGGACGATCGTCGGAGGCATTGGGTTGCGTTCGGTGCGTGCACTGCGTCGGACCTCATAGGCGTCCGGGCAGATGGTCGTCGTCTTCGTACTGATCGCGGTCGCCGTTCTCGCGGCGTTCGCAGGGTTGCACTACTACGCGTGGCGCCGTCTCGTGCGGGGCACGACGGCCAAGGGCGGATGGCCCAGACGCCTCGGCACCGTGGTGTTCGTCGCCGGTCCCCTCCTGGTGTTCGCCGCGCTGATCGCGGAGCGCACCGGGGCGCCGTTCCTGTTGCAGCAGGTGCTGGCCTGGCCCGGCTTCCTGTGGCTGGCGTTCGCGCTCTACCTGCTCCTCGCGCTGCTCGTGGGGGAGGTCGTACGCCCGCTGCTGCGGCGTTTCCTGGAACGCGGGCCGCGCGCCGCCACCGCCACCGCCAAGGAGGCCCCGGTCCGCGTCCCGGTGCCCGAGCTGCGGGAGCTGGAACCGGTGCCCGGCCTCGCGCCGGCGCCCGCGCCCACCCGCCGCCTCGTCCTCGCCAGGACCGTCGGCGCCGCCGCGACCGTGGCCGCCGCGGGCGTCGTGGCCGGCGGCGCGTACGGCGTGCTGCGCGGGCCGACGGTCAAGCGGGTCACCGTGCCGCTGGCCAAACTGCCGCGCGCGGCCCACGGGTTCAGGATCGCCGTGGTCAGCGACATCCACCTCGGGCCCGTGCTCGGCCGGGGCTTCGCCGAGCGCGTCGTCCACACCATCAACTCCACGCAGCCCGACCTGATCGCCGTCGTCGGCGACCTCGTCGACGGGACCGTGGAGGACCTCGCCCCGGCCGTCGCCCCGCTCGCCCGGCTCAGCGCCCGGCACGGGACGTACTTCGTCACCGGCAACCACGAGTACTTCTCCGGCGCCGACCCGTGGGTGGAGCACGTGCGCGAGCTGGGCCTGCGCCCGCTGGAGAACGCGCGCGTCGACATCGGCGCCTTCGACCTCGCGGGGGTCAACGACATCGCGGGCGACAGCTACGGCGAGGGCCCCGACTACGCGAAGGCGCTCGGCGACCGCGACACCTCGCACGCCTCCGTGCTCATGGCCCACCAGCCCGTGATGATCCACGAGGCGGTGAAGCACGGCGTCGACCTGCAACTGTCCGGGCACACCCACGGCGGGCAGCTGTGGCCCGGCAACTTCGTCGCGGGAGCCAGCAACCCCACCCTCGCGGGCCTCGACCGCTACGGCGACACACAGCTGTACGTCAGCCGGGGCGCGGGCGCCTGGGGGCCGCCGGTGCGGGTGGGCGCGCCCTCCGACATCACCGTGGTGCAGCTGGCATCCAAGCAGGCCTGACCCGCGTCACGCCTTCCTGCGGCGGCCCGTCGGCCTCGCGCGGCGGCGCAGGGCGAGCAGTCCGCCGCCCGCGAGCGCCACGAGGGCGGCGGAGCCGCCGAGCGCCCAGTCGTCGGCGCCCGAGCCGCCGGACGTGGTCGCGGGGGCGGGACCGGCGCCCGCCACGCCCGGCCTGCGCGTCGGCTTCGGCTGCTCGCTCAGCGGCGTGGCCAACTCGCCGACGGGGCGCACCTTGTCCGCCGCCCCGAACCCCCAGTCGAGCAGCGCGGCCGTCTCCTCGTACACCGCCTCGTAGCCCGCCTTCGGGTGCATCACGGTGACCAGGAGGGTGCGGCCGTCGCGGGTGGCGGCGCCGGTGAAGGTGTTGCCCGCGTGCGAGGTGTAGCCGTTCTTGACGCCGATGAGGCCCCGGTACGGGGCGACGCCCTGCCCGGTGAGCAGCCGGTCGGTGTTCTGGATCTGGAACGTCTTGGAGCCGCCCGCCGGGAAGTCGGCGACCTTGGTGGCGCAGTAGCCGCGGAAGTCGTCGTTCTTCAGGCCCGCGCGGGCGAACAGCGTCAGGTCGTACGCGGACGAGACCTGGCCCTTGTGGTCGAAGCCGTCCGGGCTGACGACGTGGGTGTCGTTCGCCTGGAGGTCCTTCGCGCGCGCCTGCATCTGCGCGACCGTCTTTTCGACGCCGCCGTTCATGTTCGCGAGCACGTGCACCGCGTCGTTCCCCGAGCGCAGGAACACGCCCTGCCACAACTGGTGCACGCTGTACGTCGTCCCGGCCTGGACGCCGACGAGGCTGGAGCCGAACGGTATGTCCGCGAGGTCCTCGGCCGTCACCTTGTGCTTCAGCGTGTGGTCGAACTTGGGCAGCACGGTGTCCGCGAACAGCATCTTCAGCGTGGAGGCCGGCGGCAGCCGACGGTGCCCGTTGTACGAGGCGAGCACCTCGCCGCTGTCGTTGTCGGCGATCAGCCAGGCCTTCGCGGCGAGCTTCGGCAGCTTCGGCGCCCCGGCCCGGTACCGGACCTGGAGGTTCGAGGCCGCCGAGGCGGACGGTGCGGGCAGGGCGACGGCCGCGGCCGCGCCCGCCCCGATACCGAGGGCGCTGCGGCGGCTGAACCGTGGAGAGGACGCTGAGGTGGTGCCGGGCATCCCGTGAAGGTACAGGCCAAAGGGCAGGTAAAGACCAGCGGGTCCCTATCGGCTCAGGGGCCGGGTCATCCCCGGCAGGAAGTCGACGAACAGTTCGTGCACCTCCAGGACGAGCGGCCGCAGCACCCGGAACCGGGCGAGGGCCACGCCCCGCGTCGTGAGGCGGGCGCCCCGGTCGGCGAGCCGGCGGCTGCGCTCACGCCCCTCGGAGCTGTCGAACACCCAGTACAGGACGAGCCCCATCTGGGACAGCCACATCAGCTCCGGCAGGATCTCCGCGAGTTCCGCGGGCACCTTGGCCCTGGACCCCGTGAGCACCTCGCGGTGCAGGTCGATCGCGGCCTCCCGGGCGTGCTTCGACTCGGCGGAGAACGGGCTGAGCGGGGAGTCCGGGTCCGCCGCGTTCTTGAAGAACTGGGCCGCGAACTCGTGGTACGGCTCCGCGATCTCCAGCCAGGCCCGCAGCACGCCCGCGAGCCGTGCCTGAAGGTCGGTCTCCGTGTCGAGCACCGACCGGACCGCCGCCTGGTGTTCGGCGGTGATCCGGTCGTAGAACCCCTGGATCAGGTGTTCCTTGCCCCCGAAGTAGTAGTACGCGTTGCCGACCGAGACCCCGGCCTCCTGGGCGATGGCCCGCATCGTGGTCTTGTCGTAGCCCCGCTCCCGGAACAGCCGCATCGCGGTCTCCAGGATGAGCGCCCGCGTCTGCTCGCTCTTCGCGGGCTTGTCGGGCTTGTCGGGCTTGGCCGGGGTGCCCGCGCTCTTCTTCAGGGGATCTTCTGCTGCCACGGTGCCGAGCCTAATCGCCCGCGCGGCAGCCGCTGTCGCAGCCGGGCGGCGCGTACCCGGAGCCGGGCGCCACGTAGTACCAGCCGCCGTTCGGGTCGTACGTCCAGCCGTCCTGCCGCCGGTACGCGCCGCCCCCGGCCTGCCGGGCCTGGTGCGTCTCGCGGTACTTGGCGGCGCCGAGCACGACCTGCTTGGCGACCTTCATCCCGGCGGGCGTCGCCATCCGGTGGGCGGTGGCCCGGTACTCGCGCAGCGCCCACATGCACACGACCCAGGCGGCGGATCCCCGGTAGACCTGGCCGCCGTCCCCGATCACGGTGATGTCGGCGAGCGTCGCGGCGTGGTCGAGGTGCGGCCAGCGGCGCCGCGCCTCGTCCGAGCCCGCGGGGACGAACTCCAGCGGCACCAGCTGCCGCTGCCGGGCGAGCCAGTTGTGCGCGAACGTGCACAGCGGGCACTGGGTGTCGTACAGGACCGTGAGCCGGCGGACCGGGACCACCCCCGTGGCGCCCCGGTCCGCCGCCTGTCCGGCCGCCGTCACGGCTGTCACGCCCCGCTCACCGGGGCGGCCCAGCCCTGCGGCGCGACCGGCGGCTGCTGCTCCCGCTCCAGGACGCCGCGCCGCCGGATCTTGCTGAGGACGTAGACGTTGCCGAGGTGCATCACGCCGAGCACGAGCAGGACGACGCCGAGCTTGGTGGACAGCGCCTCGAACACCTCGCGGGTGCTGGCGAGCTGTTCGTCGCCGCTCAGGTACAGGGCGACGAAGCCGAGGTTGACCAGGTAGAAGCCCACCACCAGAAGGTGGTTGACGGCATCGGCGAGCTTCTCGTTCCCGTGCAGCACATCGGCCAGGAAGACCCGGCCGTTGCGGCTCAGGGTGCGGGCCACCCAGATGGTCAGCCCGATGCTGACGACGAGGTAGACGACGTATGCGACGACTGTGAGGTCCATGCCCCACCCTCCTTGAACGCGTTCAAAAACGCTGACGGTGATGAATCTAGACCCGTTTTTGAACATGTTCAAGCGGGAGTCGTCGTACGTGACGGGGGTCTCAGAGGGAGGTTTGGAGGGAGGTCTCCACAGGGGGTGGAAAACGGCGAAGGCCCCGCTCCCGGAGGGGAGCGGGGCCTTCGGAGCCGTGCGGCTCGGAAGCTCAGTAGCGGCGCGTGATGAGCGCGCGCTTCACTTCCTGGATCGCCTTGGTGACCTCGATGCCACGCGGGCAGGCGTCCGTGCAGTTGAAGGTCGTGCGGCAACGCCACACACCGTCACGGTCGTTGAGGATCTCCAGGCGCTGCTCCCCGGCCTC
Source organism: Streptomyces sp. EDA2-14 (assembly GCF_054963755.1). Taxonomy (NCBI): domain Bacteria; kingdom Bacillati; phylum Actinomycetota; class Actinomycetes; order Kitasatosporales; family Streptomycetaceae; genus Streptomyces; species Streptomyces sp. EDA2-14. The sequence continues at coordinate 583,100 of NZ_JBUEGE010000002.1, forward strand.
GTCGCGCGAGTCGAAGATGAAGCGGTGGGCGTTCACGATGGCGGCAGGACCGAAGTACTGGCCGTCGTTCCAGAACACCGGGCAGGACGACGTGCACGCGGCGCACAGGATGCACTTGGTGGTGTCGTCGAAGCGGGCCCGGTCCTCGTCGGACTGGTGGCGCTCACGCGTCGGCTCGTTGCCCGTCGTGACGAGGAACGGCATGACGTCGCGGTACGCCTGGAAGAACGGGTCCATGTCCACGACCAGGTCCTTGAGGACCGTGAGGCCCTTGATGGCCTCGACCGTGATGGGCTTCTCGGGGTTGATGTCCTTGAGAAGCGTCTTGCAGGCAAGACGGTTCTTGCCGTTGATCCGCATCGCGTCGGAGCCGCAGATGCCGTGCGCGCAGGAGCGACGGAACGTCAGCGTGCCGTCCTGCTCCCACTTGATCTTGTGCAGCGCGTCGAGGACCCGCTCCTTGGGGTCCATCTCCAGCTGGAAGTCCTGCCAGTTCGACTCGTCGGAGACCTCCGAGTTGAAGCGGCGCACGCGCAGCGTGATCGTGATGTTCGGGGTGTCGGCGAAGCCGGGCTCGGGCGCGCCTGCCGCTTCCGCCTTGTCCATGGTCGGGGTAGCCATCAGTACTTACGCTCCATCGGCTGGTAGCGGGTCTGGACGACCGGCTTGTAGTCGAGACGGATGGACTCGGAGCCGTCGTCGCCGACCTCGCGGTACGCCATGGTGTGGCGCATGAAGTTGACGTCGTCGCGGTTCGGGAAGTCCTCGCGGTAGTGACCGCCGCGGGACTCCTTGCGGGCCAGGGCGGAGGTCGCCATGACCTCGGCCAGGTCGAGCAGGTTGCCCAGCTCGATGGCCTCGAGCAGGTCGGTGTTGAACCGCTTGCCCTTGTCCTGGACCGACACGTTCTTGTACCGCTCGCGCAGCTCGGCGATCTTCTCGACGGCCGTCTTGATCGTCTGCTCGGTGCGGAACACCATCACGTTGGCGTCCATGCACTCCTGCAGCTCGTTGCGGATCACCGCGACGTGCTCGGTGCCCTGCGAGTCGCGCAGCTGCTCGATCAGGTCCTCGACCAGCTTCGCCGGGTTCTCCGGCAGCTCGACGAACTCGGTCTTGTGCGCGAACTCGGCCGCCGCGATGCCCGCACGACGCCCGAAGACGTTGATGTCGAGCAGCGAGTTGGTGCCGAGGCGGTTGGCGCCGTGCACGGAGACACAGGCGACCTCGCCGGCCGCGTACAGGCCGGGGACGACGGTGGTGTTGTCCGCCAGGACCTCACCCTCGACGTTGGTCGGGATGCCGCCCATGGCGTAGTGCGCGGTCGGCTGGATCGGGATCGGGTCCGTGTAGGGCTCGATGCCGAGGTACGTACGCGCGAACTCGGTGATGTCCGGGAGCTTGGCGTCGAGCTGCTCCGGCGGGAGGTGCGTGAGGTCGAGGTAGACGTGGTCGCCCTCGGGACCGCAGCCGCGGCCCTCACGGATCTCCGTGTAGATGGAGCGGGACACGACGTCACGGGACGCGAGGTCCTTCATGACGGGCGCGTACTTCTCCATGAAGCGCTCGCCGTCCTTGTTGCGGAGGATGCCGCCCTCACCACGGGCGCCCTCCGTGAGAAGGATGCCCATGCGCCAGATGCCGGTCGGGTGGAACTGGAAGAACTCCATGTCCTCCAGCGGGATCCCGCGCCGGTAGCAGGCGGCCTGGCCGTCACCGGTCAGGGTGTGCGCGTTCGAGGTCACCTTGAAGAACTTGCCGGTGCCGCCGGACGCGTAGATGACCGACTTCGCCTGGAAGACGTGGATCTCGCCGGTGGCCAGCTCGTAGGCGACCACACCGGCGGACTTCTTGACGCCGTCTTCCTCGACGATCAGCTGGTCCAGGACGTAGAACTCGTTGAAGAACTCCACGCCCTCCTTCACGCAGTTCTGGTACAGCGTCTGAAGGATCATGTGGCCCGTGCGGTCCGCGGCGTAGCAGGACCGGCGGACCGGGGCCTCACCGTGGTTGCGGGAGTGACCGCCGAAGCGGCGCTGGTCGATGGTGCCGTTCGGGGTGCGGTTGAACGGCAGGCCCATCTTCTCCAGGTCGAGGACCGAGTCGATGGCCTCCTTCGCCAGGATCTCGGCGGCGTCCTGGTCGACCAGGTAGTCGCCGCCCTTGATCGTGTCGAAGGTGTGCCACTCCCAGTTGTCCTCCTCCACGTTGGCCAGCGCGGCGGCCATGCCGCCCTGCGCGGCGCCCGTGTGGGAGCGGGTGGGGTAGAGCTTGGTCAGCACGGCGGTGCGGCTGCGCTTCGTCGACTCGATGGCCGCACGCATGCCCGCGCCGCCGGCGCCGACGATGACGGTGTCGTACTTGTGAATCTTCACGATTTCGCTCGCCTCGGCTTTAACGGATGTTGGGGTCGAAGGTGAAGATCACCAGCGTGCCCAGCAGGACGGTGAAGACCGTCGCGGCGTACAGCAGGCCCTTCAGCCACATACGGGTGTTGGGGCGCTCGGCGTAGTCGTTGATCACGGTACGCAGGCCGTTGGCGCCGTGCAGCATCGCGAGCCACAGCATCAGCAGGTCCCAGCCCTGCCAGAACGGGGACGCCCAGCGGCCCGCGACGAACGCGAAGCCGATCTTGGAGACGCCGCCGTCGAGCACGAGCTGGATCAGCAGGTGGCCGAGGACCAGGACGACGAGGACGACACCCGACAGGCGCATGAACAGCCAGGCGATCATCTCGAAGTTGCCGCGCGTGGAGCGCGGGGTCTTCGAGGTGCGCTTGCGCGGCGGCTCGATGTACGGGGCCGGGTTGTCGACGTCGTAGAGGGAGACGCCCTCCACGGGGCCGACGCCGGAGTTCGCGGGGGTGGTGTCAGCAGACATGTCTGGCCTCAGCTCCCGAAGAGTGCGCGGACGGCGTGGCCGAGTACGGGGTAGAGAGCCCCGACCATCAGGACGATCCAGACGCCCATGACGGTCCAGAGCATCTGCTTCTGGTAGCGCGGGCCCTTCGACCAGAAGTCGACGGCGATCACACGCAGGCCGTTGAGCGCGTGGAAGAGAATCGCGGCCACGAGGCCGTATTCCAGAAGCGCGACGATCGGCGTCTTATAGGTACCAACGACATCGTCGTACGCCTCGGGGGAGACGCGGACGAGAGCGGTGTCCAGGACGTGCACGAACAGGAAGAAGAAAATGAGGACACCGGTGACTCGATGAGCCACCCACGACCACATGCCTTCCCGGCCGCGGTACAGCGTTCCAGCCGGCACGGAAGAACCCTCCGGGAGCGGGGACTAGGGCCGCGCCGGCTTCAGTGTCGGGCGAGCCCGGCCGGGTACGGTCCACCGGCCGCTCGTCATCGTATCGACGAGTTGTCGGGACACCCGCACGGGGGCCTTATGTGTGATCAAACAGGCAATCAAACAGGCACGTACGGGCTATTGATGCCGCTTTCCAGGCCGGTCGTCGGGCGGGTGAGCCGGGCGAGCCGGCCCCGGGCGAGTCGCCGCAGCTCCTCGGCGGCCAGCTCGCGCTCGTGCACCGGGTCGTGGCCGAGGCGGGTGCGCAGGCCCGCGAGCAGGTGGTCGAGGGCCTCGCTGGGTGCGATGTCGTCCAGGCAGATCACGAAGGGGTGGCCGAACCGGGCCTGGTAGGCGCTGTGGGCGGCGGCCAGCGCGGTGTTCGCGGCCGCGTACGCCGAGTAGCCCGAGTGTCCCGAGAACGCGGCGGGGTCGGGCGGCAGCACGAGGTCCTCGCCGGTCAGGGCCTCGGTGATGTCGGCCGGGGCGAGGTCGTAGGTCGCCTCGTCCGCCGCGGCGAGCAGCGCGTCCACGTCCGGGTAGGGGCGGTGCGCCGCGACCCGGCGTGCCCAGGCGTGGCTCCGGCAGCACGTGTGCAGCGTCCGCTCGGCCTCCTCCTGCGGCAGTGCGTTGAAGCGCGCCAGGCGTCCGGCGGTGCCGGATGCCGTGGCCCGGGCCGGTATGGGCAGACGGCCGGGAGTCTGGAGGGGGCTCAGCGGGGGCCTCCGGCGGCGGGGCTGGTGTGGTGGTTGTGGCGTAACGGTAGTCGGGGGTTGTCGTGAGTGTCCGGCGGATACGTGAAATTCACTCGGACGGGAGGGTTTGCGGGGATTGGGTGGACGGTACGCGCGAGCGCCACGCGGTGAAGCCGCAAACCGAGACCTCCCCGCGCCCCTGTGGATCCCCCGTTAACGTCGGCGGCGTACATGTCGGCTCGACGGGGGTCAGCGAGGTGTTCGTGGAGAAGCAGCGGCAGGCTCTGGTGGTCGTCGCCGCCGGGATCGTCCTGGTCACGGCCGCGGGGTGCTCGGACGGCGGCGGGTCTCCCTCCGACGGGAAGTCGGCGACGTCCGCGACGCCCTCGCCCACCCGTTCGTACCCGCTGTCCAAGCCCGCGCACACGATCCCCGAGGTACGCGACTTCACGCCCGCGCACGGGCCCGGCTGGAAGCCCGGCGGCGGCGAGGTCGTCGTGAAGGACGGCGACCTCGCCGACGAGGGGCGGCTCGTCGCGAAGGAGCTGGGCCTGACGTACGCGGGGTCCGGCGGGGACGCGGGATCCGGCGACGTCGAGCTGGCGATCGGCGGGAAGAGCGGGGCGAACCCGGAGTCGTACCGGATGACGGTGGAGAACGGGACCGTGCGGATCGTCGCGCCCAGCGACACCGGCGTGTTCTACGGGACGCGCACCCTCAAGCAGGAGGTGCACGGCGGGGCGAAGGCGCCCGAGGGCGTCACCGCGGACGAGCCCGGCAAGCCGCAGCGCGGGTTCAACCTGGACATCGCCCGCAAGCACTTCACGGCCGACTGGATCAAGGACCGGATCAAGGAGATCGGGGACCTCAAGTACAACCAGCTGGGCCTGCACTTCTCCGACGACCAGTCCTTCCGGATCGCGTCCGACTCGCATCCCGAGGTCGTCTCCAAGGAGCACCTCAGCAAGGCGCAGGTGAAGGACATCCTGCGGCTCGCCGCCGAGCGGCACATCACGGTCGTGCCGGAGATCGACTCGCCGGGGCACCTCGGCGCGGTGATCGCGGCGCACCCCGAGCTCCAGCTGCGCGACGCGAGCGGGGTGGCGGCGCGCGGCGCCGTGGACATCTCCAAGCCGGGCTCGGCGAAGATCGTCGACGATCTGCTGCGGGAGTACGCGAAGCTGTTCAAGGGCGCGTACTGGCATCTGGGTGCCGACGAGTACCGGGCGCTGATGAGCGAGAATCCCGAGACCTCCTTCCCGCAGCTCGCCGCCGCGGCGCGCGAGAAGTACGGGGCGAACGCCAAGGTGCAGGACCTCGCCCAGGGCTGGCTCAACGACCGGGCGAAGACCATGAAGCCCTACGACCGGAACCTGAAGGCCTGGAACGACGGGTTCTACAAGGGCGGGGTCGTCGACGCCGACAAGGGCATCGAGGTCGCCTACTGGACCGGCAAGGAGATCGGGGCGCGCGAGCCGCTCGAGTATCTGAGCCAGGGGCGGAAGGTGACGAACTACAACGACGAGTACATGTACTACGTCCTCGGCGAGCCCAACACCTTCGTCTATCCGACCGGTGAGCGGATCTACAAGAGCTGGACGCCGCGCGTGCTGCGCGGGACGAGCCCGGTGCCCGCGAAGTACGACGACCAGATCCTCGGCGGTTCCTTCGCCGTGTGGTGCGACATCTCGGGGGCGAAGACCCAGGCGCAGGTCGCACAGGGCATCCGGATGCCGCTGCGGGCCACCGCGCAGAAGCTGTGGGACCCGAAGAAGCCGGAGCTGAGCTGGCCCGAGTTCGCCGACCTGGCGAACAAGCTGGACGGCTGACCGCCCCGATCCGCCGTTCTGGTGGCGAAGTCCCTTATGGCTGTGGTCTATTCGGCCGCAGGTACGACGTATGGGGCATACACCGGGACGGGGGGATCGGGCATGGGCTACTGGGGCTACTACGTGGTCGCGAGAAGCGGGCAGCCGCTGGACAAGTGCGAGGCGCTGGGCGGCGTGCGCGAGGAGCTGACGCTCCTGGAGGAGCGGGCCGACGGCTGGCAGGTCTGGGAGTGCCCCGGTGGCGGCGAGCAGACGCGGGACGTGGGCAGCATGAACGCGCTGGCGGCGGAGACCGGGGCGCCCGCCCTGTTCGCCTACGTCATGGACTCGGTCTGCGCGGTCGTCGAGGCGGCCGGGCCAGGGAGCGGCGTCTGGACGGCGTGCCTGGGGCGCGCCGCGATGGCCGGGTACATCGGCGGCGACGAGCGGGCCCTGGAGGACTACTTCCTGCTGCCCGACGACGCCGCCGAGCGGGCCGTCGGCTGGGCCGCCGAGTGCGGCCGCGAGGTGCCCGCGGCGCCGCTCGCCGAGGTGCTGCGCTCGGCCGCGGAGCCCTCGGCGGAGGAGCTCTTCTTCCGGTTCCTCGACCGGCTCGGTGTGCGGGCGCTGTGACGATCCGCGCCGCCGGGGCGCAGTAAGTGCCGTAGGGGTCAAAGGGAACGACTGGGTCCGCGTACGAGGAGCGTTGCGTCCATGAGCCTGGTGGAACTGATCGCGCAGGCCGACGAGCGTGGCCTCGCCACGAGCGGGCTCGGCTGCCTCGACCGGTGCGTGCCGCTGCTCGGCGTCGGCGAGCCCGGCGCCCCCGCCGAGGACGTGCTGCGCCCGCTGTGGGCGAGCCTCGCCGAGGACGGCGCCGACTGGGGCGCGCGGCTCGTGGCGGCGCGCGACGAACTGGACGGGGCCGTCCCCCGGGGCGAGGCCGCGGATCTGGTGCGGCGGATGCTCGGCGCCGCACCCGAGCGGGCACGCGCCGACGCGTGGCGGGAGTGGGCCGACGCCTGCTCGGTGGCCGCGCTCCAGGTGCACCGGATGATCGACACGGCGGAGGACCGGGCGACCAGCGTGAGCGCGCGCCGCGAGGGCCGCACCGAGGGGATGTCGCCGCTGGTCGCGGCCGAACTGCGGCGCCAGACCCAGATCCTGGAACTGCTCGCGGGCGGCGGCGCGGCCGGACTGCGCCAGGCCCTGGTCGTCTCGACGGAGGGGCGCAGGGTGCTGCGGGCGGCCGTCTCGCGGCGCGAGCGGGGGCGGGGCTGACCCGCCGCGGCTGACCCGGCCCCCCCCGGTAGGCGGCCGGTGCACGCACCGGTGCCACGTGGTGGGCGACGGGTTCGGTGCTGGTCGGGGCGCTCGTCGCGGCGGTCGTGGTGAACGCGCCGCGGGCGCCGGGGCCCACGGGCACGGTGCGGGTGACCGGGGACCTCACGGCGAAGGCCGTGGAGGACTGAACGGCCCCCACGGCCCTCGACAGGACAACTGGCGCTCTACGGCGCCAGGTTGGTGCCCAGGCGTCCGGTGGCCGGGGTGCCCAGCGTCGCCTTGGTGAGGTTCTTCGTCGACGTCAGGCCGAGCCCGCCGGAATTGCTCGGCACGTACGTCAGCATGCCCTCGCCCGCGTTCTCGCCCGCCGAACCGATCACCAGGTCGGTGCGCCCGTACCCGGAGAGGTCGGTCAGGGCGACCGCCGAGCCGAGGTTGTCGTCCGTCTCGGTCGAGCCGGGGACGCCGCTGGTGTCCTGTGTGACGGAGAGCGCGCCGGTGCCGGTGATGCCGGTCGACGTGCCCTTCAGGAGGATCGAGTTGCCCGCGTTGGAGCGGTTCGACGTCCGGGTGATGTCCTCGTTCGGCGTGCCCGCGAGCACGTCCGCGTAGCCGTCCAGGTTGTAGTCGCCGACGGCGATCGAGGCGCCCATCGCGTCGCCCGCCTCCGCGGCCCCCGGCACGCCCGAGGTGTCCTGATGGACGGTCCTGGCGCCGGAAGTGGTCAGTCCGCCGGCCGTCGTGGCCGTGGGCAGGGAGCCCTTGACGAAGGTGACCTGGCCGCCCGCGGCGGCGCCGGACTCGGCGGTGTACGGCTGGCCGACGGCGATGTCGTCGATGCCGTCGCCGTTGATGTCGCCCGCGCCGATGGAGCGGCCGCCCTTGGTCGACAGGGTGGCGGCCTTGCGCAGTCCGCTCGCGCCGCCCTTGTACCAGACGACCCTGCCGATGCCGGTGCCGTCGCGGTAGTTGAGAGCGACGTCCGCGTAGCCGTCCTGGTTGAAGTCGCCGGACGCGGCGTCCGCGTAGGACAGGTTCGACTCGGTGGTGGTGATCGCCGAGTCGGCGTCCCAGCCGTCGCCGTAGCGGGCGCTCCAGGTGCCGCCGGTGCCGGTGGAGGCGGCGAACACGTCGGCCGTGCCGTCCGCGTTGAAGTCGCCGACGGCCACGGCGGAGCCGTACCTGGCGTTGGTCAGCTCGTAGCTGCCGTCCATGTTGACTCCGGTGCCGGAGGTGAAGTCCGGACCGTAGAGGATCGTGTACGCGCCGCGGTTGGAGTGCCCCGCGGTGTCGTCCTCGCCGGGCTGGCCGACGACGATGTCGGTGTGGCCGTCGCCGTTGATGTCGCCGGTGGCGGTGGCGGCGCCGAACTCGTCGCCGCTCTCGCCCGTGCCGGGCACGCCCGAACTCGACTGCGAGATCAGCTTCTTGCCGGTGGCCGTGGGCCCGGAGACGCTGCCGGGCACGAGGGCGATCTGGCCGCCGCTCGACCCCTTGGGCAGGCCCGCGACGATGTCGTCGGTGGCGTCACCGACGACGTTCTGGCTCGCCAGGGCGTGCGAGACGCCGGGGGCGGCGGCGAGGGTCGCGATCTGGCCCAGCTTCGGGTGCAGGTTCGCGCCGGGGCACGCCGTCTTGTTGGTGTCCTTGTGGCCGAAGACCCGCGGCAGGGTGATGTCCGTGCCGAGCGGGACCTTGTTGCCGTCCGTGTCGAGGTCGCCGTTGGACGTCAGCGTCACCTTGTCGGTCGCCTTGATGCCGTACTGGCCGAACTTCCAGGCGACGACGCGGGCGATGGAGTCGAGCGCGGCCCTGGTGGGCTTCGCCGACTCGAAGTTGCCGATGTACGAGATGCCGACGGTGTCCGTGTTGAAGCCGTAGTCGTGGGCCCCGTGCACCGGCAGGTCCATGCCGCCGGTGCGGCCCTCGAATATCTGGCCGCAGCGGTCGACCACGAAGTTGTAGCCGATGTCGTAGTAGCCCTTGCCGACGTGGTCCTGCTGGATCTCGCGCAGTCGCTGGGCGGTCTGCGCGCAGGGCACCTGGTTGTCCGAGTCCACTCCGGTGTGGTGCACGACGGCGGCCTTGATCTCCGTGTCGTACACGGGAGTTCCGTCGTGCGGGAGGCCGGGGCCCCACACCGACTGCGGGATGATCGTCGGCTTCACGACCGTCGAGGGGCGGGCCTCGGGAGGCGTCTCGTCGGAGGTGAACGCGGCGTTCTCGGCGCCGCCCTTGCGGGTTCCGGTGCCGGGGTCGATCAGCTTGACGTCCATCCCGGCCGGAAGCCCGGACGCCTTGCCGTCGGCGTCGACGACGCGCACCTCCACGCCGTCCGACGCGGCCTGCGTCGACACGGACGCGGTGCCGCCGCGGATGTCGGCGGCCTCGCGCTCGGCGCCGTCCGCGTCGTTCGTGTCCTTCGGCAGGGTGGTCCAGGAGCCCCACGTGCCGGACGCCGCGTCCCGCGCCCGGAACTGGGCCGTGCCGTCGATCCGGTCCTTCGGGTTCTTCCACGTCACCGACACGGCGTTGAACCGCTGCGTCGACTTCGGCGGCACGACCTTGCGGTCCGCCTTCGTCTCCAGGCTCAATGTGTGCACGGACGCGGCCCGGTACGCGGCGGTGCCCGCGTCCTGCGTACCGGGATCGGCCATCGCGTACGACACGACTCCGGCGCCGCCGACCACGACCGCCCCCATCGTGATCCACGCTCTCCGCTTGAGACTCAGCGGCCGGTACGCGTGCGATCTGCGCGCGTCCGCCGCCTTTTCTCGCGAATGTCGCGGGCTCAATTGCCCCACCCCTCGATGAAGTTCACACATATCCCGCGTGACACGCGGGTTGAATGCTCTATCCAGCGAACGACCGTTGAAAAACGTCACGGGTTGCACGGGTGTGGCGTACGTCACCACGCGGACTCTGTGACGTTTTTGTGGAGGGCGGCGCTGATCCGGTCAGGGGGTGACCGGTTGGGCCAGGGAGGGGAGTCCCGTCGTGCGCAGGCGCACGACGGGGAGCTGGGCGCCGCCGTCGCCCGGGCCCAGGAGGGCGACGAGGTGGCGTTCGCCGTCGCCTACCGGCTCGTACAGCCGGGGCTGCTCGGGTATCTGCGCGGGCTCGTGGGGGAGGAGGCGGAGGACGTCGCCTCCGACGCGTGGCTGGAGATAGCCCGCGACCTCGGCCGGTTCCGCGGGGACGGGGCCGGGTTCCGCGGCTGGACCGCGACCATCGCCCGGCACCGCGCGCTCGATCTGCTGCGCCGCCAGAAGGTGCGGCCGAGGCAGTCCGTCCTGGAGCAGGACGTGCTGGAACTGCCCGGCGGGCACAACACCGCCGAGCAGGCCCTCGAAGCCCTCTCCACCGAGCGTGCGCTCGCACTGCTCGACCTGCTGCCGCGCGACCAGCGCGAGGCCGTGCTGCTGCGGGTCGTCGTCGGGCTCGACGCGCCCGCCGCCGCGCGCGTCCTCGGCAAGCGGCCCGGAGCCGTGCGCACGGCGGCGTACCGGGGGCTCAGGCGGCTCGCCCGGCACCTCGGGGGCGGCGAAGGAGCGGAGTGAGCCGGGGAGCGGGCCCCGGGGTGTGACGGATCGCGGGGCGCGCACGCTGGGGGAGGCGAGATGACTGAGAAAACCCCGCCGCCGGGCGTCCCCGGCGGTGCCGGCCGCGTCGCCGACCGGGGCTCCGTCGCCGGCCGGGGCTCCGTCGGCGCGGTGCTGGCCGCCGCCGTGCGTGGCGGCGTCCCGCCGCCGGATGCCGAGGGTGAACTGCGGGCGCTCGCCGCGTTCCGCGAGGCCTGCGCCGCCGGGGCGCTCGCCGCGGCACCCCGCCGCCGTGACGACTGGCGCCCGCGCGGGCCGCGGCCGTCGCCTTCGTCACGGGAAACGGGCCTGGAGCCTTCGTAGGGGAAAACGGCCGGGAAACGGCTCGGAAAAGCGGGACGGCCGAGGTCGCCACCCCCCACAGGAGAGACCCCGGCCGCCGCGCGTTACGGGTCGCGAGCGGCCCGTACTTGTCTCAGCGTCGCGGGTGCGTTTTCTGTCACACCGCTCTGGAGCGCCGTTGGTTGTCTGTTGTACGAACATGGACGAGAGGACGTTTCAGGCCGTAGCGTTCTGGTTCGCGCCGGGCGCGCGCACCCGTTCATACGGCGCACACGGCTTCACGGCCAGAGCAGGGCAGGGGCAGGGAGTGCTGGGGGACGACGCGGAGCTGACCGCCGCGGTGCTTGCGGCGCAGGACGGGAGCGAGACCGCCTTCCGCACTGTGTACCGCACCGTGCACCCACGGCTGCTCGGATACGTACGCACACTCGTCGGCGATCCGGACGCGGAGGACGTCGCGTCGGAGGCCTGGCTGCAGATCGCCCGCGACATCGACCGCTTCGAGGGCGACGCCGACCGGTTCCGCGGCTGGGCCGCCCGGATCGCCCGCAACCGCGCGCTCGACCACATACGCATGCGGGGGCGCCGGCCCGCCATCGGCGGCGACGAGACCGAACTCACCGGCAAACCCGCGCTCTCCGACACCGCGGACGAGGCCATGGAATCCCTCGCCACCGGCGACACCATGGCGCTCATCTCCGAGCTCCCGCAGGATCAGGCCGAGGCCGTCGTGCTGCGCGTCGTCGTCGGGCTGGACGCGAAGAGCGCGGCCCAGACCCTCGGCAAACGGCCCGGCGCGGTACGCACCGCCGCGCACCGCGGCCTGAAACGGCTCGCCGAACTGCTCGGCGCCGCCGAGCCCACGGCGGCCGAGAACGCCGAGAGCTCCGCCGACTCTCTCGAAGCGGTCCCGACTCCACGGCGTGACCGCACTCGCACGACAACGTCCGCAGGTGTGACGCATTCGCGTACGCGGACGCAGAAGGACATGTGATGGCCGACGAGCACGACAAGTGGCTTAACCGCGACGCGGCGGACCGCCTGCTGCGCGGAGAGCCCCCGGCCGTCTCCGGTGACGCCGCCCTGCGGGCCGACCGGCTGGCCGCCGCGCTGCACGCGCTGGCCGAGGCCCCGGCCGGACCCGGAGGCGAACTGCCGGGCGAGGAAGCCGCCTTGAAGGCGTTCCGCGAGACGCGCGCGGTCACCGCGGTGAACGGCGCGGTGAGCGGGACCGCGAACGGCGCGTCGCGCGCCCGCCGCGCCGCCCGTCCCGGCCGGTCCGCCGCGAAGACGTCCGAGGGCCGCTCGCGCTGGGGGCGCCCCGCGCGGCTCGGCGTGGTCGCCGCGTTCGCCGCGTGCATGGTCGGCGGGGTCGCCGTCGCCGCGGGGACCGGGGTGCTGCCCTCGCCGTTCCACAAGGCGGACGAACCGGCGCCCGGCGCCTCCGTGTCCGCCGCGGCCAGCCCCGACCGGCCGCTCTCCTCGCCGTCCGCGGGGATCAAGGAGGACGGGCACGCGGTGCCCAGCCCCACGAAGCCGTCCGGTCCGCCCGACGGCCGTTCCGGCTCGCCCTCGCAGGACCCCGGCAAGGGCGTCCCGCGTGACGGCCGTACGTCCCACGAGCAGGGCCCCGGGCTGAACGTGCCGGGCGGCGGGGGCGCGAAGGTCCAGGGGCGCAGGCTCGCCGAGACCTGCCGCAAGTACCGGGGCGGGGAACTCGCGGCCGAGGACGTACAGCGCCTGGAGGCGTCCGCGAGAGTCGTCGGGCAGAGTCCACGGGCAGTGGGCCGCTTCTGCGACCGCGTCCTGGACCGGAACGGCGGTCCGGCCGGGCCGGCCGACAGGAGCACGTCGAACGACACGAACGGCACGGGCGAATACAGCACCAAGAGCGCCTCGGACGGCAAGAACGGCAAGGACGGCAACGGGAACGGCGGCAAGGGCGACAGCGAGGGCGAGGGTGACGGCGAGGACGCCGACCCGGGCAGCAGCACCACCCCGAGCGCGAGCGTCAGCCCCAGCGCGAGCGTCAGCCCCGACGCGAGCGTCAGCCCCGACGACGGCGGGAGCGCGAGCCCGAGTGCGAGCGTCAGTGCCAGCCCGACCGCGAGTGCCAGCCCGACCGCGAGCGCCGGCGTCAGCACCAGCCCAAGCTCTTGACCTGCGAAAACGCGATCCTCTGAAGGGTCGCGGTCGTGGGTGTGACGTTTCTGGCCGTCGCGACGCAGTAATAGATGTGCCGACTGGTCATCGGCCGCGCACGAGCCCGGGTTCCCCCCGTATCCGCGGCGTCGTGCCACTGGCGCGGGTGGGACACGTTCCCCCGGTCCCACCCGCGCCGTTCAACTTCTCACCGCCCGCTCCAGTGCCTCACCAGTAGACGACGACCTTGTCGCCCGTGCGGACCTGGGCGAACAGCCGCGCGATCTTCTGCTCGTCCTTGACGTTCACACAGCCGTGCGAGGCCCCCGCGTAGCCGCGCGCCGCGAAGTCCGACGAGTAGTGCACCGCCTGGCCGCCGCTGAAGAACATCGCGTACGGCATGGGGCTGTCGTAGAGCGTCGAGACGTGGTGCCGGGACTTGAAGGTGACGTGGAAGACGCCCTCGCGGGTCGGCGTGTACTGGGAGCCGAAGCGCACCTCCGTCGTCAGCACGCGTCTGCCGTCCACCATCCACGCCAGCGTGCGGCTGGTCTTGCTGACGCACAGCGCCCGCCCCGTCATGCAGCGCGGATCCGGCTTCGCCGGGGGCTGCCCACCGAACTGGTACAGCTCCCACTTGCCCGGCTCGTGCGTCATGTTCAGCAGGCGCTGCCAGGTCACGGTGTCCGTCTCACCCGTGCGCGGAAGGCCGCGCTTGCCCTGGAATCCCTTGACCGCGTCGGCGGTCACGTCGTCGTACGTGCCCGTGGGCCCGTTGTAGAGCCAGGCCACCTGGCGCAGCCGCGCCTGCAGTTCCCGTACGCCCTTGGAGCTGTCACCGGGGGAGAGGAGGACCTTGGGTGCGGGCGTCGGGGGCCCGGTGGGCTTGGCGTCGTCGGCGGGGGCCCTGGACGCGTCGGGGGCGGACGGCTCGGACGTCAGTGGCGGTGCGGCGCGCCCGCCGTCCTGCACCGCCTGTGCCCTGCACCCGACCGCCAGGGCCAGCACCCCGGTGACCGCGATCGATGAACGTAGGACAGCTGTCCGCATGACGTCCCCCCGCCTGCCGCGCCGCTCTCTCGTGTCACGACAGATGCTGCCCGCCTCCGAACGGGATCGAACTCGGTGCGGGGGCACCGTGACGCCGCGGGCAAACACGGGAAAGTCTGTGAGCAAGGTCCCAGCGCGGGGCTCTCCACTGGCCGCACGCCCGCCGCTACAGTCCGTCGCGAGGGTCGTTCACTACTGGCAAGTAATCAGCTTTTCATCGGCAAGCATCGGCAAGTCATCGCTGGAGGCACAACCATGGCGCGCGAATCCGAGTCCGGACTGCCCATCGAGCCGGTCTACGGCCCGTCGGCTCTGGAGGGCTGGGACCCGGATCAGAAGCTGGGTGAACCGGGCGCCTACCCCTTCACGCGCGGTGTCTACCCGACGATGTACACGGGCCGCCCGTGGACGATGCGGCAGTACGCCGGGTTCGGCACGGCCACCGAGTCCAACGCCCGCTACAAGCAGCTCATCGCGAACGGCACGATGGGCCTGTCCGTCGCCTTCGACCTGCCGACCCAGATGGGCCACGACAGCGACGCCCCGATCGCCTCCGGCGAGGTCGGCAAGGTCGGCGTCGCGATCGACTCCATCGACGACATGCGCGTCCTGTTCGGGGGCATCCCGCTGGAGAAGGTCTCCACGTCGATGACAATCAACGCCCCGGCCGCGCTGCTGCTGCTGATGTACCAACTCGTGGGCGAGGAGCAGGGGGTGCCGGCCGACAAGCTCACCGGCACCATCCAGAACGACGTGCTCAAGGAGTACATCGCCCGCGGCACCTACATCTTCCCGCCCAAGCCCTCGCTGCGGCTGATCGCGGACATCTTCAAGTACTGCAAGGCCGAGATCCCGAAGTGGAACACCATCTCGATCTCCGGCTACCACATGGCCGAGGCCGGTGCCTCGCCCGCGCAGGAGATCGCCTTCACGCTCGCCGACGGCATCGAGTACGTCCGCACGGCCGTCGCGGCCGGCATGGACGTCGACGACTTCGCGCCGCGCCTGTCGTTCTTCTTCGTCGCTCGTACGACGATCCTGGAGGAGGTCGCCAAGTTCCGCGCGGCGCGCAGGATTTGGGCGAAGGTGATGAAGGAGGAGTTCGGCGCCAAGAACCCCAAGTCGCTGATGCTCCGCTTCCACACGCAGACCGCGGGCGTGCAGCTCACCGCCCAGCAGCCCGAGGTGAACCTGGTGCGCGTCGCCGTCCAGGGCCTCGGCGCCGTCCTCGGCGGCACGCAGTCGCTGCACACGAACTCCTTCGACGAGGCGATCGCGCTCCCCACCGACAAGTCCGCCCGCCTGGCCCTGCGCACGCAGCAGGTCCTCGCGTACGAGACCGACGTGACGGCGACGGTGGACCCGTTCGCGGGCAGCTACGTCGTCGAGAGCATGACGGACGACGTGGAGGCCGCCGCCCTCGAACTCATGGAGAAGGTCGAGGAGTTGGGCGGCGCGGTCAACGCGATCGAGCGCGGCTTCCAGAAGAGCGAGATCGAGCGCTCCGCCTACCAGATCGCGCAGGAGACCGACTCCGGCGAGCGCGTCGTGGTCGGCGTCAACCGCTACCAGCTCGACGGGGAGGAGCCCTACGAGCCGCACCGGGTCGACCCGGCCATCGAGGCCCAGCAGGCGGAGCGCCTGGCGAAGCTGCGGGCCGAGCGGGACCAGGACGCGGTCGACACGGCGCTCGCCGCGCTGAAGAAGGCGGCCGAGGGCGAGGACAACGTCCTCTACCCGATGAAGGACGCGCTGCGCGCCCGCGCGACGGTCGGTGAGGTGTGTGACGCGCTCCGCGGGATCTGGGGGGCGTACGTACCGTCGGACACCTTCTGACGGTCCCGGTGTGGGTCGGGGTGGGCCCCGTGCTCCTGGTGCGCGGCGCCGGGGCCGGGCTCACGGGGCTCTGCCCCGGACCCCGCGCCTCAATCGCCGGCGGGGCTTGATTTGGCTCGCCTTGAGCGCCCCGGCGGCGGCTGGGCACACCAAGCCCCTGCGGCGATTGAGCAGCGGGGTCCGGGGCAGAGCCCCGATCTTTTCAGCCCCGCCGGCGATTGAGGCGCGGGGTCCTGGGCGGAGCCCGAGGGCGGGTGTCCGGAATTCGGGCCCTGTGGGCGGTGGGCCGGGCGGTCGTGCGAGACTCCCGCCATGCTGGGTGTCATCGATCTTCCGACCTATCTCGCGGGCCTCGCCCTGATCATCCTCCTTCCGGGGCCGAACTCGCTGTACGTGCTGTCCGTCGGCGCCCGCCGCGGCATACGCACCGGCTACAAGGCGGCCGCGGGCGTCTGGTGCGGTGACACCGTCCTGATGACCCTCTCCGCCGCCGGGGTCGCCTCCCTGCTCCAGGCCAACGCCCTGATCTTCGGGATCGTGAAGTACCTGGGCGCCGGCTATCTCACCTGGCTCGCGATCGGCATGATGCGGGCCGCGTGGAGCATGTGGCGCAGCCGCAAGGAGCGGCTCGCGGCCGAGAGCGGCGCCGCCGAGGAGGAGCCCGCCCAGGAGCGGCCCTTCCGCCGCGCCTTCGTGATCAGCCTCCTGAATCCCAAGGCGATCCTGTTCTTCATCGCCTTCTTCGTGCAGTTCGTCGACCCCTCCTACGCGTACCCCGCTCTGTCCTTCGTGGTCCTCGGTGCCTTCGCGCAGGCGGCCAGTGTGCTCTACCTGTCGGCGCTGATCTTCAGCGGCATGAAGCTCTCCGCCGCCTTCCGCCGCCGCAAGCGCCTCTCGGCGGGCGCGACCTCGGCCGCCGGTGTCCTGTTCCTGGGCTTCGCGGTCAAGCTGTCGCTGGCGAGCGCCTAGCCACGCCGATCCGCGCCAGGTACTCCTCCACCCCCTGAGCCGTCCGGCCGGCCCACGCCACATAGCCGTCCGGCCGGACCAGGAACACGCCCCGGCCGTACGCCTCGTGCGACGGGATGTGCGCCGTGCGGAGGGAATCGCCCTCCAGGGCCGGGAGTTCGGGCTCCGTGCCCACCGTGCCCACCGTGAGCAGCGTCCAGTGCGGGCCCCGGAACGCGTCGAAGAGGCGGATCCCGGCTCCCCGGCCGTCCGGGGCCCGGTCGCCCGCCCGCAGCGCGTCGGCCGGGAGGGCGGGGCGGGTCTCCCGGCTCAGCGTCGACTCCCGGTAGCCGATCCCCAGCTGCTGCACCTCGCTGCCGCGCCGCGTGGGCGTGCCCGCGGTGCTCGCCCGGTGGATGCGGGTGCTGATGCCGAGGATGCCGGCCGCCACCGGTATCCGCTCCTCCTCGTAGGTGTCCAGCAGCGCGGGCGGCGCCCCGGCCAGTACCGCCGCCAGCTTCCAGCCCAGGTTGTACGCGTCCTGCACGCTCGTGTTCAGACCCTGGCCGCCGGCCGGGGAGTGGATGTGCGCCGCGTCGCCCGCGAGGAAGACCCGGCCCACCCGGAAGCGGTCGGCCATCGCCGCCCGCGCCCGGAAGTCCGAGGCCCACAGCACCTCGGCGACATGCTTCGCCGACAGCGCCGTGCGGGTCGCGAGGAGTTTCGTCACCGCGTCCGGTGACGTGTCCACCACTGCCGTCTCGTCCGCGAACTGGGCCGCCAGCTGGAAGACCCGGCCGCCGCCCCTCTCCCCGTCCGACGGCAGGGGGCAGAACGCCACCGTGCCCTCCGGTGCCTTGGGCCACACATGCCAGTGCGTGTCCGGAAGTGGTGCGTCGTCCGTGATCCGCACGTCCGCCACCAGCATCGGCTTCGCGTCCACCGTCTCCCCGGTCATGCCGACGCCGAGCGCCCTGCGGACCGTGGACCTGCCGCCGTCGGCCGCCACCGCGTACCGCGCCCGCACCGCCGAGCCGTCCTCGAACGTCGCCGTCACCCCGGCCGCGTCCTGCGCCAGACCGCTCAGCGCGGCGCCGAAGCGGACCTCGCCGCCCAGCTCCCGCAGCCGCGCGTACAGCACCTCCTGCGTACGGGCCTGCGGTATCAGCCAGCCCTCCGACCACGGGATCTGCTCGGTCGGCTCGGAGCGCTCCACCATGTCCCACTCCTGGCCAGGCTCCGCGCCCTCCCAGATCCGCATCTTCGGGTACCGCGTCCCCGCCGCGTGGATCGCGTCCAGCACCCCGAGGTCGTACAGCACCTCCTGGGTGCGCGGCTGCAGGCCCTTGCCGCGCGAGCCGGGGAAAAGACCGTCGGCCCGCTCGGCCAGCAGCGCCCGCGTCCCGCGCCGCGCCAGGTCCACCGCGAGTGCCAGGCCCGTCGGGCCCGCGCCCACGATCAGTACGTCCGTCGTCTCCACGCTCATCCCCATCACTCTCCTTAACGCCGTTAAGTTCGATGGATCGAGCATGGCCTTAACGGCGTTAAACTGTCAAGCGTGGCCGAGAAGAAGAAGCAGAACGAGAAGCAGAACGAGAAGCCGAGGCTCGACAAGGCGCACGTCGCCGACACCGCCCTCGACCTGCTGAACGACGTGGGGCTCGAAGGGCTGACGCTGCGCGCCATCGCCAAGCAGCTGAACGTGCAGGCACCCGCCCTGTACTGGCACTTCAAGAACAAGCAGGCGCTGCTCGACGAGATGGCGACCGTGATGTTCCGGCGGATGACGGAGGCCGGGAAGGACATCGGCTACGAGCCGGGGCGCGCGCCCGCCGGGACGTGGCAGGACCGGCTGATCGAGGGAAACCGGCAGCTGCGCGCGACGCTGCTGCGCTACCGCGACGGCGCGAAGGTCTTCAGCGGCTCACGCTTCACGGGTACCGACCACGGCCCGGAGCTGGATGCGAATCTGCGCTTCCTGATCGACGCCGGATTCACCCCCGAGCAGGCGGCTTGGGCGAGCTCCACGGCGTACATGTTCACGCTCGGGTTCGTCACGGAGGAGCAGGGCATGCTGCCCGAGCCGGGGAGCGGCGCGCCGGCCGTGGACGTGGACGAGCGCGCGGAGAAGCTCGCCGCGTACCCGCTCGCCGCCGCCGCGGGCGAGCACTTGTTCGCGGGGTACGACGAGCGGTTCGAGGAGGGGCTGCGGCTGATCGTGGCGGGGGTGGCGGCGCGCTACGACGTGCGCTGAACCGCCGGGCCGGTCTGCCGGTTGAGCGACCTGCGCAGCAGCGGCGTCGCCCACTTCTCGACGTAACGGTTCAGCAGCCAGGCGAGCGTCAGCATCACCGCGACCGTCGCCGCGAACGTGAGCCACGACGGCAGGCCGAGGCGGCGGTGCAGGGCCGCGATCGCCACCCAGCCGAGGTGCTCGTGGACCAGGTAGAAGGGGTACGTGAGGGCGCCCGCGACCGTCAGCCAGCGCCATTTCGCCCAGCTCGTCCAGCCGAGCGCGATCGCCGCCACTGCCGCGAAGCCGAGCGTGACCACCACGACGATCCCGAACGAGGAGCGGTACGAGAAGAAGTCCGGGTTCGGCGCGTGCCAGGTCCTGTCGACCGCGAAGTGCTGGCCGACCAGCCAGCTCACCGCGACGATGCCCCAGGCCGTGACGTCGTGCCGGTTGCGGTGGACCAGGTACAGGCCGATGCCGCCGATGAAGAACGGGGCGTACTCCGGCATCAGGACGAGCGTCGCGAGCGGCTCGCCGGAGCCCTCCGCGAGAACCGCCGCCAGCATCCACACCGCGCTGAACAGCACCACCCGGTGCCGGGTCGCGCCCGGCAGGACGACACAGAGCGCGAACAGGGCGTAGAAGCGCAGCTCCGCCCAGAGTGTCCAGCACACGCCGAGGACCCGGTCCACGCCCAGCGGCTGCTGCAGCATGGTCAGGTTCACCAGCGCGTCGCTGGGCGACACCGCCTTGTACACCACGACGGGCAGCGCGAAGACGGCCGTCACCAGGACGATCGCCACCCAGTACGACGGCAGGAGGCGGGCCGCGCGGGAGGCGAAGAAGGAGCGCAGGGGGCGGCCCCAGCCGCTCATGCAGATCACGAAACCGCTGATGACGAAGAAGATCTGCACACCCAGGCAGCCGTACGCGAACCAGCCGTGCAGCGAGGGGAACTGGGTCTTCGGGGAGGACCCCCACGCCTGGGAGACCTCCCCGTCCCTGCCCCCGTAGTGGTACGCCGCCACCATCAGCGCCGCGATCAGCCGCAGCCCGTCCAGGGCGTACAGGCGCGACGGAGGGTGCGGGAGCATCGACTTCGTCTGCTCGCCCGCCTGCGGTGCCGGAAGCGGGGGCAGCGTCGTACCGGTGGCCGTCATCCGAGGGCCGCCCGCTTCAGGGACCGGGCCCGCTTCGCGACCCTGCGCACCGTCGGGTTGCGCGGGATGAAGGCGAACTGGGTCGGGATCGCGCCGGGCAGCCCAAGCGAGGTCAGCCGGCGCCGCTTGAAGTACCGCCACGTGCTGTCGTCGAGGCGCGTGGCGAGATAGCGCTCGGCGGAGCGGCGCAGGTCCGGGTAGATCTTGGACTGCATGGCGTAGCCGACCGCGCGCAGCAGCTCGTCCAACTCTCCGACGGGCAGCGGCTGTTCCTGCGCCTCGACCGCCGTACGGTCCGCCAGGTCGGGCAGCAGCGCGTCGACGATGGTGACCGGCACCCGGTTGCTGTTCTGGTACGGCGTGAGACGGTCGAGGAGCGTCGCCGTGCCGACGCGCGCCACCGGGATGCCGTACAGGGCGCTCGCGGTGAGCAGCGCCGTGGAGAAGCAGCCGACGACGAGGACCGGGCGCATCCGCTGGTAGAGCACCTCGGCGAGGACGGGCGTCTCCAGGACGGTCAGCTCGACGCCGAGGCGCTCCGCCTCCTTCTCCAGGACGCGCGACCAGCGGGCCGGAGCCGTGGGGTGCGGCTTGAACACGACGTGCCGGTGGCCCAGTTGGGCGGCGCCGCGCATCATCCGTACGTGCAGGTCCTCCTCCTCGTCGGCCGTGAGGATGCCGAGGGCCGAGAGGTACTGGCCGAGCAGCAGGGCCGGTTCGCCGGACAGGCGCGGCAGTTCGCCCGCCACGTCGCACAGCTCGGCGAGCACCTTGAGGAAGACCTCGGTGGGGACGACCTCGGGCTCGACGCCGAACTCCGTGAGCAGCAGCGGCTTCAGGCCCGGCACCAGATCGAGGTGGAGCAGGCGGCGCACCCGCGTGCCGATCAGCGGGTCGATCTTGTTGCGGGTCGGCCCGTAGCTCATCAGGCCGTCCGCGTACACGTCGACGGGGGCGCCCGCGAAGATCTGCGCGACGGCCATCGCCGGGTTGACCTGGATGGACTCCACGGCCAGCTCGACGTCGTCGTCGCCGAGGCCCCATTCGAGCCGCAAGTACCGTTCCCACAGCGGGATGTCGTCGGCGCGCGGGCCCCAGCTGCCGGGGTGGAAGGGGGCGATGGCCGCGTTCCACGACAGGACGCCGTCGAAGCGGCCGCGCAGCTGCTCGAAGCCGGGCATCTCGTCGACGGACGGGGTGGTCTCGGGCGTCGCCGCGTTGTTGGCGACCAGCAGCAGCGTGCGGTCCGCGGGGGCGAACCGTTCCGCGTCGAGGGCCGCGGCGAGGGTGGCCGCGCCGTACAGCGTCGAGGCCAGCAGGATGCGGGTCGTCATGCCGTGACCTCCGCGCTGACCGGTCGGCGGCGCAGGCGGCGCAGGCGCGTGGCGCGCTGCGTGTCCATCGAGTCGAGCGCGTCGTCGAGCACCCGCTGCGGCATGCGCTTGAGCGCGGCCGCGCTGAGCGACTTCAATGTGCGGGCCACGGGAGGTTCGAACCTTTCGATGGATCCCAAGTGGTGGGAAATGATGGCGCAGTACGTGCGCACGGCCTTCGGGAGAAGCAGCTCGGCATCCCGGTCCTGAGCGGTTTCCCGGACCACCTGGTCGAATGCGCGAATGAAATCGAGCTGCCGTACGTCACCGATCTGGGTGAGCGAGGACGACACGCCCCGGCGATAGAAAACGCCCAGGGTGCTGACCGCCGCGAAGGATTTCGCCTCGCGGTGCAGCCGCCAGATCCACGGCCGGTCCTCGGCCGTGCGCAGCCCGTCGGTGAAGTGCAGCAGCCCTTCGTCGGCGAGCCGCCGGTGGTACATGCCGGCCCACGCGTAGGCGTAGTCGACGGCGGTCGAACGGTCTGCGGGCAGGATCGCGGCGCGCGGATCCATCACGGTGTTGCGCAGTCCGTGCGGGAAGCGGTGCACCGAGCGGGCCCGCGCCGTGCACTGGACGTGGTCCGTGCGCACGAAGTCGCAGCCCAGACCCTCCATGGCGGCGAGGAGCTGCGCGTAATAGCCGGGCGCGAGCCAGTCGTCGCCGTCCAGGAAGGCGAGGTATTCGCCGCGGGCCCGGTCGAGTCCGGTGTTGCGGGCGGTCGCGAGTCCTCCGTTCCGTTCGTGTCGGACGACGACCGCGCCGGGCAGCTCGCGCTCGGCGCGCGCGAGAATGTCCGGTGTCTCGTCCTTGGAGCAGTCGTCGACGAGAATGAATTCGAAGTCGTCGCGTGCGTTCGCTCGCAGACTTCTCAGGGTGTCGGGCGCGTATTGCTGCACGTTGTAGAACGGCACGATGACGGAGAGCTTGACCACGTCGGTGACGTTAGGGCGCGGCCCGGCATTCGTCTTGACCGATGGCTTGATGTCAGGTGAACGAAGCGTGGCGGGACCGTGAACCGGCCCTGGCGCAGGCCATTTCCGGGGCCGATTCGCCATTCGTCGGTGTGCTGTTAACCGTTTGTTGCATTCTGGTTGGGCCGCGGCTCGGAATTGCTTCCTAAGTTTTCCAGCGTGCCAGTAAGGAACGTAAAGCAGCTCAGGGTCGCCGTGCTCGCGGACTCCGACACCCGGTGGAAATGGGGGTCGCTCACCGCCTCCCGCATCGCCCCCGACCGTGCCGCCCTCGACGGCTTTCTGCTGCGCGGCCGGGCCACCCCGACCCCGCGTCAACTCCGTGAGGTCGGCGTCCGCGCCGACAGCCTGCGCGAGGTCACGGCCGTCGAGTTCCTGCGCGGGATGAGGCCCGAAGCCTACGACGTGGTGGTGCTCGCGCTCGTCGGCGGGGGAGTCCAGGCCATGCTCCACGGACTCGCCCGGGCCTGGCGGGACGCGGCCCGGCGCCCCGTCGTCGTCACCGGCTACGTCGGCGTCGTCTACGAGAAGCTCGCCGACGGACTGCTCCTGCGGCACGGCGCCGACGTGGTGCTCGCCAACTCGGGCTACGACGCGGACCGGTTCCGCGCCGTGTACGAGGGGGTGGGCGCGGACGCCGCCGCGGTGACCGAGTGCGCGCTGCCGTTCCTCGGCGGCGAGCCGTACACCGGTGAACACGAGCCGTACACGGTGACCTTCGCCGCCCAGCCGTCCGTGCCGGACACCGCGGCCGACCGCGCGTACCTCCTCGACCGGCTCGTCCGGCACGCCGAGGCGCACCCCGACCGCGAGGTGCTGCTCAAGCTGCGCAGCCGGCCCGGCGAGCACACCACGCACATCGAGGAGATCCCCTACCAGAAGCTCGCGCAGCGCCGCGAACTCCCGCCCAACCTCCGCCTCGTGTACGGGAACATGGGCGAGGTCCTGGACCGCACCGACCTGCTCGTCACGGTCAGCTCCACCGCCGCCCTCGAATCCCTGCACCGGCGCATCCCGACCGCGCTCCTCACCGACCTCGGTGTGCGCGAGGCGCTCGGCAACCACCACTTCACCGGCTCGAACTGCCTCGTCTCCTGGGATCAGCTGGACGCCGGACTGCGGCCCGGGCCGGACCCCGAATGGCTCGCCCGGCAGGGCGTCGCCGCCGACGGCGGGTACGAAAAGGCCTTCGACGGCGCGCGGGCCAGGGTCGCCGAACTGCTCGACCAGGAGCGCCCCCCGCTGGCGCCCTACTACACCCGCACCACCGCCCCCGGCTATCTGCCGCGCGTCCTCGCCCGCCACCACCTCGCGCCCGACGGCACCCCGCTGCCCGGCGCGCCGGCCGCCGACCGCGCGCCGGGACCCGTGCGCCAGGTCGTGCGCCGGGCCGCCCGCGGCGCCTACCGGCACGGCGTGCAGCGCGTCGCCCCCGTGATCCGGCGGATGGGGGAGCTGTGAGCCCTCAGAATCCTCGACTCCCCGAAGGAGAAGCGCACATGACCGATCCCGAGCCCGTACGGCGCGTCCTCGCCGTCATCCCGGCCCGCGGCGGCTCCAAGGGCGTACCGGCCAAGAACCTGGCTCCGGTCGGCGGTGTGCCCCTCGTGGCCCGCGCCGTGCGCGAGTGCCTCGCCACCCGGCACGTCACCGACGTCGTGGTCTCCACCGACGACTCCTCCATCGCCGCCGCCGCGCGGGACGCGGGCGCCGAGGTCGTCACCCGGCCCACCGCCATCGCAGGCGACAAGTCCAGCTCCGAGGCGGCCGTACTGCACGCCATGGACGCGCACGAGGCGCTGCACGGCGCGGCCGTCGACGTGGTGCTGCTCGTCCAGTGCACCAGCCCCTTCCTCGTACGGGAGGACATCGACGCGGTGGTCGGCGCGATCCTCGACAAGGGGGCTGACAGCGCGCTGACGGTCGCGGCCTTCCACGGGTTCGTGTGGCGCCATGAGGACGACGAGCCGCGCCCGGCCACGGTGCACAGCGCGGCCGCCGAGGCGGGCGGCGTCGCCGTCCTCGCCGACCGGACCACCGCGACCGGCGGCGGCTACGGCGTCAACCACGACAAGTCGCGCCGCCAGATGCGCCAGGACCGGCCCCAGGACCTCCTGGAGACCGGCGCCGTCTACGGCATGGAGACCACCGGGTTCCGCCGCCACGAGCACCGCTTCTTCGGCCGCACGGAGCTCGTGCGCACCGACCCCGCGCGGGTCCTGGAGATCGACGACCCGCACGACCTGGCCCGCGCCCGCGCGCTGGCCCCCCTCTTCGACCAGCAGTCCGCCCTCCCCGCCAGGGAGGACGTCGACGCGGTCGTCCTCGACTTCGACGGCACCCAGACCGACGACAGGGTGCTGATCGACTCCGACGGACGGGAGTTCGTCACCGTGCACCGCGGTGACGGCCTCGGCATCGCGGCCCTCCGCAGGAGCGGCCTCGAACTGCTGATCCTGTCCACGGAAGTGAACCCGGTCGTCGCCGCACGGGCCCGGAAGCTCAAGATCCCGGTCCTGCACGGCATCGACCGCAAGGACCTCGCACTCAAGCAGTGGTGCGAGGAGCAGGGCATCGCGCCCGAGCGCGTGCTCTACGTCGGCAACGACGTCAACGACCTCCCGTGCTTCGCCCTCGCGGGCTGGCCCGTGGCGGTCGCGAGCGCCCATGACGTCGTGCGCGGCGCCGCACGCGCCGTCACCACCGTCCCCGGAGGCGAAGGCGCGATCCGAGAGATCGCCAGCTGGATCCTCGGCCCTTCTCTCGACTCCCTCGACAAGTAAGGAACGCAAGAACCATGTCCAACGCGAACAACTCCCGCATCCGCAGCTTCGGTTCTCGCGAGGCCGGCCCCGGCCGTCCCGTCTACATCACCGGCGAGATCGGCATCAACCACAACGGTGACCTGGAGAACGCCTTCCGGCTCATCGACGCCGCCGCCGACGCCGGCTGCGACGCCGTCAAGTTCCAGAAGCGCACCCCCGAGATCTGCACGCCGCGCGACCAGTGGGACATCGAGCGGGACACCCCCTGGGGCCGGATGACGTACATCGACTACCGGCACCGCGTCGAGTTCGGCGAGGACGAGTACCGGGCCATCGACGAGTACTGCAAGAAGCGCGGCATCGACTGGTTCGCCTCCCCGTGGGACACCGAGGCCGTCGCCTTCCTGGAGAAGTTCGACGTCCCCGCCCACAAGGTGGCCTCCGCGTCCCTCACCGACGACGAGCTGCTGCGCGCCCTGCGCGCCACCGGCAAGACGGTCATCCTCTCCACCGGCATGTCGACGCCGAAGCAGATCCGCCACGCGGTCGAGGTCCTCGGCTCCGACAACATCCTGATGTGCCACGCCACGTCGACGTACCCGGCCAAGGCCGAGGAGCTCAACCTGCGCGTCATCAACACGCTCCAGGACGAGTACCCGAACGTCCCGATCGGCTACTCCGGCCACGAGCCCGGCCTGCAGACCACGCTCGCCGCCGTCGCCCTCGGCGCCGCCTTCGTCGAGCGCCACATCACCCTCGACCGCGCCATGTGGGGCTCCGACCAGGCCGCCTCCGTGGAGCCGCAGGGCCTGGAGCGCCTGGTCCGCGACATCCGCGTCATCGAGACCGCGCTCGGTGACGGCGTCAAGAAGGTCTACGAGTCCGAGCTCGGCCCGATGAAGAAGCTGCGCCGCGTGCCGGGCGTCGTCGCCGAGTCGGAGATCGCCGTCGCCGCAGGCGAGCCGGTGGGTGTCTGACGAAATCGGAACGACCAGAGGGCGGCCGGGCGCGGCGTGGACCGCGCCCGGCCGCCCCGGCGCCCTCGGGAGGGCCCGCATGTCCGGCAGTACGTTGTGCTTCGTCGAGAGCCCGGTACAGCTCCTCAACGTCCTGGAGTGGGCGCACCACCAGGAGGTCGTCGCGACCGTCGTGGTGCTCTCGCCCACCGACCCGATGACCCGCGGCCAGCTGCGCCGCATGGCCGAACTCGCCCGCGCGGACGGCCACACCGTGCGCTGGGAAGAGGCCCGCGGCGGCGCCGCCGCGCCCTTCCAGACCATCGGCGGACTCGCCGGCTCGCTGCGCAGGGCCCACCGGATCGTCCTCGGCGACCCGTTCTCCCGCTACGTACAGCTGCTGCTCACGATCACCAGGGCCCGCGAGCTCGTCGTCGTCGACGACGGCACCGCCACCATGGAGTTCGTCGCCCAACTGGTGCGCGGCGAACCCCTCGTGCGCTGGCACCGGCGGGGCGGCAGGACCGGCCCCCGCGACCTCGTCTTCGGGCCCGTCGCGGCCGCCGCCCGCCGCAGACTCACCGCGCACGCGCGCCGCGACTCCGTGTCCGTGTTCACGTCGATGCCGGTGGCCGAGGTCCCCGAGGGCGTCACGGTCACCTCCAACGACTACGCCTGGACCCGCGCCCGGTTCGGCCCGCCCCGCATCACCCGCGGCGCGGACATGGTCGGCACGTCCCTCGTGGAGACGGGCGTCGTCGACCTGGAGCAGTACCTGATCGCGGTCCGTGAACTGGCCCGCGCGCACGGCGCCACCCGCTACTTCGCGCACCGCCGCGAGAGCGCCGACAAACTGCACCGCCTCGCCGCGGAGACCGGCCTGGAGATCGTCCGCCCCGACCTCCCGCTGGAGCTGATCGCCCGGCGCGGCCCCATAGGCCGGACGATCCTCAGCTTCCCGTCGACCGTCGTGCACACCCTGCCCATCGCCCTCGAAGGCACGGGCGTGAAGGTCGCGGTGTGCGAGATCGACCCGGCGTGGCTGCGCCACGGCGTCTCCGACCACGCGCAGGGATTCCTCGCGGGGATCGCGGGCTCCGCGCGGGGCGTGGTGCGGGCCGTGTGAAACCCGGTGGCCCGGGTGCCGCCGCGGGCCGTACGCTCGCCTCCGTGACCAGCCCCGAGTCCGACAGACTCCGGCCACCGGCAGCCGTCCGGTGGCCTTCTTCCGCGCACCGCTGAGGCCCGTCCGCTCCAGGACCGGGCCTCCGCCGACGCACGCCGCAGTCGCCGCCACCGCCCTCGCACGGCCTGCCGGAACCGCGACCAGATCCCTTCTCCACGGTCACGGAGTCCGTCGTGCCTTTCGCTCTCCATCTGCTCGCCCTCGCCGTCTTCGCGCAGGGCACATCCGAGTTCATGCTCTCGGGGCTCGGCCCCGACATCGCCCATGACCTGGGCGTCTCCATCCCCGCCGCCGGTGCGCTCACGTCCGCCTTCGCGCTCGGCATGGTCGTCGGGGCGCCGCTGACGGCCGTCCTCGCCGTGCGGTGGCCCCGCCGCCCGGCCCTCTTCGGCTTCCTCCTGGCCTTCGCTCTCGTCCACGTCGTCGGCGCCCTGACCAGCAGCTTCCCGGTTCTGCTCGGCACGCGCGTCGTCGCGGCACTCGCCAACGCCGGATTCCTCGCGGTCGCCCTCGCCACGGCGGTCGGCATGGTCGCCCCCGACGCCAAGGGCCGCGCCACGTCGATCCTGCTCGGCGGCACCACCCTCGCCTGCGTCGCGGGCGTGCCCGGCGGGGCGCTGCTCGGCCAGCTCCTGGGCTGGCGGGCCGCGTTCTGGGCCGTCGCGCTGATCTGCGTACCCGCGATGATCGCGGTGCTGCGGTCGGTGCCGGCGGAGGGCGGGGCGGGCGCGCCCGGCGACGTACGCACGGAGCTGCGGGCCCTGCGCGGCCCGCGCCTGCTCACGGTGCTGCTGCTCGGAGCGCTGGTCAACGCCGCCACGTTCGCCACGTTCACGTACCTGGCGCCGCTCGCCACGGAGGTCGCCGGGACCGGGGCGGCCTGGATCCCGGCGGTGCTCGCGCTCTTCGGCCTCGGTTCGTTCGCCGGGGTCACGGCGGCGGGCCGGCTTTCGGACACGCGTCCGATGCGGGTCCTGGTGCTCGGCGGGGCGGCGCTGCTGCTCGGCTGGATCCTCTTCGGAGTGTTCGCGGGACACGCCCCGGCGGTCCTCGCCCTGGCTTTCGTCCAGGGCGCCCTGTCCTTCGCGGTCGGCTCCACCCTGATCGCGCAGGCCCTCTACGCGGCGTCGGGCGCACCCACCCTCGCGGGCGGCCTCGCGACGGCCGCCCTCAATGTCGGCGCGGCGCTCGGCCCGTGGCTCGGCGGGCTCGCGATCGGCGGAGGGCTCGGATACCGGGGTGCACCGACGGTCAGCGCGTTGCTCGTGGGACTCGCGTTCGTTGTGACGTGTGTCGCACGAGTGATGCGAGGGAGGGCCGCCGATGAGACCCTGGTCGGACGCTGAAGGCGCAGGTCGAAAAGAGCTTTCATACCCTTCCTGCGCGATCGACATGCGCATCGCGACCATATTTCTTACCCCAATCCGGCTTAACTTTTGTTGATCGCGGGTTAGTTGGTACCTGCATCGCCCTACCCTTCAGAGGGTGAACCAGTTGAAGTCCCGTGATTCAGAGGCCGACCAGCCCGGGGAATCCGTGCCGGGCACCGCACTTCCGGGTGCGCTGCCCGAGGCGCTCCGCGCCGAACTCGTCGCGTTCCGGCGCGACCTGCACAAGCACCCTGAGCTGGGCAACCAGGAGTTCCGCACGACCGCGGCGCTCAAGACCCGCCTGGAGGAGGCGGGGCTCGCGCCCCGCGTGCTCGGCATGGGAACCGGTCTCATCTGTGACATCGGCACCGAGGACGGCCAGTGGCGGGGCGGGCGCGGCATGCTCGCGCTGCGGGCCGACATCGACGCGCTGCCGATCCCGGACACCAAGACGGACTGTGCGTACCGGTCGACCGTGCCGGACCGGGCGCACGCCTGCGGGCACGACGTGCACACCACGGTCGTGCTCGGGGCGGGTCTCGTCCTGGCGGACCTGCACCGCAAGGGTCAACTGCCACATCCCGTAAGGCTGCTGTTCCAGCCCGCGGAGGAGGTGCTGCCCGGCGGCGCGCCCGACGCGATCGACTGCGGGGTCCTGGAGGGCGTACGGAGCATCATCGGCGTGCACTGCGACCCGAAGGTCGACGCGGGCCGCATCGGGATCCGGCCGGGTCCCATCACGTCGGCGTGCGACCGCCTGGAGGTCACGCTCGACGGCCCCGGCGGCCACACCGCGCGCCCGCACCTGACCACGGACCTGGTCACCGCGGCGGCGAAGGTCGCCACGGAGGTCCCGGCGCTCGTCGCCCGCCGCGTCGACGCCCGCTCCGGGCTCGCCGTGACGTGGGGCCGCCTGGAGACCGGTCACGCGTGCAACGTGATCCCGCAGCACGCGGAGCTGTCCGGCACGGTGCGCTGCCTGGACCTGGACGCGTGGCGCCAGGCGCCGGACCTGGTGCACGGCGCCATCCAGGAGATCGCGGACCTGTACCGGGCGAAGCCGGTGGTGAACTACATCCGGGGCGTCCCCCCGGTGGTCAACGACCCGGTGGTCGCGGAGCTGTTGCGTGACGCGATGACGTCCCGTCGGGGGGCGGACTCGGCGGAGGACACCCAGCAGAGCCTGGGCGGCGAGGACTTCTCCTGGTACCTGGAGCACGTCCCCGGCGCGATGGCCCGCCTCGGCGTCAAGCCCCCGGCCGACCGCACCTCCCGCGACCTCCACCAGGGCGACTTCGACGTGGACGAGTCCTCGATCACGGTCGGCGTCGAACTCTTCACGGCGGCGGCCCTCCTGGACGCCTGAAGGCCGGGGCTCAATCGCCGGCGGGGCTTGATTTTTCAAGCCCCTGCGGCGATTGAGCAGCGGGGTCCGGGGCGGAGCTCCGTGACCGAGGACCGGTTAACCGCAACGTAACCGCCCCCGGCACCAAATAGATAACGGCGCCGCCCAACCCCCTGACCCGCCACGCTACGCGCGTTACGCTCCGCCGAACTCAGCGCCCCACACGGCGTGTTGACGAAGGAGCACTTCACCATGCGCCCATCTCGTACGTCCCGGCTCACGCAGCTGTCCGTCGCCGTCGTCGGTCTCGCCCTCGCCGCCACCGCCTGCGGCGGCACCAGCGCGGACAAGGCGAGCGACGACGCCAAGGACAAGAACCTCGGGCTCGCCATCTCCTACGACGTCGGTGGCCGCGGCGACCAGTCGTTCAACGACGCCGCGTACGAGGGCATGGTCAAGGCCGACCAGGAGTTCGGATACAAGAGCGACGACCAGGAGCCCAGCGACGGCGAGAGCGACGCCGACAAGATCGCGCGGCTCAGCTCGCTCGCGAAGAAGGGCTACAACCCGGTCATCGGCGTCGGCTTCGCCTACGCACCGGCCGTGAAGGCCGCCGCCGCGAAGTACCCGAAGACCACCTTCGGCATCATCGACGACTCCACGATCCAGGCGAAGAACGTCGCCGACCTGGTCTTCAGCGAGGAGCAGGGCTCGTATCTCGCGGGTGTGGCGGCGGCCAAGGCCACCAAGACGAACACGGTCGGCTACGTCGGCGGCGTCGACGTCCCCCTCATCCACAAGTTCGAGGCCGGCTTCGTGCAGGGCGTGAAGGACACCGACCCGAAGGTCAAGGTGCTGACCCAGTACCTGACCGAGACGGCCCAGGAAGGCGGCTTCTCCAGCCCCGACAAGGGCAAGACCGCAGCCGCCGCCCAGCTGGAGAAGGGCGCCGACGTGATCTACCACGCGGCGGGCCTGTCCGGGCAGGGCGTGATCGAGGCCGCCGCCGCGAAGAAGAAGTTCGCGATCGGCGTCGACTCCGACCAGTACCAGCAGAAGCCGCTGGCCAAGTACAAGGACTACATCCTGACGTCCGCCACGAAGGACGTCGGCCGCGCCGTCTACGAACTGGCCAAGTCGGTGCACGACAAGAAGCCGCTGTCCGGTGTGACCCGGTTCGACCTGAAGGCGGGCGGCGTCGGCATCACCGACACCAACCCGAAGTTCAAGGAGATCCCCGGCCTGGTCGCGGCGGTGGACAAGGCCAAGAAGGGCATCGTCGACGGCAAGGTGAAGGTGGCGACGAAGCCGTAACCGCCACCGCACCCCACGCACGCACCGCGCCCCGGCTTCCACGACGAAGCCGGGGCGCGGTTGCAGTACGGACCGATAACGGTCTTCCTGAGGGGGTTCAACGCGCGTTCTACGCGCGTTAATCTGCGGCGAAGCCAGCGCCGTCCGGTCCGTCGTCGGTGCTCGTACGTACCTCTGTACCTCTAGGAGCTCATTCCATGCGCCGGGTTTCCCGCATCGCGCTCGCAGGCACTGCGACCGTCGCCCTCGCCGCGTCCCTCACCGCCTGCGGCGGCACCTCCAGCGAAGCCGCCAAGGACAAGAACGGCGACAAGTCCACCGGCATCGCCATCTCCTACGACGTCGGCGGCCGCGGCGACCAGTCGTTCAACGACGCCGCGTACGCCGGCATGGTCAAGGCCCAGAAGGAGTTCGGCTACAAGGGCGAGGACCAGGAGCCGACCGACGGCGAGACCGACGCGGACAAGACCGCGCGCCTGGTCTCCCTCGCCAAGGCGGGCTACAACCCGGTCGTCGGCATCGGCTACGCCTACGCGCCCGCCGTGAAGGCCGCCGCCGCGAAGTACCCGAACACCACCTTCGGCATCGTCGACGACTCCACGGTCCAGGCGAAGAACGTCGCCGACCTCGTCTTCAGCGAGCAGGAGGCCTCCTACCTCGCCGGTGTCGCCGCCGCGAAGGCCACCAAGACCGACACGGTCGGCTTCGTCGGCGGTGTCGACGTCCCCCTCATCCACAAGTTCGAGGCCGGCTTCACGCAGGGCGTGAAGGACACCGACCCGAAGGTCAAGGTCGTCAAGCAGTACCTGACCGAGACCGCCGACGAGGGTGGCTTCTCCAGCCCCGACAAGGGCAAGACCGCCGCGTCCGCGCAGATCGAGAAGGGCGCCGACGTCGTCTACCACGCGGCCGGCCTCTCCGGTCAGGGCGTGATCCAGGCCGCCGCCGCCAAGAAGGTCTGGGCGATCGGCGTGGACTCCGACCAGTACGAGCAGAAGGCGCTCGCCAAGTACAAGGCCAGCATCCTGACCTCGGCGACGAAGAACGTGTCGGAGGCCGTGTACAACCTCGCCAAGTCGGTTCAGGATGGCAAGCCCGAGACGGGCATCGTCACCGGTGACCTGAAGTCGGGCGAGGTCGGCCTCGCGGACTCGAACCCGAAGTTCTCCGGCGACAAGGAGATCCAGAAGGCGCTGAAGACCGCGGAGTCGGGCATCACCAGCGGCAAGATCAAGGTTCAGAGCAAGCCGTAATAGCGGCGACATGAGTGCGGAACGGGGCGCGGGGAGTCTGTGCTCACGGCAGGTCCGTGAGCACCGGGGCTCCCACCGCGCCCCGTTCGCAGCCGTAGGGGCTCCAGCGCAGTGAAGGCGCCCGGCCCCCTTCCTTCTCCAGGAGAGTGCGCCATCAACGCGTCAAGCAGCCCGCCGGCCGTCGAACTGGCCGGCATCACCAAACGCTTCCCCGGCGTCGTCGCCAACCACGACATCCACCTCACCGTCCACAAGGGCACCGTGCACGCCCTCGTCGGGGAGAACGGTGCGGGCAAGTCGACCCTGATGAAGATCCTCTACGGCATGCAGAAGCCGGACGAGGGCACCATCGCCATCGACGGGACCACCGTCACGTACTCCTCGCCCGCCGACGCCATCGCGCGCGGCATCGGCATGGTGCACCAGCACTTCATGCTCGCCGACAACCTCACGGTCCTCGAGAACGTGGTGCTCGGCAGCGAGAAGCTGTACGGGATCGGGGCGCGGGCCCGCCGCAAGATCGTCGAGATATCCGAGCGGTACCACCTGAACGTCCGGCCCGACGTCCGCGTCGAGGACCTGGGCGTCGCCGACCGGCAGCGCGTGGAGATCCTCAAGGTCCTCTACCGGGGCGCCACCACGCTGATCCTCGACGAGCCGACCGCCGTGCTCGTGCCGCAGGAGGTCGACGCGCTCTTCGACAACCTGCGCGAACTCAAGGCCGAGGGCCTGTCCGTCATCTTCATCTCGCACAAGCTCGGCGAAGTCCTCTCCGTGGCCGACGAGATCACCGTCATCCGGCGCGGCACGACGGTCGGCACCGCCGTCCCCGCCGAGACCACGCCGAAGCAGCTCGCCGAGCTGATGGTCGGCTCCGAACTCCCCACGCCGGAGACCGCCGAGTCGACCGTCACCGACCGCCCCGTCATCGAGGTGAGCGGGCTGCGGCTCGACGCCGAGGGCGGCCGCCCGCTGCTCGACGACATCTCGTTCACCATCCACGCGGGCGAGGTCCTGGGCCTCGCGGGCGTCGAGGGCAACGGGCAGACCGAGCTGATCGACGCGCTCATCGGCCTCAAGCACGCCGACTCCGGGACCATCGCGCTGGACGGTGAGGAGATCACCTCCTGGGCCACCCGCAGACGCCGCGAGCAGGGCATCGGCTACATCCCCGAGGACCGCCACCGGCACGGGCTGCTCCTCGAATCGCCGCTGTGGGAGAACCGGATCCTCGGCCACGTCACCGAGAAGCCGAACGCGCGCGGCGTGCTCATCGACATCAAGGCGGCGCAGGCGGACACCCGCCGCATCGTGCAGGAGTACGACGTCCGCACCCCCGGCATCGACGTCACCGCGGCGTCCCTGTCCGGCGGCAACCAGCAGAAGCTCATCGTCGGCCGCGAGATGAGCCACAAGCCGCGCTTCCTCATCGCCGCCCACCCGACGCGCGGCGTGGACGTCGGCGCGCAGGCCCAGATCTGGGACCAGATCCGCGAGGCCCGGCGCGAGGGCCTCGCCGTGCTGCTGATCTCCGCCGACCTGGACGAGCTGATCGGCCTGTCCGACACCCTGCGCGTGATGTACCGGGGGCGGCTCGTCGCCGACGCCGACCCGGCCACGATCACGCCCGAGGAGCTGGGTTCGGCCATGACCGGCGCGGCCTCGGGACACCTGGAACACGTAGACGAAGAAGGCGCCGACATTCCGGCGGCCCGGCAGCCGGAGGACGAGTCCTGATGGCCATGAGCTCGACGAAGAAGTTCGACAAGGAGCGGCTGCTCCTCGGCGTGGCGGGCCCGGTCATCGCCCTCGTCACCGCCGTCGTCCTCACCTCGGTGGTGCTGCTCGCCTCGGGCAAGTCGCCGATCGAGCCGTACAGCATCATGTTCGAGCAGGCGACGTTCTCGGACGTGCAGGTCCTGATCATCAACCAGGCCGGCATGTACTACCTCGCCGCGCTCGCGGTCGCCATCGGCTTCCGCATGAACCTCTTCAACATCGGTGTGGACGGCCAGTACCGGCTCGCCGCCGTGGTCGCCGCGATCGTCGGCGCGAAGGTGGCGCTGCCCGGCATCGTCCAGGTGCCGCTGCTGATCCTCGTCGCCATGCTCACGGGCGCCATGTGGGCGGGCATCGCGGGCCTGTTGAAGGTGACGCGCGGCGTCAGCGAGGTCGTCGCGACGATCATGCTGAACTCCATCGCGTCCAGCGTCATCGGCTACCTCTACCTGCCCAGCGTCTTCGGCGTGCAGGTCGGCAACAACAAGACGACCGGCGTGATGCACGAGTCCGGCTGGTTCCCCGGCATCAACATGGGGGCCGCGGGCGAGATCTACGGCTTCGTGGTCATCGCCGCGCTGCTCGGTGTCGCGTACTGGTTCGTCCTGGGCCGCACCCGCTTCGGCTTCGACCTGCGCGCGACGGGCGCCTCCGAGTCGGCCGCCGCCGCCTCGGGTGTGGACGCCAAGCGCATGGTCCTCACCGCGATGCTGGTCTCCGGCGGACTCGCGGGCCTGGCCGGTCTGCCGCTGCTGCTCGGCGACACGCACACGTACTCGCTCACCTTCCCGACGACGATCGGCTTCCAGGGCATCACCATCGCCCTGCTCGGCCGGAACTCGCCGGTCGGCATCGCCTTCGCCGCGCTCCTCATCTCCTGGCTGGAGAAGGCCTCGCAGGAACTCGACCTGCAGGGCTACGACAAGGAGATCGCGGTGATCATGCAGGGCATCATCACGATCGCCGTGGTGGTCTCCTACGAGGCCGTCCGCGTCTGGGGCCAGCGCCGCCAGCAGCGCAGGGTCGGCATCGAACTCGCGGTCGCGGCGGCCGAGAACAACCACAGCAACGACACGGAGAAGGAGGTGGCTGCCCGATGAGTACGGTTCTCGTCGACAAGAAGGCCGCGTCGCAGCCCGCACCCGGCGGCCGCCGAAAGCTCTCGCTGCCGGTCCTGATGATCGCCATCGCGGGCGTGCTCGTCCTGACCTCCGTGGTCCGCCTGATCACGGGCGCCGACGGCATCACCAACGTCAGCCAGATGGCCACGGCCCTCCAACTCGCCGTGCCCATCGGCCTCGCGGGCCTCGGCGGTCTGTGGTCCGAGCGCGCGGGCGTGGTCAACATCGGCCTTGAAGGCATGCTGATCCTCGGCACGTGGTTCGGCGCCTGGGCCGGTTACCAGTGGGGCCCGTGGGTCGGCGTCTGCGCCGGCATCATCGGCGGCGCGCTCGGCGGACTGCTGCACGCGGTCGTCACGGTCACCTTCAACGTGAACCACATCGTGTCCGGTGTGGCCATCAACATCCTCGCGCTCGGCGCCACCCGCTACCTCTCCAACTTCACGTTCGAGGGCGTCGAGGGCGGCACGACGAAGCAGTCCCCGCCGGTCGACTCGCTCGGCACGTTCTCCGTCCCCGGCCTGTCCGACTGGCTGACGACCCTGAACGAACAGCACTGGTTCCTGGTCTCGGACATCGCGGGCCTGCTCGGCGGACTGGTCACGGACCTGTCGCCGCTGACGATCGTCGCGGTCGCCCTGATCCCGTTCACGTGGTGGGTGCTGTGGCGCACCTCGTTCGGACTGCGCCTGCGCTCCTGCGGCGAGAACCCGGTCGCGGCCGAGTCCCTCGGCGTGAACGTGATCAAGTACAAGTACCTGGCGGTCATCGTCTCGGGAGGCCTCGCGGGCCTCGGCGGCGCGTTCCTGTCGATCGTCGCGAACCCCTTCTACCTGGAGGGGCAGACGGCCGGAAAGGGCTACATCGGCCTCGCCGCGATGATCTTCGGCAACTGGATGCCGGGCGGACTCGCCCTCGGCGCGGGCCTGTTCGGCTACACCGACAGCCTCCGGCTGCGCGGCGGCACGGAGAACGTCCACGCGCTGCTCCTCCTCGTGGCCATGCTCCTGGTCATCGCCGCGATCTGGACGCTGGTCAAGAAGAAGTACGTCGCCGGTGTCGTCTGCGCCGTGGCCGCCGCCGGTGCGGCAGTCTGGTACGCGACCACCGACGATGTCCCGCAGCAGCTCGTCACCGCTGTCCCGTACATCGCCACGCTGCTGGTCCTCTCCTTCTCGGCCCAGCGCCTGCGGATGCCGAGGGCGAACGGCCAGCCGTACCGGAAGGGCCAGGGCGCGTGAGCGTTGACTGGGAGGACCTGAGGAAGGCGGCGCGCGAGGCGATGGCGCAGGCCTACGCCCCGTACTCCGGCTTCCCGGTCGGCGCGGCCGCCCGCGTCGACGACGGTCGCACCGTCACCGGCTGCAACGTCGAGAACGCCAGTTACGGCCTCGGCCTGTGCGCCGAGTGCGGACTCGTCTCGCAGCTCGTCGCCACCGGCGGCGGCCGCCTCACCCACTTCACGTGCGTGGACGGCAAGGGCGAACTGCTGATGCCGTGCGGCCGCTGCCGCCAGCTCCTGTACGAGTTCGGGGGCCGGGAGCTGCTGCTGGAGACCGGGGCGGGGGTGCGGACGCTGGGGGAGATGCTGCCCGAGGCGTTCGGCCCCGAGCACCTGAACTGACGGGAGCCGGCCGGGGCCCGCGCGCTGTGGATGTCACACGCGCGGGCCCTTCGGTGTCTTCATGTCGAACGGCCGGGAAGAGCCCGGCCGGCGACGGTCCCGAGAGGACGCACACCATGGCGCTTCGTATCGCGAAGGCGGAACTCCCCGACGAGCTCAAGCAGGGCATGGTCGACCAGCTCGGCGCGGTCATGGAGCCCGCCGAAGTGCTCTGGCACAACCCGAAGGTCGCACAGGACGGCCTCGGCCTCGGCCGTCAGGTCGCCCAGTGGGACGCGGCCGACGCGAGCCTCAAGTCGTTCGCGCACATGGCGGTCGCGGCGCAGGTCGGCTGCAGCTGGTGCCTCGACGTCGGCTACTTCCAGGCGCGGAACGAGAAGCTGGACCTGACGAAGGCGAGCCAGGTCCCGCGCTGGCGCGACTCCGACGCCTTCACCCCGCTGGAGCGGGACGTCATGGAGTACGCCGAGGCCATGACCAGCACCCCGCCGACCGTCACCGACGAGCTGTACGCGGGCCTGCTCGACCGGCTCGGACCGGCGGCGATGGTCGAACTCACCACGTACATCGCCTTCGTCAACTTCTCGACGCGCGGCAACACGGCCCACGGCATCAGCTCGCAGGGCTTCTCGGAGGCGTGCGAGATCCCCCTGACGGCGCGCGCCTGATGGAGGAGCGGACGGACCCCTTCGTCACCCACCGCAGCCTGCTCTTCACGGTCGCCTACGAGATGCTCGGCTCGGCGGCCGACGCGGAGGACGTGCTGCAGGAGTCCTGGCTGCGGTGGGCCGACGCGGACCGGACCGGGGTGCGCGACCCGCGCGCGTACCTCGTCCGGATCGTCACCCGCCAGTCCCTCAACCGGCTGCGGACGCTGTCCCGCCGCCGCGAGGACTACGTCGGCCAATGGCTCCCGGAACCCCTCCTCACCAGCCCCGACGTGGCGGAGGACGTGGAGCTTGCGGAGAGCGTCTCCCTCGCGCTCCTCACCGTCCTGGAAACCCTCGGGCCCACGGAACGCGCGGTCTTCGTCCTCCGCGAGGTCTTCGACGTCCCGTACGGGGAGATCGCCGAGGCCGTCGGCAGATCGGCGGCCACCGTGCGGCAGATCGCGCGGCGGGCCCGCGACCACGTGGCGGCGCGGCAGCCGCGCGTGCGGGTGGCACGCGCGGAACAGCAGGCGGTGGTGGAGCGGTTCCTGGCGTCCCTGCGCACGGGCGACCTCCAGGGCCTGATGGAGGTCATGGCCCCGGACGTGGTGATGATCGCCGACGGCGGCGGGCACGTGGCCGCGGCGCTGCTTCCGCTGCACGGCGTCGACGTCGTGGCGAAACTGCTCGCGACGGCGCGGACCAAGGTGGCCGAACTGGCGGCGATCCCGGTGTGGTTCAACGCGTCCCCCGCGGCGCGCGTCGAGTTCGACGGCGAACCGGCGGCGGTGAGCGTGGTGGTGGAGGACGACCGGATCACGCACATCTACGTGGTCCGCAACCCGGTCAAGCTGACCCGCATCGACGAGGAGGCGGACCTGGCCAGATGAGCACCGGCGCTCAGGCCCGCCGCTTCCCGTCCTGCCGCCGCACGATCTCCGCGATCCACGTCGGGGCGTACGGGGACGTGCACCCGGGCGACGTCGGGTAGTCCTTGAGGACGCCGAGGCGCTCGCCGATCGCGACGGCGCGGGCGCGGTGCGCGGGGTGGGCGATGCCGATCTGGGCGAGGCAGGTGTTCATCGCCCACTGCGGGCGCTCCGGAGCGTCGCCCATCTCCGCCTCGATCACGTCGAGCAGGGCGGGAAGGTCGAGTCCGGCCGGCTTCTTCGTCACGCGGTCCGCCGTCAGCGCCCAGCCCGCGGCGGCGGCCACCGGATCCTCGTCGTCGAGCCAGGCCACGCGCAGCGCCTCGGCGTGCGGGCTCTTCCTCACCACATAGCTGATCAGCCAGTCCCGCACCTTCGGGGCGCGGGCCTCGCGCAGCATGGCGTCCAGCCCGCCCTCGTCGAACGCCTTCGGGCGGCAGACGAGGAGGGCGAGCAGCCGGGCCGCCGTGTCGCCGCTCGCCCAGAGCCCGACGGCGAGGTCCTGCCGGGTCCCCAGGCGCTTGGCGACGGCGCGCAGCCTGCTCAGGTTCACACCGTGGTCGTCGCCGTGCCTCTCGTTGACGGCACGGGCCTTCGGATCCTCGAGCCCGGCCAACTCGTCGAGCAGCTCGCGCACCGTCTGCGCGGTCGCCGTCGGCGTGGTCTCGGACACCACGGTCTCCTGTCGTTCACGGGGTGGGATCCCACCGTACGGGGGAGGGGCGGGCCGGGCACTTCACGCGAGGCGTCTATGCGCGTAGAGTCGCCGCCGAGCCCGTGGAGCGTGCCGGTGTGCGACACGCTGTGCTGAACCGTTGGAGGATTTGCCATGGACGTCATCTCCGTCATCCGTACGAAGCGGGACCGCGGGCGGCTCTCCGACGCGCAGATCGACTGGGTCGTCGACGCGTACACGCGGGGCGAGGTCGCCGACGAGCAGATGTCGGCCCTCGCCATGGCGATCTTCCTGAACGGGATGGACCGCGCGGAGATCGCCCGGTGGACCGCCGCGATGATCAACTCCGGGGAGCGGATGGACTTTTCGGTCCTCGCGCGGCCCGCCGCCGACAAGCACTCCACGGGCGGCGTCGGCGACAAGATCACGCTGCCGCTCGCGCCCCTCGTCGCGGCCTGCGGGGCCGCCGTGCCGCAGCTGTCGGGGCGCGGCCTCGGCCACACCGGCGGCACGCTCGACAAGCTGGAGGCGATCCCCGGCTGGCGCGCGGACATCACCAACGACGAGATGATGCGCACCCTGGAGGACGTCGGCGCGGTCGTCTGCGCGCCCGGCAGCGGCCTCGCCCCCGCCGACAAGAAGCTCTACGCGCTGCGCGACGTCACGGCCACGGTCGAGTGCATCCCGCTGATCGCGTCCTCGATCATGTCGAAGAAGATCGCGGAGGGCACCGGCTCGCTGGTCCTCGACGTGAAGGTCGGCTCCGGTGCCTTCATGAAGGAGATCGGGCCGGCCCGCGAACTGGCCCGCACCATGGTCGGGTTGGGCGCGGACCACGGGCTGCCGACGGTCGCCCTCGTCACCGACATGAACACCCCGCTGGGCCTGACCGCGGGCAACGCGCTCGAAGTCCGGGAATCCGTCGAGGTGTTGGCGGGCGGCGGCCCCGACGACGTCGTGGAACTGACCCTCGCCCTCGCCCGCGAGATGCTCGACGCGGCGGGCCTGAAGGACGCCGACCCGGCGAAGGCACTCGCCGACGGCCGCGCGATGGACGCGTGGCGGCGGATGATCGCGGCGCAGGGCGGCGACCCGGACGCGGCGCTGCCCACGGCCCGCGAGACGCACGTGGTGACGGCGGCCGAGTCCGGCGTGCTCACCCGCCTCGACGCGATGGGTGTCGGCCT
The DNA here is from genome assembly GCF_054963755.1 of Streptomyces sp. EDA2-14. Lineage (NCBI taxonomy): Bacteria > Bacillati > Actinomycetota > Actinomycetes > Kitasatosporales > Streptomycetaceae > Streptomyces > Streptomyces sp. EDA2-14. The sequence continues at coordinate 623,944 of NZ_JBUEGE010000002.1, forward strand.
CGCCGCCTGGCGCCTCGGCGCGGGCCGCTCCCGCAAGGAGGACCCGGTGCAGGCGGCGGCGGGCGTCGAACTGCACGCCAAGCCCGGCGACTCGGTCTTCGCGGGCCAGGCCCTCATGACCCTCCACACGGACACCCCCGAGCGCTTCCCGTACGCGCTCGAAGCGGTGGAGGGGGCGTACGACATCGCGCCCGCCGGTACGGACTTCACGGCGCGCCCCATCGTGCTGGAGCGGATCGGCTGACGGCTGCCGTCGGGGTGACCCGCGGCCCGGCAGCCGCGCGGGTCACCCCAGCAGCGCCGCCACCACCACCAGCGCCGGTACCGACGCCATCGTCGACAGCAGGATCGACTCCCGCGCCAGGCGCTCGCCCACCCGGTAGCGGCTCGCGTACGTGAAGATGTTCTGGGCCGCCGGGAGGGCCGACGTCACCACGACGTCGAGCAGCCGCGCCCCGTGCAGGCCGAAGACGAACGAGGCCAGCGCCCACGCCACCACCGGCTGACCCACCGCCTTCAGGGCCGTCGACAGCAGCACCGGCACCCGGTCCGCGCCCCGGCCGCCCGGCCAGGAACTCCCGCACAGCGAGATGCCGAACGCGATCAGGATCCCCGGCACGGACATGTTCGCGATGAGCTCCAGCGGGTCGAAGATCGGGCCGGGGACCGTGATCCCCGTGGCCGACACCAGCACCCCCGAGAGCGAACCGATCGCGACCGGGTTCCGGAACGGCGTGAGCAGCCGCTGGCCCCACGTCAGCCGCTCCGTGCCCGACGCGGCCTCCGACAGGTCGAGCACCGTCAGCGCCACCGGCGTCACGACGAGCTGCTGGAAGAGGAGGACCGGGGCGACCAGCGAGGCGTCACCGAGGACGTACACCGCGATGGGGATGCCCAGGTTCCCGGAGTTCACCAGCGACGAGCACAGCGCGCCGATCGTGGTGCGGCCCGTACCCCAGCCGCGCAGGACGCCCACCGCGATGAAGATCCCGGCCACCACCGCCGTGGAGAGCGCCGTGACCAGCAGGCTCGGCGACAGGATCACGGCCAGGTCCGCCTTGGCCAGCATGGTGAACAGGAGCGCGGGCGACGCCACATGGAACGCCAGCTTGTTCAGGACCTCACGGCCGTTGGCACCCAGATAGCCGCGCCGTCCGATGACGTAGCCAACCGCGATGACGATCGCGATGACCGCGAAACCGTTGAGTACCCCCTGCACCCGTCAAGACTCCGTCGTGGACGGATCGACGGTCAACGTTGATCCACTATTCGAATCAACGTGATCCAACCCACGCATCCATGCGGGGGCGTGACCGATGAATTCCGCGCAGCCGCACGGTCATTCGTACGTGGCTGCTTCCTCCCCTTCTCCCCAGTCCTCTCCCGTCGTGGTGCTCGCCGGGCCCATCCGCTCCGGCGACGCACCCCGCCTGAACGAGCGCTTCAACGCCGCGCTGGCCGACGCGCAGACCGTGATCTGCGACGTCTCCGGCGTGACCACCGCCGATCTCACGACCCTCGACGCGCTCGCCCGGATGCACCTCGCCGCCCGCCGCGCCGGATCACGGATGGTGCTCCGCGACCCGCCCGCGGGACTCGCCGTGCTCCTCGAACTCGCCGGTCTGACCGACGTGCTGTCAGCGACGGCCGGCCAGGACTCAGGCGTCGAGGTGGTCGGGGACGCCGAACAGCGGGAACCAGCGCTGGGTGTCGAGGAAGCAGTGGTACCCCGCGATCCTCCCGGCTGAGAACTCGATGACCTGGATCGCCCAGGGCGCGAAGCCTCCCTTGTCCGGATCCGGCTTGTAGTGGGCGAAGGCCGGCGTCCCGTTCGACACCACCGGCAGCAGCCGCGAACCCGCGCAGGACGCGCCGATCGTGGTCATGAAGCCCGTGATGTCCTCGGGGCCGCGAAGCCACAGGTCGAACGGCGGCATCGTCATGATGGCGTCCTCGGCGAGCAGCTCGGTCAGCGCCTTCATGTCGTAGCCCTCGAACGCCGCTATGTAGCGCTCCAGGAGCTTCTGCTGCTCCTCGTCGAGCGGGTCGGCGGTCGCGGAGTCCGCGGGCGGTGCCTCCGCGAGCGTCGCCCGGGCCCGCTGCAGCGCGCTGTTCACCGACGCCACCGAGGTGTCGAGCAGGTCCGCGACCTCCTGCGCCCGCCAGGCCAGGACCTCCCGCAGGATCAGCACCGCCCGCTGCTTCGGCGGCAGCTTCTGGAGCGCCGCGACGAACGCGAGCCGCACCGACTCCCGCGCCACGGCCGCCTCCGCCGGATCGTGCACCGTCGGCAGCACGCGCGCGTCCGGGACGGGCTCCAGCCACACATTGTCGGGGCGCGGATTCAGCGCGGCCCGGGCGAGCGGCGCCGCCGCCGTCAGATCCATCGGCCGGGCCCGCCTGTTCCCCGCGTTCAGCGAGTCCAGGCACACGTTCGTCGCGATGCGGTAGAGCCAGGAGCGCAAGGAGGAGCGGCCCTCGAACTTGTCGAAGCTGCGCCAGGCCCGCACCATCGTGTCCTGCACGGCGTCCTCGGCCTCGAACGCCGAGCCCAGCATCCGATAGCAGTACCCCGTCAGCTCGACCCGGTGCTTCTCCAGATCGTCGAGCCCGGCCTTCGTCGCGGTGTCACTCATGTCCAACGCCCCCATCGCCGCTGTGAGTTCCAGCACGAGGAAAGCTACCGCAGCCCACTGACAACGGCCTCCGGACCGGGAAAATGCCCAGGTCGGGAGGCCGATGTGGTAACAGCAGAGGCAGTCGTTCAGTGCGCCGCGCGTGCGCGGGCCGTCACGAGGGGTGTCAGTGCGCCGCGACCGTGCCGCCGGCCGTCCGGTGCCGCGCGGTCCGCGCCGCGTACGTCCCCCACACGGTGATCGCCACGACGCCGAGCACCGCGAGGAAGCCGAGACCCACCGTCCCCGACCAGCCCGCCGCGTGGAAGGCGACGGCGCCGACGGCCGAGCCGACGCTGGAGCCGATGTAGTACATCGACTGGTAGAGCGCGGAGGCCTGCGCCCTGCCGTGCGTGGCCGTGTGGCTGACGGACGACGAGGCCGTCGCGTGCCCGGCGAAGAAGCCCGCGGTGATCAGCACGAGTCCGAGCAGCACCAAGGCGATGTTCGGGACGAGGGCCAGCAGCAGCCCCGCCATCGTCGTGCCCGCCGCCAGGTACAGCGTGCCGCGCCGGCCGAGCCGTGTGACGAGGCGCCCCGCGGCGGCCGAGGAGACGGTGCCCACCAGGTAGACGATGAAGATCGAGCCGACGATGCCCTGCGGGAGGGAGAAGGGCGCGGCGGACAGCCGGTAGCCGATCACCGTGTAGACCCCGCCGAACACCATCATGAACAGCGCGCCGATCACGTACAGGCGGCGCAGCAGCGGGTTCGCGAGGTGGCTGCCCACCGTGGCGGCGAGGGCGCGCGGGCGCAGCGAGCCCGGCGTGAAGTGGCGCGGCGTCGGCAGCAGCATCCGGAACGCGACGGCGCACGCCACCGCGATCACCCCGATGACCCCGACGGCCACCCGCCAGCCCCAGGCCTGCGCGAGCCAGCCGCCGATGATCCGGCCGCTCATGCCGCCGATGGAGTTTCCGGCGACGAACAGCCCGATGGCCGAGACCAGCGCCTTCGGCCGGACCTCCTCCGCGAGGTACGCCATCGCGGACGCGGGCAGCCCGGCGAGGGCTGCGCCCTGCAGCGCGCGCAGCGTGATCAGCACGCCGAGGTTCGGTGCGAAGGGAACCAGGAGACCCACCGCGACGGCGACCGTCAGCGAGACGGTCATCACCGTGCGGCGCCCGAACCGCTCGGACAGCGCGCTCAGCGGCAGCACGCACACCGCGAGCGCGAAGGTCGCGGCGGACACCGTCCAGGCGGCCGAGCTCGCGCTCGCCGCGTAGTCGCTGGAGATGAGGGGGAGCAGGGCCTGCGTCGAGTAGAGGAGCGCGAAGGTGGCGACTCCGGCGAGGAACAGGGCGAAGCTCATGCGGCGGTAGCCGGGGCCGCCGGGCGCCAGCCGGGTGTCGGCGGTGGGCTGGGAATCGGCGACCGCGTCGGTGGAGGCGGTCGCCTGGCTACTGGCAGGTGACATGCCCAGCAACGTAGGCTCACCTGGATTCATGCGTCCAATGCATGGACAGCCCATAATCGTTCCCATGGAGCATCAGCAGAGGTCACGTCCTTCGCTGTCACGCGGTAGTGACGCAGCAGACATGCGGGAACAGCTGTCCGGCGACGAGATCGTGCGGCTCCTCGCCCCGCGCCTCGCCCACTTCGCCGGGGTCGCCCGCACCGAGCACGTCACGCGCGCGGCGCAGGAGATGAACGTGCCGCAGTCCACGCTCTCCCGCGCCATGGTCCGCCTCGAACGAGACCTGGGTGTCGACCTGTTCGCCCGGCACGGCCGCACGGTCTCGCTGACCCCGGCCGGCCGTACGTTCCTCGGCTCGGTGGAGCGCGCGCTCGGCGAGATCGAGAAGGCGGCCGAATCGGTGCGCGCCGACGCCGACCCCGAGTCCGGCAAGGTCGCCTTCGGCTTCCTGCACACCATGGGTACGGAGACGGTGCCCGGCCTGATCCGCGCCTTCCGCGCCGAGCACCCCCGCATCCGCTTCAGCCTCGTGCAGAACTACGGAGAGGCGATGCTGGAGCGGCTGCGCGCGGGCGAGCTCGACCTGTGCCTCACCTCGCCCGTCCCCGACGCGCCCGGCCTCGTCGCCCGCCGCCTCGACGAGCAGCGGCTGCGCCTCGTCGTCCCGGAGCACCACCGCCTCGCCGCCCGCAAGCGCATCCGGCTCGCGGAGGCGGCCGAGGAAACCTTCGTCACCCTCGAACCGGGCTACGGTCTGCGCCGCATCTGCGACGACCTGTGCGCGGAGGCCGGGTTCAGGCCCCGGATCGCGTTCGAGGGCGAGGAGGCGGAGACGCTGCGGGGCTTCGTCGCGGCGGGGCTCGGCGTCGCGCTCCTGCCGCCGCCGACCGTGCCGCGTCCGGGCGTCGTGGAGCTGGCGGTGACGGGGCAGCGGGCCGTGCGGGAGATCGGCGTGGCGTGGCTGGAGGGCCACCCGGACACACCTCCCGTAGCGGCCTTCAAACGATTCCTGCTCTCCCGCCGGGGCAGACTCCTCCCGGAGCACGCATCAAGCGCCGAGGCGGCCGATTCAAGCCCCGGCGGCGCTTGAGCGGCGGGGTCCGGGGCAGCGCCCCGCGACCGCAACCCCGGTCCGGGCGCACAGGCCGGAGGCGGCGCCCACCCCTCAGAGCGTGCGCCCGAACCCGGCCGCCAGTGGCATCCGCAGGCCCAGCGGCGGCGGCGCCGCCAGCGCGTCCTGGAGCGGGCGCGCGAACGGGCGTCCGAACAGCGTGCCCAGCGCGAAGTCCACCGCCAGGGAGGCCACTTCGAAGCGGTGCTGGGTCAGTCCGTGGCCGTCCGAGTGCACCTCGAAGCGGCACACGTCGCGGTTCGTCTTCTTGGCGCGGCCCGCGAGCCGGAACGACAACTCCGGGTCCGTGCGCCGGTCGTCGGTGCCGTGCACGATGAGGACCTGGCGGCCCGCGAGCTGCTTCACCGGTTCGAGGGGTGCGGCCACGTCGTCCTCCGGCAGCCAGGGGGCAAGCGCCAGCACGGAGGTGACGGCCTCGTGGTCGGCCACGTGCAGGGCCGCCCGGCCGCCCATGTCGAGGCCCGCGAGGCAGATCGGTACGTCGCCGTAGCGGCGCACGACCTCGTCGGCGGCCCACCGGGTGTCCCGCGCCAGCTCGGCCTGCGTCCCGTTCCAGCCGCGGCACCGGTACTGCACGACGTGCGCGACCAGGCCCGCGTTCCGCCCCTCGCGCGTGAGGCGGCGCGCGAGGGGGCGCAGCGCGAGCCGGTCCATGGGGGAAGGTCTGCGGGCCGAGGTCTCCTCGCCCGCGGGGAGCAGCAGCACCACGCCGCCCACCGCCCCCGGCACCGGCCCGGCCGCCCTGGCAAGCCGCGCCTCGCGGCCCTGCGTCGCTCGCTGCTGCATGACAGCACAGTGTCAGAAGCCCTGACGTGCGGTCCCGCAGACGGGTCACTGTTGCGTATCGACGGGATCATGACCGGGGACGTACCGCACGTACCGCACCGTTCCGCGCAACGAACACACAACGAACCGCAGCGATCTACGCGCGTAGGCGTTAGAGTGCGGAAATGACGAGCCCGATCACCGCGAACCCCAACAGCCCCCGGGTGCCGACCGGCGAGCAGATCCGCCGCGCACCCAAGGTGCTCCTGCACGACCACCTCGACGGCGGGCTGCGGCCCGGCACGATCGTCGACCTGGCGCGCGAGCAGGGGTACGAGAACCTTCCGGAGACCGACCCCGACAAGCTCGGCGTCTGGTTCAGGGAGGCGGCCGACTCCGGGTCCCTCGAGCGGTACTTGGAGACGTTCAGTCACACCTGCGCCGTCATGCAGACGCGCGAGGCCCTGTTCCGGGTCGCCGCCGAATGCGCGGAGGACCTCGCCGAGGACGGCGTCGTCTACGCCGAGATCCGGTACGCCCCCGAGCAGCACCTTGAGCAGGGGCTCACCCTCGAAGAGGTCGTCGAGGCGGTCAACGACGGCTTCAGGGAGGGCGAGCGGCGCGCGAGGGAGGCGGGGCACCGCATCCGCGTCGGCGCCCTGCTCACCGCGATGCGGCACGCGGCCCGCGCCCTGGAGATCGCCGAACTGGCCAACGGCTACCGGGACCTGGGCGTCGTCGGCTTCGACATCGCGGGCGCCGAGGCCGGCTTCCCGCCCACCCGCCACCTCGACGCCTTCGAGTACCTCAAGCGGGAGAACAACCACTTCACGATCCACGCGGGCGAGGCCTTCGGTCTGCCGTCCATCTGGCAGGCCCTCCAGTGGTGCGGCGCGGACCGGCTCGGCCACGGCGTGCGCATCATCGACGACATCAAGGTGGCGGACGACGGCAGCGTCCAGCTGGGCCGCCTCGCCTCGTACGTGCGCGACAAGCGGATCCCGCTGGAGATGTGCCCCTCGTCCAACCTGCAGACCGGCGCCGCCAGTTCGTACGGCGAGCACCCCATCGGCCTGCTGCGGAAGCTGCACTTCCGGGCGACCGTCAACACCGACAACCGGCTGATGTCCGGTACGTCGATGAGCCGCGAGTTCGAGCACCTGGTCGACGCATTCGGTTACACGCTCGATGACATGCAGTGGTTTTCTGTCAATGCGATGAAGTCAGCATTCATTCCTTTCGATGAACGACTGGCAATGATCAATGACGTCATCAAGCCCGGTTACGCCGAGCTGAAATCCGAATGGCTGTTCTCGCAGACCGCTTCCACCAGCGGTTCTGTCGCCGAATAGCGTTTTTCGGCGGCGCGTTGGCGTAGTGGGGAACGGGTGTTCCCGGCCGTTTTCCTGGCGGTTCGCTGTTTGCGGGCGCAGCGAAGGAATGTTTACGGTCGTGGACCGCTCATTCCCCCGTCATCGTCAAGAGGACGCATTTCACAATGAAGCACTCTGCTGCCAAGACCCTCGGTGTCGCCGCTCTCGGAGCCGCCTTCGCAGCCGCCGGTGCCGGCGTCGCGAGCGCCGCCCCGGCCGCCCCCGACGCGACCGACGCCGTCGGATCCGTGACCTCCGCCCTCCCGCTCCAGGACGTGACGTCGACGCTGCCCGCCGGTGGCGCCGAGTCGCTGGCTGCAGGACAGAGCGCCGTGGCCAACGGGCTGAACACCGCCACCCCCGTCGTCGAGCAGGCCGCCCGGGGCGCCCTGCCGGGCGACAGCGGCGACGCGGTCTCCGGACTGCTCGGCGGCCTGCCGGTCGGCGGACTCAGCTGACCCTGCGCACACCGCGCACACGACGAAGGGGCGCACCCGCGAGTCCGCGGGCGCGCCCCTTCGTCGTGCGTCGTGACGTCGTCGGACGTCACCAGGCCTGGCGGACCTTGTTCTCACTCGGGAACAGGATCCACAGCGCGATGTAGAGCAGGAACTGCGGGCCCGGCAGCAGGCACGAGACCAGGAAGATCACGCGCATCGTGGCCGCGGAGGTGCCGAAGCGCCGTGCCAGCGCTGCGCACACTCCGCCGATCATCCGTCCGTTGGTGGGGCGGGCAAGGGCGGTCATGGTGGGCTCCTTCGCGAACCGTAGGTCTTCGGTGTGTGGTGCTTACGTCTTCGACGGTACGGCGACGAGCCCGGTAAAACGTCAGCTCACGGGGCGATGCCGACCCTGGAAATCGTCGGGGTCGGACCCTGAGCCGGTTCCTGCGCGGGGAGGGGACCCTCCTCGACCCTGCGGCGGAGCCGGGCTCGCAGGGCGGGCACCACGGCGAGGTGGGCGACGGCGACGCCCACCGTGTTCAGGAGCAGCGAGTCGACGTCCACGACCTGCCCCGGCACCCCGGTCTGCAGCAGTTCGATGCCGAGCGAGATCAGCGCGGCGACGGCGACCGTACGCACCAGCGAACCCCACAGCGAGACGTACAGCCGGCCGCCCGCGACGGGCAGCAGGACACCGAGCGGGGCGAGCAGGGCCAGCCCCTCGCCGATCCGCAGCGTCGCCTCGCGCCAGCCGAGGGCGAGGTCGGAGCGGATGCCGGCGAGGGGATGCAGGTTCGCGGCGCTGACCCAGGGGACGTCCAGGGGACGCAGCGTGAACCAGGCAACGAAGAGGAGATGCGCGGCGAGAAGGGCGATCCCTGCCGCACGGAAATGGACGGCGGCCCTGTGGCCGCCCGAGCGATGGCGCTGCACGCACCCCTAGACGCCGGGCACCGGAGGATCGGTTCCGCCGAGGTCGCGCGGGTCCGTGACCGGTTTCCCCGCCGCGTCCTTCTCCGCCGCGTCGCGGCGGAGCCGTCAGCCCGCCGTCTTGGTGGGGGCCGGGATCAGGCCCGGCCGGGCCTTCAGGGCGTCCGTGCAGGCGTAGTCGCGGACCGGGTCGTCGTCCGGGCCGCCGAGGACCACGTGCTCCTCGTCCTCCGCCGTGGCCTCGCTGTTGGCGAAGGTGCAGACGATCTGGGCCAGGGCGTACGGCGACAGGTCGTCCGGCGAGGTGCTGAGGCGCAGCGCGTCCGCGGGGTCGCCCGAGTGCGGCCCCGAGACCCGGAGGCCGGAGCGGACCTCCGTCGTGTAGCCCGCCGACTTCTCGTCGCCCTCGGGGGCCGCCGCCAGCTGCGCCAGGAGCTCGCGGGCGACCGCGACCCGGTCGGAGGACTGGCCGCGCTCCAGCGTGATCGTCCGGTCGACCGTGACCAGCTGCGACGTACAGACCAGATAGACCTGGACGGGGAACTCGACGCCGGCGCTCGCCCCCAGTTCGTCCGAGCCCGACAGGGAGCAGCCCACGCGGGTGGGCGCGGCGCCGAACTCGGTCGGCACCTCGGTGGGCCGGATCCCGCAGCCGGCGAGCAGGATCGAGGCGAGGCCGAGGAGGCCCAACAGGCGTGCGTTCCGTCTCACTTGCCGGCACCGCCTTCGTGCTCGTCCTTGGTGTCCCCTTCTTCTTCCGCCGCGGACGCGAGAGGACCCGCGTCACGCGGCAGGTGCAGCGTGAACACGGCACCCCCTTCGGGGGAGTTGGCCGCGCTGATCCGGCCCCCGTGGATGCGGGCGTTCTCCATGGCGATGGAGAGGCCGAGGCCGCTGCCCTCCGAGCGGGGCCGCGAGGCGCTCGCCTTGTAGAAGCGGTCGAAGACGTGCGGCAGGACGTCCTCGGGGATGCCCGGACCGTGGTCGCGCACGGCGATCACGACCTCCGAGCCCTCGGCGTGCTGCTCCACCCGCACCGAGACGCGCACCGGGGATCCGCCGTGCTTGAGCGCGTTGCCGATCAGGTTCGCGAGGATCACGTCGAGGCGGCGCGGGTCGAGGCGGGCGGTGATGCCGCGCTCGGCGTCGAGCTCGACGGCGTCCAGCCAGGCGCGGGCGTCGATGCAGGCGGTGATCTGGTCGGCGAGGTCGACGTCGTCGAGGACGAGCTTCGCGCTGCCCGCGTCGAAGCGGGTGACCTCCATGAGGTTCTCGACGAGGTCGTTCAGGCGCCGGGTCTCGCTGACCACGAGCCGTACGGCCGGTTCGATCATCGGGTCGACCGAGCCGGTCTCCGCGTCGAGCTCCTCCTCCAGGACCTCCGTCACCGCGGTGATCGCGGTCAGCGGAGTGCGCAGCTCGTGCGACATGTCGGCGACGAAACGGCGTGAGGACTCGTCGCGGGCGCTCATGTCCGCGACCTTCTTCTCCAGGTTCTCCGCCGTCTTGTTGAACGTACGGGACAGCTCCGCGAGCTCGTCCGTGCCGGAGACGCGCAGCCGGGTGTCCAGCTTCCCCTCGCCGAGCCGCCGGGCCGCGACGCCGAGGCGGTGCACCGGTTTCAGCACCGTCGTCGCGGCGGCCTGCGCGAGCAGCGCCGAACCGACGAGCGCGAGCGCGGTGGCGATGCCGAGCGACCAGGCGAGCGAGCTGAGGTCCTTGGCCTCCGGCTCGAGCGACTTGAGCATGTAGCCGGTCGGCCCGCCGTCCACCGTGGCGCCGCCCACCAGGTACGGGGTGTCGTCCTGCGTGATCCGCTGCCAGTACAGGTGGTACGCATGCTTGTTGCCGCCGTCGATCGGCTGCTTCTTGGTGACCGCCGCCCGCAGCGACTTCGGCACGTCGGCGACGGTGAAGGCGTCCAGGTCCGAATTGCCCACGACCTGATCGCCGTTCTCGTCCTTCGCCATGAGCATCACGCTGAAGTGCTGGCTGCTGCCCGCCATCAGGTTCGCCGCGTGCTGCAACTCGCCCTGCGTGGGCTTCTCGGGCAGCGCCGCCGCCCGGTTCTGCATCTCCTGCTTGAAGTCGCTGAGCGCCGCGTCCTGCGTGCGCGTCAGCACGGCCTCACGATTGAGCCAGTACGCGATCCCCGACGCGGACACCGCGGCCGTCAGGGCCACGAGCGCGAACACGACGACCAGGCGCAGACGCAGACTGGTGAAGCGCAGACCGGCGAGCAGAGTCTTCTTCGCGGCGGCGGCGCCCCGGAGCTTGTCGTGCGGTTTCGTCACTGAGGCGTGTCCAGCCGGTAGCCCACACCACGCACCGTACGGATCAGGGTCGGCGACGACGGCACGTCCTCGACCTTCGCGCGCAGCCGCTGCACACACGCGTCGACGAGCCGCGAGTCACCGAGGTAGTCGTGCTCCCACACGAGGCGCAGCAACTGCTGCCGGGACAGCGCCTGTCCGGGCCGCCGGCTCAGTTCGAGCAGCAGCCGCAGCTCGGTGGGCGTCAGTTGCAGATCCTCGCCGTTCTTCGTCACCGTCATCGCGGCACGGTCGATCACCAACGAGCCGAACGTCGCGGCGTCGTTGGCCTCCCGCTCGCCGCGCCGCAGCACCGCACGGATCCGTGCGTCGAGTACGCGTCCCTGCACCGGCTTCACGACGTAGTCGTCGGCACCGGACTCGAGGCCCACCACGACGTCGATGTCGTCACTGCGCGCGGTCAGCAGGATGATCGGCAGTTGATCCGTGCGCCGGATGCGGCGGCACACCTCGAAACCGTCGATGCCGGGCAGCATCACGTCGAGGACGATCAGATCGGGCCGCTGCTCGCGCAGCAGCTTCAGACCGTCCTCTCCGGTGGCAGCGGTGGCAACCCGATGCCCCTGGCGCGTAAGAGACAGCTCCAGGGCCGTACGGATGGCGTCGTCGTCCTCGATCAGCAACAGGGAAGGCACGAGCGCCATTCTGGCCCATCAGGGGGCTTCAGTTCGACCGAGTGTGCGCGTCAGGTGCGCGTCAGGTGCGTGAAGAAGCCCCGGACACGGCCCGGCGAGTCCCTGACGAGGCCTTGGCCAGGGCTCGTCGCAGGGGTGACGAGTGCGCTTTCTCCACATCCACTCCCCACTGCGGGAGCCGCTGTGACAGGCCTGTGACAGTCGACGGACACCGTCATGAACTCGGCCCGGCAAGCTTTTGGTCATCGCGAAGAAGGACCGCGAAGACGACGCAGAAGTATTCGGTACTCCACGACGGGGGGCGCGAGATGAACACGCTGCACAGCACCAACTCAAGCGCGGTTGTCACGCGTCTGCACGACATGGGCCGAGTGGTTTCCGAGCGTCACGAGAAGTCCGGTGCCGTGAGCGGGCGGGGGTGCGCTCGCGGCACCGGGCGTCAGCACACCGGGTTCATGACGGTGGTTGACGCACGGCAGACCACGCCCGAGGGGGGCCACGGGGGAGCCGCGTACAGGGAGGACTCGGGGGAGCAGCGTCGGACGTCCTTGTCGGAGGCCGAGTTCACGGCCTACGTCCAGGAGCGCCGCGCCTCCCTGTACGCCACCGCCTACCACCTGACCGGAGACCGGTTCGAGGCCGAGGACCTGCTGCAGAGCGCGCTGTTCTCGACGTACCGGGCCTGGGACCGGATCAGTGACAAGGCGGCCGTGGGCGGCTATCTGCGTCGCACCATGACGAACCTGCACATCAGCGCGTGGCGCCGCCGCAAGCTGAACGAGTACCCGACCGAGGAGCTGCCGGAGACGGCCGGCGACACGGACGCGATGCGCGGCACCGAGCTGCGCGCGGTCCTGTGGCAGGCACTGGCCCGGCTGCCCGAACTCCAGCGCACCATGCTGGTCCTGCGCTACTACGAGGGCCGTACGGACCCGGAGATCGCGGAGATCCTCGACATCAGCGTGGGCACGGTGAAGTCCAGCATCTGGCGCTCGCTGCGGCGACTGCGCGACGACGAGGTGCTCAGCTTCGGCCGTGACCAGGAGGAGTCCTTCGGCGAGCTTGTCGCCTGAAGGCTGGGGGGAACGGGGGCCCTGTTCGGGGGAGCGGGGTTCAGTACGGGGGACGCACGGGGGGCGTACGGGGGATCAGGAGGGGGAGAGCGGGACCGGGGGGCCGGGGGGTCTGTCCGGTCCCGTTCCGCATTCCAAGCCCCTGCGGCGATTGAGCAGCGGGGTCCGGGGCGGAGCCCCGAGACCTCAACCCCGTTGCGGCCATCCGGTCACGTGGCGCGAGCCTTCACGCAGCGTCCCGCGGCGGCCGCCGCCACACGGCCCAGCGCTTCCTCCTTGGCGCACGCGTGGGCGCCGAGCGCCACCTGGCGGGTCACGATGGACCGCTCCGTACGCATCAGGCGCCAGCCGCGCCGCAGCAGGAACGGCACCGACTTGCGTCCCTCCTTGAGGTCGCGCAGCAGCCGACGGCGGAACGTCGTGGACGGCCGGCCGCGCAGGCACAGCGCGTCGGCGAGCACCCCCAACTCCCGGCAGCGCTCCACGATGTCCGCCGCGAAGATGCCCTCCGCGATGAACAGCGGGGTGCGCTCGATGTCCAGCGTCTCCTCGCCCACGCGCGAGCTGGAGGCGATGTCGTAGACGGGAACGCTTGTCCGTCCCTGCCCGCACAGCGCCACGATCGCGGCGACGGCGGCCTCGGTGTCCCAGGACATTGGCGAGTCCCAGTCGATGTCCGAAGTGCCCGCGACCAGTGGCAGCGTGGGGTCGCCCGCCTCCTTGTAGAAGTCGTCGAGGCACAGGACGGGCAGCCCGGAGCGGGCGGCGAACGACGACTTGCCGGAGCCCGAGGGGCCGGAGAGCAGGACGACCCGGGTCGGTATCGGAGGATGCGAACTCACGAGACACCAGTGTGAGGCATGGAGACCGGCGTGCCGCCCCGCGTGGTGCCGTTGTGGCACGGACCACCCCAACTACCCTGTGTACCCATAAGATTACGCAAGTGAAAGGTTTCGGGCGGAACGCCATGGCACGACACACGCACTCCTCACACCAGACCACCGTGCGACGCACCCTGATGCGCGTCGGGCTCACCCTGACGGCGGCCGGTGCCGCCGTCGGCGCCGGTGGTGCCGCGGCGAGCGCGGCGCCGATCCCGCTGCCGCAGACCGGTGACACCAACATGGACGCGGCGGCCGGGGGCGTCTCGACGGCGCTCGACTCGGCGACGTCGAACGGTCTCGGCACGCTGAAGAAGCTGCCGATCGACCCGCTGGCCGGTACGGGTGTCGACCCGCTGGACAACTCGATCGGCACGCAGGTCGCGGACTTCGCGCCGGTCAGCACGGCCGCGTTGACCGACCCCGTGACCTCCGGGTCGTCGCTGGAGGAGCTGCCCGTGGTGGGTCCCGCGACCGGTCTGCTGCCGGGCTGACCCCGCCGGCCCGCACGGCAGCGGCCCCGGCTCCTCCTGGACGGCGGAGGAGCCGGGGCCGCTGCTGTTCGGCGGGTGACGCCCAGTACGGGGGCTAGTACGCGGAGCCGGACGCGCCCAGCGAACCCGTCGGGTGCCAGACCGTCTTCGTCTCCAGGAAGTACGTCAGGCGGTCCGTGCCCGGATCCGCCGTGAAGTCCTCCACAGGCTGTGGACGACGGACGCGCTTCAGATTGTCGGCGGCCGCGATCTCCAGCTGCTTCGCCAACTCGGCGTCGGCGCCCGTCAGGTCGATCCCGTTCACGTCCTGGTGCGCGGCGAGCGACGGCGCGATCTCCGCCGCCCGGCCCGACAGGACGTTCACGACGCCGCCGGGCACGTCCGAGGTCGCGAGCACTTCGCCGAGCGAGAGCGCCGGGAGCGGGGACTTCTCGCTGGTGATGACGACGACCGTGTTGCCGCTCGCGACGACCGGGGCGATCACCGACACCAGGCCCAGGAATGACGAGTCCTGCGGGGCCAGGACCGCGACGACGCCGGTCGGCTCGGGCGTGGAGAGGTTGAAGAAGGGGCCCGCGACGGGGTTCGCCCCGCCGACGACCTGGCCGATCTTGTCGGTCCAGCCCGCGTACCAGACCCAGCGGTCGATCGCGGCGTCCACGATCGCGGTCGCCTTCGACTTGCCGATGCCCTCCGCCTCGGAGACCTCGCGCACGAACTGCTCGCGGCGGCCCTCCAGCATCTCGGCGACGCGGTACAGGACCTGCCCGCGGTTGTACGCGGTCGCGCCCTGCCAGCCGCCGAAGGCCTTGCGGGCGGCGACCACGGCGTCACGGGCGTCCTTGCGCGAGGACAGCGGCGCGTTGGCCAGCCACTCGCCGCTCTTGCCATCGGTCACTTCGTACACCCGGCCGCTCTCGGAACGCGGGAACTTCCCGCCGACGTACAGCTTGTAGGTCTTGAAGACGCTCAGACGGTTGGGCTCAGACATCGAGGTAGGCCTCCAGACCGTGACGGCCGCCCTCGCGGCCGAAGCCCGATTCCTTGTAACCGCCGAACGGCGAGGTCGGGTCGAACTTGTTGAACGTGTTGGCCCAGACGACGCCCGCGCGCAGCTTGTTGGCGACAGCCAGGATCCGCGAGCCCTTCTCGGTCCAGATGCCGGCCGAGAGCCCGTACTGCGAGTTGTTGGCCTTGGCGACGGCCTCGTCCGGCGTACGGAAGGTGAGCACGGACAGGACCGGGCCGAAGATCTCGTCGCGGGCGACGGTGTGCGCCTGCGTGACGTTCGTGAAGAGCGTCGGCGCGAACCAGTAGCCCGCGGAAGGCAGTTCGCAGGGGGCCGACCAGCGCTCGGCGCCCTCCGCCTCGCCCTGCTCGGTGAGTGCGGTGATCCGGGCCAGTTGCTCCGCCGAGTTGATGGCGCCGATGTCCGTGTTCTTGTCCAGCGGGTCGCCGAGCCGGAGCGTCGACAGGCGGCGCTTCAGGCTGTCGAGCAGCTCGTCCTGGATCGACTCCTGGACCAGGAGGCGGGAGCCCGCGCAGCAGACCTGGCCCTGGTTGAAGAAGATGCCGGTGACGATGCCCTCGACGGCCTGGTCGATCGGGGCGTCGTCGAAGACGATGTTCGCCCCCTTGCCGCCGAGTTCGAGCGTCAGCTTCTTGTCCGTACCGGCGACGGTGCGGGCGATCTCCTTGCCGACGGCCGTGGAGCCGGTGAAGGCCACCTTGTTCACGTCGGGGTGTCCGACGAGGGCCGCGCCCGAATCGCCGTATCCCGGAAGGATGTTGACGACGCCCTTCGGCAGGCCCGCCTGGCGGCAGATGTCCGCGAAGAAGAGGGCGGACAGCGGGGTCGTCTCGGCAGGCTTCAGGACCACGGTGTTGCCGGTCGCGAGCGCCGGGGCGATCTTCCAGGCCAGCATCAGGAGCGGGAAGTTCCACGGGATGACCTGGCCGGCGACGCCCAGCGCCTTCGGGGCCGGTCCGAAACCCGCGTGGTCGAGCTTGTCCGCCCAGCCCGCGTAGTAGAAGAAGTGCGCGGCGACGAGGGGGAGGTCGGCGTCCCGCGTCTCCTTGATCGGCTTGCCGTTGTCGAGCGTCTCCAGGACGGCGAGCTCGCGGCTGCGCTCCTGGATGATGCGCGCGATACGGAAGAGGTACTTGCCGCGCTCCGCGCCGGGCAGCGCCGACCACTTCTCGAAGGCCTTGCGGGCCGCCTTCACCGCCCGGTCCACATCGGCCTCGCCGGCCTGCGCGACCTCGGAGAGAACCTCCTCGGTGGCGGGGGAGACCGTCTTGAAGACCTTGCCGTCGGCGGCTTCGGTGAACTCGCCGTCGATGAACAGGCCGTAGGAGGGCGCGATGTCGACGACGGAGCGCGACTCGGGCGCCGGGGCGTACTCAAATGCAGATGCCATGGGTGATCAGTCCACCGTCACGTAGTCGGGACCGGAGTAGCGGCCTGTGGCCAGCTTCTGGCGCTGCATCAGCAGATCGTTCAGAAGGCTGGAGGCGCCGAAGCGGAACCAGTGGTTGTCGAGCCAGTCCTCGCCCGCGGTCTCGTTCACGATGACCAGGAACTTGACGGCGTCCTTGGAGGTGCGGATGCCGCCCGCGGGCTTCACGCCGACCTGTACCCCGGTGGCAGCGCGGAAGTCGCGGACGGCTTCGAGCATGAGGAGGGTGTTGGCGGGCGTCGCGTTGACCCCCACCTTGCCCGTGGAGGTCTTGATGAAGTCGGCCCCGGCCAGCATGCCGATCCAGCTCGCGCGCCGGATGTTGTCGTACGTCGAGAGCTCGCCGGTCTCGAAGATGACCTTGAGCCGGGCGGCGCCTGAGGCCTCCTTCACGGCGCGGATCTCGTCGTGGACCTTCATGTAGTCGCCCGCGAGGAAGGCGCCGCGATCGATGACCATGTCGATCTCGTCGGCCCCCGCGGCCACGGCCTCCCGTACGTCCCCGAGCTTGACCTCGAGGGCGGCGCGGCCCGCCGGGAAGGCGGTCGCGACGGAGGCGACCTTGACGTCCGTACCGGCGACGGCGGCCTTCGCGGTGGCCACCATGTCGGGATAGACGCAGACCGCCGCCGTGCGCGGCGTGCCGCGGTCGGTGGGGTCCGGGTGGATCGCCTTCGCGCCGAGGGCCCGGACCTTGCCCGGGGTGTCGGCGCCTTCCAGGGTCGTCAGGTCGATCATCGAAATGGCCAGGTCGATGGCGTACGCCTTCGCCGTGGTCTTGATCGAACGGGTCCCGAGCGAAGCGGCGCGCGCCTCCAGGCCGACCGCGTCGACGCCGGGCAACCCGTGCAGGAAGCGGCGCAGCGTGCTGTCGGACGCGGTGACGTCGCTGAGAGCGGGTGCGGGTGCAGAACTGGGCATGGTCACGAGGGGAGCATATCTACGCGCGTAGCGGCTTGTACAGGGCGGGGTTCAACGGTTGCGGGCGCCGTGGTTGCGGACTCGGGGCTCTGCCCCGGACCCCGCTGCTCAATCGCCGCAGGGGCTTGAACGGTCGGCTGATTGATACGGGGCTTGACGGGTCGGGCACAATCGAGCCATGACGAGCAGCCAGACCACGCCCCCGCAGGCACGTGACCGGATCTATCGGTCTCCCGCCGGTATCGCCGGTGGTGTCGTGCTGCTCCTGATCGGGGCCTGGCTCGCGGTCGACTCCGTGGTCAACGGGGCCGGGCGCACGCCGTGGACGGCGCTCGCCGGGCTGCTGTTCGTGGTGCCGCTCGTCGTCGCGTTCACCATCCGGCCGGCCGTCTTCGGCAACGAGGAGCGGCTGCGCGTGCGCAACCCGTTCCGTGACATCACGCTGCCGTGGTCCGCGGTCTCCGGCCTCAGGTCCGGGTACTCGAACGAGGTCTTCGACCAGGCCGGTACCAAGTACCAGCTCTGGTCCATCCCGGTGTCGCTGCGGGGCCGCCGCAAGGCGCAGCGCCAGCAGATGCGCGCCGCCAAGGGCGGTCGCGGCGCCACCGGGGCCAGCGGCCTGCCGGTGACCGCCCCGCGCTCGACGGGCGACCAGGCGATGGACGAACTGCGCGAACTCCACGAGGAGCACGCCACGACCGGAACGAGTCAGGCCACCACGGTCCGCTGGGCGTACGAGATCATCGCCCCGGCGGCCGTGGGAGCCGTACTCCTCGTGATCCTCGTCGCGCTCTGAC
This sequence comes from Streptomyces sp. EDA2-14, assembly GCF_054963755.1. NCBI lineage: Bacteria > Bacillati > Actinomycetota > Actinomycetes > Kitasatosporales > Streptomycetaceae > Streptomyces > Streptomyces sp. EDA2-14. The sequence continues at coordinate 642,272 of NZ_JBUEGE010000002.1, forward strand.
AAGCCCCTGCGGCGCTTGAGCAGCGGGGCCCGGGGCGGAGCCCCGAGACCGCACCCCGGCCTACGCCGAACTAGATCCCGGCCGCAACGGAGAGATCCCGCTTGACCGCCGCGAGGCGCTCCGCGGCGGTGGCCCGGGCGGCGGGCAGCGCTCCCCGGTCCGCGACCGGCACCACGACCTCCAGATAGCACTTGAGCTTCGGCTCGGTGCCCGACGGCCGCACCACGACCCGCGCCCCGTCGAGCGTGTACCGCAGCCCGTCCGTGGGCGGCAGCCCGCCCTCCCCTTCGGAGAGGTCGTCCGCGCGGTTCACCGCGAGCCCGGCCAGCTCCACCGGCGGAGCCTCCCGCAGGCGCCGCATGGCGTCCGCGATGACCGACAGGTCCTCGACCCGCACGCTCAACTGGTCCGTGGCGTGCAGCCCGTGCGCGAGCGCCAGGTCGTCGAGCGCGTCGAGGAGCGTACGGCCCTGCTCCTTCAGCTCGCTCGCCAGCTCGGTCACCAGCAGCGCGGCCGTGATGCCGTCCTTGTCGCGCACGCCCTCGGGGTCGACGCAGTAGCCGAGCGCCTCCTCGTAGCCGTAGCGCAGGCCCTCGACGCGGGCGATCCACTTGAAGCCGGTCAGCGTCTCCTCGTACGGGAGCCCCGCCGCCCCGGCGATCCGGCCGAGCAGCGAGGACGACACGATCGACTCGGCGAGTACGCCGCTCACGCCCCGCTTCACCAGGTGCGCCGCGAGGAGCGCGCCCACCTCGTCGCCGCGCAGCATCCGCCAGTCGCCGCCGTCGGGCACGGCGACGGCGCAGCGGTCCGCGTCCGGGTCGTTGGCGACGATCAGGTCGGGGGTCTCGTCCTGCGCGCGGGCCGTCGCGAAGGACAGGTCCATCGCGCCCGGCTCTTCCGGGTTCGGGAACGCGACCGTGGGGAAGTCCGGGTCGGGCTCGGCCTGCTCCGGCACGAGCACCGGCTCGGGGAAGCCCGCGCGCGCGAAGGCGGCGAGGAGCGTGTCCTTGCCGACGCCGTGCATCGCCGTGTAGACGGTGCGGGCGCCACGGGCCGAGCCCGGCGCGAGGACCGCGTCCGTACGTGCCAGGTAGGCCTCCAGGACGTCGTCGCCGAGCGTCTCCCAGCCCGACTCCGCGCGCGGCACGTCGTTCAGCGACGCCACCGCGTCGATCTCGGCGGCGATCTCCGCGTCCGCCGGCGGCACGATCTGCGAGCCGTCGCCGAGGTAGACCTTGTAGCCGTTGTCGCGCGGCGGGTTGTGCGAGGCCGTGACCTCGACGCCCGCGACCGCGCCCAGGTGCCGTATGGCGAAGGCGAGCACGGGGGTGGGCAGCGGACGGGGAAGGACCGCGGCGCGCAGCCCGGCGCCCACCATCACCGCCGCCGTGTCGCGCGCGAAGTCCGCCGACTTGTGGCGCGCGTCGTAGCCGATGACCACCGGCCCGTCCGTCTGCCCCTTGGCCTTCAGGTACGCCGCGAGGCCCGCGGCCGCGCGGACGACCACCGCGCGGTTCATCCGCATCGGGCCCGCGCCCAGCTCTCCGCGCAGCCCGGCCGTGCCGAACTGCAGCGTTCCGGCGAAGCGCTCGCCGACGGCCGCCAGGTCCCCGGCCTCGATGAGCCCCGCCAGTTCCTCGCGGGTCTCCGGGTCGGGGTCCTCCGCCAGCCAGGTCTTCGCCCGGTCGAGCAGTTCGCTGCCAGATACGGTCACGGTTCGCATTCCTTCTGACGTATGGGTACGACGGCGGTCCACGGCGGGATCAGATCTTCGCGAGGACCTTGGTCAGCAGCTCGCCCATGGCGGAGGCCGAGTCGCGGCCCGCCTGGAGGACCTCTTCGTGGTTGAGCGGCTCGCCGGACAGGCCCGCCGCCAGGTTCGTCACCAGGGAGATGCCGAGCACCTCGGTGCCCGCCTCGCGGGCCGCGATGGCCTCCAGCGTGGTGGACATGCCGACCAGGTCGGCGCCGAGGACGCCGGCCATCCGGACCTCGGCGGGCGTCTCGTAGTGCGGGCCCGTGAACTGGGCGTACACGCCCTCTTCCAGGCTCGGGTCGATCTCCTTGCACAGCGCGCGCAGCCGCGGCGAGTACAGGTCGGTGAGGTCGACGAAGTTGGCGCCGACGATCGGGGAGGCCGCGGTCAGGTTGATGTGGTCGGAGATGAGCACCGGCTGGCCGGGGCGCATGCCCTGGCGCAGGCCGCCGCAGCCGTTGGTGAGCACGACGGTCTTGCAGCCGGCTGCGGCGGCCGTGCGCACGCCGTGCGCGACGGCGGCGACCCCGCGGCCCTCGTAGAAGTGCGTGCGGCCCAGGTAGACCAGGGCGCGCTTCTCGCCGACCTGGTACGAGCGGACCTTGCCGCCGTGGCCCGCCACCGCGGCGCCGGTGAAGCCGGGCAGCTCGGTGAAGGGGAACTCGGCGGCGGGCTCGCCGAGCGCCTCGGCGGCCGGTGCCCAGCCGGAGCCCATCACGAGCGCGACGTCGTGGGTCTCGGCGCCCGTCAGCTCGCGCAGGCGCGCGGCGGCGGCGTCGGCGGCGGCGTAGGGGTCGCCCTGGAGGTTGTCGGAAGTAAGAGAAGCGTTCACGCCGACGAGGGTAGCCTGTCGTTGCCTACGCGCGTAGATGTCGGAGGTCACGTCCTGGTGATCGTTGCTTTGTCGTTTCCGACAAGAGGGACGCGTGAAGGACCTCAGCAGGGCCGCTTGCGCAGCTCCATCGCGTAGTCGTGCGGCGCGCCCGCCGACTCGGCCGCGTCCGCGATCTCGCCCAGGTACCGGGCCGAGGGGAGACCGCCCTCATAACCGTTCAGTACGTACACCCATGCGGGCTCCTCGCCCTCCAGGGTGTCGACGCGGACCCGCATCCGCCGGTAGATGTCGAGGCCGACACCCTCCCAGCGGTCCATCGAGTCCTCGTCCATCGGGGCGATGTCGTACAGCGCGACGAAGACCTGTGAGCGCGGCGCCTCGACGATCGTGGCGAGCGCGCCCTCCCAGCCCATGTGCTCGCCGCCGAAGGTGAGCCGCCAGCCGGTCAGCCAGCCGGTCGCGCGCAGCGGCGAGTGCGGGGCGCGGCGCGTCATGAGCCGCGCGTCGAGATTGCCGGCGTACGCGGCGTAGAGCGACATGGGACCGAGCGTACGTCAGACGGACCACGTGTCTCGTAAGTAACCGATGCACCCCTCTTAAGAGGGGATACGCGTTTTTCTGGGCCGGACGGGGGCCCCGGCTCGGTGCGGTCTTGAAGCGTGCGGGACAATGGAGCATGTGACTCGGATCGTGATCATCGGTGGCGGACCTGGCGGATACGAGGCGGCATTGGTGGCCGCGTCCCTCGGGGCGGAGGTGACCGTCGTCGACTGCGACGGTCTCGGCGGGGCGTCGGTGCTCACCGACTGCGTGCCGTCGAAGACCCTGATCGCCACGGCCGAGGTGATGACCACCTTCGACTCCTCGTACGAAGAGCTCGGCATCATCGTCGAGGACGACACCCCCGACCCGGACAGCCCGGCCCGCGTCGTCGGTGTGGACCTCGGCAAGGTCAACCGCCGTGTGAAGCGCCTCGCGCTCGCCCAGTCCCACGACATCACCGCTTCCGTCACGCGTGCGGGCGCGCGCGTGCTGCGCGGCAAGGGCCGCCTCGACGGCCAGCAGGACCTGGACGGCTCCCGCAAGGTGATCGTCACGGCGGCCGACGGCACCGAGGAGACCCTCGTCGCCGACGCCGTGCTCATCTCGACCGGCGGCCACCCGCGCGAGCTGGCCGACGCCCAGCCCGACGGCGAGCGGATCCTCAACTGGACGCAGGTGTACGACCTGGACGAGCTCCCCGAGGAGCTCATCGTGGTCGGTTCCGGTGTCACCGGTGCCGAGTTCGCCGGTGCCTACAAGGCGCTCGGCTCCAAGGTCACCCTGGTCTCCTCCCGCGACCGCGTGCTGCCCGGCGAGGACCCGGACGCCGCCGCCGTCCTGGAGGACGTGTTCCGGCGCCGCGGCATGAACGTCATGGCGCGTTCCCGTGCCGCCTCCGCCAAGCGGGTCGGCGACCGCGTCGAGGTGACGCTCTCCGACGGCCGGGTCATCTCCGGTACGCACTGTCTGATGGCGGTCGGCGCCGTGCCCAACAGCGAGGGCCTCGGCCTGGAGGAAGCGGGCGTCAAGGTCAAGGAGTCGGGCCACATCTGGACCGACAAGGTCAGCCGCACCACCGCCCCCGGCGTGTACGCGGCCGGTGACGTGACCGGCGTCTTCGCCCTCGCCTCCGTCGCCGCGATGCAGGGCCGCATCGCGATGTACCACTTCCTGGGCGACGCGGTCACGCCGCTGAACCTCAAGACGGTCTCGTCCAACGTCTTCACCGACCCGGAGATCGCGACCGTCGGCTACACGCAGGCCGACGTCGACTCCGGCAAGATCGACGCCCGCGCCGTCAAGCTGCCGCTGCTGCGCAACCCCCGCGCAAAGATGCAGGGCATCAGGGACGGCTTCGTCAAGATCTTCTGCCGTCCGGGCACGGGCATCGTGGTCGGTGGTGTGGTCGTCGCACCGCGCGCTTCGGAACTGATCCATCCCATCTCGATCGCGGTCGACAACAATCTGACGGTCGAGCAGATCGCGAACACGTTCACCGTGTACCCCTCGCTCTCCGGCTCGATCGCCGAAGTGGCGCGTCAGCTGCACACCCGGAAGACCGCAGAAGAAGGCTGACACGCTGCAACGGGCCGCAGATCACGGTGAGTTGCGGCCCATGCGCATGGCATAGGCGCTACGGATAGGCGCCCGTCGGTGCGTATACCACTTCCGGGGTTCCAGCGCGAACAGAATCTGTAATTCGGCGCAAACTGCTGAAACCAGACGGTCGTTGGGGTTACTGTCAGTTTCGTGTTCGCTGCAGAACGTCGTCAATTGATCCTCGAAATGGTGCGAGCCAACGGAGCCGTTTCGCTCCGTGAGCTCGCCCGCGTCGTCCAGACCTCAGAAGTGACCGTACGGCGGGACGTGCGCGCACTGGAGGCAGAAGGACTCCTCGACCGCCGGCACGGCGGTGCGGTATTGCCGGGCGGATTCACGCGGGAGTCCGGTTTTCCGCAGAAGTCACATCTCGCGACCGCAGAGAAGACGGCCATCGCCGATCTCGCCGCGGGTCTCGTCGAAGAGGGCGAGGCCATCGTGGTGGGCGCGGGGACGACCACGCAGGAGCTGGCCCGCCGGCTCGCGCGTGTGCCGGGCCTGACCGTCGTCACCAACTCGCTGCTGGTGGCGCAGGCACTCGCCCACGCCAACCGCGTCGAGGTCGTCATGACCGGTGGCACGCTGCGGGGTTCCAACTACGCGCTGGTGGGCAGCGGGGCGGAGCAGTCCCTCCAGGGGCTGAGAGTGTCCCGTGCCTTCCTGTCCGGCAGTGGCCTGACCGCCGAGCGCGGGCTCTCCACGTCCAACATGCTGTCGGCGTCGGTGGACCGGGCGCTCGTGCAGGCCGCGTCCGAGGTCGTCGTGCTCGCGGATCACTCCAAGCTCGGTACGGACACCATGTTCCAGACCGTGCCGACCGATGTGATCACGCGTCTCGTGACCGACGAGCCGCCCGCGCACGACGACCGGGCCGCGACGGAGTTGCAGGCGCTGGCCGATCAGGGCGTGCAGGTCGCTGTCGCGGGGGCGGACGATTCGTCGGGTGGCGCGGAACCGACCCCGGCGCGTCAGCCGCGCCGGGACGTCCCCCTGCCGGGGCAGCGCCGCAACCATCCGCTCCGCTCCACGTCCCTGGACGCCCCGCCCGAGCGCACGGCCAGGGTGGCCGACCTCCGCCGCCGGTAACGACTCGGAGGGGCTTGAACGATCAAGCCCCTGCAGGGGTCCCCCCCCGGACGGAGTCTGGGGGAGGTTGAGCAGCGGGGTTTGGGGCGGAGCCCCAGGAGCGCAACGGCCGGTGCCGGTCAGTCCGCGATGCCGCGCAGCGTCAACCTCAGCAGCCGATCCGCCAGTTCCGGGTCCGACGGAGTCTCCTCCGCCGCGAGGGCAATCGCATTCGTGAGCTGCAATAGATCCGGCATCGAGATGTCCTGCCGCACCGCCCCCGCCCGCTGCGCCCGCGACAGCAGCGCCTGACCCGCCTCCCTCATCGGATCACTGCACCGGGCCAGCGCCGAACTCGCGTCCTGCGATGCCGACATGAGGGCGCGGGACAGCCCCCGGTACTCACTCGCGTGCGTGATGATCTCGCGCAGCCAGGTAACGAGCGCCGCACAGGGCTGCGGCGCGTCGAGCAGCGCCCGGGAGCGGTCCAGCAGATCGTTCACCGCCTCCTCGAAGACGGCGCTCATCAGCGCGTGCCGGTTGGGGAAGTGCCGGTACAGCGTGCCGATGCCGACCCCGGCCCCGCGTGCCACGTCCTCCAGCGACGCGCCCGTGCCGTGCTCGGCGAACGCGATACGGGCCTGCGCGAGCAGCCGCTCGTAGTTGCGGCGCGCGTCCGCACGCATCCGGCGCGAGCGATCGTGCTCGGCTGTCGTCATCGGGCCTCCCTGGGCGTACGCGGGCCTGGTGCGCGGGGTTCCAAGGATGCCCGATGGCGGGATCCCGGCGGTGCGCAGGGACCGTCACCGCCGAACGCCCGAGGGCCCGGCGCACCGGTGTCGGTGCGGCCGGGCCCTCGGCGCGAACGGTACGGACCGGGCGTGATGTCAGTCCTTGATCTCGCAGATCGCCGCACCGGAGGTGAGCGAGGCGCCGATCTCGGCGGACAGGCCCTTGATGGTGCCCGACTTGTGGGCGTTCAGGGGCTGTTCCATCTTCATGGCCTCCAGGACGACGACGAGGTCGCCCTCCTTGACCTCCTGGCCCTCCTCGACCGCGATCTTGACGATCGTGCCCTGCATCGGGGAGGCGAGGGTGTCGCCGGAGACGGCCGAGCCGGACTTCTTCGCGGCGCGGCGCTTCGGCTTGGCGCCCGCGTTGAGACCGGTGCGGGCCAGGGACATGCCCATGCCCGCGGGGAGGGAGACCTCCAGGCGCTTGCCGCCGACCTCGACGACGATGTTCTCGCGGCCGGCCTCGTCCTCCTCGTCGCCGGGCGCCGGGGCGGCGAACGGCTCGATGTCGTTGACGAACTCGGTCTCGATCCAGCGGGTGAAGACCGTGAACGGGTCCTCGCTGCCGGTCAGTTCCGGGGCGAAGGCGGGGTCGACGACGACCTTGCGGTGGAACGGGATGGCGGTGGCCATGCCCTCGACGTCGAACTCGGCCAGCGCGCGCGAGGCCCGCTCCAGGGCCTCCTTGCGGGTGCGCCCGGTGACGATCAGCTTCGCCAGCAGCGAGTCCCAGGCCGGGCCGATGACCGAGCCGGACTCCACGCCCGCGTCCAGGCGGACACCGGGGCCGGCCGGCGGGTCGAACTTGGTGACGGTGCCGGGCGCGGGCAGGAAGTTGCGCCCCGGGTCCTCGCCGTTGATGCGGAACTCGAAGGAGTGGCCGCGCAGTTCGGGGTCGCCGTAGCCGAGCTCCTCGCCGTCGGCGATGCGGAACATCTCGCGCACCAGGTCGATGCCGGCGACCTCCTCGGTCACCGGGTGCTCGACCTGGAGGCGGGTGTTGACCTCCAGGAAGGAGATCGTGCCGTCCGCGCCGACCAGGAACTCGACCGTGCCGGCGCCGACGTAGCCGGCCTCCTTCAGGATCGCCTTCGAGGAGCTGTACAGCTGCTCCAGCTGCGCGTCGGACAGGAACGGCGCCGGGGCCTCCTCGACGAGCTTCTGGTGGCGGCGCTGCAGCGAGCAGTCACGGGTGGACACGACCACGACGTTGCCGTGGCTGTCGGCCAGGCACTGGGTCTCCACGTGCCGCGGCTTGTCCAGGTAGCGCTCCACGAAGCACTCGCCGCGGCCGAAGGCGGCGACCGCCTCGCGCACCGCGGAGTCGTACAGCTCCGGCACCTCTTCGAGGGTGCGGGCGACCTTCAGGCCGCGGCCGCCGCCACCGAAGGCGGCCTTGATCGCGATCGGCAGGCCGTGCTCCTCGGCGAACGCCACGACCTCGTCGGACCCCTCGACCGGGTCCGGGGTGCCGGCCACCAGCGGGGCGCCCGCGCGCTGCGCGATGTGCCGGGCCGCGACCTTGTCACCGAGGTCGCGGATGGCGTGCGGGGGCGGGCCGATCCAGATCAGATTGGCGTCCAGGACGGCCTGGGCGAACTCGGCGTTCTCCGACAGGAATCCGTAGCCGGGGTGGATGGCGTCCGCGCCGGAGTCCTTGGCGGCCTGCAGCACCTTGGCGATGTCCAGGTAGCTGGTCGCCGGGGTGTCACCACCGAGGGCGAAGGCCTCGTCGGCCGCGCGGACGTGCAGAGCGTCCCGGTCCGGCTCGGCGTAGACGGCAACGCTCGCGATCCCCGAATCCCGGCACGCCCGGGCCACGCGGACAGCGATTTCGCCACGGTTGGCGATGAGCACCTTGCGCACGATGGCTCCCTCCTTGCTGTGTCTTCCCGGGGGCGACCCCCGGACCCCCGGCCGTGCTCGCCCGAGCCGGGGCGGTCGGCGGGTCACCGTGAAGCTTGACTCACTGAAACAAGCTGAGTTTAGGGACTGCCGACACGGACCCACGAGTCACCCTCGGGCGTGAGCTTGCCCACACGGAGTGTGACCCGGGGCTTTTCCGGTCCCTGAAATCCCTTGTCGCGCCTGGATACGCGCGATCCCTCAGAGCAACCCTAGCCCTCCTCTGTGGCCAAGGTCTCTGTGAGACCGTGCTGCGGCCCGTCGGCATTCTTTGTGGAGTCCCTACGAATGGCCCAACGATTCTTTGCCTTCTGCAGAACCCTTGTCCCGGGGTTTACCCGTTAGTAGCGTTCGAGATGTCTTGGCCGTACTAGCGGTAACAGTCAGCGGAAGTGGGTGGGACCGGTGGCACGCAGGCCGGTGGCGTGGGTGGCCGCGATCGTGTTGTTCGCGGAGGCGTTGGGGATCGTTCTCCTGAACTGGTTCCTCGGCCTGGTGGTCGACAAGCAGGAGATGTCCCTCGCCGGACTCGACCCGCGGGCGATGTCGGCGGGCGCATGGGTCGCCGGTGGCCTGTTCGGGCTCTACCTGGTGCTCTGCGGAATCGTGCTGGTGCGCGTCGCGGTCGTCGACCGGGCGCCCGCCGGGTTCGGGCGGATCCTGCTGATCAGCGCGGCCGTGGTGCACGGACTGCTCGGCGCGTTCGCGATCGGCCTGGTGGGCTGGAGCAGCTTCGTGTTCCTGATGGTCGTGCTCGCCCTGCTCGTGCTGACGCTGGTGGCGTACGACCGGCACGAGCAGGAGGAGCAGCGGTCGGGGACGGACGCCCCCGCGCAGAACGGTCCGGCTACTCCGCCGGCGCCCACAACTCCGTGATGGAGACACCCAGTTCGGCCAGCAGGCGGCGGACCAGCGGCAGTGAGAGACCGATCACATTGCCGTGGTCGCCGTCGATGCCGTCGATGAACGGCGCCGAGCGGCCGTCCAGGGTGAACGCGCCCGCCACGTAGAGGGGTTCGCCCGTCGCGACGTACGCGGCGATCTCCGCGTCGCTCGGCTCGCCGAACCGGACGACGGTGGAGGCGGTCGCCGAGGTGTACCGGCCGCTCTCCGTCTCGTAGACGCAGTGGCCGGTCTGCAGCGTGCCCACGCGGCCGCGCATCGCCTTCCAGCGGGCCGTGGCCTCCTCGGCGTCGGCCGGCTTGCCGAGCGCCTCGCCGTCGAGGTCGAGCACGGAGTCGCAGCCGATGACGACGGCGCCGTGCGCCTCGGGCCGCGCCGCGACCACGGACGCCTTGGCCTCGGCGAGGGCAAGGGCGAGTTCGGCGGGCGTCGGGGCCGTCACGGCGTCCTCGTCGACCCCGCTGACGATCACCTCGGGGGCGAACCCGGCCTGCCGCAGCAGACCGAGGCGGGCGGGGGACTGGGAGGCCAGGATCAGGCGGCGTGGAGCAGTCATGCGGCTCAGGTTATCCAGCGTGGCGCCGTGCATTCACCGGCCGCCCGCACGTCCTCACACGGTCCCCAGCATCAGGAACAGGACGACCATGGCCAGCGCCACCACGACCCCCGCGCGCCGCAGCATCGCCTGCGTTTCGCGGAGCTCCTCTGGGGGCTCGTTCTCGGGATCTGACCACAGCACATACAGCATGGTGCTGCGCGCACGCGCGGGGCGCCTGAGTACGCGTACTCAGGCGCCCCGTCACGAAGGGACTAATTCACGCGGGCCAGTAGGTGCGCGACCAGCTGGACGCGCCGGGCGCCGGGAGTCGGTGCCGGGCGATACGGGCCGGGTCGGACCACGCGTCCCGGTCCACCGCCGCTGCCGGGGCGTCCGGGACCGCCGCGGCACGCGCCTGGACCACCGCCAGTGCGGCGGCCAGCTCCTCGGGGGTCGGATTGCCCCGTACGACCTTGATCATCACAGCGGCGCTCCTTACAGCGGGATGTTGCCGTGCTTCTTCGGGGGCAGTGATTCCCGCTTCGTGCGCAGTTGACGCAGGCCGCGGACGACGTGGGCACGGGTGTCGGAGGGCATGATCACGGCGTCGATGTAGCCGCGCTCGGCCGCCGTGTACGGGTTGAGGAGCGTGTCCTCGTAGTCCTGGATCAGCCGCTCGCGGGTCTCCTCGACGTTCCCCGCGGCCTCGGCCGCGGCGATCGTCTTGCGGTGCAGGATGTTGACCGCGCCCTGCGCGCCCATGACGGCGATCTGCGAGGTGGGCCAGGCCAGGTTGAGGTCGGCGCCCAGGTGCTTGGAGCCCATGACGTCGTAGGCGCCGCCGAAGGCCTTGCGCGTGATGATCGTGATGAGCGGGACGGTGGCCTCGGCGTACGCGAAGATCAGCTTGGCGCCGCGCCGGATGATGCCCTCGTGCTCCTGCTCCACGCCCGGCAGGAAGCCGGGGACGTCGACGAACGTCAGCACCGGCACGTTGAAGGCGTCACACGTGCGGACGAACCGCGCGGCCTTCTCGGAGGCGTGGATGTCGAGGCAGCCGGCGAACTGCATCGGCTGGTTGGCGACGATGCCGACCGGGTGGCCCTCGACGCGGCCGAAGCCGGTGATGATGTTCGGCGCGAACAGCGACTGGGTCTCGAAGAAGTCGGCGTCGTCCAGGACGTGCTCGATGGCCGTGCGCATGTCGTACGGCTGGTTCGCGCTGTCCGGGATGAGGGTGTCGAGCTCGCGGTCCTCGTCGCTGAGCGCGAGGTCGGCCTCCTCGGGGAAGGCGGGCGGCTCGCTCAGGTTGTTCGACGGGAGGTAGGACAGCAGCGACTTGACGTACTCGATCGCGTCCTTCTCGTCGCCCGCCATGTGGTGCGCGACACCGGAGCGCGCGTTGTGCGCCCGCGCGCCGCCCAGCTCCTCGAAGCCGACGTCCTCGCCGGTGACCGTCTTGATGACGTCGGGTCCGGTGATGAACATGTGCGAGGTCTGGTCGACCATGACCGTGAAGTCGGTGATCGCGGGGGAGTAGACCGCGCCGCCCGCGCAGGGGCCGACGACCAGGCTGATCTGCGGGATGACGCCCGAGGCGTGCGTGTTGCGGCGGAAGATCTCGCCGTACATGCCGAGGGCCATGACGCCCTCCTGGATGCGGGCGCCGCCGGAGTCGTTGATGCCGATGACCGGGCAGCCGGTCTTCAGCGCGAAGTCCATCACCTTCATGATCTTCTGCCCGAAGACCTCGCCGAGGGCGCCGCCGAAGACGGTGAAGTCCTGCGAGAACACGGCGACGGGGCGGCCGTCGACCGTGCCGTAACCGGTCACGACGCCGTCGCCGTACGGCTTGTTGGCATCGAGGCCGAAGTCCGTCGAGCGGTGCCGGGCGAACTCGTCCAGCTCCACGAAGGAGTCCTCGTCGAGCAGCAGCTCGATCCGCTCACGGGCGGTCAACTTGCCCTTGGCATGCTGCTTCTCGACGGCGCGTGCGGACCCCGCGTGGGTCGCCTCGCCGATCCGGCGCCGCAGATCCTCGATCTTGCCTGCGGTGGTGTGGATGTCGGTCTGCGCGGTCGGCTGTTCCAACTCGGACATCGGGATGCGGCTCCCTGCCTGGTTCGACGCTGCTCAAGGGGACGGTTCGGGGGTCGTTCAAAAAAAGGGGAGTGGGGCTACTGATTCGTAGCGTAGTGGCCTGAATACCGTTCAGCAGTGCGGTCTTTGCCACACCTAGGCTGGGTTGCATGACGCCGCGAGATGGTTCAGACGTACCCGCCAACCCCTGGTCCGACCTGGACAGGCCGCCCCTGTCCGCAGCCGGACTGCGCCGGGCCCTCGTCCGGGAAGGGGGGCTGTGGTCGTCCGTGGACGTGGTGCCCCGTACCGGGTCCACCAACACGGATCTGGTGGAGCGGGCCTCGGCGGGGTCCGTGGCCGAGGGGACCGTGCTCGTCGCCGAGGAGCAGAGCGCGGCGCGCGGACGCCTCGACCGCAGCTGGTCGGCGCCGCCGCGCTCGGGCCTGTTCTTCTCCGTGCTGCTCAAGCCGGGCGAGCACGAGGTGCCGGTCGCGCGCTGGGGCTGGCTGCCGCTGCTCACCGGGATCGCGGTGGCCACGGCCCTGTCCTCGGCGGCCGGTGTCGACACCGCCCTGAAGTGGCCCAACGACGTGCTCCTCACGGTCGAAGGCGAGGAGCGCAAGGCCGGCGGCATCCTCCTGGAGCGGGCCGGGGCGGACGGCGTCGTGATCGGCGTCGGCCTGAACGTGTCGCTGCGCGCCGACGAACTGCCCGTCCCCACGGCGGGCTCCCTCACGCTGGCCGGGGCGAAGGTCTCCGACCGGGAGCCGGTGCTGCGGGCGGTGCTGCGGTCCCTGGAGAAGTGGTACGTCGAGTGGTGCGCGGCCGAGGGCGACCCCGCCCTCTCCCGACTCCAGGAGGCCTACGCGGCGGGCTGCGCCACGCTGGGCCGCCAGGTCCGGGCGATCCTGCCGGGCGACCGGGACCTGGTCGGCGAGGCGGTGGCCGTGGACGGCGACGGCCGCCTGGTGATCAACCCGGCGGAGGGCGCACGCGAGGCGGTCGGCGCGGGCGACATCGTCCACCTGCGGCCCGCGTAGGTACGGAAGTCCCTGGTCGACGCCGCCCGGAACCGAACGGAGTGACGTGGGGCACAGGGGCTGCCGTAGAGTTGAGCGCGGTCGATACCTGACCGCGGCAGATCGGAAGGGCAGCAGGCGTGACCGTCGACGACTCGGGCTCCGGCACGGGCTCTCCCACCGACCCCGAGAAGCCGGAAGGAGCGGACGCAGAAGAGGCAGAGGCCGAGGATCCTCTCGCCCTGCGGCTCGAAGGGCTCATCCTCGGGGCCGAGCGCAGATACACACCGTTCCAGGCGGCGCGCAGCGCGGGCGTCTCCATGGAACTGGCCTCCCGGTTCTGGCGGGCCATGGGCTTCGCCGACATCGGACAGGCCAAGGCCCTCACCGAGGCGGACGTCCTCGCGCTGCGGCGCCTCGCCGGTCTCGTCGAGGCGGGACTGCTCAGCGAGGCCATGGCCGTCCAGGTCGCCCGGTCCACCGGGCAGACCACCGCCCGGCTCGCCGACTGGCAGATCGACTCGTTCCTGGAGGGCCTCACCGAGCCCCCGGAACCCGGAATGACCCGCACCGAGGTCACGTATCCGCTGATGGAGCTGCTCCTGCCGGAGCTTGAGGAGTTCCTCGTCTACGTGTGGCGGCGCCAGCTCGCCGCGTCCACGGGCCGCGTCGTGCAGGCCGGTGACGACGAGGAGATGGTGGACCGGCGGCTCGCCGTCGGCTTCGCTGACCTCGTCGGGTTCACGCGGCTCACCCGGCGCATGGAGGAGGAGGAGCTCGGCGAGCTCGTCGAGGCCTTCGAGACCACCGCGGCGGACCTCGTCGCCGCGCACGGCGGCCGGCTCATCAAGACCCTCGGCGACGAGGTCCTGTTCGCGGCCGAGAACGCGGGCATCGCGAGCGAGATCGCGCTGCGCCTGATCGAGACGATGAGCAACGACGAGACGATGCCGGAGCTGCGCGTCGGCCTCGCGTTCGGCACCGTCACCACACGCATGGGCGATGTCTTCGGCTCGACCGTGAACCTCGCGAGCCGCCTCACGTCGATAGCGCCACGGGACAACGTCCTGGTGGACGGCGCCTTCGCCGCGGAGCTGATCAGGACGGGCGAGACGCCCACGTCGGAGGCGGAGGCCGCGGCCGAGGCGCAGAAGGCGAAGGAGGACGGCGAGGAGCCGCCCACGTACCGCTTCGCGCTCCAGCCCATGTGGCAGCGGCCCGTGCGTGGCCTCGGCGTCGTGGAGCCCTGGACGCTGACCCGGCGCACCTGACAACCTTGGCGGTTAACTGGCGTTAACCGGAAGGGTCTGTCATGAGTGACGAGCGGCGGTTCGGGGAGTTCGTGGCGGTGCGCCGACACGTCGACGAGGGTGCCGGGACGGTCGCCGAGCTGGTGCTCGACCGGCCCAAGGCCATGAACGCCGTGTCGAGCGACATGGCCCGCTCGGTCACCGCGGCGTGCGACGCGCTGACGGCCGACCGGGACGTCCGGGTCGTCGTCCTCACGTCGAGCGCCGAGCGCGCCTTCTGCGTCGGCGCGGACCTCAAGGAGCGCAACTCCTTCTCCGACGCCGATCTCCTGCGTCAGCGACCGGTGACCCGCGCCGCGTACACGGGCGTCCTGGAGCTGCCGATGCCGACGATCGCGGCCGTGCACGGCTTCGCGCTCGGCGGCGGCTTCGAGCTGGCGCTCGCCTGCGATCTGATCGTGGCCGACGGGACGGCCGTGGTCGGCCTTCCCGAGGTGTCCGTCGGCGTGCTCCCCGGCGGCGGCGGTACGCAGCTGCTGCCGCGCCGCGTCGGGGCGGCGCGGGCCGCCGAGCTGATCTTCACGGCGCGCCGGGTGCAGGCGGCCGAAGCCGCGGAGCTCGGGCTCGTGGACCAGCTCGTGCCGACGGGCGAGGACCGCGCGGAGGCGCTCGCGCTCGGCGCGCGCATCGCCGCCAACTCGCCGGTCGGGCTGCGCGCGTCGAAGAAGGCGCTGCGCCTCGGGCACGGCCTCGACCTGCGGGCGGGCCTCGAGGTGGAGGACGCGGCCTGGCGGTCCGTGGCGTTCTCCGGGGACCGGGCCGAGGGAGTGGCGGCGTTCAACGAGAAGCGGAGCCCGCGGTGGCCGGGTGAGTGACCCCGTTCGGTGACGGAGTGTGACGGCATCCTGGTCGTCGGCACCGGATTGCCGCACTGAATTCACCGAAATGCCCGAAACCTTCTTACCCTGGAGTGATGGGTGAGGACGTTCGGCTACGCGCCGTGGTGGCGCTCGCGCAGGGCATGGCCGCCGCGCGGAGCCCGCGCGGCTCCTGGCGTGCGGCGGCGCTGGGCGCCTGCCGCGCGCTGTCCGGGAGCTTCGCCGCGCTCTCCGTGTGGGAGCGCGAGCGCGGCCGGCTGCGCGTGCTCGTCAACGTGGGGGAGCTGGCCGAGGGGGAGGAGGAGTTCCCCGAGGGCGAGGGCTACCCCGTGCACCAGTTCCCCGAGATCACCGAGTTCCTGCACGAGCGGTGGGCCAGGGGCGGGGAGCCGGACGCCTGGGTCGAGACGGCCGAGGGCCCCACGACGGCCGCGGAGCGCGCCGGCTACTGCCATCAGCGGGTCGCCGCGCTGCGCCGCAGGGGCCGCGGCGCCTGCGTCGTCGCGCCGATCGTGCTGCACGGGCGGGCCTGGGGCGAGCTGTATGTGGCGCGGCCGACCGGGGAGCCCGTCTTCGACCGCTCCGACGCCGATTTCGCGACCGTGCTCGCGGCGGTCGTCGCGGCCGGCATCGCGCAGACCGAGCGCCTGGAGGAGGCGCGCAGGCTCGCCTTCACCGACGCCCTGACCGGCCTCGCCAACCGGCGCGCGGTCGACATACGCCTCGACGAGGCCGTGGAGCGGCACCGGGCCGACGGCTCGGTGGTCAGCCTCGTCGTGTGCGACCTCAACGGTCTGAAGCGGGTCAACGACACCTACGGGCACGCGGCGGGCGACCGGCTCCTCGAACGGTTCGGCTCGGTGCTCTCGCTGTGCGGGGCGATGCTGCCGGGGGCGCTCGCGGCCCGGCTCGGCGGCGACGAGTTCTCGCTGGTGGCCGTGGGACCCTCGGCCGACGAGGTGGTGCGGGTGGGCGACGAGATCTGCTCGCGGGCCGCCGACCTCGACCACGGCGACGGCGTCGCGTGCGGGATCGCGTCGACCGGCGACCCGATCGGCGAGGTGAGCAGCGCGCGCCGCCTCTTCCGCCTCGCGGACGCCGCCCAGTACAGGGCGAAGGCGCTGCGCTCGGCGAAGCCCGTGGTGGCCGGGCGCGACGGCGGGCTCGACGACCCGGTGGTCCGCCTCGCGGACTCCCCGCCGGCCCCGGGCGAGGGGGAGCGGCGCCGGATCAGGGGACTGGAGCCGGGGGCCGGCCGCTGAGGCCCGAAGTGGCCCGGCCGCCGGAGGAGTTCAGCTCCTCACGCCTCGTACGCCCGGCCCCTGCGCACCGAGTACGTCACGAAGCCGACGCCCAGGCCGAGGCAGACCGAGCCGCCGATCACGTACGGCGTCGTGTCCACCTGGCCCGTGTCCGCCAGGCGCAGTTGACGGTCCGTCTGCTCGGTGACCGCCGTGGCGGTGTGCTGCTGTTCGGCTTGGGTGACATGCTCGGGAGTCGCCGTCGCTGTGGGGACGAACCAGAGCGCGCCGAGAAGCGCCCCGGCGGCGGTGGCGGTGAACAGTGATCGGCGTGCGGCAGACACGGAAGCGATCCCCCTTGTGGCGCTGGCGAATTGGCCGTGTGTGCTGATGTTAGTTAAAGACGCGGGTCACAGGAAAGTCACGGGGCGTTTGAGTCGTACGCTCCGCCCATGAGTACTGATGACACGTCATGCTTTGTTCGGCTGAAGGTGGAATTGGTCCTGGAGGTCTCCGACGCGGAGGCGCTCACCGGGGCCGCCCTGCAGCGCGTCGCGGAGGAAGAGGGGACCGAGGCGGAGGAGCGGGCGCACGCGGTGAGCGCCGTGGAGGCGGACGAGGCGGAGGCGGTCGCGTATCTCGTGGACCCCTTCGACCTCGTCGCCGACGTCCCCGGGGCCGAGCTGGTGCAGGCCTCCTGGTCCAGCGAGCAGGTCGACTACGACCCCGACTCGCCGGACTGGGACATCAGCGAGGATGATGAGGAAGAGGAGGCTGCGGGAGACGGCGTGTAGCGGTCCTTGAAACGGGAACCCTGGGCGGCAACCGCTGTCCGGGGTTTTGTCGTCCCTGGTGGGGAAGTGTCTGACGTGGTCTTGCCCACACCGGGGGCTCCCCGGGAACGGGACGAACCGGTCATGACGTTAGGTGGGTACGAGGGGACAGCTGTGTCCTCTTGGGCCAGCTGTCGACCGGGCTCGGGGCGGTCGACAGCCGGTGATTCGGCGAAGTCGGGAAATTCGGCGACTATGGAGAAGCGTGTGATAACGGACGGTAAGCGGCGCAAGGGCCTGATGGCCGCGTCCGCCCTGCTCGGCGGTGTGCTCGTGCTGACGGCCTGTGGCGGCGGCGACGACAACGGCGGCTCGGGCAAGAAGGAGTCGCAGGCGCAGGCCGACGAGGCCGCGGCGAAGAAGACCTCCGAGGCCGACATCAAGATCGCGCCGAAGGACGGCTCCGACAACGCGAGCATCAACAGCGCCGCGAAGGTCACCGTGAGCAAGGGCACGCTCACCGACGTCCAGATGACGACGGCCGACGGCACGGAGGTCGCGGGACAGATCTCCGCCGACAAGAAGAGCTGGAAGCCCACGAACCAGCTCGAGCGTGCGACGACGTACAAGATCGCCGCCGAGGCGAAGGACTCCGACGGCCGCGCGGCCCACGAGAACTCGCAGTTCACGACGGTTTCCCCGGCCAACAGCTTCATCGGCAACTTCACGCCCGAGGACGGTTCGACCGTCGGCGTGGGCATGCCGGTGTCGATCAACTTCGACAAGGCCATCAGCAACAAGGCCGATGTCCAGAAGCACATCACCGTCACGTCCAGCAGCGGCCAGGAGGTCGTCGGGCACTGGTTCAACGACACCCGGCTCGACTTCCGCCCCGAGGACTACTGGAAGGGCGGCTCCACGGTCACCATGAAGCTCGACCTGGACGGGGTCGAGGGCGCGAACGGCGTGACCGGCGTGCAGCAGAAGACCGTGTCGTTCAAGATCGGGCGCAACCAGGTCTCCACGGTCGACGCCAAGACGAAGATGATGACCGTCACGCGGGACGGCAAGACCGTCAAGACGATCCCGATCTCCGCGGGGTCGCCGGACAACAAGACGTACGAGGGTCAGATGGTGATCTCCGAGAAGTTCAAGGAGACCCGGATGAACGGCGCGACGGTCGGCTTCACGGACGACGACGGCAAGGGCGAGTACGACATCAAGGACGTGCCGCACGCGATGCGCCTGTCGAACTCCGGCACGTTCATCCACGGCAACTACTGGGGCGCCAAGTCGATCTTCGGTGGCGCCAACACCAGCCACGGCTGCGTCGGCCTCCAGGACGCCAAGGGCGCCAATGACAACAGCACGCCGGGCGCCTGGTTCTACAACAACTCGATGGTCGGCGACGTCGTCGTCGTGAAGAACACCGGCGACAAGACGGTCCAGCCGGACAACGGGCTGAACGGCTGGAACCTCAGCTGGTCGCAGTGGAAGGCCAATTCCGCCGAGTAACCGGCCGGACACGGCCGCCGCGGGTCTCATTTCACTCTCATCGAGACCTCACGCAACCCTTACAACGCCGCCATACCGTTTCGCCGCAGCGGGAGCCGGAGCGTCATCGAACGCTCCGGCTCCCGCTGATTCCTGTCAGCGCCCCTACACGTGGGCCGTCATCGGCGAGGCTTCGATGTTCTTCACCTATCTCAGGCGTGAGCTGCGCCGTCGCAGAAAGGCGGCGCTCGTCGTCGCCTCCGGGCTGGCGCTCGGTATCGCGCTCGTCATCGTGGTCAGCTCGGTCTCCTCGGGCATGAGCACCGCGCAGGACAAGGTCCTTCAGTCGCTGTACGGCCTGGGCACGGACATGACCGTCACCAAGGCGGCGAGCGCCCCGAAGGCGGGCGACGACTCCGGCCGCCCGAAGTTCGACTTCGACGCCAAGGACAGCGACTCCGGCGACAAGGAGCAGTCCAGCGACCGCGTGATGGTGCAGGGCTTCCAGACCCTCGCCGACTCCACCGTCACGAAGGTCGCCGACCAGAAGGGCGTCGCCGACACCGTGGGCGGGCTCAGCCTCCAGGTGATGAAGGTCAGCGGTCAGTTCACGCGCGGCCAGTTCAAGCAGGACGAGAGCAGCGGTTCGCAGGGTGGCCCCGGCGGCCAGAACGGCGGCGGTCAGGGCGGCCAGCCGCAGGGCCGTGTCCAGGGCGGCGGCGCCTCCTTCGACGTCAATTCCTTCTCCGTCTACGGCACCGACGTCACGCAGCAGCACCTCGGCCCGCTGACCTCCTCGAAGATCACCAAGGGCCGGACCTTCAAGACGTCCGAGACCGACGCGAAGGTCGCCGTCGTCGACTCCGCGTACGCCAAGGAGAAGAAGCTCGCCGTCGGCGACAAGGTCACCGTCAAGGGCACCAAGTACCAGGTCGTCGGCGTCGCGACCGCCGACAGCGGGGACGCGGCGGCCAATGTCTACGTCCCGCTGAAGCAGGCCCAGACGCTCGCCGACGCCAAGGCCGAGGTGACCACGGTCTACGTCAAGGCGACCGACTCGCAGCGGATCGACGCCGTGAAGGCGGCCATCCAGAAGAACATCGACGGCACCACGGTCACCACCTCCGCCGACCTCGCCGACACCGTCTCCGGCTCCCTGTCGACCGCGTCGAACCTCGCCTCCAACGTCGGCAAGTGGCTGTCCATCGCGGTGCTCGTCGCCGCCTTCCTGGTCGCGGGCCTGCTCACTTCCTCGGCCGTGTCCCGCCGCGTACGGGAGTTCGGCACGCTCAAGGCGCTCGGCTGGACCTCGGGCCGCGTGACGCGGCAGATCGTCGGCGAGGCCGTCGTCAACGGACTGATCGGCGGCGTCCTCGGCATCGCCGTCGGGCTCGCGGGCGCGTACGCCGTGACCGCGATCAGCCCCACCCTGTCCGCGCAGCTCGGCGGCGGCGCGGGCGGCGGGGGCGGCATGGGCGGCGGTCCCGGTGGCGGCGGCTTCGGCGGCGGGGGCGGCGGAATGATGCGCCAGGCGGCCGGTGGCGGCCAGAAGACCCTCGACATCGCCCTCAGCGCGCCCGTCTCCGCGACCACCATCGCCCTCGCGGTCGGCCTCGCCGTCGCGGGCGGACTGATCGCCGGCGCCTTCGGCGGCTGGCGGGCCTCGCGCCTGCGCCCGGCGGACGCATTGCGCCGCGTCGAGTAGCACGCACCGGCAGCGCCAATCACCTCACGTATCGCAGGAGTTGCACCATGTATCAGCTCAAGGGCGTCACCAAGCAGTACCGGCGCGGCAAGGACACCGTCGACGCGCTCGCGGGCATCGACCTGGCCATCGGCGACGGCGACCGGCTCGTCATCCAGGGCCCCACGGGCGGCGGCAAGTCGACCCTCCTCCAGATGCTCGGCGGGCTCGACCGGCCGACGGCGGGCAGCGTCGAGCTCGACGGCGTCGACCTGGCGTCGCTGCCGGAGGCCAGGCTCACCAAGGTCCGCGCCGAGTCCATCGGCTTCGTCTTCCAGTCCTTCAACCTCGTCCCGACGCTCAGCGCGCTGGAGAACGTCGAGACGGCGCTCGTCCCGCTGGGCCTGAAGGCCGCCGAGCGGCGGGAGCGGTCCGCCGAGGCCCTGCGCTCCGTGGGCCTCGGCGAGCGGCAGGGGCATCTCCCGGCGGAGCTGTCCGGCGGTCAGCAGCAGCGCGTCGCCATCGCCCGGGCCCTGGTGAAGAACCCGAAGGTGCTGCTCGCCGACGAGCCCACGGGCAACCTCGACGAGTCCATGCGCGACGAGATCATGGACGTGCTGGAGGACCGCTGGAAGGAGCACGGCCTCACGTTCGTGATGGTCACCCACGACTCGGCCATCGCGAAGAAGGCACCGCGCCTCGCGACGATCAGGAAGGGGACGATCACGATCACGGAGAACGCCTCGAGGTGAACACGTAGTGGCCAGAAGGTTGTACTCAAAACGGTAGGTGTGCCGTTTGTCACGTGCCACACGGGTCCCAGATGTTTCTCAATGCCCCAATTCCCCAGCCGCCACATCAATACACTCGCCTCCCATGTGTGAGTGGAACGTGGAGAACGGGCGCCGAATATGGATGCCTCGTCGAGGCCGGGGCCGGCCGGGCGGCAACGCCGGCGCCGACGCCTGATGGGGGCACGGCACAAACAAGCAAGGGACCCGCGGGCCCACTGGCTGCTGCTCGCCCTCACCCTGCCGGTGCTCCTCGGCGCCCTCCTCTTCCAGGGCTGGACCCAGAACGAGGTGGACGGCGCCACGACCAAGCCCGCCTGCACACGGCCCGTGCCCGCGTCGGCCGCCGGCGCGGGACCCGTGCTGTCGGTCGGCGGCGGCGGACAGGTGCACAGCGCCTCGATGCCGCCCGGCACGGTGGCGCTCACCTACGACGGCGGACCCGATCCGAAGGCGACGCCGAAGCTGCTCGCGCTGCTCGACAAGCACCACGCGCACGCCACGTTCTTCCTCAACGGCGCCAAGGCCGCGCAGTACCCGCACCTGGTCGAGCGGATCAGGGCCGCGGGCCACGACATCGGCTCCAACACCTACACGGGCGCCGACCTGGGCAGCTCGTCCAAGGTCCGCAGCAAGCTCGAACTCGGTCTCACCCAGAGCGCGTTCGCGGGCAGCGGCGGCTTCCACACCACACTCCTGCGGATGCCGATGACCACGACCGTCGCCACGATGTGCGGCGGCGAGTGGCCCGCCGCGCAGGCCGCGACCGAGGCCGGCTACACCCTGGTCGCGGCCGACCACTCCGGGCAGCGGGTGCGGGACGGTCTCGTGCGCCAGCTCAGCCAGACCTCGCTCGGCTACCGCGAGACCGAGAAGCTGCTCGCCAACCCTCAGGCCAAGCGCTTCGCCACGATCACCGAGGGCGCGAACCTCGGCCGGCAGTCGACGGGCGACGTGATCGCGCCCGTCCGCTGGCTCGGCCAGGGCCTGATCTGGTTCCAGACCCTCGGACGCAGCTTCGTCTCGGCGATCTCGTGGGTGCTCGTCGCGGCCGCCGCGCTCGGTGTGCTGCGCCTGTTCGTGCTGGTCCTGTTCGCCCGCGCGCACGTCAGACGCCTGGAGCGGTTCCGGCCCGGATCGCCCTGGCTGCGCGAGATCCGTGACCCGGTGACCGTGCTCGTACCGGCGTACAACGAGGAGGCGGGCATCGGCGCGACGCTGCGGTCGCTGCTCGGCTCCACCCATCAGCCGATGCAGATCATCGTCATCGACGACGGGTCGAGCGACCGCACGGTGGAGATCGCCGACGAGTTCGCGGCCCGTGACCCGCGCGTACAGGTGCTGTGCCAGCCCAACTCGGGCAAGGCGGCGGCGCTCAACCACGGCCTTCGCTACACCCGGTGCCCGTACGTCGTGATGGTCGACTCGGACACCGTCTTCGAGCCGGACGCCATCCAGCGCCTCGTGCAGCCGCTGGCCCACCCGGCCGTCGGCGCGGTCAGCGGCAACACCAAGGTCGGCAACCGCAAGCGGATGCTCGGCCGCTGGCAGCACCTGGAGTACGTCTTCGGCTTCAACCTGGACCGCCGGATGTTCGAGGTCCTGGAGTGCATGACGACGGTGCCCGGCGCGATCGGCGCGTTCCGGCTCGACGCCCTGATGGGCGTCGGCGGCCTGAGCGAGGACACCCTCGCGGAGGACACCGACCTCACCATGGCGCTGTGGCGGGCCGGCTGGCGCGTCGTGTACGAGGAGACGGCCGTCGCCTGGACCGAAGTGCCCACGTCGCTGAAGCAGTTGTGGCGACAGCGCTACCGCTGGTGCTACGGCACGCTCCAGGCGATGTGGAAGCACCGGCACGCGGTCGTCGAGGTCGGACCCGCGGGCCGCTTCGGGCGCCGCGGCCTGTCCTACCTGTTCCTCTTCCAGGTCGTGCTGCCGCTGCTCGCCCCGATGATCGACGTCTTCATGTTCTACAGCGCCGTGTTCGCCGGCGACACCGTCAAGTCCGTGGCGGCCTGGGTGGGCTTCCTCGTCCTCCAGATGGCCGTCGCGGCGTACGCCCTGAAGCTCGACGGAGAGCGCAGGCGCACGCTCTGGTCGCTGCCCTTCCAGCTGTTCGTCTACCGGCAGTTGATGTACCTCGTGGTCATCCAGTCCGTGGTGGCCTTCGTGGGCGGCAGCCGGCTGAAGTGGCAGCGCATGCACCGTTCCGGAACGGCCGCCGCGGCGGCCCAGCACATCGTCAGGCCGGCCGACCAGCCGGACCTGCCGGTCGCGAGGTGACGACCCTGAACCCCAGCGCCCACACCCCCACGCCGTACGAGCCGTACGGGTCGTACGGGTCGTACGAACCCACGCCCTACGACTCGTACGAAGTCGAGCACCACCCCTTCGACCCGGTGCCGGCCAACGGGCCGAGCGGGCGGATGGGCGGCGGCTACAAGCGCAGCGAGCGCGAGCCCAAGCGCAAACGGAAGCGCTCCAAGTTCCGGCTCCTGGTGCGCGTCCTGTGCCTGCTCGTCCTGCTGACGGTGCTCGCGGGCGCGGGGACGTACGTGTGGGCGGGCACCCGGCTCGACGGGGAGGTCGACCTCGACTCGCTGTCGGCGCGGGCCGCACCCGGCAAGGGCACCAACTACCTGATCGTGGGCTCCGACAGCCGTGAGGGACTCAGCGAGAAGGAGACCAAGAACCTGCACACCGGCTCCGAGCTGGGCTCCGAGGGGCGCCGCACCGACTCGATGATGGTGCTGCACACCGGCGCGCACGGCACCACCCTCACCAGCCTGCCGCGCGACTCCTGGGTCACGATCCCGCCCTACGTGGACCCGGAGACCGGCGTCCACCACAGGCCGGCGAAGAACAAGCTCAACGCGGCGTTCTCGCTGGGCGGCCCCGAACTCCTCGTCCGCACGATCGAGTCGAACACCGGGCTGCGGATCAACCACTACACGGAGATCGGCTTCGCCGGGTTCGTCGGCATCGTCGACGCGGTCGGCGGCGTGCCGATGTGCGTCGACCGGCACATCGTCGACAACAAGGCGGGGCTCGACCTGGCCAAGGGCTGCCACAACCTGACCGGGCGCGAGGCGCTCGGCTTCGTGCGCCAGCGCCACCAGGAGAAGGAGGGCGACATCGGCCGCTCCCGCAACCAGCAGAAGTTCCTCTCCGCGCTCGCCAAGAAGGCCTCGTCGCCGGGCGTGCTGATGAACCCGTCCACCATGTACGGCACCGCGGGCGCGGGCCTGGACACACTCATCGTCGACAGGTCGACCGGGGTTCCGCAGCTGACCCGGCTGTTCAAGGCGATGCAAGGGGTGTCGTCGGGCCAGGGCAGGCAACTGGGCGTGCCCGTGGGCACGTTGGGGCTCGCCACGTCCAAGGGCAGCGCCATCGTCTGGGACAAGCAGAAGGCGAACCGCTTGTTCACGGAGCTCAGGGAGGACCGCCCGGTGACCGAACCGGGCTCCGCGGGCGGGTGAGACACGGGACGCTGGCCACAGCGGAGCACCGGTGCTTCGCTGGAGGGCATGACGACTGGATCCTCGCGAACCATCGAGTACATCCGTTATCGCGTCCCCGAGGACCGCTCGGCCGAGTTCCTGGCGGCCTACACCCAGGCGGCCCGGCAGCTCGCGGCGTCCGAACACTGCGTCTCGTACGAACTCGCCCGCTGCGAGGAGGACTTCGAGCACTACATCCTGCGCATCGTGTGGACCTCGACGGAGGACCACCTCAAGGGCTTCCGCGCCTCCGACCTCTTCCCCGGCTTCCTCGCCCGCATCCGCCCCTACGTCGGGTACATCGAGGAGATGCGCCACTACACGCCGACCACGGTGCGCGGCGAGGGGTCGGCCGAGCCCACGCTCTTCGAATGGGCGGGCGGCGCCCCGGCGTTCAGCCGCCTCACGTCGGTGTTCTACGCGAAGGTGCTCAAGGACGAGCTGCTCGGCCCGCTCTTCGCCGACCTCCCGGCGGAGCACGCGGAAGACGTCGCCCTGTGGCTGGGCGAGGTCTTCGGCGGCCCGCGGACCTACTCCGAGCAGTACGGCGGCCACGGCCACATGGCCGCCCGGCACATCGGCAGGAGCATCACCGAGGCGCAGCGCCGCCGCTGGGTCAACCTCGTCCAGGACGCCGCCGACGAGGCGGGGCTGCCGACGGACCCCGAGTTCCGCTCCGCGTTCTGCGCGTACATCGAGTGGGGCACCCGCCTCGCAAGCCGCTCACAATCAAGCCCCTCCGGCGATTGAGGAGCGGGGTCCGGGGCGGAGCCCCGAGACGTCTACAACTCCGCCCGCAACGCGTCCGCACCCCAGCTGGCAAGCAACCGCAGCGCCTCGGCCGAGGCGCTGTCGGCCTCCGCGTGGTACACGGACAGGAACTGTCCGTCGTCGTCCGGCAGGTGCAGCGTCTCGTAACCGAGGGTGAGCTCACCCACCAGCGGATGCCGCATCCGCTTCACGCCGTGGCCCTTCTCCTTCACGTCGTGCGTGGCCCACAGCCGCCGGAACGTCTCACTCTTGACGGAGAGCTCGCCGACCAGCGCCGACAGCTCCGGGTCCTCCGGGTTCCGGCCCGCGTAGAGCCGCAGGTAGCTGACCATGTCGGTGGCCTTGGAGTCCCAGTCGACGAACAGCTCCCGGTAGTCCGGGTTCAGGAACGTGAGCCGCGCCCAGTTCCGCTCGGCGCGCGGCAGCCGCCCCCAGTCGCCGAACAGGGCCGCCGCCATCCGGTTCCAGGCGAGGATGTCCGAGCGCGCCCCGCCGATGTACGCGGGCACGCCCTCCAGTGAGTCGAGCAGGTGGCGCAGCGCCGGCCGCACGTGCTGCTGCCGCTTCGGCGCCGGAGCCTTGCGGCGCTGCCGCGTCGGCCTCGCCAGGTGGACGAGGTGCGCGTGCTCGGTGTCGCTGAGCCGCAGGGCGCGCGCGATCGCGTCGAGCACCTCGGCCGACACATTGCGCCCGTTGCCCTGCTCCAGGCGTGTGTAGTAGGCGACCGAGACCCCGGCGAGCTGCGCCAGCTCCTCGCGCCGCAGGCCCGGCACCCGCCGGTGCCGCCCCAGCGAGGCGAGCCCCACGTCCTCCGGCTTGAGGCGGGCCCGCCGGGTGCGCAGGAACTCGCTCAGTTCGGCCCGCCGGTCCAGGTGGTCCGCCGCGGGGGCCTTGGCCGCATCGTTCTCGTCCATGCTTCCAGTATTCCCGGTCGTACGACCGGGAGCCTGACCCCGCCAGTAGTAGGACCACTGGACGTACGCAAAGCGGTGACCTGCGCATTCTTTGCGGACAGGGGCGGGCCGGGAGCAGTCTTGAGGACATGACCACGACTGTTGCCGCATACGCCGCTCCCAGCGCCAAGGCCCCGCTGGAGCGCACCACCATCGAACGCCGCACCGTCGGCGAGCACGACGTACTGATCGACATCAAGTTCGCCGGAATCTGTCACTCCGACATCCACCAGGCCCGTGAGGGCTGGGGCGAGGCCATCTTCCCGATGGTGCCGGGGCACGAGATCGCCGGTGTCGTGGAGGCGGTCGGCGCGGGCGTCACCAAGTTCAAGGTCGGCGACCGGGTCGGCGTCGGCTGCATGGTCGACTCCTGCGGCGCGTGCGAGGCCTGCACGTCCGGGTTCGAGCAGCACTGCGTCCAGGGCAACGTCCAGACGTACAACGGCGTCGGCAAGGACGGCGAGCCCACCTACGGCGGCTACTCGCAGAAGGTCGTCGTCACCGAGGGCTTCGTCCTCGGCATCCCCGAGGGCCTCTCCCTCGACGTGGCGGCGCCGCTGCTCTGCGCCGGCATCACCACGTACTCCCCGCTGAAGCACTGGGGCGCGGGCCCCGGCAAGAAGGTCGCGGTCGTCGGCCTCGGCGGCCTCGGCCACATGGGCGTCAAGATCGCGCACGCGCTCGGCGCGGAGGTCACCGTCCTGTCGCAGTCGCTGCGCAAGAAGGACGACGGCCTGAAGCTCGGCGCCGACCACTACTACGCGACGAGCGACCCGGCCACCTTCGAGGAGCTGGCCGGCACCTTCGACGTGATCCTCTCCACGGTCTCCGCGCAGGTGGACTTCGGCGCCTACCTCGGCCTGCTCAAGACGGGCGGCGCGCTCGTCAACGTCGGCGCCCCCGAGGAGCCGATCGCGCTCAACCTGTTCTCCCTCATCGGCGGCAACAAGGTGCTCGCCGGCTCCATGATCGGCGGCATCGCCGAGACGCAGGAGATGCTCGACTTCTGCGCCGAGCACAACCTCGGCGCCGAGATCGAACTGATCGAGGCGAGCCAGGTCAACGAGGCGTACGAGCGGGTCCTCGGCTCGGACGTGCGCTACCGCTTCGTGATCGACGCGGCGACCATCTGAGCGTCGCCCACGTCGTTTTCATGACCTGAGAGGTCATGGCCGCCCTCCCCGGGCCCCGGCAGGATCGACCCCGTGAGCCAGATCCGGCCGGACCCGAGGGAGGGCTTTTCCATGACCGCCTACGCCATCGCGATACTCGGCACCACCGACACCCCGCACCCCGACGTCCTCACGTACATCGAGCGCATCCAGTCCACGTTCGGCCCGTACGGCGGCCGCTTCCTGGTGCACGGCACGCCGGGGGAGTGGGTGGAGGGGGAGCGGCTCGGCGGCGTCGTCGTGGTGGAGTTCCCCGACCTGGAGGCGGCCCGGGCCTGGTACGCGTCCCCCGCCTACCAGGAGATCCTGCCGCTGCGCACCGACCACCTGCCCGGCAGCCTGGTCTTCCTGGAGGGCGTCCCGGAGCCGTACGACGCGGCCCGCACGGCGGCCGCCATGCGGGCCGCGTCGGGATCAGGCGCGGCCGGTCAGTGACGCAGCGTCGCCGGGCTTCCGCCGTTCGCCTCGTAACCGGCCACGGCGAGCGCCCGGTACACGGCGTACGACGCGGCCGGGTCCGGCTCCGCGGTCCATGGGATCGCGCCCACATGCCCGTCCACGTGCACCAGCTGCTGCATCGCCTCGGACCAGCGCTCGCTGCGCACCAGGAAGAACACCAGCAGGTGCCGGACGTGCGCGAGCATCGGGTCGTCGGGGCGCGCGGAGTGCACCGCGTACAGGGCCCCGTGCAGGGCCTTCGTGACGACCTCGCTCTCGTAGAAGCCGCGCACCAGGTTCACGTCCGGCACGTGCTCGTACAGCGCGAACAGCGGCAGCGCCGCCAGCAGTGAACCGCGCGGGGCGCGCGCGGCGGCGGCCTCCGCGAACGAGAAGGCCTGCTCGCGCGAGCCGTGCCACTTCTCCGTCCAGTAGCGAAGACCGGCCAGATGCGCGCCCATGTGCCCCGGCGCGGTGTCGAGGATCTTCAGCCACAGCTGCTCGAACTCGGCCTGCGAATAGCCGAGTCCGCGCGCGACGGCGAGGTGCGTGATGTGCGGGACGGGGTCGCCGGGGGCCAGCAGCGCCGCCTGGTCGCAGGCGTCACGCGCTTCTTCGAGGACGATCCGCTGCTCCTCGGGGGTGCCGCCGCCGCGCCACGCCTGCTGCACCAGGAACTCGGCGAAGACCTGCGCCCCGCCCGCGTCCTTCGGCGCCTGCGAGCGCCACGCGTGCAGCCACCCGGCGCCGAGCCGCGGCGTCTGCTGGGCCTCCAGGGCCGCCGCCCCGGCGACCGCCTGCACCCGCTCCCAGCGGGTCTCGGTCTCCTTGCCGGTCCCCGCGAGCAGCTGGGAGGCCGCCGTGTAGTCCTGATTGCGCTGCACGACCGCCATCACGTCGAGCAGGTCCTGGTCGGGTCCGGGGAGCCGGACGTCCAGGTCCTCCTGAAGCATGAATCCGTAGTCGGCCGGGTCGGCGGCGTCCGGCGACCCCGGAGCGACCTGCCGAATACCGCCGCGGCGGCGCAGCAACTGCGACACCACGAGCCCGATCATGACCGCGGCCATCAGCCCCCAGAGAATTCCCATATCAACAACGCTAACGTGCCGCTCCGACGAGGGGTTCCCGACAGGAGCGGCGGCCAAAAAGGGCGCTGCGCCCCACCTCCACGCGCCCGAGCGCCTACGCTCGGGCGCCATGAGCGACACGCACAGCCACAGCGGCAGCACCCCGCGCGGCTTCGAGACCACCGCCATCCACGCCGGCAACACGGCCGATCCCGTGACCGGCGCCGTCGTCCCGCCGATCTACCAGGTCTCCACGTACAAGCAGGACGGCGTGGGAGGCCTGCGCGGCGGCTACGAGTACAGCCGCAGCGCCAACCCGACCCGTACCGCCCTGGAGGAGAACCTCGCCGCGCTCGAAGGCGGCCGGCGCGGCCTGGCCTTCGCCTCCGGGCTGGCCGCCGAGGACTGCCTGCTGCGTACGCTGCTCGGCCCCGGCGACCACGTGGTCATCCCGAACGACGCGTACGGCGGCACGTTCCGGCTGTTCGCGAAGGTCGTGACGCGGTGGGGCGTCGAGTGGTCGGTCGCGGACACCAGCGACGTCGAGTCGGTGCGCGCCGCGATGACCCCGAAGACGAAGGTCGTGTGGGTCGAGACGCCGTCCAACCCGCTCCTCGGCATCACCGACATCGCCGCCGTCGCCCAGGTCGCCCGCGGGGCGGGCGCCAAGCTGGTCGTCGACAACACCTTCGCCAGCCCCTACCTCCAGCAGCCGCTGGCGCTCGGCGCCGACGTCGTCGTGCACTCCATGACGAAGTACATGGGCGGCCACTCCGACGTCGTCGGCGGCGCGCTCGTCGTCAACGACGACGCCCTCGGCGACGACCTCGCGTTCCACCAGAACGCGATGGGCGCGGTGGCGGGCCCCTTCGACTCCTGGCTCGTGCTGCGCGGCATCAAGACGCTGCCCGTGCGCATGGACCGGCACAGCGAGAACGCCACCCGCGTCGCCGACATGCTCACCCGCCATCCGCGGGTCACGAAGGTGCTCTACCCGGGCCTGCCCGAGCACCCCGGGCACGAGATCGCGGCGAAGCAGATGAAGGCGTTCGGCGGCATGGTGTCGTTCCAGGTCGAGGGCGGCGAGGAGGCGGCCGTCGAGGTCTGCAACCGGGCGAAGCTCTTCACGCTCGGCGAGTCCCTCGGCGGCGTCGAGTCCCTCGTCGAGCACCCCGGCCGGATGACGCACGCCTCCGTCGCGGGCTCCGCCCTGGAGGTCCCCGCCGACCTCGTGCGGCTCTCCGTGGGCATCGAGTCGGTCGACGACCTGCTCGCGGACCTCCAGCAGGCCCTCGACCAGAAGTAGGTCACCAGCCGGTGAGCTGTGGAGTCGTCTTCGAGGGCGGCTCCACCCACGGCCGCTCGACCGTCGCCCACACCACGAACGCCACGACGGCGGCGACCAGCAGGAACCACAGGAACCGCTGCGCCGCGCGGCGCCTCCTGCGTGCGCGGGCGCCCCTGCGCATCGCCTCCGCGCACAGCTCCGCCGGCACCACGGGCACGGGACCGGCATCGAGCACCGCGCGGACGGCCGCCTCATTGCGTTCCTGGAGACTCATGCCGGGGCCGCTCCCCGCAGATCGGCGGGCGCGGGGCCGCGCGGCGGATGCAGGACGAGGGCCGTCGCCCGCGCGTGCACGGCGCGGACGCGCTCCAAAGGCAGCCCGAGCAGCGACGCGGTCTGCTCCTCGCCGACCCCTTCGAAGAGCCGCAGCACGAGGACGAGGCGCTCCTGGGGGCTGAGACGGTCCAGCGCGCCGCCCCGCGCGCGGTGCTGCCGCCAGGCGCCGCGGGCGAACCGGACGGCCAGTTCCTTGCGCGCGCAGTCGTAGGGATCCTCGCCCCGAAGACGGTCCCAGGAGGCGTACGTCCGGCCGAGGACGGTCGTGAGCAGCCGCCGCGCGCGCGGGTTGGCTTCCGGTGGTTCGCCCGTCAGGAGCGTCGCGGCACGCAACAGCCGCCCGGCCGCGCCCGCGACGAACGCCTCGAACTCACGGGCCCGGCGGGCGTCCCGCGACGCCTGCCGTTCTCGCACCCTTCATATGAGGCCGAGCGCGGCTCCCTGGTCAAGAGGGCGGGAGCCGCTCATGCCCTCCGCGTGTGTGCGCGGGAACCCTCAGGAGTCGGCGGGCGGCGTCGGCTGGCCGTGGCGCGCGGAGAGCGCGGAATTGAAGCGTGCGAGGAGCGCGCAGAACTGCTCGCGCTCCTCCGGCTCCCACTCCTGCGTCAACTGCGCCATCAATTCCCGCCTGGACGTGCGTACCTCGTCGAGGCGGGCCGCGCCGCGCGGCGACAGCTGCAGGACCACCGCACGTCCGTCTTCCGGGTGCGACGTGCGCTTGACGAGGCCGGTGTCGACGAGCGGGGCGACCTGGCGGGTCACCGTCGAGGAGTCGATCCCCATGCTCGACGCGAGCGCCTTGACGCCCATCGGGCCTTCCTTGTCGAGCCGGTTGAGCAGCAGATATGCCGCTCGGTCCATCGAATTGCGCACCTGCCCGACCCCGCCGAGCCGGGTCTGTTCGGCGCGACGGGCGAAGACCGCCACCTCGTGCTGGAGCGTTTCGAGGAGGCCGGTGTCGCCGGCGGTCGTCATGTCCATCGTTTCCTGTGGTGTGGGCATGGCCGGGGGCTCACTTCATGCGTGGGTGGTGGATTGCTTGGATTGGCCCACAGGGTACGCGGCGAAAGCGCTGGCCGTACCGGCCGTGCGCAATCCGGTCTCGCAGCGTGAGCATCTTGAGAGGCGTGCGCCGTGAGCTGCAAGACTTTCGTCATGAGCAACAGTGCGTCCGACTACTTGCAGACCTCGACGCCCGCGGTGACCCTCGACGACGTCCGCGGCGCCCAGAAGATGCTTTCCGGAGTGGCGCGGGTGACGTCGATGGCGCACAGCCACCACCTGTCCCAGCTGGCAGGGACGCCGGTCCACCTCAAGTGCGAGAACCTCCAGCGCACCGGATCCTTCAAGCTGCGCGGCGCCTACGTGCGGATCGCGGGGCTGCTGCCGGAGCAGCGGGCCGCCGGGGTCGTGGCCGCGAGCGCGGGCAACCACGCACAAGGAGTGGCCCTGGCCTCTTCACTCCTGGGCGTGCGCTCCACGGTGTTCATGCCGGTCGGTGCGCCCCTGCCGAAGGTCGCCGCGACCCGCGAGTACGGCGCAGAGGTGCGCCTGCACGGCCAGGTGGTCGACGAGACGCTCGCCGCGGCGCAGAGTTACGCCGAGGAGACCGGGGCGGTGTTCATCCACCCCTTCGACCACCCGGACATCGTCGCGGGCCAGGGCACGCTCGGCCTGGAGATCCTGGAGCAGTGCCCGGAGGTGCGCACGATCCTCGTCGGGGTCGGCGGCGGCGGACTCGCGGCCGGCATCGCGGTCGCGGTGAAGTCGCTGCGGCCCGACGTGCGGGTGATCGGCGTGCAGGCGGCGGGCGCGGCCGCGTACCCGCCCTCGCTGGCCGCCGGGTACCCGGTCGCGATCCAGTCCCCTTCCACGATGGCCGACGGGATCAAGGTGGGGCGGCCCGGCGACGTCCCGTTCGAGCTCGTCTCCGGTCTTGTCGACGACGTCCGTACGGTCTCCGAGGACGCGCTCTCCAGCGCCCTGCTGCTCTGCCTGGAGCGCGCCAAGCAGGTCGTCGAACCCGCGGGCGCGAGCCCCGTCGCGGCGCTCCTGAGCGAGCCCGGTGCGTTCGAGGGCCCGGTCGTCGCGCTGCTGTCCGGCGGCAACATCGACCCGCTGCTGATGCAGCGCGTCCTCACCCACGGCCTGGCCGCCGCGGGCCGCTACCTGTCGCTGCGGCTGCGCCTGACCGACCGCCCCGGCGCCCTGGCCACGCTCCTCCAGGTGCTGTCGGTGGCCGACGCCAACGTCACCGATGTGAGCCACGTACGGACCGATCCGCGGCTCGGGCTCACGGAGGCGGAGGTGGAGCTGCACCTGGAGACCAAGGGGCCCGCGCACTGCGCCGAGGTCGGCGCGGCGCTGCGGGAGGCGGGCTACACGGTCATCGACTGATCCCGGGTTCACCCGTTCGCCGGGCGCAGCGAACCCGGCATATTTACACTTTCTCCACGTAAGGCGATGTACCCAGGCACAGAACGCATCAGGTAGCACCCACACAATGGGGGAACCACATGCCAGGCGCCATCTACGCCGAAGGTCTGGTGAAGACCTTCGGCGATGTCAGGGCCCTTGACGGCGTCGATCTGGACGTACCGGAGGGCACGGTGCTCGGCCTGCTCGGGCCGAACGGGGCGGGGAAGACCACGGCCGTGCGCTGTCTGACGACGCTGCTCACGCCGGACAGCGGCAGGGCGGTCGTCGCGGGCATCGACGTACTGAAGAATCCGAACGAGGTGCGGCGCTCCATCGGCCTGTCCGGCCAGTTCGCCGCGGTCGACGAATACCTGACGGGGCGGGAGAACCTGCAGATGGTCGGGCAGCTCTACCAGCTGTCCAAGAAGGCCGCCAAGAAGCGGGCCGGCGAGCTCCTGGAGCGCTTCAACCTCGTGGACGCGGCCGACCGCCCCTCGAAGACGTACTCCGGCGGCATGCGCCGCAGGCTCGACCTCGCGGCCGCACTCGTCGTGTCCCCGCCGGTGATGTTCATGGACGAGCCGACGACGGGCCTCGACCCGCACAACAGGCAGCAGCTGTGGGAGGTGATCCAGGAGCTGGTCGCGGGCGGTACGACGCTGCTGCTCACCACCCAGTACCTGGAGGAGGCCGACCACCTGGCGCACGACATCTGCGTCGTGGACCACGGCCGGGTCATCGCCCGCGGCACCGCCGACCAGCTCAAGGCGCAGACCGGCGGCGAGCGCGTCGAGGTCGTGGTGCGCGAGCGGGAGCACATCGCGGCCGCGCGCGAGGTCCTGAGCGGCTTCGGCAAGGGCGGGACGACCGTCGCCGAGCACACCCGCAAGCTGACCGTCCCCGTCACCGGCGGCGCCAAGCTCCTCGCGGAGGTCATCCGCGACCTGGACGCGCGCGGCATCGAGATCGACGACATCGGACTGCGCCGCCCGACCCTCGACGACGTGTTCATCTCGCTGACCGGCCATGTCGCCGAGGAACCGGCGCCCGACGCGGGCGAGCCGGTCGAGGACCAGAAGGGGGCGAGGGCATGAGCGCCTGGAGCGACTCCCTGGTCGTCGGCAAGCGGAACCTGATCCGGATGACCCGGATCCCCGAGATGATCCTGTTCGGGATCATCCAGCCGGTGATGTTCGTGGTCCTGTTCACGTATGTCTTCGGCGGCTCGATCGCCATCCCGGGCGCCGGGGTCAGTGCCAGCGCCTACAAGGAATTCCTGATGGCCGGCATCTTCGCCCAGACCGTCACCTTCGCCACGGCGGGCGCGGGTGCGGGCATCGCGGACGACATGCACAAGGGACTCATCGACCGGTTCCGCTCGCTGCCCATGGCGCGCGGCGCCGTGCTCACCGGCCGGACCCTCGCCGACCTGGTGCAGACGGCGGTGACGCTGGCCGTGCTCGCGGTGGTGGCGCTGCTCGTCGGCTGGCGGACGCACGAGAACCTCGGCAAGGTCCTGGCGGGCTTCGGTCTGCTCCTGCTGCTCGGGTACGCGTTCACCTGGATCGGCGCGCTGATCGGCCTGTCGGTGCGCACCCCGGAGGCGGCGACCTCGGGCGGCCTGATCTGGCTCTTCCCGCTGACGTTCATCTCGATCGCGTTCGTGCCGGTCAACGGCATGCCGAGGTTCCTCCAGTACGTCGCGGAGTGGAATCCCTTCAGCGCGACGGTGGCGGCGGCCCGCGAGTTGTTCGGCAACATGATCGACGGCGTGCCGAAGTCGGTGACCGGCGCCTGGCCGATGGAGCACCCGGTCTGGGCCTCGGTGATCTGGTCCGTCCTGATCATCCTGGTCTTCCGCACCCTCGCGGTGCGCAAGTACCGCAAGGCGGGCTGAGACAGAAACAGGGCCCCGCGGCGTGCACGCGCCGCGGGGCCCTGCTCCTGTCTGTCCGGAGGGCGTCAGCCGCTGTAGGGCTCCGCCTTGAGGATCTTGACCGAGGCCTTCTTGCCGTTCGGCAGCTCGTACTCGGCGTCCTCGCCGACCTTGTGGCCGTTGACCCCCGTGCCGAGCGGGGACTGCGGGGAGTAGGTCTCGAAGTCGCTGCTCGCGTACTCGCGCGAGGCGAGCAGGAACTCCAGGGTGTCGTCCTCGTCCCCGTCGAAGGCGATCGTGACGACCATGCCGGGCGCGACCACACCGGTCGCCGCCGGGGCCTCGCCGACCTTGGCCTTCTCCAGGAGCTGGGTCAGCTGGCGGATGCGGAGCTCCTGCTTGCCCTGCTCCTCCTTGGCCGCGTGGTACCCGCCGTTCTCGCGCAGGTCGCCCTCCTCGCGCGCCGCCGCAATCTTCTGCGTGACTTCCTCGCGCGCGGGACCAGACAGGTACGCCAGCTCGTCCTTGAGCTTGGTGTACGCCTCCTGCGTCAGCCAGGTGACGTCTTCGCTGGTCTGGGTCACAGGTCGCTCCTCGTAGGTACTGGGTATACAAAGCATCGCCCTACCCAGAAGGATGTTCCCTGCTGAGTGGGCGAAACCACGAGCCTAACAATTCAGACGTGAAAGGGGGAGGACAAAAGGCCTCAGTGTTGCGTCGTCGCAGGTCAGTCGGCGTGACAGCCGATGAGTTCCGCTGTCGTGCCGTTGCCGGTCGTCTTCAGGGTGACGACCTTGTCGATCCGCTCGGTCCTCTGGTCGAAGCGGAAGTCGGCGCGGCCCACCTCGGCGCCCGCGGCGTCCTGCGAGCGGACCGTGCAGTAGCCGGTGGCGTCGGTGTCCTTGCGGATCTCCATGTGGACCTGGACGTCGTGCTTGTTCGTGTCGAAGGCGATGACCTCGCCGCTGAACTTGCTGCCGCCGACGACGTAGTACCAGCCGAACCAGACCAGCAGGACCGCGAACAGGGCGCCGAGCACGATTCCCGTGATCTTCAGCTTGCGGTCGGCGCGGGCGTCGGCGGAGCGCGAGGATCCGTATCGGCCCTCGGGCAGCTGCTGCACGGCGCTCATCGGCCAGTTCCTCTCGCGTCGCCCGGCATGTTCGGCGGGCACCGGAATTTTCCACCCCCCGGTTCCGTCACTATAGAAGCCGCCCGGTGCATCTCAGGCACCCGGGCGCCCGAATCTCACCGAGGAACTTGTCTTGACTGAGCAGCTGCGACTGATGGCCGTTCACGCCCACCCCGACGACGAGTCGTCGAAGGGCGCGGCCACGATGGCCAAGTACGTGTCCGAGGGGGTGGACGTGCATGTCGTGACCTGCACGGGCGGCGAGCGCGGCTCCATCCTCAACCCGAAGCTCCAGGGCGACAGGTTCGTCGAGGAGAACATCCGGGAGGTCCGCCGCAAGGAGATGGACGAGGCGCGCGAGATCCTCGGCGTCAAGCAGGACTGGCTGGGTTTCGTCGACTCGGGCCTGCCCGAGGGCGACCCGCTGCCGCCGCTGCCGGAGGGCTGCTTCGCCCTGGAGGACGTCGACCACGCGGCCGGCGCCCTGGTCAAGCAGATCCGAACTTTTCGTCCGCAGGTCATCACGACGTACGACGAGAACGGCGGATACCCGCACCCCGACCACATCATGACCCACAAGATCTCGATGGTGGCCTTCGAGGGCGCGGCGGACGCGGAGAAGTACCCCGAGGCCGAGTTCGGCCCCGTCTACCAGCCGAAGAAGCTCTACTACAACCAGGGCTTCAACCGCCCGCGCACCGAGGCGCTGCACAACGCGCTGCTGGAGCGCGGCATGGAGTCGCCGTACGGGGACTGGCTCAAGCGCTGGGACGACATGGCGCGGGTCGAGCGCACGCTGACCACGCACATTCCGTGCGCCGACTTCTTCGAGATCCGTGACAAGGCGCTGATCGCGCACGCCACGCAGATCGACCCGGACGGCGGCTGGTTCCGCGTGCCGATGGACATCCAGCAGGAGGTCTGGCCGACCGAGGAGTACGAGCTCGCGAAGTCGCTCGTCGATACCTCCCTCCCCGAGGACGACCTCTTCGCGGGCATCCGACACAATGCCTGATGTGAACGCGAATCTGGCATTGACCCATCTCGTCCCCCTTGCCGCCAAGGAGGTCGACGAGAACAAGGTGACTCCGGGCGTGCTCGGCTTCATCGTCTTCGCCGTGATGGCCGTCGCGGTGTGGGGCCTGATGAAGTCGATGAACAAGCACATGGGAAAGGTCGACTTCAAGGAGAAGTCGGACCCGTCCACCGGTGCGGCGAGCGGCAAGGACGCCGGACAGACGTCCTCCTGACCCCGCCTTCGGCCCCGCGCACGAGACGCGCGGGGCCGCTGAGCTGTCCGCCGTGCGC
This sequence comes from Streptomyces sp. EDA2-14, assembly GCF_054963755.1. Taxonomy (NCBI): domain Bacteria; kingdom Bacillati; phylum Actinomycetota; class Actinomycetes; order Kitasatosporales; family Streptomycetaceae; genus Streptomyces; species Streptomyces sp. EDA2-14. Next base: position 679,690 of record NZ_JBUEGE010000002.1, read on the forward strand.
CCCCTGCCTGTCATGTCCAGGACGGGGCCCGGCGGCGGACGTGTGCGACCGGTGCCGCTACGACCGCTGCGCGCCCTCGACGACTCCCATCACGTCCCGCGCGTGCCGGTTCGGCACCATGCCGAGCCGCCAGGCCTGCCAGCCGGCGTCCAGGTCCACCCCCCGCTCCAGGAGCAGCTGGTACGCCTCCACGTAGTCGTCGAGCTTTCCGTCGCGGGCCGGGTGCGTGGCTTCGGCGAGCTGGGACAGCTCCTCCTGGGCGACCGCCGTGCCCACCTCCGAACCGCCCGGCGAGGCGTACGGGAGCAGGGTGCAGCGCAGGAACGTCGCCCAGTCCTCGCCCCTGCGGTCCCCGTACCCGGCGAACAGGCCCGCCGCCTCCTCGCACAGCTCCATCGCCTGCCCGAGCCGCGCGTTGCCCGCGTCGACCACCGCCAGCTCCAGGCACGTCCACGCCTCGCCGTGCGGCACGCCGATGCGCTGGAAGTCGGCGCGGGCGTCGACCAGGAGCTGCCGGGCGAAGCCGGAGTTCCTGAGCGAGCCCGTCTGCGCCGCCCGTTCGTCGCGGGTGACGCGTGCCGAGTGGTGCCGGGCGCAGGCGAGCCCGTACACGTCCCGCATCCGGGAGAACATCGTGCGCGAGCGCTCCAGCTCCCGCACCGCCTTGTCGAGGTCGCCGACCTCCTCCAGGGCCTGACCCAGGTAGTAGTACGACCACGCCTCGCCGCGCGCGTCCTCGTTCTCCCGGTGCCGGGAGGCCGCCTGGCGCAGCCCGTCGACCGCCGCCGACGCCTCGCCGTCGATGAGCCGGGCGCGGGCCAGCTCGGTCAGCGCCCAGGCCTGGCCGCGGTTGTCGCGGGTGCGCCCGTACAGGTCGAGCGCCGCCCGCAGCTCCTCCTCCGCACGCGGCACATTGCCCATCCGCAGGCACAGCTGGCCGAGCTGGAAGTGCGCCCACGCCTCGCCGTGCAGCGACTCGTTCTCGCGGTGCAGGGCGAACGCGTCGGTGAGCAGGGTGAGCGACTCGCGTACGTTCGCCCGGTCGCGCTCGACCGCCGCGAGCGCGTGCAGCGTCCAGCCGCGGTCGCCCTTCGTCTCCGGCGTCGTCTGCAGCTCCAGCGCCTCCCGCAACCGCTGCGCCGCCTCGGTGAGTTGGCCCTGGTGGTGCAGGGTGATGCCGAGGGAGCACAGGGCGCGGCCCTCGCCCGCGCGGTGGTGGGCCTCGCGGTACAGGTCGACCACCGAGGTCAGCGTGGTGTGCGCCTTGTCCAGCTCACCGAGCTGGCGGGCCGCGATACCCGTGCGCCACTGGACCGAGCGCATGAGCAGGCCCTGGTCGATGGACTGCGTCAACTCCTGGATCTCGCCGAGCCGGTAGAGATCGCCGCGCAGCAGGCAGTAGTCGCACAGCGCGCCGAGCAGACCGAGCACCGCGTCCTGGTTGACCCCCTCCGCGTGCCGCAGCGCCGCCGTGATGAAGCTCGACTCGTCGTCCAGCCAGCGCAGCGCCGCGTCCAGGGACGTGAAGCCGTGCGGCCCGGTCTGGCCCGCACGCGTCGACATGTTGCCGTCGACCAGGCGGATCACCGAGTCGGCCAGGTCCGCGTAGTTCTGGATCAGCCGCTCCTGCGCGGCCGTCCGCTCCGCGGGCTCCTCCTCGTCGGCGAGACGGGCCTGGGCGAAGGCGCGGACGAGGTCGTGCAGCCGGTAGCGGCTGCCGCGCACATGGTCGACGAGCCCGGCCCCGGCGAGCGCCGTCAGATGCCGCTTGGCGTCCGTGCTGCTCGTGGCGAGCAGCGCCGCGGCGGCCGAGGCGCCCAGCGAGGCGCGCCCGGCGAGCGCGAGCCGCCGCAGCAGCCGCCTGCACTGCTCGGACTGGTCGGTGTAGCGCAGCCACAGCACCCGGTCGACCGGGTCCACGGGCCCGTACGCGCCCAGATCGGCGGCGAGCTGGCGCGTCGTGCGCGGGCCGATCGCGGAGCCCGCGATCCGCAGCGCCAGCGGCAGTCCGCCGCACAACTCCCGTACGGCGTCCGAGGATTCCGCGTCGTACGGTCCGCTCGCGTCCTGTGCGGCCTCCCGCAGCAGCTCCTCCGCGCCCGCCGCGTCGAGCGCCCTGACCGGCAGGTGGTGCACCCAGGCGGGCGTGTGGTCGCCGAGGTCCAGGTGCTCGCGCGACGTGACGATCACGAGGCTGTCGGAGCGCTCCGGGACGAGGGTGCGGACCTGCTCGGCGCTCGCCGCGTCGTCGAGGACGATCGTCACCGGCAGCCCGGTCAGATGCTGGTGGTACAGCTCGCTGAGCCGCTTGACCTGCTGTTCCTGCGAGGACCGCTCACGGAACAGCAGCTGCTCGCGCGGCGCCCCGAGCCGGTTCAGGAGGTGCAGCAGGGCGTCCCGCGTGGGCAGCGGCGGCGTGTCCGGGCGGTCGCCGCGCAAGTCCACCACGCACGCCCCGCGGAACTGGTCCCGCAGCTCGTGCGCCGCGCGCACCGCGAGCGTCGTGCGCCCCGAGCCCGGCTCCCCGTGCAGCACCACCACGGTCGGCCGGGTCTCGGTGCTGGCCCGCGCCGCGTGCACCCACTGCGCGATCTGCGACATGGCGGCCCGGCGACCCGCGAACGGGCCCTCCGGTTCCGGCAGTTGGCCGAACGACTGCTCGAGCACGCTGCGGCGCCGCGCGGCCGCGCTCTTGTCGGTCCGCCGCAGCTGCGGCGCCGCCGTCTTCTTCGACGTGCCGGTGCTCGCCGCGAGCACCCGCTGCTGATCGAGGAAGGGCCGTATGCCCCGCACCTCCAGGGCGGTCAGCCACTGCAGCCGCAACTGCTCAGGACCGCCCGGCTGATTGCGCGCCCCGGCGCTGCGGCTCGCGGCCGGCAGGTGCGCGGCGGTCACCTTCGCGACGGTCGCGGCGGACCCGAGCACGGCGACGGCGACACCCGCGCCGACGGCCGTCCCGGTCCCCGCGCCCAGCACCAGATCCGCCACGCAGGCGGTGACCGCGCCGACTCCCGCCACCATCAGCGGAGTTGACCCGCCCTCCTTGGCGAACCGCTGCCCGAACGTCATCCGCCCCGCGTCGGCCTCGTCGAGGGCCCGGGTGAACGCGTCGTACTCGTCGGCGGCGCTGCGCCCCATGGCGTCGAGCGCGCCCTTGGCCCGCGACAGCAGTACGGCCCCGTCCGCCCGCCCGCCGGACCGCCTGACCTCTTCCTCCACTGCCCGAGCCAACAGCCGCTCGGCTTCCGCCCGATGGCTGTCCCGCATCTTGACCCCCTCCGATGGCGACAGTACGGGGTCAAGTGTGCTGCGTATGGGGTGTCGGCGCGAGGGTCCCGGCGATCAGAGACGCGACGTGGATCGCCATGAGCGAGGATGGGAGGCATGCCGAACCGACTGGCCCATGAGACGTCCCCCTACCTCCTCCAGCACGCCGACAACCCGGTGGACTGGTGGCCCTGGTCGGCCGAGGCCTTCGCGGAGGCGCGGCGTCGCGGGGTGCCGGTGCTGCTCAGCGTCGGGTATTCGAGCTGTCACTGGTGCCATGTGATGGCCCACGAGTCCTTCGAGGACGCGGCCACCGCCGCCGTCCTGAACGACAACTTCGTCAGCGTCAAGGTCGACCGTGAGGAGCGCCCCGACGTCGACGCCGTCTACATGGAGGCGGTGCAGGCCGCCACGGGCCAGGGCGGCTGGCCGATGACCGTGTTCCTCACGCCGGACGCCGAGCCGTTCTACTTCGGCACGTACTTCCCGCCCGAGCAGCGGCACGGCATGCCCTCGTTCACCCAGGTCCTCCAGGGCGTGCGGGACGCGTGGACCGAGCGGCACGGCGAGGTCACCGAGGTCGCAGGGAAGATCACCGCCGATCTGGCCGGGCGGGAACTGCCGTACGGGAACACGGAGTTGCCGGGGGAGAACGAGCTGGCGCAGGCGCTGCTCGGGCTCACCCGCGAGTACGACGCGACGTACGGCGGCTTCGGCGGCGCGCCCAAGTTCCCGCCGTCCATGGTGATCGAGTTCCTGCTGCGGCACCACGCGCGCACCGGCGCGGAGGGCGCGCTGCAGATGGCCGCCGACACGTGCGAGCGGATGGCGCGCGGCGGGATCTACGACCAGCTCGGCGGCGGCTTCGCGCGGTACTCGGTGGACCGGGAGTTCACGGTGCCGCACTTCGAGAAGATGCTGTACGACAACGCGCTGCTGTGCCGCGCGTACGCGCACCTGTGGCGTTCCACGGGCTCCGAGCTCGCCAAGCGCGTCGCTCTGGAGACCGCCGACTTCATGGTGCGCGAGCTGCGCACGAACGAGGGCGGGTTCGCGTCCGCGCTCGACGCCGACAGCGAGGACCCGGCGAGCGGCAAGCACGTCGAGGGCGCGTACTACGTGTGGACGCCGCGGCAGCTCACCGAGGTCCTCGGTGAGGACGACGCGGAGGTGGCCGCCCGCTGTTTCGGCGTCACGGCGGAGGGCACCTTCGAGGAGGGCGCCTCCGTGCTCCAGCTCCCTCAGGAGGACGCGGTGTTCGACGCCGCGCAGATCGAGCGGATCCGGCAGCGGCTCGCCGCGGCCCGTGACGAGCGCCCCGCCCCCGGCCGGGACGACAAGGTCGTCGCCGCGTGGAACGGGCTCGCGATCGCCGCGCTCGCCGAGACCGGCGCCTACTTCGGGCGCCAGGACCTCGTGGACACCGCCGTGTGCGCGGGCGACCTGCTCGTGCGCCTGCACATGGACCCGCTGGCCCGGCTGGCGCGGACCAGCAAGGACGGGCACGTCGGGGCCAACGCGGGCGTCCTTGAGGACTACGCGGACGTCGCCGAGGGCTTCCTCGCGCTCGCGTCCGTGACCGGCGAGGGCGTGTGGCTCGAGTTCGCCGGGTTCCTCCTCGACCACGTCATCGACCGGTTCACCGACCCGGAGAGCGGGGCGCTGTACGACACCGCGGCCGACGCGGAGCAGCTCATCCGGCGGCCCCAGGACCCGACGGACAACGCCACGCCCTCCGGCTGGACCGCCGCCGCGGGCGCCCTCCTGTCGTACGCGGCGCACACCGGCTCCGAACCGCACCGCACTGCCGCGGAGCGGGCCCTCGGCGTGGTCAAGGCGCTGGGCCCGCGGGCGCCGCGGTTCATCGGCAACGGTCTTGCGGTCGCCGAGGCGCTGCTCGACGGGCCGCGCGAGATCGCGGTCGTGGGGGAGGTCGGCGGGCGGCTGCACCACGCGGCGCTCACCGGGACGGCGCCCGGTGCCGTCGTCGCCGCCGGTGCGGAGGGTGGCGGAGAGCTTCCGCTGCTGGCCGACCGGCCGCTCGTCGACGGACGCGAGGCCGCCTACGTGTGCCGCCACTTCGTGTGCGACGCGCCGGTGACGGACGCGGACGAGCTGGGGCGGATGCTGGGCGAGACGCAGGCGTAGGCCGGGGACCGGCACGGCCGGCCCCCGGCAGGGGGTCAGCCGTGCTGGTAAGCCACCAGCGAGATGCCCACGTAGTGCACGACGAACGCGGCCAGCGTGAACGAGTGGAAGACCTCGTGGAAGCCGAACCAGCGCGGGGAGGGGTTCGGGCGCTTGATGCCGTAGATGACCCCGCCCGCGCTGTAGAGCAGTCCGCCGACGATCACCAGGACGAGCACGGCGATGCCGCCCGTGCGCATGAAGTCCGGCAGGAAGAAGACGGCGGCCCAGCCCATCGCGATGTAGCAGGGCGTGTAGAGCCAGCGCGGGGCGCCGACCCAGAACACGCGGAAGATGATCCCCGCCGCGGCCGCCGCCCAGATGCCCCACAGCAGCCACTGCCCCTTGGCGCCGGGCAGCAGAAGCATGGTCAGCGGCGTGTACGTACCGGCGATGATCAGGAAGATGTTCGCGTGGTCGAGCCGGCGCAGGACGCCGCCCGCGCGCGGCCCCCAGTTCCCCCGGTGGTAGAGGGCGCTCACGCCGAACAGCAGGCAGGCTGTGAGGACGAAGATCCCGCAGGCGACCCTGCCGCGCGTGGAGTCCGCGAGGGCCGTGAGGAAGATGCCCGAGATCAGTACGGCGGGGAACATGCCGGCGTGCAGCCATCCGCGCAGTCTCGGCTTCAGCGCGGAGGGCTGGACGGCGGGGACTTCGGGCTGCTCGGTGGCGACGCTCATCCCGGCATCGTACCTACGCGACCGTAGGTAACGGGCCGTTCGAGTGGTGATGCTCACCTCGCTCACCTGTGAGGCCCCCTGGACAGATGGGCGATTCGGTCGGATGATCAAATGAGTGCGGTCGGCACCGGATGAGCGCCCACTGAGCTCCAGTGGATTGGGAGGCGCAGCGTCCGGGTCGCAGCCCCCACGGGGCATCAACCTCAGAACCCCTCATTTAGGAGCGATCGTGGCGCGCGACATCGCGGCTCCCTCCCTGGACACCCTCCCGACCAACCACCAGGAACTGATCTCGTGGGTCAACGAGATCGCCGAACTGACGCAGCCGGACAGTGTGGTCTGGTGTGACGGCTCCGAGGCCGAGTACGAGCGCCTCGCCGAGGAACTCGTCGCGCAGGGGACGTTCAAGAAGCTCGACCCCATCAAGCGCCCCAACTCGTACTACGCCGCTTCCGACCCGACCGATGTCGCGCGGGTCGAGGACCGTACGTTCATCTGCTCCGAGAAGGAGGAGGACGCGGGCCCCACGAACCACTGGAAGGCCCCCGCCGAGATGCGGGAGATCTTCCGGGGCAACGAGGGGAACGGGGGGATCTTCCGCGGCTCGATGCGCGGTCGCACGATGTACGTCGTCCCGTTCTGCATGGGTCCGCTCGGCTCGCCGCTGTCCGCGATCGGCGTCGAGATCACCGACTCGGCCTACGTGGCCGTCTCCATGCGCACGATGACCCGGATGGGCCAGCCGGTCCTCGACGAACTGGGCGAGGACGGTTTCTTCGTCAAGGCCGTGCACACGCTGGGCGCCCCGCTGGGTCCCGACGAGGCGGACGTGCCGTGGCCGTGCAACTCCACGAAGTACATCTCGCACTTCCCCGAGGACCGCGAGATCTGGTCCTACGGCTCCGGCTACGGCGGCAACGCCCTGCTCGGCAAGAAGTGCTACGCCCTGCGCATCGCGTCCGTCATGGCGCGCGACGAGGGCTGGCTCGCCGAGCACATGCTGATCCTCAAGCTCACCCCGCCGACCGGTGAGTCGAAGTACGTCGCCGCCGCCTTCCCCTCCGCCTGCGGCAAGACGAACCTCGCGATGCTGGAGCCCACGATCTCCGGCTGGACCGTCGAGACGATCGGTGACGACATCGCCTGGATGCGGTTCGGCGAGGACGGCCGCCTCTACGCGATCAACCCCGAGGCCGGCTTCTTCGGCGTCGCGCCCGGCACCGGCGAGCACACCAACGCCAACGCGATGAAGACCCTCTGGGGCAACTCCGTCTTCACGAACGTCGCGCTCACCGATGACAACGACATCTGGTGGGAGGGGATGACCGAGGAGACCCCGGCGCACCTCACCGACTGGAAGGGCAACTCCTGGACCCCGGACTCGGGCGTCCCGGCCGCGCACCCCAACGCGCGCTTCACCACCCCCGCCTCGCAGTGCCCGATCATCGCGCCGGAGTGGGAGGACCCGAGGGGCGTGCCGATCTCGGCGATCCTCTTCGGTGGCCGCCGCGCCTCGGCCGTGCCGCTGGTCACCGAGTCCTTCGACTGGAACCACGGCGTGTTCCTCGGTGCGAACGTCGCCTCCGAGAAGACCGCCGCCGCCGAGGGCAAGGTCGGCGAGCTGCGCCGCGACCCCTTCGCCATGCTGCCGTTCTGCGGCTACAACATGGGCGACTACATGGCGCACTGGGTGAAGGTCGGTGCCGACAAGGACGCGACGAAGCTCCCGAAGATCTACTACGTCAACTGGTTCCGCAAGAACGCCGACGGCAAGTTCGTGTGGCCCGGCTTCGGTGAGAACTCGCGCGTTCTGAAGTGGATCGTGGACCGCCTCGACGGCCGCGCCGAGGGCGTCGAGACGCCGATCGGCATCCTGCCGACCAAGGAGTCCCTGGACACGAACGGCCTGGACCTGGCCGACGCCGACCTGGACTTCCTGCTGACGGTGGACAAGGAGGCGTGGCGCGACGAGGCGTCGCTCGTCCCGGCGCACCTGAACACGTTCGGCGACCACACGCCGACGGAGCTGTGGGACGAGTACCGCAAGCTCGTGGAGCGGCTCGGCTAGAGCTGAGGCGATGAAGAAGGGGCGCGGCCGACAGGCCGCGCCCCTTCTCGTTTCTCCGTCTTTCTCCGTCGGTCACACAGCGACGAGGTCCCCCGCGGACGCGTGCGCCTCCATGCGCTGCGCGGCCAGGATCGCGGCCGCCGTGTCCGCGCGGGACGCCGCGACCACCAGGGCGCGGCCCGCGAGGGCGTGCGCCCGCTGGTGCAGCGCGGCGACGTGCGGCTCGTGCACCGCGGCCGCCACGGTCGAGCGGACCGGCGCGTGGCCGCCGCGCAGCCGGGCGACCTGCGCGGACAGCGCCTCGGCCGCCTCGTCCAGGTCGGCCGCGGGGCGCAGCGCGCGCAGCTCGTCGGTGAGGGCGAGCAGCGCGCTCAGGTGCCCGGCGAGCTGGATGTCCAGCTCTTCCTCTCGGGAGCGGTGGGGGAATTCGCCGCTGTTGGCCGCCGTCGAGTGGACCGACTTGGTGCGGATCGGCTCGTACATGGGAGGCCTCCAGGGCATGCGTGTCAGCTTGGCCTCCATCGTACCTTAGATCGTGTCTAAATTAGAACCTGTCCAAAGTGGGGATGTCACGGCTGGCTGTAGCCGTCGAGGAAGTTCCCGATCCGGGTCACGGCCTCCGTCAGCTGCCGGGTGTCGGGCAGCGTGACGACGCGGAAGTGGTCGGGCTCCGGCCAGTTGAAGCCGGTGCCGTGCACCACCATGATCTTCTCGGCCCGCAGCAGGTCGAGCACCATCTGGCGGTCGTCCTTGACCTTGAAGACCTTCGGGTCGAGCCGCGGGAAGAGGTACAGGGCCCCCTTCGGCTTGACGCAGGTCACGCCCGGGATCTGCGTCAGCAGGTCGTACGCCACGTCCCGCTGTTCCTTCAGCCGCCCGCCCGGCAGCACCAGCTCGTTGATCGTCTGCCGCCCGCTGAGCGCCGCGACGACGCCGTGCTGGCCCGGCATGTTCGCGCACAGGCGCATGTTGGCGAGGATCGTCAGGCCCTCGATGTACGACTCCGCGTGGGCGCGCGGACCGGAGATCGCCATCCAGCCCACCCGGTAGCCGGCCACCCGGTACGCCTTCGACATGCCGTTGAAGGTGAGCGTCATGAGGTCCGGCGCGACGGCGGCGGTGGGGGTGTGCGTGGCGTCCTCGTAGAGGATCTTGTCGTAGATCTCGTCGGAGCAGACGAGGAGGTTGTGGCGGCGGGCGATGTCGGTGAGGCCGCGCAGCATCTCGTCGCTGTAGACGGCGCCCGTGGGGTTGTTGGGGTTGATGATGACGATGGCCTTGGTGCGGTCGGTGACCTTCCGCTCCACGTCCGCCAGGTCCGGCATCCAGTCCGACTGCTCGTCGCAGCGGTAGTGCACGGCGGTGCCGCCGGAGAGCGAGACCGCGGCCGTCCACAGGGGGTAGTCCGGGGCGGGGACGAGCACCTCGTCGCCGTCGTCGAGCAGTCCCTGCATCGCCATGACGATCAGCTCGGACACGCCGTTGCCGATGAAGACGTTCTCGACGTCCGTCTCCACGCCGAGCGTCTGGTAGTGCATCATCACCGCGCGGCGGGCGGCGAGCAGGCCCTTGGCATCGCCGTAGCCGTGGGCGTCGCCGAGGTTGCGGAGCATGTCCTCGAGGATCTCCGGCGGGCAGTCGAAGCCGAACGCCGCGGGGTTGCCGGTGTTCAGCTTCAGGATGCGGTGCCCTGCCGCCTCCAGCCGCATCGCCTCCTCGAGCACCGGGCCACGGATCTCGTAGCAGACGTTGGAGAGCTTGGTCGACTGGATGAGCTGCATCCCCAAACTTTACGGCTGCGTTTCGGGATGGCGCGCACCCTTTGTCGGCCGGTGGGGCGGGGTGGGCGGCACCGGTTTCGGATGCGGTGGCACGCGGTGCCGGATGCCTCCGGATCGGCGGGTTCCGGGGTGGGTGCGGCTTTGATGGGGCGGGTCGGCGGGGCGGGTGAGATGGGCCACGCCTCTCCTCGCGACCGGCGGCCCTGTGTTAAATCGAGCGCATGTTCGAAACATTGGTTACGGTGGAACCATGCTTCAGGGATCGCTGTTCGACCAGGCCGAGGAGATGGCGCTCGGACCGCTCGGAGCCGTGCGGCGCACCGTGCTCGGCGACGGGGCCTGGATCGACGTGCTGCCGGGGTGGCTGAGCGGCGCCGACGAGCTGTACGAGCACCTCGCCGGCGGTGTGCCGTGGAAGGCCGAGCGGCGGCAGATGTACGAGCGGATCGTCGATGTGCCGCGGCTGCTGAAGTTCTACGGGGCGGGGGAGCGGCTGCCGCACCCCGTGCTCGACACGGCGCGCGACGCGCTGTCCGGGCACTACGCGCGGGAGCTGGGCGAACCGTTCAGCACGGCGGGCCTCTGCTACTACCGGGACGGGCGGGACAGCGTTGCCTGGCACGGCGACCGGATCGGGCGCGGCGCCCGCGAGGACACGATGGTCGCCATCCTGTCCGTGGGCACGCCGCGCGATCTCGCGCTGCGGCCCGTCGGCGGCGGACCGGTCGTGCGCCGACCGCTCGGGCACGGCGACCTCATCGTGATGGGCGGGTCCTGCCAGCGGACCTGGGAGCATGCGATCCCCAAGTCCGCGCGTGCGGCCGGAGGCCGGATCAGTGTCCAGTTCCGGCCGCACGGGGTGCGGTGAGAGGTACTGCGGTGATCAGACGGTCCTGCGCACCGAACGGCCCGCGAGGACGTCCGTCCGCTTCCCGTCCTCGATCACGAACCTGCCGTCGACCAGCACGTGCGGGATGCCGACGGGCAGCGTGCGCGGCGCCTCGAACGTGGAGCCCGCCGCGACCGTCTCCGGGTCGAACAGGACCAGGTCGGCGCGGTACCCCTCGCGGACCAGGCCGCGGTCCGGCAGACGCAGCCGGGCGGCCGGGCGCGAGGTGAGGTGCGCGACCGTCTCCTCCAGCGACATGACGCCGAGGTCGCGGGCGTAGTGGCCGAGGTAGTGCGGGAACGTGCCGTACGCGCGCGGGTGCGGCTTGTAGCCCTGGAGGATGCCGTCGCTGCCGCCGGTGTGCACGGAGTGCTGCATGATCGCGCGGACGTTGTCCTCGTGGCCGACGTGCTGAAGGATCGTCGAGCCGAGCTTGTCGTTGATCAGCAGTCGGCGGGCGGTGACCCAGGGGGCCTCGCCGCGCTCGCCCGCGGCCTGCGCGACCGTCTTGCCGACACAGGAGGCCAGACCCGGGTCGGAGACGCCCGAGATCTCGATCCTGTCCCACTCGATCGGCACGCCGTGACAGCCGTCCGCGCCGATCTCCTCGACGTGGTGCCGGATCCGCTCGGCGGTCTCGTCGTCCTTCAGGCGGGCGAGGGTCGCGTCGGGGCCGCCCTCGTTGGCCCAGCTCGGCAGCATCGCGACCAGTGTGGTGGCGCCCGGGGTGTACGGGTACGTGTCGAGGCTGATGTCGGCGCCGTCCGCGATGGCCTGGTCGAGCAGGGCGAGCAGGTCGACGCCCTTGCCCTTGTTCACGCCGAAGTTCATGGTGGCGTGCGCGAGGTGGAGGGCGCAGCCCGCGGTGCGGGTCAGCTCCACCATCTCCCGGTACGCGTCGAGCGCACCGGCGCCGTAACTGCGGTGGTGCGGGCAGTAGTAGCCGTCGTACGAGGCCACCACCCGGCACAGCTCGGTGAGTTCGGCGTCCTTCGCGTACATGCCCGGTGTGTAGGTCAGTCCGGAGGACATGCCGACCGCGCCCTGTTCGAGCCCCTCGGCGACCAGCTGCTTCATGCGCTCCAGCTCGGCCGGCGTCGCGTCGCGGTCGTCCCAGCCGACCGCGTACATGCGGACCGTGCCCTGCGGGATGAGGTACGCGGCGTTCACCGCGATGCCCTGGCGGTCGATGCGGTCCAGGTACTCGCCGACCGTGCGCCAGTCGAAGTCGATGTCCGAGCCGTCGCCGTTCCACCCGGTGATCGCCTGGCGGACCTGGGCGAGGGTGCGGTCGTCGACGGGGGCGTACGACAGGCCGTCCTGGCCGAGGACTTCGAGGGTGACGCCCTGGGCGGCCTTCGCGCTGTGGTCCGGGTCGCGGAGCACGGCGAGGTCGCTGTGCGCGTGCATGTCGATGAAGCCGGGGGAGAGGGCGAGTCCTTCGGCCTCCACGGTGCGCTCCGCGGTGGGGCGGGGGCCGTCCCCCTCGCGGTGGATCCCGGCGATCCGGCCGTCCTGCACGGCTACGTCGGCTCGTTGGGAAGCGCCGCCGCTGCCGTCAATGACGCGCGCGTCGCGGATGACCAGGTCCATGGGGGGTGCCTCTCTGGGTGCGGTTGTGCGGCGCCGTGGTGTGGGCCGTCGTATCGGCGCGCGGCGCCGGGGTGCCGCCTTGCCCACCCTGCCGCCCAAGGCGGCAGATTGCCCAAGGCGGCCGGCAATTCAAGCCCCTGCGGCGATTGAGCAGCGGGGGCCGGGGCGGAGCCCCGTGGCGTGGGCGACGGCTGGGCTCAGAAGTACGTGCGGATGTAGTCGACGACCGTGCCGTCGGACTCCACCAGCGGAATGAGCTGCCACTTGTCGAACGACGTGCACGGGTGCGAGAGGCCCATGCCGAGCCAGTCGCCCACCTCGACGTCGGCACCCGGCTCCGTACGAACCCACCCGTGCTGGTCGGAGAGCCCGGTGACCGCGACACCCGTGGCCTCGCGCACCTCGCCGGTCCGCGCGTCCCGGACGACCTGCGCCTCCGGCAGATCGATGTCGTACGCCGCGTCCCGCTTGCCCGCGTTGGTGAACGCCTGCCCGTCGGTGGGCCGCGAGACGAACTGCGCCCACAGCCGGAACGCCGGCTCCAGCGCACCCTCCTCCGGGACCCGGTTGAACGGGGTGAGGTGCCGGTAGTGGCCGTCGTCGTGCGAGACGTACGCGCCCGAGCGCAGCAACTTCACGACAGGAGCGCTCAGTTCGGGGATCTCGGCGAACACGTCCGCCACCGCGTCGAACCACGCGGAGCCGCCCGCGCTCACCACGATCTCGTCGAGGCCCGCGAACCGGCCCGCCTTGTCGAAGTCCGCCGCGAGCGCCACCAGCCGGCGCAGCCAGGCGCGCACCCGCTCGCCGTCCGCGTCCGGCACCTCGCCCTCGTAGCCCGCGACACCGCCAAGGCGCAGCTTGTCAGCCGCATCCACCGCTTCCGCGATCTCCGCGCAGTCCGCCTCGGTGCGGGCCCCGGTGCGCGCGCCGTCGCCCGCGCCCAGCTCCACCACGACGTCGACCGGGCGGTCCGCGCCGGCCTCCGTCAGGGCGGCCTGCATCAGTTCGACGCCGCGCACGGAGTCGACGTAGCAGAGGAAGCGGAAGGACGGGTCGGCGTCCAGCTCCTTCGAGAGCCAGCGCAGCGCGGCCGCGTCGACCAGCTCGTTCGCCAGGAAGATCCGGTCGATGCCGAACTCGCGGGCCACGCGGACCTGGTGGGGGACGGCGAGGGTGATGCCCCACGCGCCGTGCTCCAGCTGCCGGTGGAAGAGCTGCGGGGCCATCGACGTCTTGCCGTGCGGGGCGAAGGCGAGGCCGTGCCGGGCGGAGTAGGTCTCCATGAGCGCGAGGTTGTGCTCCAGGCGCTCGGCGGAGAGGGCGAGGACGGGGGTGGTGAAGCCGTCCGTGAAGAGGTTCAGGCGGCGCGCGGCCAGCTCGCCGACCGTGGCGCCGTCCGCCTCGGGAGGCAGTCCCTTGAAGCGGAAGTCCACCCGCTCCGTCGCCAGCTCCTCAAGACGAGCGATACGGCGCTCGACGGCTTTGTCGGCGTTCTGGGCGGTCACGGCGCCTCCTCCAGGCAGCCCGTTGCACCATTTGCAACGGTCATTGCGTATGTCGCTTCATGCTGTCTAACATCCGAGCCAACGTCGGGTCAACGGAGCCCGAAGTCCCCCAGCCGCGAGGAGTGCGACCCATCGTGACCGCCACCGGACCCGCAGTACCGACCAGCGCAGTCGATGCCGATGGCGCCGATGTCGTCGCGCTCGGCGAGTCCATGGTCACGTTCCGGCCCTCCGTGCCCGGGCGGCTCGCCGATGTGCCCTCGTTCGACCGCGGGATCGGCGGCGCCGAGTCCAACGTGGCGTGCGTGCTCGCCGCCGCGGGGCACCGCTCCGCCTGGGTCAGCCGGGTCGGCGCCGACGGCTTCGGCGACCACCTCGTGGAGGCCATCGGCGCGTACGGCGTCGACACCTCCGCCGTCCGCCGCGACCTGCACCGCCCCACCGGCATCTACTTCCGCACGGCGGGCGACCGGGCCACCGCCGCCCACGAGGTCGCCTACTACCGCGCCGGATCCGCCGCCTCCGCCATGTCCACCGCCAACCTGGACCTGGACGCGCTGCGCTCCGGCCGGATCCTGCACCTGTCCGGGATCACCGCCGCGCTCTCCGCCGGCTGCCTCGACCTGCTGCGCGAGCTGACCGCCCCGCGCGCGGGCCGCCCCCTCGTCTCCTTCGACGTCAACCACCGGCCCGGCCTGTGGTCCGGCTCCGCCGAGGGCCCCGAGGTCCTTCTGGAGCTCGCGCGCGGCGCCGACATCGTGTTCGTCGGCGACGACGAGGCCGAGGACGCCTGGGGCATCACCGGCGGGCCCGACGCCATCCGGGAGGCGCTGCCCGAGCCCGCGCTGCTCGTCGTCAAGCGGGGTGCCGACGGCGCCATCGCCTACGACAAGGACGGCCGCACCGACGAGCCCTCCCCGCGCGTCGACGTCGTCGCCGCCGTGGGCGCGGGCGACGCCTTCGCCGCCGGATTCCTCTCCGCCACCCTGCGCGGGCTGCCCGTCGCCGAACGCCTTCGGCACGGCCACCTCTGGGCCGCCGTCGCCCTCACCGAGCCCGGCGACCTCGCGGCGCCCCCGAGCCGCGCCCGGGCCGACCGCCTGGTCGGCCTCGACGCCGCCTCGTGGGGGACACTGCACGTCGGCCCCGGTTGGGCAGCAGCCGATCCCGCCGACGGGCCGGCCGCCGAGGAGGTACGTACGCCATGAGCCAGACCGTCGACCGCGCGCTCAGCATCCTGCCGCTGCTCGCCGAGGGACCCGCCGACCTGGGCCAGGTCGCCGACCGCCTCGGCGTGCACAAGTCCACGGCGCTGCGCCTGCTGCGCACCCTCCACGAGCACGGCCTGGTCTACCGCCAGACCGACCAGCGCTACCGCCTCGGCGCCCGCCTCTTCGCGCTCGCCCAGGAAGCCGTCGAGAACCTCGACGTCCGCGAGATCGCCCACGCCCACCTCGTCGAGCTCAACGAGAAGGTCGGGCACACCGTCCACCTCGCCGTGTACGCGGAGAACGAGGTCCTCTACATCGACAAGGTCGAGAGCCGCTACCCGGTGCGCATGTACTCGCGCGTCGGCAAGCCGGTCGCCATCACCGTGGCCGCCGTCGCCAAACTGCTGCTCGCCGACCTGTCCGAGTCCGAGCGCCGCGCCCTCGCGGAGAAGCTCGACTACCCCATGTACACGTCCCGTTCCACCCCCAACGCCGCAGCGTTCCTGCGGGAGTTGGAGAAGGTGCGCGAACAGGGCTGGGCCACCGACCTCGGTGGCCACGAGGAGTCCATCAACTGCGTCGGCGCCCCCATCCGCGGCGCGGACGGCCGGGTCGTCGCCGCCATGTCGGTCTCCGCGCCGAACGTCGTCGTCACCGCCGAGGAACTCCTCACGCTGCTCCCGCTGGTGCGCCGCACGGCGGAGACCATCAGCCGGGACTACTCCGGTACCCCTCCCAAGTAACACCCCTCGAAAGAAAGCCAGTTCACATGTCTGAGAAGACCGCGCTCACGCCCTCCACCCACACCACCCCGCCGGCGAAGTTCTCCCACGGCGTCAAGAAGGGCAACATCCTTCAGGTCGCGGGTCAGGTCGGCTTCCTGCCGGCCGAGGAGGGCAAGGCCCCGACCCCCGCGGGCCCCACCCTCAAGGAGCAGACGCTCCAGACCTTCGCCAACGTCAAGGCGATCCTCGAAGAGGGCGGCGCGAGCTGGGACGACGTCATGATGATGCGCGTCTACCTCACGGACGTCGACCACTTCGCCGAGATGAACGCCATCTACAACGAGTACTTCGAGGGGCAGGGCCTCAAGGAGGCGCCCGCCGCCCGCACGACCGTCTACGTCGGTCTGCCCAAGGGCCTGCTCATCGAGATCGACGCGCTCGCCGTCCTGAGCTGAGCCCCCTGAGCCCTCCGGGCTCCCACTGAATCGCGCTCGTCGTCACGGTGCGGCCGCCCCCGCGGGGGCCGCACCGCGATCCCTCCTGCCTGGAAACGCTGGAAACCACCCCACTCCCCCCCCATGTACTTACGAGGTCAACGATGTCCCCGTACGCCACCCTCGCGTCCGCCGCCGCGGAACAGCCAGAGCACTCCGGCGGCCTGCTCCTGCTCATACCCGGCACGGCCGGCCTGCTGACCGTTGCCGTCCTCGGCATCGCCCTGCTGCTCTTCCTGATCATCAAGGCCAGGCTCCAGCCCTTCGTGGCCCTCCTGACGGTCTCCATCGCCGTCGGCCTCGCGGCCGGCCTCTCGGTCACCGAACTCTTCGGCACCGTCCAGAAGTCCACCGCCACCTCGGTCATCGAGGACGGGATGGGCGGCACCCTCGGACACATCGCGATCATCATCGGCCTGGGCACCATGCTCGGCGCGATGCTCGAGGTGTCCGGCGGAGCCGAAGTGCTGGCATCCCGCCTGATCCACCTCTTCGGCGAGAAGCGCGCCCCCATCGCGATGGGCCTCACCGGCCTCATCTTCGGCATCCCCGTCTTCTTCGACGTCGGCATCTTCGTGCTGGCGCCGATCGTCTACGCGGCCGCCAAGCGCGGCGGCAAGTCGATCCTGCTGTACTGCCTGCCGCTGCTCGCCGGCCTGTCGATGACCCACGCGTTCCTGCCCCCGCACCCGGGTCCCGTCGCCGCCGCCGGACTGCTCCACGTCGACCTCGGCTGGGTCATCCTCATGGGCATCGTCTGCGGCATCCCCGCCGTCCTCGCCGCATGGGCCTGGGCCGCCTGGATCGGCAAGAAGATCTTCGTGCCCGTCCCGCAGGACATGGTCGAGGCCGCCGACGAGGCGAAGGCCGCGCTCGCCGAGGAACAGCGCAAGGACGGCATCACGCCCCGCGAGGACCCGGTTCCGCTCGGCATCGTCTTCACGATCATCGCCATCCCGCTGGTGCTGATCCTCGCCGCGACGTTCTCCTCGATCGCCCTCGACCCGTCGACGGTCCGCTCCGTCATCGAGTTCTTCGGCAACCCGTTCGTGGCGCTCACCATCGCGCTGTTCGCCGCGTACTACCTGCTCGGCCTGCGCCGCGGCTGGTCCCGCAAGTCCCTGGAGACGGTGTCCACCGCGTCCCTGAAGCCGGTCGCCAACATCCTGCTCGTCGTCGGGGCGGGCGGGGTCTTCGGCGCCGTCCTCCAGGCCAGCGGCATCGCGCAGGCGCTGTCCGACACGTTTAACAGCATCGGTCTGCCGATCATGGTCCTCGCGTACCTGATCTCGCTGGTGCTGCGCGTGGCGCAGGGTTCGGCGACGGTCGCCATCGTCACCACGGCCGGCATCGTGGGCCCGCTGCTCCAGGCGGGCGACTACTCGCAGCCGTACACGGCCCTCGTCATCATGGCGATCTCGGCGGGCTCCATCTTCGCCTCGCACGTCAACGACGGCGGCTTCTGGATGGTCTCCAAGTACTTCGGGATCTCCGAGCGGGACACCCTGCGCTCGTGGACCGTCCTGGAGTCGGTCCTCTCGGTCGCCGGATTCGTGGTGGCCCTGGTGCTCGGCCTCTTCGTCTAGCGCCCCACGCCGTACGTCTGTGCCGCACCCACCCCTGGGGGAGGTGCGGCACAGGCTTGTCCGCCATACTTCCGCCCGTGGAGCAGCGTATGGAGAACGAGAAGGTCACGCCCGTCACCGGTGCCGGCTTCGACCCGGCGCACATCCCTGGCCTGACGGCTCCCGCACGGCAGCCGGACGCCGAGGTCACGGATGCCGAGGAGACGCCGGAGGAGGTGACGACCACGCAGCCCGAAGCACGGCCCGAGGAGCCCGAAAAGGCTCAAGAGGCGGAAGTGGCAGCGGAAGCGGACGAGGAAACGGACGAAGAAACGGACGACCCCGAGGCCGACGCCCCCGTCCTTGAGGCCAAGGACCGCCGCGGCTCCATCACCGTCGACGCGACCGGCGTCCGCTTCACGCTCGACGACCAGGAGGCCGACTTCACCTGGGACGAGATCAGCGCGGTCGAGTTCGGCACCGCGCGCAAGCGCCTCACGGTGACGGTCCACATGCCCAACAGCCGCTGGTTCCCGAACGACGTCGAGGCCCCCGACAAGGCCCGCCTGGCGGAGTGGACGGACCAGCTGGACAAGGCGCTGGACCGGTACTTCGAGGAGTAGCCGGCAGTTGGTGCTGTCGGCCCCCTTGCGGGCGGCCCGGCTTTACGCACCCTTGGTGTTCATGGCGGACACCACGGGCACCCCAGGAACCGGCACCACCACCTCCTTCGACTCTCACCCCCGAAAGTCCAGCTGGAAGTACATCGGCCCCGGCATCGTCGTCGCCGCGACGGGTGTCGGGGCGGGCGACCTCGTAGCCACTCTCATCGCGGGCAGCAACTTCGGCTACACACTGCTCTGGGCCGCGGTTCTCGGCTGCCTCGTCAAGATCAGCCTCGCGGAGGCGGCGGGCCGCTGGCACCTGGCCACGGGGCGCACCCTCTTCGACGGCTGGGCGAGCCTCGGCAAGTGGACCACGTACTTCTTCGTCGTCTACGCGGTGATCTGGGGCTTCGTGTACGGCGCGGCGGCGATGTCGTCGAGCGGACTGCCCCTTCAGGCGCTCTTCCCCGACGTGTTCCCGGCGGACTGGTCGATCAAGCCGTGGGCGATCCTCTGCGGCATCGTCGGCCTGGTCTTCGTCTGGCTCAACAAGTACGCCGTCTTCGAGAAGGTCATGACGGTGCTCGTCGGCGTCATGTTCGTCGTGACGGTCTATCTGGCGATCCGCGTCACCCCGCACCTCGGCGACGCCTTCGCGGGACTGCTCCCGGTGCTGCCCGACGAGAAGGACTCGATCCTCAACACACTGGGCCTGATCGGCGGCGTGGGCGGCACCATCACCCTTGCCGCGTACGGCTACTGGGCCAACGCGAAGGGCTGGACGAACACCTCCTGGATGAAGGTGATGCGCCTCGACAACCGGGTCGCGTACATCACCACCGGCATCTTCGTCGTGGCGATGCTGTTCGTCGGCGCGGAGCTGCTGCACTCCTCCCACACGGCGATCGCCGAGGGCGACAAGGGGCTCGTCGACCTCTCCAAGATCCTTGAGGCCGAGTACGGTACGGCGACGGCGAAGCTCTTCCTGGTCGGCTTCTTCGCCACGTCGTTCACGTCGCTGATCGGCGTCTGGCACGGCGTGAGCCTGATGTTCGCCGACTTCGTGGAGCGCTACCGCCTCGCGCGCGTCGTGACCGGCGAGGAAGTGGCGCGCGGCGACCGCGAGAAGGGCTGGCCGTTCCGCGCCTTCCTGCTGTGGATGACGTTCCCGCCGATCATCCTGCTCTTCCAGGGCCAGCCGTTCCGCCTGGTCATCATCTACGGGGTCCTGGGCGCGGCCTTCATGCCGTTCCTCGCCCTCACCCTGATCTGGCTCCTCAACTCCTCGCGTACGCCTGCGAGCTGGCGCAACGGATGGCTGAGCAACGGCATGCTGGCGGCGGCGGGCCTGCTGTTCGTGGTCCTGTGCGCGAAGCAGATCTGGGACGTGCCCTGGTCCGACTTCTTCTGAATCGCCCGGAGGGCCGGGGTGCGGGCAGCGCCGCCGGGGGAGCGGCGGCGCTGCCCGTGCGTGGGGTTACATGGCGTCGACGTGCGGGCCCACGGCCGAGGACCATGCGTTGCCGGAGCTCGCGTCCCAGTTGGTGGACCAGGTCATCGCGCCGCGCAGGCCCGGGTAGGTCTTCGACGGCTTGAACGAGCCGCAGTTCGTGCCCTTGGCGAGGCAGTCGAGGGCGTCGTTCACGACCGACGGGGAGACGTAGCCGCTGCCCGCCGCGCTCGACGAGGCCGGCGTGCCGATGCCGACCTGCGAGGGATCGAGCCCGCCCTCCAACTGGATACAGGCGAGGGCGGTCAGGAAGTCGACGGTGCCCTGGCTGTAGACCTTGCCGTCGCAGCCCAGCATCGAACCGCTGTTGTAGTACTGCATGTTGACGACGGTCAGGATGTCCTTCACCGCGAGGGCCGTCTTGAAGTACTCGGCCGAGGTCGACTGCATGTCGATGGTCTGCGGCGCCATCGTGAGCACGAAGTCGCCGCCCGCCTTTCCGGCCAGCGACTTCAACGCCTGCGACATGTACGTCGAGTTGAGCCCGTTCTCCAGGTCGATGTCGACGCCGTCGAAGCCGTACTCCTGCATGAGCGCGTACACGGAGTCGGCGAAGTTGTTCGCGGAGGCCTCGTCGCTGACCTGGATGGTGCCCTTCTCGCCGCCGATCGAGATGATCACGGACTTCCCGGCCGCCTGCTTGGCCTTGATGTCGGCCTTGAAGGCGTCCTCCGTGTACCCGCCGAGGCCGGCGGAGTCGAGCGTGAAGTCGACGGCGCCCGGCGTCGTGGTGGCGTCGGCGAAGGCGACGGCAACGATGTCGTAGTCGTCCGGGACGTCGGCGAGCTTCTGCACGCTCGCGCCGTTGTCGAAGTTCTGCCAGTAGCCGGTGACGGCGTGCTCAGGGACGGCGGCCGTGGAGCTTTCCGCCGTACTCGCCGCATTCGCGGTACTTGTCGTGGCGAGACCGCCCACGGCGAGCGCCGCCGCCGTGAACGCGCCCAGAAGCACACCGGGCCGTGACCGTCTGCGAGGGGAATGCGCCATTTCTTCCTCCAAGTGGGGGAGGTCTCCCGGCACCGAAGTGGGGGAGGTGTGGGGGGGAGTTGGGGAAGCAGCTGCTGGCCGTACAAACTGGTCCAGACCAATGCGCTTGTCAAGGGTTGTCGCCGACGCTTCTTCGCCAACCGGCCGACAACCCCGGCCCATCGCACCGTGAACAGTGCGAAGTGGGGTGTTGCGGGGCGGCCTCGTGGATATGGTGCTGGAGCAGTGGCACCGACAGATGCTGCTGAAGGGACGCAGAGCGACGACCGGGGGGTTTACGCGTGCCGACCGCCATAGCCGTGACCGACCCCGACCTGGTCCTCGCCTCGCCGGACCGGCACACACCGACCGCGACCGTACTGCCCCTGGGCGAAGCAGCGGAGAAGTATCCGCTGGACCGCGCCCTGCTCGACGTACACACGCTGATCGAACAGCACGGGTACGTGATCGTGCTCTGCCCGGAATCGGCGCCGGACGCGACCGTGCACCGCCTGCATTCGATCCGTTCCATGCTGGAAACCGATCGGATCGCGATCCTGCGCCCCGCGCTGCCGCCCCTCGGGGTCGCCGTGCTGGCGCTGCAATTGCGCCAGTTGTCCATCTGCGACTTCAGCCCCGGCGTCCTCGCGTCGGCGGCCCGCCTCCTCGCGCACTACGTGTACGCGGGCGCCGTCCTCGGCTCGGTCGCCAAGCTGGACCGGGTCCCGGTCACCCTGAAGGCACACGCCAAGTCGTGGTCACCGAACGCCCAGTTCGCGGTGGTGGCCTCCCCGCAGCCCCAGCTCATCCGCCTGACGGACTCGGCGGAGCCCCCCGCAGGCCCCGCCTTCCGCACGCGGATGGTCTACGCCGTCGGCCAGCACACCCCCGACTGGCTCACCGGCGTCCTCGCCCCCGCCTGGCGGGTGCAGGGCGTCACGCGGACGCGGCTGCCGGCCGAGTCCGCGCGCTGGTGGGCGACGGGCAAGCCGGGCAGCCCCGGCCGGATCGTCGAGTTCGCGGCGGCCATCCCCGACATCTCCGTGCTCTACCAGCTCGTCTCCTCCGTCCGCCGCGAGCAGTGCCACTGGTGCGGCCTCGAACTCATCGGCGACCGCTGCGGGTTCTGCTCCGCGCCGCTGGCCGGGGAGTCGCCACCCGAGGGCGCGGGCGCGACGGCACACGAGGCGCTCGCCCCCGCGGCGGGCTCGACCCGAACAGCACTGCCACGAGCGACCCGCCACTGATCGCAACCGACCCCCGACGCTCCTTACCGACCCCTACTGGCCCCTAGCAACGAGGTTGTCCGGTCCATGAACTCACGTCAGCGCCGCGGCGTCATACTCCTGGTCGTCTCGGCCCTGTGCGCGATCGGCGCGTTCGCCGGTGTGCTCGCCGTGATCCGTGACGTGGACTCGAAGGTGGCGCCGGAGACGGACGCGTACGAGCTGAAGCAGGACGTGTCCCCGTACAAGCAGCTCACGGCGGACCAGTTCGAGAAGGTGCGGATGCCGAAGCGCTGGCTGTCGGACACGGCCGTCACCGACCTGGGCGAGATCCGCGGCAAGATCGCCGTCACCCGGCTCAAGAAGGGCTCCCTGCTGCAGTCCGACATGATCGTCGACCGCCCGAAGCTGGAGGCGGGCCAGCAGGAGATCGCCATCATGATCGACGCGGAGACCGGCGTCGCCGGAAAGATCAACCCCGGTTCGCAGGTCAACATCTACGCGACGTTCAAGGCCGAGAACGACAGCGAGCGCGACCAGTCCAAGGTGATCGTGGAGAGCGCCAAGGTCATTGACGTCGGCAAGCTGACCCCGATCGACCAGCAGGGCGCCGCGGACACCGAGAACTCCGCGCGCAGGCAGGGCGAGGCGGTCCCGATCACCTTCGCCCTGGGCGCCGCGGACGCCCAACGCGTCGCATACGCGGAGTCGTTCGCGACCCACGTACGCCTGGCCCTCGTGGCCCCGGGCGACGACGACAAGATCGCACCGGGGGACAGGTCGTACACGCTGGAGGGTGACAAGTGAGCCCACTGACAGCCCCTGCGGCGATTGAGCAGCGGGGTCCGGGGCAGAGCCCCGCGTCCGCAACCACGGTGCCGGTGAACGGAGGGTCCCGCCCATGACCACCCGCATACTCCCGGCCGTCGCCGACCCGGAGATCGCCCGCTCCCTCATCACGCTCCTCTCCCAGCTCCCCGACACCGAACCCGCCCCACCCGTCGCCGACGCCACCGCCCTCCTCGACACCCTGGCGGGCCTCGCCGCCGAGTCCCTGGACGAGGTCCCCGAGGTCGTCCTGGTCCACGAACGCATCGGCCCGGTCCCGGCGCTCGACCTCATCCGCGACCTGGTCCTCCGCTTCCCGGCGGTCGGCGTCGTCCTGCTCACGGCCGACACGAGCCCCGCCCTCCTCACCGCCGCGATGGACAGCGGAGCGCGCGGCATCGTCACGTTCCCCCTCGGCTACGACGCCCTCGCGGAACGCGTCCAGGCGGCCGCGTCCTGGTCGGCCGGCATGCGCCGCCACCTGGCGGGCGGCACCGGCACGGAACTCGTCCCGGCGGGCGGCGGCGGCCGCGTCGTGGCGGTGGCGGGCGCGAAGGGCGGCGTGGGCACCACGGTCACCGCGGTCCAACTGGCCCTGGCTGCCCGCGCATCCGGCCGCTCGGCCGCCCTCCTGGACCTGGACCTCCAGTCCGGCGACGTGGCGTCCTACCTCGACGTCCAGTTCCGCCGCTCCGTCGCCGACCTCGCCGCGATCCGCGACATCACGCCCCGCGTCCTCCAGGACGCAGCCTTCACCCACGAGTCCGGCGTCGACCTGCTCCTGGCCCCCGGCGACGGCGAACGCGGCGAGGACGTCACCGACCGCGTCACCCGCCAGGTGATCCACGCCCTGCGCGCCCGCTACGACGTGGTGGTCGTCGACTGCGGTACGCAGATGGGCGCGGCGAACACGACGGCGATCGAACTCGCCGACCAGGCGGTCCTCCTGGTCACCCCGGACGTCGTGGCGGTCCGGGCCGCGAAACGCATGGTGCGCCTCTGGGACCGCCTGCAGATCCGCAAAGCGGAGGAGACCCTCACGGTCGTCAACCGGCACGCCCGCTCCGCGGAGATCCAGCCGAGCCTGGTGGAACGGGTGACGGGGACGAAGACTGCCCGCACCTCGATCCCGGCCGCGTACAAGGAACTCCAGGCGGCCGTCGACGCGGGCCGCATGCAGGACCTCGACAACCGCTCGTCGGTCAAGCAGGCGATGTGGTCGCTGGCGGCGGAACTCGACCTGGTGGCCACGCCCGCGCCCCCGACGTCGGGCCGCCGGGCCCGCCGCCGCGGCGACAAGGGCGCGGTCACCCTCGAATTCGCGGCGATGTTCCCCCTGGTCCTGGTCGTCATGGGCCTGCTCTGGCAGTGCGTCCTGTGGGGCTACACGTACTCCCTGGCCGGCAACGCTGCGGACGAGGCGGCGCGGGCGGCGACCTCCGCGTACGCCTCCGGCGGCGACGGACAGGGAGCATGTGACGCTGCGGGCCGCAAGAACCTGCCGGGAGCGTGGCAGGGGGCCGACATCAGCTGCCCGGACAGCCCCGGCGTCGTCACGCAGGCCACGGTCGAGGTCGACGTCCCCCTGTTCTTCCCCGGCGTGAACCCCGGCTGGAAGGTCACGGGAGAGGCAGGCGCAGCAACGGAGGCGAACAAGTGACGGGCCGCGAAGGGCCGGTTCCGGCAATTCAAGCCCCTGCGGCGATTGAGCAGCGGGGTCCGGCAAATCAAGCCCCGCCGGCGATTGAGGCGCGGGGTCCGGGGCGGAGCCCCGAGACGTCAACCCCGCCTCGGCGAACCCCAACCGGCGACCGCGGAGTCTCCATGCTGGAGTTCGCCGGCTTCCTCCCCTTCCTCCTCGTCATCGGCATGGCCGCAATCCAACTCGGCCTCGTCGGCTACGCCGCCAACCAGGCAGGATCCGCCGCCCGCGCAGCGGCCCGCGCCGAATCCCTCACCCCCGGCTCCGCCCAGGCGGCCGCCTCCGCATCGACGAGCTCCTGGCTGCGACCCCGGGCGGAGCCCAACGGCACCGACGACACGGTGACGTACACGGTCACCGTGCACGTACCCGCGGTCATCCCGCTCTTCGAAGGCTGGCCCCTCCACCGCACCGCGACGATGCCGAACGACCGACAGAACGAGGGGAGTTGACCTGAGGACATGAGCCTGCGCTCACGAGTGGTCGCCACCCGCGACCCGGCAGGCGGCGCCCCCGGCACCGCCACCCCCGCCGACCGCGACGAGGGCCTGGTCGCGGTCTACCGCACCAAGCTCCTCGAAGAGATCGACCTCGCCGAGATGTCCACGCTCGCGGCGGCGGACCGACGCGTCCGCCTGGAGCGCGTACTCGGCCACATCATCAGCCGCGAGGGCCCGGTCCTCTCCTCGACGGAACGCACCCAACTGATCCGCCGCGTGGTCGACGAAGCCCTGGGCCTCGGCATCCTCGAACCGCTCCTAGCGGACGCCTCGATCACCGAAATCATGGTGAACGGCCCGGACTCGATCTTCGTGGAACGGGCGGGCCGCGTAGAGCAGCTCCCCCTGCGCTTCACATCGTCCGAGCAGCTCATGCAGACGATCGAACGCATCGTCTCCACGGTGAACCGCCGCGTCGACGAGTCCAACCCCATGGTCGACGCCCGCCTCCCCACCGGCGAGCGCGTCAACGTGATCATCCCCCCGCTGTCGCTCACGGGCGCCACGCTCACCATCCGCCGCTTCCCGCGCGCGTACAGCCTCACCGAACTGCTCGAACTGGGCTCGCTCGACGAGAACATGCTGATGTTCCTCGCGGCGTGCGTCCGCGCCCGCTTCAACATCATCGTGAGCGGCGGCACCGGCTCCGGAAAGACGACCCTCCTGAACGCCCTCTCGGCGCTCATCCCGTCCCACGAACGCATCATCACGATCGAGGACTCGGCGGAACTCCAGCTCCAGCAGGACCACGTGATCCGCCTGGAGTCCCGCCCCGCGAACGTGGAGGGCAAGGGCCAGATCACCATCCGCGACCTGGTCCGCAACAGCCTGCGCATGCGCCCCGACCGCATCATCGTCGGCGAGGTCCGCGGCGGCGAGACCCTCGACATGCTCCAGGCGATGTCGACGGGCCACGACGGTTCGCTCGCCACGGTCCACGCGAACACCGCGGAGGACGCGCTGACCCGCCTCCAGACCCTCGGCTCGATGTCGGAGGTCGACGTCCCGTTCGAGGCCCTGCGCGACCAGATCAACTCGGCGGTCGACGTCCTCGTCCAGCTCACGCGCGCCGCCGACGGCTCCCGGCGCATCACGGAGATCGCCCTCCTCATCTCCCACGGCCGCGAACAGTTCAGGATCGCGACCGCGACCCGTTTCGTCGCGCAGCCCTACGTCTCCGGGGCCACGGACGAGGAGATCCGCCGGGTCCGCGGCTACTACGAACACCTCCCGCTGCCCCGCGCCCTCGCCGACCGGCTGTACGTGTCGGGGGAGGCGGTGCCACCGGCGTTCGGCGTCGTGGAGTCGGTGGACGTACTCAACACGAGGGAGGCGACGGGATGACCACCCCTGTCCTGCTGGCCCTGGGCGCCACGGTCCTCGCCTGCGTCGTCGCGATCGCGGGCGTCCACACCCTGGCCTCGGGCCGCGCCCGGCGCCAGGACCTCGTCGACCGCCTGGACGCGTACCCGGCGGGCGGCGATCCGGCCGCCGCGGGCGCGGGCGGCCGGGCCCGCCGCTTCGCCGCCATCGACCGCCGCCTGCGCCGCACGCGCCTCGGCCGCTCGGTGCACCTGCGCCTGTCGGCGACGGGCCTGGACCTGACGGCGGGCGAGTTCTCGGTCTACGTGGCCGTGGTCGCGCTGGCCCTGTGGCTGCTCGCGGCGTCGACGCTGGCGCCGTTCTTCGGCCCGATCGCGGCACTGGTGGCCATCTACAGCGCACTCATCTTCCTCAACTGGCAACGCCAGAAACGCATCGAGGCCTTCATAGCCCAACTCCCCGACGTGGCACGCCTTCTGGCGAACGCGACGGCGGCCGGCCTGGCGCTGCGTACCTCGCTGGCGATGGCGGCGGAGGAGCTGGAGGCTCCGGCGGGCGAGGAACTCTCGCGTGTGACGGACCAGTTGGCGCTCGGCCGCTCGGTCGACGACGCCCTGGACGAGCTGGCGGCGCGACTGCCCTCCAGGGAGCTGGTCGTCCTGGTCACGACGCTGGTCCTGTCCAACAAGGCGGGCGGCACCGTGGTCTCCTCCCTCCGCAACCTGACGAAGACGCTGGAGGACAGGAAGGAGACCCGCCGCGAGATCCGCACGATGCTCTCCGAGGTCAACGCGACGGCCTTCACGGTCCCGCTCCTCGGCCTCGGCTCCCTCCTGATGGTCAACGCCTCGAACGACGGCGCACTGGCACGGGTGACGGACTCCGGGGTGGGCCGCACGCTCATCCTGATCTCGCTGGGCCTCTACGGCATCGGCTTCTTCGTGATCCGCCGCCTCGGCCGAATCGAGGTGTGAGCGAGCGATGTCGACGACCATGGTGGGCGTACTCCTGGCGGTCCTCGCGGGGGCGGCGGTCCTGGGAATCTTCCTGGGGGTCCGCATGTACCGCGCGGACGCCAAGGTCCCCAGCGATCTCGCCCTCGCCCTGGAAGTGGGCGCCAGCCGCGTCTCCACCACCGGCTCCGCGGTCGACCGCATCGGCATGCGGTTCGCTCCGCTGGTCCTGCGCCTGATGGGCCCGCGCCGCGTGGACGCGAAGCGCCGGAAGATCGACATGGCGGGCAACCCCGGTGGCCTGACGATCGACCGCTACGCGGCGCGCAGAGCGGTGTACGGGGTGTTCGGCCTGATCATGGGCGCCAGTTTCCTGTCGGCGGGGCAGACCCTCTTCGGGATCCTGGCCCTCGCCTTCGGCGCGCTGGCGGCGGACGCGCTCATCTGGCAGGCGGTACGGGACCGCAAAGAGGTCATCGACCGCACGCTCCCGGACTTCCTGGACGTCCTCGCGGTGGTGGTCTCCGCCGGCCTCGGCTTCCGCCAGGCCCTGGACCGGGTCTCGGAGAAGTACGAGGGGCCCTGGGCGGACGAACTGCGCATCACCCTGCGCCAGATGGACATGGGCGTCCCGCGCCGCCAGGCCTTCGACGAACTCCGCCGCCGCAATGCCTCCGAGCAGGTGGCCCAGTTCGTCTCCGCGCTGCAACAGGGCGAGGAGCTGGGCTCCCCGATCGCGGACACGCTGATCCAGCTCGCCACGGACATGCGCCGCACGGACGCCCAGAACTCGCGGCGCCGAGCGGCGAAGACGATCCCCAAGGCGACGATGGTGACGCTGGTCTTCATGCTCCCCGCGACGATGATCCTGATCGGTACGGGCATGTTCCTGGGGTCGGGTACGAACTTCGGCTCCATTCTGGGCCGCTGAGACGTATGGGGCGGAGGCCGGCGATGGCGAAGAGGGCAACGCGTCGACAACTTCCGGTCAAGCGCGTCCCCTTAGTTGGCGAATACGAGCGCAGAGGGTTGCGCTCCACGTACGTTGCGTGTGTTGATTTGGTTGCCTTGGCGAAAGCGCCGGAAGTGGTGAAAGGGGGCTCCCGTGATCAGGGACAAACTGCTCGGGATGTGGGTGACGTGGACCAATGCGGTGGGGGAGCGGGTTCGCGGCGCCCGACGGGATTCCGGGGCCGGGTTCGTGGAGTACGCGGGCTTGATGATTCTGATCGCGGGGATTTTCGTGGCGATCGATCAGCTGGGGTTGGGCGGGAAGATCTCCCAGGCCATCGGCAACGCGATAAATCGAGTCATCGGAGGGGGCTGACCGCCCGGCTGCCGCGTGGGGATCGGGGCTCTACCCTGCCGATCTACATCTGGTTGACCGGAATCCTGATGTTCGCTTC
The DNA here is from genome assembly GCF_054963755.1 of Streptomyces sp. EDA2-14. NCBI lineage: Bacteria > Bacillati > Actinomycetota > Actinomycetes > Kitasatosporales > Streptomycetaceae > Streptomyces > Streptomyces sp. EDA2-14. The sequence goes on from NZ_JBUEGE010000002.1 coordinate 708,677, forward strand.
CTTCGCCTTCTTCGCGTTCGCCCAAGCGGCTTCGACGCGCAATGGTGCCCAATCTGCCGCTGATGCTGCCGCGTTGGCCGCAGCGCAGTCCTCCCGCGAGGAGCTGATGCTGGGGCTGGGCGACGCGCTCGAAGGCGGTGGAGACGACTGGCTGGACTGGCTGGACGGCATGGAGCCCAAGGGCACCGAGGCGATGGCCGCCGCGAGCCGGTTGGCGGCGGCCAACGACGCCACTGTTCAGGGACTCCCCGTCCGTAGGGAGGTCAACGGGTATCCGGGCTACGAGGTCGAGGTGGAGACCCGCTACACCGTCGGCGACACGATCATTCCCGGTACCGAGAACCAGCGGGCCAAGGCGCACGCCACAGCGGTGGTCCAGCCGCGCTGCGACATTCCGCTCGACCTCGATCCGACGAAGGCCCTCCAGCTCGACTGCGACGGCAAGACGTGGGACTTCGACCCCGAGGACTTCGACCTGGACGACCTGCCGGACGCGTCCGACCTGTTCGCCGTCCACCTTGCCGACTGACGAGAAGGAAGCCGCACCGATGAACCTTCGGCGTACGACGACCACCCGCCGGGCACTGGCCGCGGCGACGATCGCGGCCGGCCTGGTCCTGTCCGTGACGGCCTGCGGAGGCGGCGGAGACAACGGCGAGGGGGACGCGGCGAAGTCCTCGGCACCCGCGCAGCAGGGCAGCGACGACAAATCGAAGCCCTCGGCGCCGGAGGCCGACAAGACATTGGCTGAGGTGAAGAGCAACGGCATCACGCTCACGGTCAAGTCGGCCACGCGTGATCAGGGTGGCTTCCTCAACGTCACTGGCTCGGTCACCAACGGAACCTCCGGAATCTGGGTCGCCAATGAGTGGCGCAGCAACGAGACGGAGTTGCAGGGCAACGGCGGGTCCATGGCCGGGGCCAGCGTCGTCGACCAAGAGGGCAAGAAAAAGTACCTGATCCTGCGGGACACACAAGGCCGCTGCCTCTGCACGAAGTTCGAGGGCGGCATCGACCAGGGCAAGTCACGCGACTGGTTCGCCCAGTTCCCGGCCCCGCCCGAGGGCACGAAGTCGGTCCAGCTCCAGGTCCCCACCATGCCCCCGGCCCAACTCGACCTCACCGAGGGCGAGTGACCATGCCGCGAAGCCATCGAACCGCCACCGTGTCCACCGTCCTCACCGCCGCGACCGCCCTGCTGCTCACCACGGCAGTCGCCGCCCACGCCGACGACGACCCCACCGGCGCCCCGCCCGGCAGTACCAGCAGCTCGCCGCCGCCCTCGCTGGACGCGAACAGTCCCGGTCTGAAGCTCGCCGACGGGGCCACCCTCGCGCCGGCCAAGGTGCTGGACATCAAGTCGGTCGTCGAGGACCTCTCCGGCGACGAGCGCCGCACGGACACCAACGAGGACGTGACGTTCGCCCTCCAGGCGGAGGTCCTCTTCCCCAAGGACAGCGCCAAGCTGAACCCCGACGGGAAATCCCGGATCCAGGCGATCGCCGAGGAGATCGAGAACCAGAAGGCGAGCTCCGTGCGGGTCTTCGGGTTCACCGACAACCTCGGCTCGTACGCCCACGGCCTCAAGCTGTCCAAGAACCGCGCGGAGGCCGTCCACGACGCCCTGACGTCGGCCCTCGGCGCGCGCGGCGGGAGCATCACGTTCCAGGTCAGGGGCTACAGCGAGGACTACCCGATCGCGGACAACGACACGGAACAGGGCCGCAAGAAGAACCGCAGGGTCGAGGTCTCCCTCCCGAAGTCGAACTGAGAGGGCGAGCCGGGAGGGCGAACCGAGAGGCCCCTCAGCCCACCCGCACCGGCAGCCGGTCCACCCCGTACACGATCGAGAGCTTGCGGAACTCCAGCTCCGACGGCTCCACCGCGAGCCGCAACTCCGGGAATCTCCGCACCAGTTGAGGGAACGCCGCGCGCAGTTCCATCTTGCCGAGTTCCGCCCCGATGCACCGGTGGATGCCGTAGCCGAACGCCAGGTGGGAGGAGGCGGGCGGACGGGCGGGGAGGAAGGCGTCCATGTCGTCGCCGAGGCGCGGATCGCGGTCCGCGGCGCTCAGCGAGACGATGACTATGTCGCCGGAGGCGAGCGGCACCCCGCCGATCTCGATGTCCTCGCGCGCGAAGCGGGGGAAGGCGGTCTGGACGACCGTGAGGTGGCGCAGCAGCTCGTCGACGAAGGGCGCCGCGACCGTCGCCGGGTCCTCCGCGTCGCGCAGCGCCGTGAAGTGCTCGCGGTCCTTCAGCATGATCATGGTGCCGAGGGCGATCATGCTCGCCGTCGTCTCCAGGCCACCGGTCAGGACGCCGTCGGCGAGGCCGGTCAGCTCCTCGTCGGTGATGTTGTCGCCGTGTTCGCGCACCAGCATGCCGAGCAGGCCCTCGCCGGGGTCGCGGCGCTGTGCGGCGACGACGCCGCGCAGATAGTCGAGCGACTGCGACACCGCGCCGAAGGAGGCCCCGGCCCCGCCCAGCACGTCGAAGCGGGCGACCGAGAACTGCTGGAACGCGTCCCGCTCCTCGTAGGGGACGCCGAGCAGCTCGCAGATGACGAGCGCGGGGACCGGCATCGCGAAGTGCTCCACGAAGTCGGCCGTGCCGTCGGGCGACTCCTGGGCCGCCTTCTCCAGCTGCGCCAGCTGCTCCTCGATGATCGCGTGGATGCGCGGCGTGAGCCGTGACAGGCGGCGCATCGTGAACTCGGGCGTCAGCAGGCGGCGCAGCCGCGTGTGGTCGGGCGGATCGCAGAAGCCGAGGCCGCCGGGGTGGTGCTCGGCCTCGGCGCCGCCCACCCCCACCAGATTGCGGAAGTCGTTGCTGAACGCCTTCGCGTTGCCGAGGACCTCCTTGGCCTCCTCGTATCCGGACACCAGCCACACCGTCATGCCGGGGATCGGCAGTTTGCTGACGGGTTCCCGGTCGCGCAGCACGCCGATCTCGGGGACGGGGTCCACGCCGTCGCGGCGCAGTGGCAGCAGCGCGGCGTCGGGGAGCTTCGACAGGACGGACAGGTCGAGACTTCCCCCCTTCTTGCGCAGCCGGGAGAAGTAGAGGCGGGTCAGCCAGGTCGCTATCGCGGAACGTACGGACATGTGCTCGCATTTCTGCGGTGAGGCGGTAGGACGGACGGGCCTGATGGAGGTGTCGGGGCTGGGGAATGCCAGTGGGGAACGCCAAGGGTACGTGCGATCCCCCTGTTGTACGGAAGAGGGGCAACCCCCGTAGGCACCCTGGTGCCAGCCCCAGGACGGGGGAAAAGGAGCTGAATCGGGCGGTCCCGTACTGAGATCATGCACACCATGACCGGCACCGAGACCCCACACACGGACCACCCGCCCACACCTCGCCCCCACCCCACCCACACGGGTCGGCCCTACGGCGAGCTCGTGGCGGCGGCCGTCGCCGAGCCCACCGAGGGCTGGGACTTCTCCTGGTTCGAGGGCCGGGCCACCGAGGAGCGGCCCTCGTGGGGCTACGCGCGCCTCATGGGGGAGCGGCTCGCCCGCCAGGACGTGCACGCCGCCCTCGACCTGGACACGGGTGGCGGCGAGGTGCTGAACCTGGCCCCGAAGCTGCCGCCCGTGATGGCGGCGACGGAGGGCTGGCCCCCGAACGTCGAGAAGGCCACCCGTCTCCTCGGTCCCCGCGGCGTGGTCGTCGTCGCCTCGTCGGACGGCGCCGACGCCCCGCTGCCCTTTGCCGGCGGCGCGTTCGACCTGGTCACCGCCCGGCATCCGGTGAAGCCCCCGTTCGCGGAGATCGCCCGCGTGCTGCGCCCCGGCGGCACGTACCTCGCCCAACACGTGGGCCCCAGAAGCGTTTTCGAGGTCGTCGAGTACTTCCTGGGGCCGCAGCCGGACGTGGTGCGCGGCGCCCGCGACCCGCTCACGGAGCGGCAGGAGGCGGAGGCGGCGGGGCTGGAGATCGTCGATCTGCGCGCCGAGCGGCTGCGCATCGAGTTCTACGACATCGGGGCCGTTGTCCACTTTCTTCGTAAGGTCGTCTGGATGGTGCCGGGTTTCACGGTCGAGGCGTACGAGCCCCAACTCCGTTCCCTGCATGAGCAGATCACGGCGGAAGGTCCGTTTGTGGCACACAGCACACGGCATCTGATCGAGGCCCGCAAGCCGTAGCCGGTCATCGCGGTCACCTCCGGAAATCTGGCCTCTACAGCCGTCTCGCGTAAGGTCCCGCCCCATGAGCCACACGCAATTCAGCCAAGCCTTTCTGTACGAGACCGAGCGGCACGCGGCGTGGGGTGGCGCTCAGCTCGAAGCTCTCATGGGGTTCCTGCCCGAAGGATCGTGGACGGCGGACCTGCCGACCTGCCGCTACCGGCAGGGCCATGTGGACCTGCGCGTCGGTGTCCTCGGCACGTACGACTCCGCCCAGCGGTCCTGGATGTGGGGCTGGGCCAACCCCGAACTGCGCGGATCGCCCGTCGCGGCGCTCTCCGAGCAGGTGGGGCGATTCGGCCAGAGCCAGGGGATAGCCGAGTTCACGACCCAGGTGCTCGATCTCTCCGGCTTCCCCGACCCCCGGCGCGCCGCCGAGACCCTCGCCTTCGCCGGGATGGGCGTGACGGGCGCCCCCGGCTACATCAGCGTTCCCGCCAACGCCGAGACCCAGGTCTACTTCCTGCCCGAGGATCCCCAGGTGCCGCGCGCCGCCCTCGACCCGGTCACGCTGCCGCGCACCCTCGTACAGGCCGAGGGACTGCTCGGCGTCGACGCCCGGCGCCTGGTCACGGGCTTCTTCGACCACCACGGGGTGGCGTACCGGGACAACGGCGGGCAGATAGCCGCCGAGCTGCCCGGCTCGGTCCCGGCCGAGATCGGCTTCGACGAGGCGGGCCGCATCGCCGGCATCCGCCTCGCACTGCACTGAAGGCCGCGAGGCCGCCGGAAGAAGCTACGCCTCGTCGCGCAGCCCGAGGCGCAGGTGCTCCACGTGGAAGAGCGCCTGGTCGAGCAGTTGCGCGACGTGGTCGTCGTACAGCGCGTAGACGATCGAGCGCCCCTTGCGTTCACCGCTGACAAGCCCCAGATTCCGCAGCAGCCGCAGCTGGTGCGAGCACGCGGACTGTTCCAGTCCGGCCGCCTCCGCGAGCTCGCCGACCGCGCACGGCCCCTCCTGCAGCCGGGCCAGGATGCGCAGCCGGGACGGGGTGGCGAGGGCCTGGAGCGTCGCCGCGACATCGGCCGCGCCCACGGCGTCGAGCCGCTCGCGGGTGCTGCTCTTGTCATCGATTCCATGGCCCATGGCCTCATCGTATCCAGGCGGGCGCCACCCTTCATGGCATGCATGAAGAGGTCTTCATATGTTCCTGTATCCTGAGCCCCATGCCTGCCCCTGTGTCCACCGCCGCCCCGGCCGAGGCCGCCCCTGCCGCGCCGTCGGCCGCCCGCGGTGCCCGCACCCCGCTCCTCGCCCTCCCCGAGGCGCGCTGGGCGGCGCTCGCGACCGTCGCCTTCCTCCTCGCGCTCCCGCTCCAACTCCTCGGCGCCACGGCCTGGTTGTGGGGTCCGCTGTACGCCGTCGCCTACGTGGCCGGCGGCTGGGAGCCCGGACTCGAAGGGCTCAGGGCGCTGCGCGAGAAGACCCTCGACGTCGACCTCCTGATGGTGGTGGCCGCGCTCGGCGCCGCCGCGATCGGGCAGGTCATGGACGGTGCCCTGCTCGTCGTGATCTTCGCGACGTCCGGCGCCCTGGAGGCGCTGGCCACCGCCCGCACCGAGGACAGCGTGCGCGGACTGCTCGACCTGGCCCCCGCGACCGCCACCCGCCTCACCGCCGACGGGACGGAGGAGACCGTCCCCACCTCCGAACTCGCCATCGGCGACGTTCTGTTGATCCGCCCCGGCGAACGCGTCGGCGCGGACGCCCGCGTCGTCGACGGCGCGAGCGACGTCGACCAGGCCACCATCACCGGCGAGCCGCTCCCCGTGCCCAAGACCGTCGGCGACGAGGTGTTCGCCGGCACCCTCAACGGCACCGGGGCGCTCCGCGTCCGCGTCGAGCGCGACCCCTCCGACACGGTCATCGCCCGCATCGTCGCCCTGGTCGAGGAGGCCACCCGCACCAAGGCGCCGACGCAGCTGTTCATCGAGCGCGTCGAGCAGCGCTACGCGCTCGGCATGGTCGCCGCGACCCTCGCGGTCTTCCTGGTCCCGCTGGCTTTCGGCGACGCTCTCACCGACGCGCTCCTGCGCGCCATGACGTTCATGATCGTGGCCTCGCCGTGCGCGGTCGTCCTCGCGACGATGCCGCCGTTGCTGTCGGCGATCGCGAACGCGGGACGGCACGGCGTGCTCATCAAGTCGGCGGTGGTGATGGAGCGCATCGGCCGCACCGACACGGTCGCCTTCGACAAGACGGGCACGCTGACGGAGGGCGTCCCGCAGGTGACGGAGGTCCGCCCCGAATCCCCGTACACCGAGGCCGAGTTGCTGACCCTGGCCGCCTCGGTGGAGCAGCAGAGCGAACACCCGGTGGGGCGCGCGATCGTGGCGGCGGCGCGGGAGCGGGGCCTGCCCCTGTACTCCGTGGAGGCTTTCGCGTCGACGCCGGGCAAGGGCGTCTCGGCGAGGGTCTTCAGCGGTGCCGACGACCCCGTCGACATCGCCGCGGGCTCCCCGCGCCACTTCGGCGTCGAGGCAACCACCACCCCCGGCACCGAGGTCGCCGTCCAGGTGGACGGCAAGCTGGCCGGCCGCCTCACCCTCACCGACACCCTCCGCCCCACCGCTCCCGAGGCCGTCCACGCGCTCAGGGCCCGCACGGGCACCGCCCCGATCCTCCTCACCGGCGACCACGAACACGCCGCGGCCGACGTGGCCCGCCAGGTCGGCATCGCCCCCGGCGACGTAAGGGCCGGTCTGCTGCCCGACGAAAAGGCGGACGCCGTGCGGGAGTTGGCGGACGCAGGGCGTACGGTCCTGCTCGTCGGCGACGGGGTCAACGATGCCCCCGCGCTCGCCGCCGCGCACACCGGCGTCGCCATGGGGCGCGGCGGCTCCGACCTGGCCCTGGAGACCGCGGACGCCGTTCTCGTCCGGGATGAGCTGGGCGCCCTGGAGCGCACGGTGGCGCTGTCCCGGCGCGCCCGCCGCCTGGTCGTGCAGAACCTCGTCGTCGCGGGAGTCTTCATCGCCGGGCTCGTGATCTGGGACCTCGCGGGGCATCTGCCGCTGCCGCTCGGCGTCGCGGGGCACGAGGGCTCCACCGTCCTCGTCGGCCTCAACGGCCTGCGCCTGCTGCGCGAGCGCGCCTGGATCCGCTGAGCAAGCGATCCGGATCGTTATCGATACGCGATCGAATGCGGCGTTCATCTCACGTAAGTTCAGACCAACGGCAATTCGCGTGAGCAAAGCTGCGCGTCGGTACCGCGCGGTGGAGGGGGCTGCGCGGTACCCCGGCCGTAATCGCGCCATTCGTTCGCGGCACGGTTCGAAGGGTGGGCCCAGGCGTCAACTCCGCGTGTGACACGGGAGGGGGACGCCGCTCCGCGGCCCGCCGACCCCGTGAAATCGGCCCGAGAACCCCGTCGAACCTGCTCCCGGGCGGCTTGAAAGCCACCTCCTGCCGTCGTCGGGCGACTGCGGAGCGTAGTTGTGGCACGCCGATGCGCGCGCCGGCACTTACGAAGGGTTATGGTGGAAACCCCCCCTCGGGCCGGTCCGTCTCCCCCCCCCCCACGGACCGGCCCGTTTTTTTGTTCCGGCTCCCGGCAGGGGAGTTCAGCGCCGGCCGTTCCAGATGTTCGTGCCCTCGGTGGAGATGGCGAACGAGTCGATTTCGGTCAGCTCCTCCTCGGTCAGCTTCGGGCCCTCCAGCGCCGCCAGGTTCTCCTCCAGCTGCTTGACGCTGGAGGCGCCGATCAGCGCCGACGTCATCCGCTCGTCCCGCAGCACCCAGCTCAGCGCCATCTGCGCGAGCGACTGGCCGCGGCGCTGCGCGATGTCGTTCAGCCCGTTCAGCCGGCGGACGACGTCCTCGCTCAGCAGGTTCGGGTCGAGGGACTTGCCCTGCGTCGCGCGCGAACCCTCCGGGATCTCCTTCAGGTACTTGCCGGTCAACAGGCCCTGCGCGAGCGGCGCGAAGGAGATGCAGCCCATGCCGGCCGCCTCCAGCGTGTCCAGCAGGTTGTCGTCCTCGGTCCAGCGGTTGAGCATCGAGTACGAGGGCTGGTGGATGATCGCCGGGACGCCCATCTCCCGCAGCAGGCGCGCCGCTTCGGCCGTCTGCTCGCTGGAGTAGGAGGACACCCCCACGTACAGCGCCTTGCCCTGCTGGACGGCCGAGGCGAGCGCGCCCATCGTCTCCTCGAGCGGAGTGTCCGGGTCGAAGCGGTGCGAGTAGAAGATGTCGACGTAGTCGACGCCCATCCGCTTCAGGGACGCGTCGAGCGACGACATGAGGTACTTGCGGCTGCCCCACTCCCCGTACGGGCCCGGGTGCATGCGGTAACCCGCCTTGGTCGAGATGACCAGTTCGTCGCGGTAGGGCGAGAAGTCCTGCGCAAAGATCTTGCCGAAGTTCAGCTCGGCGCTGCCGGGCGGCGGCCCGTAGTTGTTCGCGAGGTCGAAGTGTGTGACGCCCAGGTCGAAGGCCCGCCGCAGGATCGCACGCTGGCCGGTGAGTGTGCGGTCGTCACCGAAGTTGTGCCACAGTCCGAGGGAAACGGCGGGGAGCTTCAGACCGCTGCGGCCCGTGCGCCGGTACTCCATGGAACCGTACCGGCCTGCCGAGGCGACGTAAGGAGAGGTGTCGTTCATGGCTACGAAGCTACGTCAGGTCACTGACACCCCATAGCGAGGCACCCGCACCCCACCCCAGTAGGCTTCCGCCTTCGGGGACTCCCATCTGCACGGAGGGCAAAAAGACCGTGAACCTGCGCGACAGGCTGCGCGGCCTGCTGGTCAGGCTGTACGCACGCCGGGTGGAAGGCCACCTGGACCACGCCCAGGTGCCCAAGCACATCGGCGTCATCATGGACGGCAACCGCCGCTGGGCCAAGGCCGCCGGATCCACCACCGCCCAGGGCCACCAGGCCGGCGCTCACAAGATCGAGGAGTTCCTCGGCTGGTGCAGCGAGACGGACGTCGAGGTCGTCACGCTCTGGCTGCTCTCGACGGACAACTTCGACCGCCCCCAGGAGGAGCTGGTCCCGCTCCTCGGCATCATCGAGGGCGTCGTGCGCACGCTCGCCGAGGACGGCCGCTGGCGCGTGCAGCACGTGGGCGCCACCGACATCCTCCCGGCGGGTCTGCGGAACACGCTCAAGGAGGCCGAGGAGGCCACCGCGGACCGCGGCGGAATAGTGGTCAACGTCGCGATCGGCTACGGCGGCCGCCAGGAGATCGCCGACGCCGTCCGCTCGATGCTGCTCGACGCCTCGGACAAGGGACAGTCGCTCGAGGACGTCGCCGACACCGTGACCGTCGACGCCATCGGCAAGCACCTCTACACCAAGGAGCAGCCCGACCCGGACCTGGTCATCCGCACCAGCGGCGAGCAGCGCCTGTCCGGCTTCATGCTCTGGCAGACGGCCCACTCCGAGTACTACTTCTGTGACGTCTTCTGGCCGGCCTTCCGCAAGGTCGACTTCCTGCGCGCGATGCGCGACTACGCGCTGCGGCACCGGCGTTTCGGGGGCTGACCACCGGTCCCTCGGGGACGTACGTCATCAGGAGTTAACGAACGCGCCGTCATGTGCTTTTGCATGGCGGCGCTTGTTCGAGGGAATAAGCCTTCCAAGTCGGTGCCCGCACCAAGGACACCGCATCTCAGCGGACGGCACGGGCTGTCCGCCCGGGAGGCCCTTTGCACCAGGACGACCGTACGCAGATGGGTACGGAAGACGACTTGGAGGGCCGGTTCTCGGCCCGCGCATCGCGGCCGACGACCGGCCCCGAAATCTCCGTCGCTCCCCGACCTCATCCGAGGGGGTACGTCCTTCCGTGGTGACCAGCAACAAGCGCCTTCCCAAGCCCGACCGGCGCACCTATGTTCTCGACACCAGCGTCCTGCTGGCCGATCCGAACTCCATGACCCGATTCGACGAACACGAAGTGGTACTTCCTGTCGTCGTGGTCACCGAGTTGGAGGCCAAGCGGAATCATCCGGAGCTGGGTTACTTCGCCAGGCAGGCACTGCGCCTGCTCGACGACTACCGGATCCGCCACGGACGCCTGGACGCGCCGATCCCCACCGGCGAACTGGGCGGCACCCTGCGCGTCGAGCTCAACCACTCCGACCCCAGCGTGCTGCCCTCGGGCTACCGCCTGGGTGACAACGACAGCCGCATTCTCGCGGTCGCCCGCAATCTGCAGGCCGAGGGGTACGACGTCACGGTCGTGTCGAAGGACCTGCCCCTGCGGATCAAGGCGTCCTCGGTGGGCCTCCTCGCCGAGGAGTACCGCGCCGAACTCGCCATCACGGACTCCGGCTGGACCGGCATGTCCGATCTCACGCTCCCCGCCGAGCAGGTCGACCTCCTCTTCGAAGAGGAGACCCTCTACGTTCCCGAGGCCGCCGACCTGCCCGTGCACACGGGCCTGACCATCCAGTCCGAGCGCGGCAAGGCGCTCGGCCGGGTCACGCCCGAGGGGAACGTCCGCCTGGTGCGCGGCGACCGCGACGCCTTCGGCCTCAAGGGCCGCAGCGCCGAGCAGCGGATCGCCCTGGACCTGCTGCTCGACCCGGACGTCGGGATCATCTCGATGGGCGGCCGGGCCGGCACCGGCAAGTCCGCGCTCGCGCTGTGCGCGGGCCTGGAGGCGGTCCTGGAGCGGCGCCAGCACCAGAAGGTGATGGTCTTCCGGCCGCTGTACGCGGTCGGCGGGCAGGAGCTCGGCTATCTGCCGGGCAGCGAGGCCGAGAAGATGGGGCCGTGGGCCCAGGCGGTCTTCGACACGCTCTCCGCCGTCACCTCGCGCGAGGTGATCGAGGAGGTCACGGCGCGCGGCATGCTGGAGGTGCTGCCGCTCACCCACATCAGGGGCCGCTCGCTGCACGACGCTTTCGTGATCGTGGACGAGGCCCAGTCCCTGGAGCGGAACGTCCTCCTGACGGTCCTTTCACGCATTGGGGCGAATTCGCGTGTCGTGCTCACCCACGACGTCGCGCAGCGCGACAACCTCCGGGTCGGCCGCTACGACGGGGTCGTCGCGGTCGTCGAGAAGCTGAAGGGACATCCGCTCTTCGCGCACGTCACGCTCACCCGATCGGAAAGGTCGCAGATCGCGGCCCTGGTGACCGAAATGCTGGAGGACGGTCAGATCTAGCCCGTATGGGGGTTGTTCGTCCGAATTGGCGCCGTTCGGCAAAGCTGGAGAGCTTAGCCGGGCGGCGTCGCGGCGCGTGCTCGTTTCCGTAAATCCCGTGGAGCAAACGGGGTGTGACCTTTCACACGCGGTGGGGAATTGCCTTGCCAGGCTCCGATACGGCAGAGTCACGGTCCTGTCAGGCCCCGCATACGACACTTGCGTGCCCCCAGCGGTACGAAACAACAGCAGCACCCGCTGCACCTGAACTACATAGAGGCCGTCGTATGCCGCCCGAGCACCACGCGGCGCTCCCGTCACGGGAGTTGTCCACCGGGCCCGTGTCTCCCGTGACCCCGCAGTTGGGAGACCAGTGCCAGGGGCACGATTGCGTCCGCGACGGTCACACTCAAGCGGGCGATGCTGGAAGGAAACCGTGTGAGCCGGATTTCGGTCCGGGGATTCGCAGTGGCCTCGGCCACCGCGGTCACCACAGTCGGCGCCGTCGTGGGTGTTGCCTCGGGCAGCACTGGTCAGCCCTCTCAGGAGGCTGAGGCCACGGCGAGCGACTCGACCCTCCTCGCAGACATCCCTGCCGGTCAGCAGGCGCAGGTCCAGACCTCGTCGCTGAAGCAGCAGGCGCAGACGCAGGCCATCGCGGCCGACACGGCTGCGCAGAAGTCCGCCGAGGAGTCCGCCCGGAAGCAGGCAGCCGAGGACGCGGTCGCCAAGCAGCAGGCCGCACAGGACGCCAAGGAGGCCAAGGAGAAGGCCGAGAAGGAGGCCAAGGAGCGGGAGGCAGCCAAGAAGGCAGCCGCCAGCCGCTCGGCCACCCGCGACGCCTCCGACTTCGCCACCCAGGCTTCGTACAGCGTCGCCCAGGTTCAGTCGATGGCCCGTCAGATGGTGCCGTCGGGTCAGTTCCAGTGCTTCAGCAACATCGTGGACCACGAGTCCAGCTGGAACTACAAGGCCACCAACGCCTCGTCCGGTGCCTACGGTCTCTTCCAGGCCCTGCCCGGAACCAAGATGTCGTCGGCCGGCGCCGACTGGCAGACCAACCCGGCCACGCAGATAAAGTGGGGCCTCGGTTACATGAACGACCGTTATGGCAGCCCTTGCGAGGCCTGGTCGTTCTGGCAGGCCAACAACTGGTACTGAGCTGCCAGTAGTTCGCAACCTCGCGAAGCCCCTCACCGTCTCACGGTGAGGGGCTTCGACGTTTTTACACGGTACGGTCGGTGCCAAAGGCTCAAAGAGGGACGGACAATGTCGCGAGTTCCCGGGTGGCTCGGCCGAGTCGGCGCCGGAATCAGCAAGATGGGCGAGCGCCTCGACGAGCGCCGCGCGGAGGCCGAGCGGGCCGAGGGGGACGTGCTGCCCGATCCGCCGCCGGGCAAGCCGGCCAGGGCGCCCGATCCCGCTCCCGACCCGGCGCCGGACGGACCGGGCCCCGACAAGGAACCCCCGCCCGAGCATGCCGCGGACCGCGTGCCCGCCCCGCCCGCGTACGCACCGGCGGTCTCGCCACGGCCCGAGCCGGCCGTCGCGCTGCCGTGGGGCCTGCGGGTCGCGGCCGAGGCGGGCTGGCGGTTCCTGGTGCTCGCCGGGACGCTCTGGATCCTGATGAAGGTCATCAGCTCGGTGCAGCTGGTGATCTTCGCGTTCGTCGCGGCGCTGCTCATCACCGCGCTGCTGCAGCCGACGGTGAAGCGCCTGATGCACCGCGGTGTGCCGCGCGGCCTCGCCACGGCGCTGACCGCGATCCTCGGCTTCGTCATCATGGGGCTCGTCGGCTGGTTCGTGGTCTGGCAGGTCCAGGAGAACATCGACCAGCTCTCCGAACAGGTCCAGGACGGCATCGACGATCTGCGCCGATGGCTGCTCAACAGCCCCTTCCACGTGACCGACGGCCAGATCAACAACATCGCCAAGTCGCTGCGCGACGCGGTCGGCGCGAACACGGACGAGATCACGTCGGCGGGCCTCGAAGGCGTCACCGTCATCGTCGAGGCGCTGACGGGCGTCCTCCTGACGATCTTCTCGACGCTGTTCCTGCTCTACGACGGCCGGCGCATCTGGGAGTGGACCCTGGGGCTCGTCCCCGCGCAGGCCCGTCCCGGCATCGCGGGCGCGGGCCCGCGCGCCTGGCGCACGCTCACCGCGTACGTCCGCGGCACGGTGATAGTGGCCCTGATCGACGCCATCTTCATCGGTCTCGGCATCTTCTTCCTGGGCGTGCCCATGGCGGTGCCGCTCGCCGTCTTCATCTTCCTGTTCGCGTTCATCCCGCTGGTCGGCGCGGTCGTCTCCGGCGCGCTCGCGGTGGTCGTCGCGCTGGTGACCCAGGGCGTGTTCGTGGCCGTGATGACGCTGGTCGTGGTGCTGGCGGTGCAGCAGATCGAGGGCCACATCCTGCAGCCCTTCATCCTGGGCCGCGCGGTCCGCGTCCACCCCCTGGCCGTCGTCCTGGCGGTCGCCGCGGGCGGCATGGTCTCCGGCATCGGCGGAGCGGTGGTGGCGGTGCCGCTGGTGGCGGTGACGAACACGGTGGTCGTCTACCTGCGGGCGTACTCCCGCGAGGCAACCGTCAGACAGTCCCCGGAACCACGGGGCGCGACGGCGGTCGACTCAAGCCCGGCCGGCAAATAAAGCCCCTGCGGCGATTGAGCAGGCGGTGCCGTGGCTGAGGCCTCGGGGCTCTGCCCCGGACCCCGCTGCTCAATCGCCGCAGGGGCTTGAATTGTCCCGCTTACGCCAAGACGTCTTCCGCGTCGAGCGTGACGCCGACCGCCTGGATCACCGAGGCGATCTTGAAGGCCTCCTGGACGACCTCACGGTCGACCCCGGCCTTGCGGAGCACCTGCTCGTGCGAGTCGAGGCACATCCCGCAGCCGTTGATCGCGGAGACCGCGAAGGACCACAGCTCGAAGTCGACCTTGTCGACGCCCGGGTTGCCGATGACGTTCATCCGCAGACCCGCGCGCATCGTCCCGTACTCGTTGTCCGAGAGCAGGTGACGCGTGCGGTAGAAGACGTTGTTCATCGACATGACGGCGGCAGCCGACTTCGCGGCGGTGTACGCCTCGGGCGACAGGTTCGCCTTCGCCTCGGGCTCCAGCTCGCGCAGCACGCGCGGGGACCGGGACGCGATGGCGGTCGCGAGGACCGTGCCCCACAGCTGCTGGGCCGGCAGGTCCGAGTTGCCGATGACCGAGCCCAGGTTGAGCTTCAGGTCCTTGGCGTAGTCCGGAACGGCGGACTTCAGCTCATCGAGGGCCATGCTCACTCACCGGCCAGCAGCGCGACGGGGTCGAGGGTGTCCTCGCCCTGGCTCCAGTTGCACGGGCACAGCTCGTCCGTCTGGAGGGCGTCGAGGACCCGCAGGACCTCCTTGGGGTTACGGCCGACGCTGCCGGCGGTCACCATCGTGAACTGGATCTCGTTGTTCTGGTCGACGATGAAGACGGCGCGCTGCGCGAAGCCGTCCTCGCCCTCGATGCCGAGGTCACGCATGAGCTCGTGCTTCGAGTCGGCCATCATCGGGAAGGGCAGGTCCGTCAGGTCCGGGTGGTCCTTGCGCCAGGCGTGGTGCACGAACTCGGAGTCGCCGGAGAAGCCGAGGATCTGGGCGTCACGGTCGGCGAACTCCTCGTTCAGCTTGCCGAACGCGGCGATCTCGGTCGGGCACACGAAGGTGAAGTCCTTGGGCCACGCGAAGACGATCTTCCACTTGCCCTCGTAGGTCTTGTGGTTGATCTGCTCGAACTCAGAGCCCTTCTCCAGCGAGACACAGGCAGTCAGGTCGAACTCGGGGAACTTGTCACCGACAGTGAGCACACGAACTCCTTGCAGTAGGAGACATCCCTTTTGGGGCTGTTTCCATGGGTTGGACTGCTCAAGATCGTGGCACAGGGTGCATTGATTAAGGAAATAGCTAGACTCGGTCATGTTGATCGGAGGTGGCTATCAGTGGCCGTACAGAACGGAAAGCGCAGACAGCCCAGCCTGGCGCAGCTCAGGGCGTTCGCCGCGGTCGCGGAGCATCTGCACTTCCGGGACGCGGCGGCGGCGAACGGGATGAGTCAGCCCGCGCTGTCGGGCGCGGTCTCGGCCCTGGAGGAGACGCTCGGGGTGACCCTCCTCGAGCGTACGACGAGAAAAGTGCTGCTCTCGCCCGCCGGGGAGCGGATCGCGGTGCGGGCGAGGGCCGTGCTCGACGAGGTCGGCGCGCTCGTCGAGGAGGCCGAGGCGGTGCGGGCGCCGTTCACGGGGGCGCTGCGGCTCGGAGTGATCCCCACCGTGGCGCCGTACCTGCTGCCGACCGTGCTGCGGCTCGTCCACGACACGTATCCCGATCTGGACCTCCAGGTGCACGAGGAGCAGACGTCCTCGCTCCTCGAAGGACTGGCGGCGGGCCGGCTCGATCTGCTGCTGCTCGCCGTGCCGCTCGGGGTGCCGGGGGTGACCGAACTCCCGCTGTTCGACGAGGACTTCGTGCTGGTCACTCCGCTCGACCACTGGCTGGGCAGCCGGGAGGGGATCCCGCGCGAGGCGCTGCGCGAGCTGAACCTGCTGCTGCTCGACGAGGGGCACTGCCTGCGCGACCAGGCGCTCGACATCTGCCGGGAGGCGGGCCGCGACGACGCGCCCGTCGCCACGACCGCCGCCGGACTGTCCACACTCGTCCAGCTGGTCGCGGGCGGCCTCGGGGTGACGCTGCTGCCGCGCACCGCCGTGTCCGTCGAGACCAGCCGCAGCAGCCAGTTGCTCACCGGGTACTTCGCGGAGCCCGCCCCCGCGCGCCGCGTGGCCTTCGCCATGCGGACGGGGGCGGCACGCTCCGCCGAGTACGAGGAGCTGGCCTCGGCCCTGCGAACCGCCTTGAAGGGCCTGCCGGTTCGCGTCCTCGGCGGCTGAGCCGACGATCGGCCGGTCACTCCGTGCGCAGGCCCTCCGCCCGCATCATGCGGTACAGCGGCGGAAGAGACAGGAGGGTCACCGCCGCGACGACGGCGGCCGCCACCCCGCTCAGCGGGAGGAACAGCAGCCAGTCGCTCACCGGCTTGCCGACCAGGCGCAGCATCAGCCAGCCGAGCGTCAGTCCGCCCGCCACGGCCACGACCATGCCCAGGGCCACCGGGACCGCCGTCTGCCACAGCACCGACCAGGCGAGCGTCGAGCGCTTCGTGCCGTAGGCGACGAGCACCGACAACAGCCGCTTGCGCTCACGGAGCTGCTCGATCTGCGAGACCAGCATCGACGCCGCGATGATCACCATCGTGAGGGCCGCCGCGGTGAACAGGGCCGTGCGGATGCTCGCGTACTCCTTGTCGCGGGTCGTCAGCTCGTACGTCCACACCTGCATGGCCGGGTCGACCGCGAACGCGGTGTTGCGGACCTGGTCCGCCGCGTCGGGCACGCTCTCGTCGATCTGGATCTGCGCCGTGGTCGACGCGGTGTGCAGGATCGCCGGGTCGAGGGCGCCCGGTGTGGCGAGGATGCCGCCGTAGTACTCGCCCGCCGGGTCCTTCCGGGCGTCGACGGTGCGCACGTCCCGGGGCAGCGACCAGTGCACCGGCTTCAGGTCGGTGCGGCCCGCGTCCTCGGGGTTGTCCACGACGAGCCGCCCGCCGGGCACGGCGACCTTCTCCAACTGCTCGTCGCTGTACGAGTCGTGCGAGCGGGTGACGCGGAAGACGTCGCCGTCCGAGCACGACGGCAGGTGGGCCAGCTCGCGCAGCGAGGGGCAGGAACCGACGGACAGCGAGACGGACGGGGCGTAGCCGTCCGCGTCCGGCTTGGCGCCCACCCGCTCGGCCGAGGAGCTGACCGTGCCGATGACCTTCCGTACGCCCTTGGTCGTCCGGAACTCCTGGACCATCCGGTCGGCCAGCGCGCCGCTCGGGAAGTCGGTGTTCGCGCCGATCTGGGCGCGTTGGGGGTCCTGGCCGGTCGCGCTGTTGAAGCTGTCGTTGATGCCGACGGTGAACATCTGCAGGGCGATGCCGCCGGCCACCGCGATGGTGATGCCGGAGACCGCGCGGGTGGCGCCGCTGCTGTTCAACTGGAGCCTGCGGGTCGCCAGTTGCCAGGGGACGGAGCCGCCCCGCAGCCGGCTCACGACGGCCTCCACCAGCCAGGGCAGGACCAGCACCATGCCGACGAGGGTCAGCAGGACACCTCCCGCGATCACGGCCATGTCCATCTGGGACGAGCCCTCGCCGAAACTGGACAGGAACAGGACCAGGACGCCCGCGACGGGGACGGGCAGCCGCCACCACAGCCTGCGGTGGCGCACCCGCCCGCCCCGCACGACACCGAGGGGTTCGATCGAGACGGAGCGCAGGGCGAACACCGTGACGGCGATCGCGGACAGCGGCACCGCGAGCAGCACCACCGCGGCGAGGACCGGCACCGGAGTGAAGTCGTCGGGGAACGCCGACAGGCGCCACACCTCGACGTGGGCGAACACCTGCCGGCCCGCGTAGAAGGCGAGCAGGCCGAACGCCAGGCCGATGAGCGTGCCGAACAGTGCCTCACCGGCCGCCACCCAGCGCGTCATCCGCGCATCCGCGCCGACGAGCCGCAGCGCGGCGAGCCTGCGGTCGCGCCGCTCGCCGCCGAACCGCACGGCGGTCGCGATGAAGATGGCGATGGGGGCGAGCAGCACGACGCAGCCCAGCAGGATCAGCAGCACCAGGGCCGGGTCCAGCGGACTGTCGTCGCCCGCCTTCCCGAAGCCGTCGATGCGGGTGGCGCCGCGGTCCGTGCCGATGCTGTCGCTGCCCGCGTACAGGTACAGCTCGAAGGGGTCGCCCAGGCCGGCCTGCTGGATGGTGCCGACGTCGCGGAAGTCGTAGCGCTTCTTGAGCAGTTCGCCCTTGGGGGAGTCGAGGAGGTCGCGCAGCGCGGGCGAGACCAGCATCTCGCCGGGGCCGGGCAGCTTGTCGACGCCCGGCGGCAGGACGGGGTGCCCGCCCTCGCCGCGCAGCATGTGGCCGCCGACCGACAGATCCTTGTACGAGGAGCCAATGTCGATCGTGAGCAGCGTGCGGTCCGACGGCTTCTCGGCCTG
Organism: Streptomyces sp. EDA2-14; assembly: GCF_054963755.1. NCBI lineage: Bacteria > Bacillati > Actinomycetota > Actinomycetes > Kitasatosporales > Streptomycetaceae > Streptomyces > Streptomyces sp. EDA2-14. The sequence goes on from NZ_JBUEGE010000002.1 coordinate 727,037, forward strand.
CGCGGCGTAGTCGGGCACGCGGGCGTCGTAGCGGGCGTTGCGGGCGCTCGTGAAGTTCGGCACCGACGCGGCGCCGAGCAGCACGGCGACGCCGAGGCCGACGCCGAGCGCGGTGAGCAGCGTACGGATCCAGCCCTCGCGGCCGCCGGAGAAGCCGAAGCGGAGGCCGAGCGCGAGATCGCGCGCGCGGCCCGCGAGGCCGGGGCGGGTGGGCGGTGGCGGGGCCTGGACGGGCCGGTCGTCGAGGAGGGTCATCGGGCGAACTCCATGTCCCTGGCCTTGCCGTCCCGTACGACGATCTCGCGGTCGGAGTAGGCGGCGACCCGGGTCTCGTGGGTGACGAGGACGACGGCGGCGCCGGTGCTGCGGGCGGCGTCCGTGAGCAGCTCCATGACGCGCTCGCCGTTGAGCGAGTCCAGGGCGCCGGTCGGCTCGTCCGCGAACAGCACGCGCGGCCCCGTGACCAGGGAACGGGCGACGGCGACGCGCTGGCCCTGGCCGCCGGACACCTCGCCGGGCCGCTTGCCCGCGAGGTCGTCGACCTCCAGGCGCTCCAGCCACTCGGCGGCCCTGCGCTCGGCGTTCTTGCGCTTCACGCCGTTCAGCCGCAGCGGCAGCGCGACGTTCTCCACACACGTCAGCTCGGGGACGAGCTGGCCGAACTGGAACACGAAGCCGAACTCGCCGCGGCGCAGCGCGCTGCGCTCCGCGTCGGACATGGCGGTCAGCTCGCGGCCGTTGTACGTGATGGTGCCGGAGTCCGGCGTGACGATGCCGGCGAGGCAGTGCAGCAGCGTCGACTTGCCCGAGCCGGAGGGGCCCATGACGGCGACGACCTCGCCGGGGTGGACGGAGAAGGAGGCGCCGTCGAGCGCCGGGGTCGGTCCGTACGCCTTGTGCAGGTCGGCGGCGGCCAGCAGGGAACCGGCGGGCGCGATGGGGGAACTCATGAAGGTCGTACCTCCGCGGCGAGCTTGTCGAGGCGCGCGGCCGTCAGTTCCAGCCAGCGCAGGTCGGCTTCCAGGTGGAACAGGGCGTGGTCGCAGATGAGCTGGTCGGCGAGGTCGCCCTTGCGCTTGCGGTCCGTGAGGATGCGCATCAGGCGCAGGTGCTCGGCGCGCTGCGAGTCGAGCAGTTCGGTGGCGTCGCGCCGGGTCAGCAGGGCGAGGACGACCTTCGTGTAGAGGGTCGACTGGAGGTACGGCTCCGGCTTCTCCGGAGTCGCGAGCCACTGCCGCACGTCGGTGACGCCGGCTTCGGTGATCGCGTACCGCTTGCGCTCGGGGCCGTCGCCCGCCTCCACCCCGTCGACCTCGACGAGGCCGTTCTTCAGGAGGCGGGACATGGTCGAGTAGACCTGCCCGTAGTGCAGCGGCTTGTCGTGCCCGAACGTCTCGTCGAAGGTGCGCTTGAGGTCGTAACCGTGGCGGGGCCCGGATTCGAGCAGCCCGAGAAGAGTGTGGCCGATGGACATGCGAGTGACTATACACACCGTGTATACGCGGTGTGTATAGCTGGCCGAGAGAACGCCGCAGGGGCCTGAATCATCAAGCCCCTGCGGCGATTGAGCAGATCAGTCGGTTTCTTCGGCCGGCGGACGGCCCCGCTTCGGTATCGGCTTCGCCGAACCCGGCAGCCTGCCCGCCTCCGCCAGCGCCTTCCGCAACAGGAACTCGATCTGCGCGTTGGCCGAGCGCAGGTCGTCGCCCGCCCAGCGCGCGAGCGCGTCGTACACCGCGGGGTCGAGCCGCAGCAGGACCTGTTTGCGTGCCGGGCGGCGCTCGCGGTCGGGGGGCGGCGTCACTGGTAGAGCGTTCCGGTGTTCAGGACCGGCTGGGCGGCGCGGTCTCCGCAGAGCACGACCAGCAGGTTGCTCACCATGGTCGCCTTGCGCTCCTCGTCCAGTTCCACGAAGTCCTGCTCGGCGATCCGGGCGAGCGCGGCCTCGACCATGCCGACCGCTCCGTCGACGATCTGCCGGCGGGCCGCCACGACCGCGCCCGCCTGCTGGCGCTGGAGCATCGCCGAGGCGATCTCGGGGGCGTACGCGAGGTGCGTGAAGCGGGACTCGATGATCTGGACGCCGGCCGCCTCCACGCGCGCGTGGAGCTCCAGGGCGAGCTTCTCCGTGATCTCCTCCGCGTTGCCGCGCAGCGACAGGCCCTCCTCGTCGTGCGCGTCGTACGGGTACTCGATGGCGATGTGCCGGACCGCCGCCTCGGTCTGCGTCGAGACGAACTCCAGGAAGTCGTCGACCTCGAAGGTCGCCTGTGCCGTGTCCTCGACCTTCCAGACGACGACCGCGGCGAGCTCGATCGGGTTGCCGTACGCGTCGTTGACCTTCAGGACCGCCGTCTCGTGGTTGCGCACACGGGTCGAGATCTTGGTGCGCGAGGTCAGCGGGTTCACCCAGCGCAGGCCGTCCGTGCGGATCGTGCCCCGGTAGCGGCCGAAGAGCTGGACGACGCGGGCCTCGCCCGGCGCCACCATGTTCAGGCCCGCCATGGCGAAGACCGAGCAGATCGCGACCACGACGCCGATCGCGATGAGTGACGCCTTGGCGCCCGCCGAGTCGGTGGAGGAGGCGATCGCGATGAGGCCCGCGCCGACGATCAGGCCGACGAGGCCGAGCAGCAGGGCGAGTCCGCCGCCGATGCTGTGGGCCGTGAACTCGCGTACGTGCGCCTTGGGCATCTGCACGTCGGGAGTGTTCGGTGTGGCGTCCGTCTCGGACATGGCCGTCCCCGTTTCTCTGAGCTGGTCGTTCGTGGCTCGAATGCCCCGAACACGGTCTAGCAAAGTGATATCACTTTATCGCGTCCGGCAACCATCCGCACCCCTCACTCGTCGGTTCCCATGGGGCAGGTGCTGATTGTCACGTCCGATATGGCCGAATCAACGGAGATTCGACATAAGTGACGGGTTAGGTTCTTGAGCCGATTCAGCACGATCGTGAGTAGTGGGTACGTACTCGTAGACGTACGCGCACGGACAAGATGCGGAGCGACTGAGGTCATGGGCCGAGCGGAAGCGAGGAAGGCGCGCAAGCGCGCGGCGCGGCCGTCTGGTATACGCCGCTTCTTCACCTGGAAGAAGCTCCTGGGCACGTTCTTCGGACTCGTGCTGCTGTGCATGGGCACCTTCATCGTGCTGTATCTGGTGATCGACGTGCCCGAGGGCAACCCCGACGCCACGGTGCAGAGCAACGTCTACAAGTACAGCGACGGCTCGACGATGGCCCGCACCGGCAAGCTGAACCGCGAGAACGTGGACCTCGCCGAGGTGCCCCAGAAGGTCCAGCACGCCTTCGTCGCCGCCGAGAACAAGACGTTCTACACGGACAAGGGCGTGGACATGAAGGGCACCGCCCGCGGCGTGCTCAACACCGTCCTCGGCAAGGGCAAGCAGGGTGGTTCGACGATCACCCAGCAGTACGTGAAGAACTACTACCTGACGCAGGAACAGACCGTCTCCCGCAAGCTCAAGGAACTGGTCATCTCGCTGAAGGTGGACCAGAAGAAGTCCAAGGACGAGATCCTCGCCGGGTACATCAACACCAGCTACTACGGCCGCGGCGCCTGGGGCGTCCAGGCGGCGGCCCAGGCCTACTACGGCATCGACGCCAAGGACCTGGACGTGCAGCAGGGCGCGTACCTCGCAGCCCTGCTCCAGGCCCCCAACCAGTACGACTGGGCGATCGCCTCCGACACCGGCAAGCGGCTGGCGCAGGCGCGCTGGAACTACGTGCTCGACAACATGGTCGACATGAAGTGGCTGAGCGCGAGCGAGCGGCAGGGCATGACGTTCGACAAGCCGAAGCAGCCGAAGGCGGCCTCCGGGCTCCAGGGCCAGGAGGGGTACCTCTACCAGGCGGCCAGGGACGAGGTCATCAAGGAACTCAACCTCACCGAGGCACAGTTCGACGCCGGCGGCTACACGGTCACCCTCAACATCAACCGCAAGAAGCAGAAGCAGCTCGAGAAGTCGGTCGAGCAGCAGCTGAGCGACAACCTCGACCGCAAGCACAAGAAGGCCGACGCGCGCGTGCAGGCCGGCGCCGTCTCCGTCGACCCGAAGACCGGCAAGGTGCTCGCCCTGTACGGCGGCGAGGGGATCAACGAGCACTACGCCAGCAACGCGACCCGCACCGACTACCAGCCCGCCTCCACCTTCAAGCCGCTGATCCTCGCGGCCGCCCTGGAGAACGGGGCCACGACGCAGTCGGGTCAGAGCATCACCGCGGACACGATCTACGACGGCACCAGCAGGCGCCCGGCCGTCGACAACGGCGAGAAGGTCGGCTTCGCCCCGCCGAACGAGGACAAGAAGAGCTACGGCCCCGTCACCCTCCAAACCGCCATGAACAAGTCCATCAACTCCGTCTTCGCCCAGCTCGGCGTCGACGTCGGCATGGACAAGGTGATGGAGACGGCGAAGAAGCTCGGCATGGACTCCGCCGACCTCAAGCCGTACTACGCGCAGACCCTCGGCACCATGGGCGCGAGCCCGATGGAGATGGCCGGTGTCTACGCGACGCTCGACAACCACGGCAAGAAGGTCACCCCGCGGATCGTGAAGGCGGTGGCCAAGCAGGGCCAGGACGTCCCGCTCGACGACCCCGTGGGCGAGCAGGTCATCAGCCGCGGCGCCGCCGACTCCGTGACCTCCGTGCTGACCGGCGTGGTCGACGACGGTACGGCGAAGGCCTCGGTGCGCGACAACGCCGACCGCGAAGGCCAGCAGGTCGCGGGCAAGACCGGTACCTCCGACGACAACAAGTCGGCCTGGTTCACCGGGTACACGCCGGACCTCGTCACCTCGGTGGGCCTGTTCGGCGAGGGCGCGCAGGGCACGCCCGAGGCGAACGCGCACGTGTCCATGAAGGGGGCCGGCGGCCTGCCCCGCGTCGACGGCGGCAGCTTCCCGGCCCGGATCTGGGCGCAGTACACCTTCAACTCGTCCAGCGCCAACAGCGAGTTCGACCTGGACACCGACATGGGCAAGGCCGTCCAGCCCACGACGACCGCCCCGGCCACCCCGACCGAGGAGCCCTCGACCGACCCGACGCCGACCGAGACGCAGTCGGACTCCCCGACGCCGACCGAGTCGACGCCGAGCGACCCCCCGACGAGCGAGACCCCGCCCACGGAGCCGACCCAGACCCTCCCGATCCCGACCGACAGCCCGACCGAGACCTTCACGGGGGGCCCGGTCGAGCCCGAGGGCGGTGGCGGCGGGAACGGCGGCCAGGGCAGGAACTGACCGGCCCCCGGCGCTACTCGGGGGAGCCGAGCCAGGTGCGGGCCGCGCCCAGTAGGGCCCGCACCCCCAGCTCGATCGTCGGGTCCTGCAGCGGCGCGTACTGCGGCGAGTGGTTCACCGGGATCTCGGCGGGCAGTCCGCGCGAGGCGAGTGTCTGGGCGTCGAGGCCTGCGAAGGCGGCCGGGTCGGCGCCGCCGAAGTGCCAGAACACCGAGGGCGCGCCCAGCTCCGTGCCGAACAGGCCGAAGTCCTCGCTGCCGTTGATCGGGTGCGGCAGCACCAGCACGCCGTGCTCGCCGAGCGCCCCGCGCAGCCCGTCGATCGTCGTGGCGGTGGCCTCGTCGGTGTTCACCGTGACGGGGAACGAGCCGAGCGAGGTGAACTCCGGCTCCTTGGGCGAGCCCGAGGCCTCCGCCTCCGCCCGGACGATCCTGCGCACCGCGGCGATCACCCGCTCGCGCACCACCGGGTCCACCGAGCGGATGTTGAGCCGCAGTTCGGCCTCGTCCGCGATGATGTTCTCCTTCGTGCCGACGTGCATCGAGCCGACCGTCACGACGGCCGTCTGCGAGGCGCCGACCTCGCGCGAGACCACGGTCTGCAGCCGCATCACGACGGCCGCCGCGAGGACCACCGGGTCGACCGTCGACTCGGGCGTCGACCCGTGCCCGCCGCGCCCGAAGAGCCGGACGCGGTAGCTGTCGGAGGCCGCCATGACGGCTCCGGGGCGGGTCACCGCGACGCCCGTGGGGAACGGTCCGACGTGCTGCCCCAGACACACGTCCGGTGCCGGGAAACGCTCCGCGAACCCGTCGTCCAGCATGTCCCTGGCCCCGCGACCGATCTCCTCCGCGGGCTGGAACACGGCGACGACGGTGCCGCGCCAGGTGTCCCGCTCCGCCGCGAGCACCGCCGTCACACCGAGCAGACACGTGACGTGCATGTCGTGGCCGCAGGCGTGCATGACCGGTACGTCGTTGCCGTCGCGGTCGGTGCCGCGGGCCACGGACGCGTAGGGCAGGCCCGTGGCCTCCAGGACGGGCAGGCCGTCCATGTCGGCGCGGAGCAGCACGGTGGGGCCCTCGCCGCTGCGGAGCACCCCGACGACGCCCGTGCCGCCGACGCCCTCGGTCACCTCCCAGCCGCCCTGTTCGCGCAGCCGGGCGGCGACGATCCCGGCGGTGCGGGTCTCCTGGAGGGAGAGCTCGGGGTGGGCGTGCAGGTCCCGGTAGAGCTCGCGCAGGGACGGCAGCAGGCTGTCGAGGGTGGTGCCGGTCATCGGGCCTCTCCTTGTACGGGTACGGGGGTGGACTCGGGCTCGTCGGGCAGCCGCAGCGCCCGACGGAAGCTCAGTGTGGTCTGCGGGGTGACGCAGGCGAGGAACGCGGCGAGCACCGCGCCGACGACGAGGAAGCCGAACGCGGCGCCGAACCCGGCCGAGTCCGCCAGCATCCCCATCGCGGTCGGCGCGACGACCCCGCCGGCCTGCCCGCCGAACGTGATCAACCCGGCCGCCGCGCCGGTCAGTTCGGGCGGCAGGCTGCGCAGCGGCACCGCGAAGATCGGCATGTAGCCCAGCGAGGCGGACCCGATCGCCACCGTCATCCAGCCGACGAACGCGGCCGTGCCGGAGGCCGTCGCCATGAGGATCAGCGCGACTGAGGAGACCGCCATGGCGGGCACCACGATCTTGCGCTGGTTGCCCTCGAAGCGGTCCGCGAGCCGGCCGCCGACGATCACGGCGACCGTCGCCGCGCCCGCGGGCACGATCGCGAGCGCGCCCGCCGAGGTGAGCGCGAGCCCGCGCTCCTCGTTGAGGTACGAGGGCACCCAGGTGTTGAGGCCCCACACGATGATGTCGTAGCCGAAGAACATCCCGGCGAACGCCCACATCGTTCCCGAGCGCACCACGGTGCGGGTGGAGCCGGCAGACCGTGCCTCGGCCTGCGTCCGCTCCCGCTCCGGCAGCCACAGGCGCACGGCCGCGTACACGAAGACGCCGACGGCGGCGACGGTGAAGAACGCCGAGCGCCAGCCGAAGTGGGCGATCAGGGGTGCGGCGATCAGCGGGGCGACGATCGCGGCCACGGCGTTCGACGACTGCACGACGCCGTTGGCGCTCATCCGCTGGCCCTGAGTGGTCCGCTCGCTCACCGCCTTCATGGAGGCACCGGGGAAGATCCCCTCGGCGACACCGAACAGGAAGCGCACCACCAGCAGGATCGCGAACGAGCCCGCGAGACCGGTGAGCGCCGTGAACGCGGACCACAGGAGCAGCGCCCAGCAGGTGACGCGCTTGGCGCCGAACCGGTCGGCGAGCATGCCGCCGGGGATCTGGCAGACCGCGTACGCCACGAAGAACACCGAGACGGCCATGCCCTGCTGGGCGCGGCTGAGGTCGAATTCGTGGCCGATCGAGGGGAGGGCCAGATTGATGACCAGCCGGTCGATGTAGTCGATCAGCCAGGCGGTGAAGAGCAGCGTGACCGTGATCTTCGCGCCCCTGTCGAGGCGCTCACGGCGCACTGGGGACGCTTGGTCGGGGCCTTGCGAGGGTGGGGCCACAGGCACTCCTTCTAGAGTGGGCGTGCTGGTGTGGGGAGCGGCTCGGAAGTGGGGACAGAATCCGGCCGCCGTGCGGGAAGGGGCCGCAATTGCTGGAAAACGGCGTGGCACTCGGTCTCCTGCCGGAATCCGCCGCCTTCGAGGAGGCCGATCTCGCCCTGATCGACGCCCTGCAGACCGATCCGCGCGCCCCGTGGAGCCGGGTCGGGCCGGCCGTCGGCATCGACGCGACGACCGCGGCCCGCCGCTGGGCGCGCCTCGAACGGGCGGGCCTCGCGTGGGTGACGGCGTACGCGGGACCGGCGACGGCCACCGTCGGGTACGTCGAAGTGACCTGCACACCGGGTGAGTTGGAGGAGCTGAGCGACCGTCTGGTGCGGCTCCCGTGGGTGTTCAGCGCCGAGCACGTGGTCGGCGACTACGACCTGCTGCTGTCCGTCGCGGCGCCCGACCTGCCCTCGCTCGGCCGCCGCGTCAGCGACGACCTGGGCCGGCTGCCGGGCGTGCGCGGCACCCGGACCCGGCTGAGCATGCGGCTCTACCAGGAGGGCGGCGGCTGGAAGGTGCGCGCCCTCGACCCGGCGGGGCGGGCGCGGCTCGGCGCGGCGGGGACCGCGCCGGGCGCCCCGTCGCGCCCGTTCCGGCCCCGTGACGAGGTCGACCTGGCGCTCCTTCGCGCACTCGGCGCCAACGGGCGTGCCGGGTACGCCGAGTTGGCGCAGGCCCTCGGTGTCGGCGAGTCGACCGTGCGCCGCCGCCTCGCGCGCGAGGTGCGCGACCGCGAGATCCTGCTGCGCTGCGATCTCGCCCAGCAGCTGGCGGGCTGGCCGGCGCTCGCCACGTACCGGGCGACCGTCCCGCACGGCGAACTCGACCGCACCGGCGCGGCCCTCGCCCGCCTCCCGCAGACACGCCTGTGCACCTCGGTCACCGGCTCCTGCAATCTGCTCTTCTCCGTCTGGCTCCGCGACCTCGACGGCATGGCGACCCTGGAGGCCCACCTGGACGAGCGCTTCCCCGCCCTGCGCGTCGAGGACCGCACGGTGACGCTGCGCACCGTGAAGCGGATGGGGCGGATCCTCGACGACTGGGGGCGGGCCACCGGATACGTACCGGTGGGGTTCTAGACCCTCACGCCCCGCCCGGCCGCGGGTGCGCCGCGCGCCACGCGGCCATCGACGCGTCCCACCCGTCCCCGGACAGCGCCGTCAGCGACGCCGGGAAGAGGCCGTCCTCCTCCTTGGCGATGTGCCGGTGCAGCTCGTCCGTCTCGTCCTTCAGGCGCTGTACGTCGCCGGGGTCCGTGAGGTCGAGCGTGGGCAGCAGCGCCCCGAGGTCGCGGTGCTCGGCGACCAGCGCGTCGATGTAGTCCGCGTACTCCGGATCGTCCCGCATTACCGTGAACAGGCCGTCCTCCTCGCCCTTCCAGTGCGAGGCGAGCTCCTTCGCCATGGTGTCCACGAGCGTGCGGGCCGCCGCCACGTCGCCGCGATCGAGGGCCCGCAGCGCGTCCCCGGCGGCGTCGGTGACCCGCTCGTGCTCGGCGATGAACTCCTTGATGAGCGGGATCTCACGACATCCGCAGTAGTGGCACATGCCCCATATTTACGGCACCGGGAGCTCGAACCAGACGACCTTGCCCGTGGACAGGCGCGTCGCACTCCACCGCCTGGCGAGACGGTTCACCAGGTAGAGCCCACGGCCGCCCTCGTCCGTCGCCCGCGCCTGCCGCAGCCGCGGCAACTGCGGCACGTCGTCGCCCACTTCGCAGCGCAGCACGTCGGTCCGCAGCAGTCGCAGCGTCACCGGACGCGTGGCGTAGCGCACCGCGTTCGTCACGACCTCGCTCACCAGGAGCTCCACCGAGTCCGTGAGCTCCTCCAGGCCCCAGCGGTCCAGGGCGCTGCGGGCCAGCCTGCGGGCCCGGCCCGGCGCCGCGTCCTCCGGCTCCAGGGTCCAGTACGCGACATCGCTCGGCGCGATCCCGTCGAACCGGGCGGCGAGCAGCGCGATGTCGTCGTCCCGGTCGCCGGGGCCGAGCATGTCCAGGACCTCGTCGCACAGCGCCTCCAGGGGCGGCGGATGGTCCGGTCCCGTCAACTGGGCGGTGGCGGCGAGCCGTTCACGCAGCTGCTCTATGCCGGTCCACACGTCCCGCAGCCGGGACTCGACGAGCCCGTCCGTGTACAGGAGCAGCGTGGCGCCCGCCGGGGCGTCCAGCTCGACCGCCTCGAAGTCGACGCCGCCGACGCCGATCGGCGCGCCCGGCGGCACCCGCAGCACCTCGGAGCGTCCGCCCAGGTGCAGCAGGACGGGCGGCGGATGCCCGGCGTTGGCGATGGTGATGCGGTGCGCCACGGGGTCGTACACGGCGTACATGCACGTCGCCATGCGGTCGCTGCCGAGCCGCTGGGCCTGTTCGTCGAGGTGGTGCAGGACCTCCTGCGGGGGCAGGTCGAGTCCGGCGAGGGTCTGCGCGGTCGTGCGCAGCTGGCCCATGATCGCGGCCGAGGTCATCGAGTGGCCCATGACGTCGCCGACGACGAGCGCGACCCGGCTGCCCGGCAGCGGAATCGCGTCGTACCAGTCGCCGCCGACCCGCGCCGTCTCCGCCGCCGGCAGATAGCGCGAGGCGAGCCGAACCCCGGTCGGGTGCGGCAGGTTCTCCGGCAGCATCGTGCGCTGCAGTTCGTCCGCGATGTACGCCTCGCGCCCGTACAGCACCGCCTTGTCGATGCCGAGCGCGCTGTGCGTCGCCAGCTGGCCGGCGACCAGCAGGTCGTCGGCGTCGAACGCGAACCGGTCGGGGCGGCGCAGGAACACCGCGGCCCCGATCACCCGCCGCCGCCCCCGCAGGGGAGCGAGGATCGCGCGCTGGCCGCTCGGCAGGGCGCGCTCCGTGCCGAGCAGTTCGGGCAGCGCGGCGAGCGCGGCGGGCGAGTCCGCGAACACGGGCCGCACACCGCGCAGCACCTCGGCGAGCGCGCCGCCGGGGCGCACCTCGCACAGTTCGGAGCTCCCCGCCGTCAGTTCGAGCTGCGGGGTGGCCGGGACCACGGGCCCCGGCCCTTCCGTCTCCGCGTCGGAACCGGTGTCGGTGGAGTCCGGGATCCGGTCGCTGCGGCGCAGGCGCAGCACCATGGGGCCGGTCGGCCGCTCGTCGCCCACCGGCAGCGGCTCGCGCAGATATACGAGGATCGCGTCGGAGAACGTCGGGACGGTCGCCCGGCACAGGCCCATCACGATCTCGTCGAGGTCGAGTCCGCGGGCGATCCGCCGGGTCGCGGCGCCGACGAAGCGCAGCCGGTCGCCGTCCCGCCGCATCGCCGTCGGCTGCCCGGCGGGGCGCGGCTGCCCGGTGCGGCGGTCCGGCCCGTCGGGCGGTCCGGGGCGCACCGGCTCGGGTGAGGGGGCCACGGGCTGCGCGTGCTCGGGGTCCGCGGCGGGACCCGCGGATCCGGCGGCGCGCCGCGGCTGTTCCGGTAAGCCGCCGGAGCTCTGGGCGGAGGCCTCGCCGGGGGCGGCGGAGGTCTCGGGGGTATGCCGAAGCGCCCCGCGGGCATCGGCGGGGCGGGCCGCCGTGCCGTGGTGGCGGCCTTCGTGGGAGGTGGGGTACTCCGTCACGCGTGTCGATTCCGTCCGTCCGGGGCTGCGCGCCGTGTCACTGGCCAATACGCCGGCAGTTGAGGTCGGGGGTGGCGCCGCTACCAGTGACCTGCGGCGTGTCCCGCAGGGGACCGGATACCCGGAACCCGTGCCCGGGGAACGGAATCCGTGCAGGCGTCCGTGCAAGGGGCCGGTGGACAGCGGCGCCCGCGGCCCCGACGGTCGACTCGTCCCTGCCCGTCCACTGCGTCGTTCCACCCACGTTCACGGTCCAGCCGCCCCTCGATGACCTCGTTGACATCGTGTCAGACCTGTTGTGCGTGCCAAGAGTTGTCCGTAGAACCCGCACATTCGGACCGGTGCTCTCTTTGCGGAGGACGATCCTACGGTTACCCCATGGGGGCGCATCAAGGGTCTCATGAGGACACGTGCGCGGGCGTACGGTCCCAGTCCGCCGGCAGGGCCGGGACCTGCCACGCCGGGTCCGGGCGCCAGTGCTGCCAGCCCTCCGAGAACGGCCGCTGCCAGTTCTCGATCGCCTCGATCGCCCGGCGTCCGGCGGCCTGCACCCGGGCGGCCTGCTCGGCGCCCATCAGGCCGACCGCCTGCGCCTGCGCGAACTCGTCCTCGTCGTGCCAGCGCCAGCTGCCGTCCGGATGGACGGACAGGTCGAGGAAGTGGTCCTCCGAGTCGACGCCGCCGGACCAGCGGGCGCGCGGCTCCTCCAGGTTCACGTACCAATTGCGGAACCTCCAGCCCTGCTCCCAGAACAGCCACACCGACCAGGGTTCGCCGGGGCGTGCCAGCTTCAGTACGCCCGTGCCGAACCAGCGGTCGCGGTGCAGGGCGCGCGGTTTGGTGTAGCGGGTGGCGAGCGGCTCGCGGTGCACCGGGGTGCCGTCGGCGAGCACCGGCTTCACGCACTCGGTGCCCGGCGCCATCCACACGGCGAGCAGCTCGTCGGTGTCCTGGACGACCGTGACGGGACGGCAGATGTGGAAGCCGTCGCTCCCATTGGCGCGATAACGCCACAGGATCGGCTCGCCCGGCGCCCAGCGCCGCTCCCCGTCGTTGCTCCGGTAGTCCTCTGTCATGCACAGATATTAGGTGCCAACGGCATACGACGCTGCGGTGCGTATCACGAATACGCCAACTGGCCACGCCCTGTCACGGTCGTGTCATCCGAAGGACATCGAGCGCCTCGTCGAGCTGTTCGACGGTGAGGTCACCACGCTCTACGTAACCGCCGTCGATGACCACCTCGCGGATGGTCCGCCGCTCGGCGAGTGACTGCTTTGCGACCTTGGCGGCCTCTTCGTACCCGATGTACTTGTTGAGCGGCGTGACGACGGACGGGGACGACTCGGCGTACTCGCGGGCGCGCTCGCGGTTGGCGGTGATGCCGTCGACGGTGCGGTCGGCGAGCAGCCGGGAGACGTTGGCGAGCAGCCGGATCGACTCCAGCACGTTCTTCGCGATGACGGGGAGCATCACGTTCAGCTCGAAGTTGCCCGCGGCGCCGGCCGCGGCGACCGTCGCGTCGTTCCCGGTCACCTGGGCCGCGACCATGAGCGTCGCCTCGGGGATGACCGGGTTCACCTTGCCCGGCATGATCGACGAACCGGGCTGCAGGTCGGGGAGGTTGATCTCCGCGAGGCCCGTACGCGGACCGGAGGCGGCCCACCGCAGATCGTTGGCGATCTTCGTGAGGCCGACGGCGATCGTGCGCAGCTGGCCGCTCGTCTCCACGATCCCGTCGCGCGCGCCCTGCGCCTCGAAGTGGTCGCGGGCCTCGGTCAGCGGCAGCCCCGTCGCGCGCGCGACCTCGGCGATGACGGCGCCGGAGAAACCGGGCGGCGTGTTGATGCCCGTGCCGACCGCGGTGCCGCCCAGGGGGAGTTCGGCGAGGCGGGGGAGCGAGGCGGTCAGCCGCTCGACGCCGTAGCGGACCTGCGCCGCGTAGCCGCCGAACTCCTGGCCCAGCGTCACCGGCGTCGCGTCCATCAGGTGCGTACGCCCCGACTTCACGACGTCGGAGAACTCGGCCGCCTTCCGCTCCAGGGACGCGGCCAGGTGCTCCAGGGCCGGGATCAGGTCGTGGGTGACGGCGGCGGTGGCCGCGATGTGGATGGAGGAGGGGAACACGTCGTTGGACGACTGCGAGGCGTTCACGTGGTCGTTCGGGTGCACGTCGCGGCCCAGGCGCTCGGTGGCGAGCGTGGCCAGCACCTCGTTGGTGTTCATGTTCGACGACGTGCCGGAGCCGGTCTGGAACACGTCGATCGGGAACTCGTCGTCCCAGCGCCCCTCGGCGACCTCGGCGGCAGCGGCGGCGATGGCCTCGGCGATGTCCTTGTCGACCACCCCCAGCTCGGCGTTGACCGTGGCCGCCGCGCCCTTGATGCGGGCGAGCGCCTCGATGTGGGCGCGCTCGATGCGCTGACCGGAGATGGGGAAGTTCTCCACGGCGCGCTGCGTCTGGGCCCGCCACTTCGCGGCGGCGGGGACGCGGACCTCGCCCATGGAATCGTGCTCGATGCGGTACCCGTCGTCGTTCGCCGTGCTCACCATGGCTGTCTTCCTCCTCGTGGCTCTCCTCGTGCCAGCGTCGCTCATCCGGCGGGTATTCCGGTGGTGTCCGATGCGGGTGTCGCGGGCACCTGTGCGGGCATGACGACGACCCTCGGAGGCTTTGTCCTCGGCACCCCCGACCCGGCCGCCCTCGCCGACTTCTACCGCGCCCTGCTGGGCTGGGCGGAGGTCGAGCGCGACCCGGAGTGGGTGCGGCTGCGGGACCCGGCACGGGAGCGGCCCGGCCTCAGCTTCCAGCTGGAGAGCGACCACACGCCCCCGGTGTGGCCGCAGCGTCCCGGCAGCCAGCAGATGCAGGCCCACCTCGACCTCCAGGTCGACGACCTGGACGTCGAGGTGGAGCGGGCGTGCGCGCTCGGGGCGACTCTGGAGGCGCACCAGCCGCAGCGGGACGTACGCGTGCTGCGCGACCCGCACGGCCACCCGTTCTGCCTCTTCCTGCCGGGCGCTTGAGCACCGCACGGAAAACGGCCGGCCCCCGCACGGATGCGGGGGCCGGCCGGGAGCGCGGAGGCGACTAGGACTGCTGCGAGCCCTGGCGCACCGGGATGTGCGTGAAGGTCGGCTCGGGCGCAGGGGCCTGGAAGAAGTCGTTTCCCTTGTCGTCGACGACGATGAACGCCGGGAAGTCCTCGACCTCGATCTTCCAGACGGCCTCCATGCCGAGCTCCTCGTACTCGACGACCTCGACCTTCTTGATGCAGTCCTGCGCGAGACGCGCGGCCGGGCCGCCGATCGAGCCGAGGTAGAAGCCGCCGTGCGCGTCGCACGCGTCCGTGACCTGCTTGGAGCGGTTGCCCTTGGCGAGCATGACCTTGGAGCCGCCCGCGGCCTGGAACTGCTCCACGTAGGAGTCCATGCGGCCGGCCGTCGTCGGGCCGAAGGAACCGGACGCGTAACCCTCGGGGGTCTTCGCCGGGCCCGCGTAGTACACGGGGTGGTCCTTCAGGTACTGCGGCATCTCCTCGCCGGCGTCGAGGCGCTCCTTGATCTTGGCGTGCGCGATGTCGCGGGCGACGACGAGCGGACCGGTCAGGGAGAGGCGGGTCTTCACCGGGTGCTTGGCGAGCTCGGCGAGGATCGCGTCCATCGGCTGGTTGAGGTCGATCTTCACGACGTCGGCCGACTCGTCCTCGGAGAGGTGCTCGTCCGTCGTCTCCGGCAGGAAGCGGGCCGGGTCCGTCTCCAGCTGCTCCAGGAAGACGCCCTCGGCGGTGACCTTCGCGACGGCCTGGCGGTCGGCGGAGCAGGACACGGCGATGGCGACCGGGCAGGAGGCGCCGTGCCGCGGCAGGCGCACCACGCGCACGTCGTGGCAGAAGTACTTGCCGCCGAACTGCGCGCCGATCCCGATCTTCTGCGTCAGCTCGAAGACCTTCTGCTCCAACTCCTCGTCACGGAAGCCGTGCCCGAGCTCGGAACCCTCGGCGGGCACGTTGTCCAGGTAGTGCGCGGAGGCGTACTTCGCGGTCTTCAGGGCGTACTCGGCGGAGGTGCCGCCCACCACGATGGCGAGGTGGTACGGCGGGCACGCGGCGGTGCCCAGCGAGCGGATCTTCTCCTCCAGGAACTTCATCATGGAGCCCTCGTTGAGGACCGCCTTCGTCTCCTGGTAGAGGAACGACTTGTTGGCCGAGCCGCCGCCCTTGGCCATGAAGAGGAACTTGTAGGCGCCGCCGTCCGTCGCGTACAGCTCGATCTGCGCGGGGAGGTTGGAGCCGGTGTTCTTCTCCTCCCACATGTTCAGCGGGGCCATCTGCGAGTAGCGCAGGTTCAGGTTCTGGTACGCGTCGTAGATGCCCTTGGAGAGCGCCTTCTCGTCCTCACCTTCGGTGAGGACGTTCTGTCCGCGCTTGCCCATGACGATGGCGGTGCCGGTGTCCTGGCACATCGGGAGCACGCCCGCGGCCGCGATGTTCGCGTTCTTCAGCAGGTCGAGCGCCACGAACTTGTCGTTGCTGGACGCCTCGGGGTCGTCGATGATGCGGCGCAGCTGCGCGAGGTGCGTCGGGCGCAGGTAGTGCTGGATGTCGTGGATGGCCTCCTCGGCGAGCTTGCGCAGCGCCTCGGGCTCGACCTTCAGGAACGTACGGCCGTCCGGCCCCTCAGCGGTGGAGACACCCTCGGAGGTCACCAACCGGTACGTGGTGGTGTCCTCACCTTGGGGGAGCAGATCGGTGTACGCGAACTCCGGCATCTCGCCTTTTCCTCACTCGACAGACAGCAGCTGGCATCCGTTGGCAGCGCCAACCAGCGTAGAACCTGGTCGGGCGGCCGGGTCTGTGAGGTAAGGCTCAGTTGGCTCCACGGCCCCGCTGTACAGGGGGTGTCGCGATCTATCGCGTTTCGGTACTCTGCTGTCGTGGACCTTCAAAAGCGCCCTTCGCAGCCCGCGCCCAGCGCTCCCGTGGCGGAGCCGACCGAACTGCGCGCGTCCGACGCCGACCGCGACCGGACCGCGGACATCCTGCGCGAGGCGCTCGCGGAGGGCCGGCTGGATGCGGAGGAGCACGCCGAGCGGATCGACGGGGTCTACCGCGCGAAGACGGTCGGCGAACTGGAGCCGCTGGTCCGTGACCTGCCGGGCGCCCACGCGCCGCGCCGCCCGGAGCCCGAGCCGGGCCCCGCGCCGAGCCGGCCGGCACCGGGCACGGTCCCGCCGGTGGCCGACGAGAACCTGGTGGCGGTGCTCAGCTCCACGACGCGCAAGGGCCGTTGGCGCCCGGGCCGCCGCACCCACGCGTACGCGATCTTCGGCAACGTCGAGATCGACCTCAGCGAGGCGATCTTCGAGTACCCGCAGGTGTACATCAAGGCGGTCTCCGTGTTCGGCAACGTCGAGATCCGCGTCCCCGAGAACATCTCGCTGCGCGGCAGCGGCGCGGGCGTCCTCGGCAACTTCGAGGTGGACACCCTGGACGCGCGCGAGCCCGAGGCGCCCGTCGTGTACGTCGACGGGGTGACGGTCCTCGGGAACATCGAGGCGAAGCCGAAGCGCGGCAGACTCGTCGCGAACCTGGAGAAGCACCTGCGCAAGCACTTCGGCTGACGGCCGCGCCCCGGTGGCTTTTGGGCTGTGAACTCCCTTATGCGCGTCGGAACTTCCGTGCTTCGGAACTCAGTGCATAGGCGTCGACACAGCGGGTAGAGCTTGCTGCATCGTCGCTCGCTCGCGAAAGCCGCCGTTAGCCGTCGTCAGGAGTAGACCGTGCTGCACCCGCCGCATCAGTCCCTGCAGGTCACCGCCGTACCGCAGCAGCGCGAGCCAGTCAGGGGCAGGGACCAGGACGCTCCATGGCACACGGAGGCGGTGTGCCGGCGCGACGAGGCGGGACTCTTCTTCGCCCCCTCCAAGGAACCGACCGCTGCGCGCCTCGCGCGCGAAGAGGCCGCCAAGCGGGTCTGCGCCCGCTGCCCCGTCATGGTCGAGTGCCGCGAACACGCCCTCCTCCAGCCCGAACCGTACGGCGTCTGGGGCGGCCTCACGGCAGCGGAACGCCGCGTGGTCCTGGCGAGGCGCCGCCGCCGCGAGGTGGAGTTGAAGAAGACGCCGCGCACGGCTCTGGCCGGTTAATTCAAGCCCCAGAGGTAATTCAAGCCCTGATCTTTCAAGCCCCGCCGGCGATTGAGGCGCGGGGTCCGGGGCGGAGCCCCGCGACCGTAACCCCGGACCCGCGCAACCTACTTGGCCCGGTCGAAGTCAATCGCACTGTAGGCGCGCAACTTGCTCAACCGATGCGTCGAGTCGATCTGCCGAATCGTCCCGGACTTCGACCGCATCACGAGCGACGACGTGTGCGCCCGCTCGGAGTCGTACCGCACGCCCCGCAGCAGCTCCCCGTCGGTGATCCCGGTGGCGACGAAGAAGATGTTCTCGCCGGAGACCAGGTCGTCCGTGGACAGCACGCGGTCCAGGTCGTGCCCCGCTTCGATCGCCCGCTGCCGCTCCTCGTCGTCCTTGGGCCACAACTTGCCCTGGATGACGCCGCCCAGGCACTTGATCGCGCAGGCCGAGATGATGCCCTCGGGCGTACCGCCGATGCCGAGCAGCAGGTCGACGCCGCTGCCCTCGCGCACGGCGAGGATCGAACCGGCGACGTCGCCGTCCGAGATCAGCTTGATCCGGGCGCCGGTCTCCCGGACCTCCTTGATGATCCCCTCGTGCCGCGGCCGGTCGAGGATGACCACGGTGATGTCCTCGGGCGCGCGCTTCTTCGCCTTGGCGACGCGGCGGATGTTCACCGACACCGGGGCGTTGATGTCCACGTAGTCGGCGGCCTCGGGACCGGTGACCAGCTTGTCCATGTAGAACACGGCGGACGGGTCGAACATCGTGCCGCGGTCGGCGGCGGCGAGCACGGCGATCGCGTTCGGCATGCCCTTCGCGCAGAGCGAGGTGCCGTCGATCGGGTCGACGGCGATGTCGACCTCGGCGCCCGTTCCGTCACCGATGTGCTCTCCGTTGAAGAGCATCGGGGCCTCGTCCTTCTCGCCCTCGCCGATGACGACCACGCCGTTCATCGAGACGGTGGAGACGAGTGTGCGCATGGCGCGCACGGCCGCACCGTCCGCGCCGTTCTTGTCGCCGCGGCCCACCCAGCGGCCTGCGGCCATGGCGGCGGCTTCGGTGACCCGGACGAGTTCCAGGGCGAGGTTGCGGTCGGGGGCCTCGGAAGGGACCTCGAGTTCGGACGGAAGCTGGTGATGCTCGGTCATCGAGACGCACCTTTCTGTTCCGGGATTCACCGGGTTGTTCGGCTTCACCGGGATACGACGACGGCCGGACGAGGGGTTGGTATAGGAGGACTCTATCGTCAGTCCGACAATCTGAGCAGACCGCCCCACGGATGAGCGGGCCGGTCGATGTCGGACCGCGCGAAATCGGACCTCCCGGCGGAGATCATCCGGCGACCTGCGACGATGGGGCGCGTGGCAGCAAGAAACGGTAAGAAAACGGTCGGCAGCCTGGTCCTCTCGCTCGGCGTCTGTGTCGTCGCGGCCGGCGTGATCTACCTCTTCGTCCCGCATGACGACGCAGGGAAGCCGCAGGTCAAGCGCGTCGACTACAAGGTCGAGCTGTCGACGGCCCGCCGTGCGGCGCCGTACCCGGTGGCCGCGCCCACGGGCCTCCCGGAGGCCTGGAAGGCGACGTCCGTGCGCTACCAGGGCGCCTCCGGCGACGCGTGGCACCTCGGTTTCCTGGACCCGGACGGGCAGTACGTCGCCGTCGAGCAGTCGTCCGGCGGGGCGAAGGCGTTCATCAACGAGGCGAGCCAGGGGGCCTCCGCGACCGGTCGTACGCAGCGGATCGGCGACGAGACCTGGGAGCGCTACAAGGGCGAGAAGTACGACGCCCTGGTGCTGAAGCAGAAGAACGCCACGACGCTGGTGACCGGCACGGCCGGCTTCGAACAGCTGACGAAGATGGCCGAAGCGCTGGAGATGAAGCGCGAGAAGGTGTGACCGCTCCGCTCACCACACACGAGGAAGGGCCCCGGCTTCGGCCGGGGCCCTTCCTCGTGCGCGTGGGGCTCAGATGGTTGTGATGACCTGGTCCTGCTCGAGGCGGGGGGAGCGGGGGAACCAGGCGTCTTCGCCGGGCTTGCCGATGTTGATGACCATCAGCGGGGTGTGGTCGTCGTCCAGGAACTCCTTCTGGACGCCGGCGAAGTCGAGCCCGGTCATCGGACCGGCGGACAGGCCAGCGGCACGGACACCGATGATGAAGTAGGCGGCCTGCAGCGTCGCGTTCAGCGTGCCGGCCTGCTCGCGGACCGGGCGCTCGGAGAAGAACATGTCCTTGATCGCCGGGGCGTGCGGGAAGAGCTGCGGGAGCTCCTCGTGGAACTCGTGGTCCGCGGAGAGGATCGCGACCAGCGGGGCGGCGGCGGTCTTCGGCTGGTTGCCCTCGGCCATGTGCTTCACGAGGCGCTCGCGGGCCTCGGGGGAGCGGACCAGGGTGATGCGCAGCGGCGACTGGTTGAAGGCGGTCGGGCCGTACTTGACCAGGTCGTAGATGGCCGCGACCTGCTCGTCGGTCACCGGCTCGTCCGAGAACGTGTTCGCGGTGCGGGCTTCGCGGAACAGCAGGTCCTGCGCGGCGGGGTCAAGAACGAGAGACATGGATCAACCTTCTCGGTGCGACGGTCACGGTGCGGCGATCCGTTCCCTCCGGATCGGCCAACATGAACGACCGTACGCCGATGAGGTTCAATCTTCAACCAAAACCTTCGTGACGCTGTTCACAAGACGGTCGTGAGCGGGGGAGCGGGCGGGCCTCACTCCTCGTCGGCGGCTTCGGCCTCCTCGTCGTCATCGGCGGCGCCTTCCTCGCTCTCCCCGGCGAGCGCCGCGTCCAGGCGGGCGCGCGCCCCGTCCAGCCAGCGGCGGCACACCTTCGCCAGCTCCTCGCCGCGCTCCCACAGCGCGAGCGACTCCTCCAGGGACGTGCCGCCGGCCTCCAACCGCCGTACGACATCGATCAGTTCGTCCCGCGCCTGCTCGTAGCCGAGCGCCTCGTCGGCCGCCTTGGTGGTCATCCTGTTGTCCGTCCTCACGCTTCGTCCGCCGCGGCGGCGTCTGTTGTTACTCGTACGGTGAATTCGCCCTCGGCGACGCGGGCCCGCAGCTCCTCGTCCGCCGCCACCTCGTCCGGCCCACGCACCACGTGCCCGTCCGGCTTCTGCAGCACCGCGTACCCCCGCTTCAGGGTCGCCGCGGGGGAGAGCGCGACCACGCGCGCGTGCGTGTGCGTCAGCTCCGACTCGGCGCGGTCGAGGAGATGGCCGAGGGTGCGCCGGGAGCGCTCGGTCAGCGCCGCGATCTGCTCCTCGCGCTCGTCGACCATGCGGTGCGGGTCCTCTATCGAGGGGCGGGCCAGCGCCGCGGCCAGGCCCCGCTCCTCCCGCTCCAGGAGCGCCTCGACGCTGCGCCGGGCCCGGTCACGCAGCCACCGCACCCGCTCGTACTCCTCGCCGACGTCCGGCACGACCTTCTTCGCCGCGTCCGTCGGCGTCGAGGCGCGCAGATCCGCCACGTAGTCGAGCAGCGGATTGTCCGGCTCGTGGCCGATCGCGGAGACGACCGGCGTACGGCAGGAGGACACCGTCCGCACCAGCTGCTCGTCGGAGAACGGGAGCAGGTCCTCCACGCTGCCGCCGCCGCGCGCAACGATGATCACGTCGACCTCGTCGATCGCGTCCAGCTCCTTGACGGCCTGGACCACCTGCGGCACCGCGTGCACCCCCTGCACCGGTACGTTGCGCACCTCGAAGCGGACGGCGGGCCAGCGGTGCCGCGCGTTCTCCAGCACGTCGCGCTCCGCCGCCGAGGCGCGACCGCAGACCAGG
Source organism: Streptomyces sp. EDA2-14 (assembly GCF_054963755.1). Lineage (NCBI taxonomy): Bacteria > Bacillati > Actinomycetota > Actinomycetes > Kitasatosporales > Streptomycetaceae > Streptomyces > Streptomyces sp. EDA2-14. The sequence goes on from NZ_JBUEGE010000002.1 coordinate 748,411, forward strand.
CCGATGAGCTGCGGCAGGAACGGCAGCGGCTTCTTGCGGTCGTCCGCGAACAGGCCCTCCGCGCCCAGCGCCTTCTTCAACTGCTCCAGACGCGCGAGCAGTTCACCGACGCCGACCGGGCGGATCTCGGCGGCGCGCAGCGAGAGCTGGCCGCGCGGCGCGTACCACTCCGGCTTCGCGTGCACGACCACGCGCGAGCCCTCGCGGACCACGTCGGCCACCGCGTCGAACACCTGCCGGTAGCAGGTCACGGACACCGAGATCTCGTGCGAGGGGTCGCGCAGCGTCAGGAACACGACACCGGCGCCCGGTCTGCGGGACAGCTGCGTGATCTGCCCCTCGACCCACACGGCGCCGAGCCGGTCGATCCATCCCCCGATGAGCCGCGACACCTGGCCGACGGGCAGCGGGGCGTCCGCGGACGTGTTGACAGCCATGCCGTGAGCGTAGCCGCAGGTACCGACAACGCAGGTGGTACGGGAGGTCCGTACGGCGGTCCGCGGGGCGTGGCGTCGCGTCCGCTCCCGGAACGCGCTTCTAGCGTCCAAATATGAATAAAACGACAAAAGCCTCGAAAGTCGTCCCGCTCGCGGGATGCGTCGTGTGCGCCGCGACGCTCGGCGCCCTCGCCGGAACCCCGACCGGCGCCGCCGCACCCGCAGCCCGCGCCGCCACCTCGTTCGGCAATCCCGTGGCGGGCAGCAACGGATTCGGTGTCGTGACGGAGGGCGACGCCGTCCTCGGCAGCACCGAGTCCGAGGGCCCCGTGGCCGTCGGCGGCGACCTCACCTTCGGCTCCGGCTACAACGTCGCGCTGAACCACACCGGTTCGTACGTCGCGCCCGGTGACAGCAACCCCACCGCCCTCCTCGTGGGCGGCAGGATCAACCACGACGCCAGTGCGCAGGACGGTGTCCTGAAGGTCCTGGGCGACGGCTACGTGAAGATCGGCGACCTCAGCGGCAGCAGCGTCCGCGACACGGACGGCAACGGCGCCTCCGCCCACACCCACATCACGCGCGAGGGCGCCGCCTACGACTCGACCCCGCGCGTCGAACTCACCACCACGCAGCCCGCCTCCTCGGTGGGGCAGAGCCCCATGGACTTCGCGTCGCTGTTCACCACCTACAGGGAGCGCGCCCGGTCCATGGCGAACTGCGCGAACACCGTGCGGCTGCACGACGCCGCCGGCCATTCGCTGGGCGACCCGGCGCAGATCCCCGCCGACGGGCAGGCCCACATCTCGCTCACGCCGGGCAGGACGAACGTGCTGCGTCTGACGGGGGAGCAGCTCAACAGCATCCGCGAGCTCACCTTCGACAACCGGCCGTCCGCCGACACCCCGCTGCTGATCGCCGTGGACACGACCGGCACCGACTCCTCGTTCACCTGGCACACCCCGACGCTCGCGGGCGTCTCCGGTGCGCAGGCCCCGTACATGCTGTGGGACTTCCCCGACGCGACGGACATCACGGTCGCCGACGGCGACTCGGTCGAGGGCACGGTCTTCGCGCCGAACGCCAGGATCACCGACCTCGATCCGTCGAACATGGAGGGCGACGTGATCGCGAAGGAGCTGATCGCCGGGCCCTTCGATCCGGTCACCCGGCAGTCCGTCAACGCCGGCGAGATCCACTACTTCCCGTTCGACACGCAGCTGTCGTGCGACGACGAAGAGGGCGGGGGAGCGACGGTGAGCCCTTCGCCGACCGACAACGTCGGCCCGCTCCCGCCGACGCCCACGGACAGCACCTCGCCCTCTCCGTCCGACAGCACCTCGCCGTCCCCCTCGGACAGCGCAAGGCCCACGCCGTCGCCCTCCGACAGCGTCACGCCCTCCCCCTCCGACAGCCTCGCGCCGTCACCGTCCGGCGCCCCGTCGACGGCGCCCGCCTCCGGGCCCACCCCCAGCGGGTCCCCGCTCGCGGCCACCGGATCCGACCGGCGCCAGGCGCTCCTCCTCGGCGGGGCCGCGCTCGTCCTGGTGACCGGCGGAGCCGTGGCCCTCGTCCTCGGCCGCAGGCGCGGCCGCCACTGAGCCCGTACGCCACCGAGCCCGTACGCCACCGAGTCCGTACGCCACTGAGTCCGTACGCAGGTCAGCCGGCCGTGCCGTCGCCCGACGACGCGTCGGCCGGCTGCCGGGCGCCCCTCTGCGCCACCAGCACCACAAGCCCCACGACCAGCCAGATCGCACCGACCACCTGCGCCGTCGGGGACGCCTCCACGATCACCGCGACGGTGATCGCCGCACCGACGACCGGGATCACGAGGTGCCGCCACCAGCTCACCGCGCCGCCACGGCGCCGTACCGCGAAATACCCCACCACGCTCGCGTGCAGCAGCGTGAAGGCCGTCAGGGCGCCGATGTCGACGACCGAGACCAGGTGGTCCATGCCGTCGCCCCGGCTGGCCGCCCACACCGCCGCGACGAGCGTGATCACCGCGGCGATCAGCAGCGCCACCCGCGGCACCCCGGAGTACGTCCGCGACAGCGCCTTCGGCAGCCGCCGGTCGCGGGCCATCGCGAAGAGCAGCCGCCCGGCCGCCGCCTGCCCGGCCAGCGCCGCGAACGCCGCGCCGATCGCCTTGCTCACCGCCACCAGGTCGTGCAGCCACGAGCCCACGGACGCGTCCACGGCGTCGTAGAAGGCGCTGCCCTGCTTTCCGGGGTCGGCGGCGAGCTGCGCCGACGTGGTGGGTTCGAGCAGTGCGACCAAGTAGGTCTGCGCGACGAACAGCACACCGGTGAGAACGAGGCAGAACAGCACCGCCCGCGCGACCTTCGCCGAACCCCCGGTGACCTCCTCCGCGAACGACGCGATGGCGTCGAAACCCAGGTACGACAGGACCGCCACGGACACCGCGCCGATCACCGCCGACAGCGCGAACGCACCCTGCGTACCGTCGCCGGTCAGCGGGGACAGCCAGTCGCGCTGCGGCCCGTCCGTGGCCAGGATCACGACCGCCGAGACCACGAAGACCAGCAGGACCACGATCTCCAGCGCCAGGACCGCGAACCCGACCCGCGCCGCGGCCCGCACCCCCCACAGGTTGAGCAGTGTCGTGATCACCACGGCGATCGCCGTCCACACCCACTGGGAGACCGACGGGATGAGCGAGTTCATCGCGATCCCGGCGAAGAGATACGCGACCGCCGGGATCAGTACGTAGTCGAGCATCGCCATCCAGCCCGCGATGAACCCCGGCCCCTGCCCGAGACCCGCGCGCGCGTAGGCGAAGACCGAGCCCGCCTGGGGGGCCACCTGCACCATCTGGGCGTAGCTGAACGCGGTGAACGCCATCGCGATCGTCGCGACGATGTAGACGAGAGCCACCGCGCCGTGCGACTTCGCGTCCAGGGTGCCGAAGACGCCGACGGGCGCCATCGGGGCGATGAAGAGCAGCCCGTAGACCACCAGGTCCCGGAAGCCGAGACTGCGCCGCAGTGCTGCCTCTTCATGTGTGGTGTCGGCGGACATCGTGCCTCCGTAGATCGCGCAGACCCCCAGTCTCCCCACCGCCGCGATCTTTAGCCCCCCGGGTACGCCCTTACGATGGGAGGCATGACTGCAACTCCCGGCCCGCCGCCCGCCACCACCCCAAGCGGAGACGCTGCGCGTCGCAGTGACAACCGCCGCGTCCTGCTCGCCGCCCCCCGGGGTTACTGCGCCGGTGTGGACCGTGCCGTGATCGCCGTCGAGAAGGCCCTCGAGCAGTACGGGGCCCCCGTCTATGTCCGCCACGAGATCGTGCACAACAAGTACGTGGTGGAGACCCTGGAGCGGAAGGGCGCCGTCTTCGTCGAGCAGACGGAGGAGGTTCCCGAGGGCTCCATCGTGATGTTCTCGGCGCACGGTGTCGCACCGACCGTCCACGAGGAGGCCGAGCGCGGCAAGCTCGCCACCATCGACGCCACCTGCCCCCTGGTGACCAAGGTCCACAAGGAGGCGATCCGCTACGCCAAGGACGACTTCGACATCCTCCTGATCGGGCACGAGGGCCACGAGGAGGTCATCGGCACGTCCGGCGAGGCCCCCGAGCACATCACGCTCGTCGACGGCCCCGAGGACGTCTCCAAGGTCGAGGTCCGCGACCCGGAGAAGGTCGTCTGGCTCTCCCAGACCACGCTCTCCGTCGACGAGACGATGGAGACCGTCGACGCGCTGAAGACCAAGTTCCCCGGTCTCGTCTCGCCGCCCAGCGACGACATCTGCTACGCGACCCAGAACCGTCAGCTCGCCGTGAAGCAGATGGGCGCCGAGTCCGACCTCGTCATCGTCGTCGGCTCGCGCAACTCCTCGAACTCGGTGCGGCTCGTCGAGGTCGCCAAGCTGGCCGGCGCCAAGGACGCGTACCTCGTGGACTACGCCTCCGAGATCGACGAGTCCTGGCTGGAGGGCGTCACGACCGTCGGCGTCACCTCCGGCGCCTCCGTGCCGGACGTCCTCGTCGAGGAGGTCCTGGAGTACCTGAAGCAGCGCGACTACGCGGACGTGGAGATCGTGAAGGCGGCCGAGGAGTCGATCACGTTCTCGCTGCCCAAGGAGCTCCGCCGCGATCTGCGCGCGGAGGCCGCGGCCCTGGTCGGCGAGTCCGGCAAGGCCGGAGAGGCCGCGGAGTCCGGGGATCCCGCTTCCAAGGAGTGACTGTCGGTCTCCCGTCGTAACGTGGAGTCATGCAGATCTTCGGTGTGGACATCGGCGGATCCGGGATCAAGGGCGCCCCGGTCGATCTGGAGCGCGGCGATCTCGCCCTGGAGCGGCACAAGGTGCTGACCCCGCACCCGGCCACCCCCGAGGCGGTGGCCGAAGGGGTCAAGCAGGTCGTCGACCACTTCGGTGACGCCCGCCCGGACCGGGTGGGCGTCACGTTCCCCGGCGTCGTCACGGGCGGCGCCACGATCCGTACGGCGGCCAACGTCGACAAGAGCTGGATCGACGTCGACGCGCAGGCCCTGCTGACCGAGAAGCTCGGCGGGCTCCCGGTCACGGTGCTGAACGACGCGGATGCCGCGGGCGTCGCCGAGATGCAGTTCGGCGCGGGCCGCGGCCGCAAGGGCACCGTGCTGCTGCTCACCTTCGGTACGGGCATCGGGAGCGCCCTGTTCACCGACGGCGTCCTCGTGCCGAACACGGAGCTGGGCCACCTGGAGCTGAACGGGCACGACGCCGAGAAGCACGCCTCCACGAAGGCGAGAGAGGACCACGACCTCAGCTGGGAGCACTGGGCGCGCCGCGTGCAGAAGTACTTGGCGCACGTGGAGATGCTCTGCTCGCCCGAGCTGTTCATCATCGGCGGCGGGATCAGCCGCAAGGCGCACAAGTTCCTGCCACTGATCGAGGGCATCAAGGCCGAGATCGTCCCGGCCGAGCTGCAGAACAACGCGGGGATCGTGGGAGCGGCTATGGCGGCCTCACGCGCGTAGCGCTTCTTCTCAGAAGCGGGTCGCAGGCGGGGCGGAGGCGGGCTACGCGGTACGGCGCCGCGGTCCCGTCGTCCGGGACGAGGACGCGGTGGCCGACGGCTGCCGGCCACCGGCCCGGCGCACTGCGGCCCGCCGGGCCATGAGCCGCACCTTCCGTACGGTCACGATCACCCCGGCGACGAGCGTCCCGCCGTAGAGCCAGACCGCGTTCATGGCCAGCGTCGTCACGAGCCCCATCACCTGCGGGCCGAACCCGCCCGCGCCTTCGGAGATCGGCACGATGCCGACGGCGAAGGCGATCGGCACGGCGACCGGCGCCGTCACCAGGTCCGCATTGCGCACCCACGCCGCCGTGAGCCCGCTGACCAGCAGGAACAGCACTCCGTAGAACGCCGCGGAGCTACTGAAGAGGAGCCGGTCGAGGAAGCCGAGCACGAGCATCGTGGCGATGCAGAACAGTCCGCTGCCCCGCCCCGTGAGCCGTGGGTTCGGAAAGCGCAGGGATCTGCGCGGCCCCCCGGCGGACGGCCGGCCCGCACGGGTGGCCCGGTACACGGTGGCGGTCTCGTCGGACGGCACGGCGCCGTCCTGGCCGCCCTGCGCCTGCGGCGGAAGCGGGGCCGTGCGGCGGGGGCGGGCCTGCGGGGAACGCGTCCTGGGTTGCTCCACAACCCCAACATAGATGCGCTTATGTGCCCAATAGGCCAAGGGACACGCACTTTGGCAGACCTTGACGCAGCTTGACCGAAGTCGGCCGTGCCGAGGGAGGCCGTAGACTGGTGGACTGCCCAGCCCCACACCCACCCACACCACGTACGGGAAGTCGCAACGTGTCGCTCACGATCGGAATCGTCGGTCTGCCGAATGTCGGCAAGTCGACCCTGTTCAACGCCCTGACCAAGAACGACGTGCTCGCGGCCAACTACCCGTTCGCCACGATCGAGCCGAACGTCGGCGTGGTCGGTGTCCCCGACACCCGCCTCACCAAGCTGGCCGAGATCTTCTCCTCGCAGAAGGTCCTCCCGGCCACGGTCGACTTCGTCGACATCGCGGGCATCGTGCGCGGCGCCTCCGAGGGTGAGGGCCTGGGCAACAAGTTCCTGGCGAACATCCGCGAGTCCGACGCGATCTGCCAGGTCATCCGCGCCTTCCAGGACGAGAACGTCGTGCACGTCGACGGCAAGGTCGCGCCCAAGAACGACATCGAGACGATCAACACCGAGCTGATCCTCGCCGACCTCCAGACCATCGAGAAGGTCCTGCCGCGCCTCCAGAAGGAGTCGCGCATCAAGAAGGACATCGCTCCGAAGGTCAAGGCGGTCGAGGCGGCCAAGGAGATCCTGGAGAAGGGCGACACCCTCTCCTCCCAGGGCATCGTCCAGGGCAGTGGCAACGAGGAGCTCCTCCACGACCTGCACCTCCTCACGACGAAGCCCTTCCTCTACGTCTTCAACGTCGACGAGGACGAGCTCACGGACGAGGCCTTCAAGGCCGAGCAGAGCGCCCTGGTCGCCCCGGCCGAGGCCATCTTCCTCAACGCCAAGCTGGAGGCGGACCTCGCCGAGCTCGACGAGGAGGAGGCCCTCGAACTCCTCCAGTCCGTCGGCCAGGACGAGCCGGGCCTCGCCACGCTGGCCCGCGTCGGCTTCGACACCCTCGGCCTCCAGACCTACCTCACGGCAGGCCCCAAGGAGTCCCGCGCCTGGACCATCAAGAAGGGCGCGACGGCCCCCGAGGCGGCCGGTGTCATCCACACCGACTTCCAGAAGGGCTTCATCAAGGCCGAGGTCATCTCCTTCGACGACCTGGTCGAATGCGGCTCGGTCGCCGACGCCCGCTCGGCGGGCAAGGCCCGCATGGAGGGCAAGGACTACGTGATGCAGGACGGGGACGTCGTGGAGTTCCGCTTCAACGTCTGAGTCGTTCGCCGGTATGGATCCGGCGGTACGAGGGCTGTCCCCACACGGGAGCCATGGACATGGGTGGCGCAGGGCTGTCGTCATGACTGCGGAGCGAGAGCCGTGTTCATGTCTCCCGTGTGGGCCGAGGTATGAACAGGCGTTCTCAGGCGGGGTCGACCGCGGCGGTCACCGTCGCGGTGAAGGGCACGTGCTCGCCCTGGCGGGCGGTGACACGGACCGTCTCACGGCCGGGTGTCGCCGTGTCCTCCCACTCGGCCTCGACCCAGCACGGGGTGTCGAACTCGACGAACCGGTTGAACCGCGCGTCGAGACCGGTCAGGACGGCCTGCCGGGGGTGCAGCACGGTCTGTGCTGCCTGTCGGGCCGCCTCCAGCAGAAGCATCCCGGGGATGTGGTCGACCGGGTGGTCGAAGAGTACGGGGTGGGTGACGTCCACTCGTAACTGCCAGTGCCGTGGCGACTTTCCGGGGGCGAGGACGACGTCCTGTGGATTGATGCGACCGGGTCTCTCAGGGGCGAGCGGGGCGGGCAGAGGGGTGGCGTGCGACATGGCGAGGTCCGGGTCGGCGCGCGGTCCGCGCAACCGCTTGTAGACGGCGGGGGGCTGGCTGGCGAACCGCGTGGTGGCCACGCCGAGGCGCCGGCCGTCGCGCACTGCCGTCACATGCATGGCCAGGCCGCCGAGTCTGTTGGCGCGCTTTACGACGTCGCTGCACGTCACGACCAGCTGGCAGTCCACCGGGCGCAGATTGTGGCTCAGCGCCGCGGGGGTGAGGGTGCAACGGAAGTGGTCCCATATCTGGCGGTGGTCCAGGGGGGCGTTGTAACCGATATGGCTGACCAGCGGTATGGCCTGACGGACGGTCTCCGCGAACAGCATGGGGTCGTGCAGATCTCCGACCGGGGCGTAGAAGGTGTGCGCCCGAGGCCACTGAGCGGGTATGACGAACGCGTCGTCACCGCGCTTCTCCCAGCCGCAGAGCAGGACTTCGGCCTGAGCGGCCTTGTGTACCAGTTGGCGCGGGACAGCCGTCGGCTGATCCGGAGTGGTGCTGAGGTGAGCAGATGCGACAGTGGTGACAGTCACGGAACGGCCTCTCTGAGGATCTCGTGTGATGACGTCGTGCAGCTGTGAACGCAGCGACCAGCGCAGCAGATAACCTAGAGAGTACTCTGTTTTTTGTCGAGAGGAGGACGGATGGCGCGCCCACAGCAGGAACGCGCGGTGAAGACGAGGGCTGCCCTCGTCAGAGCGGCGGCGGAGGAGTTCGACCTACGCGGATACGCGGGGACGAGCACCACGAAGATCGTCAAACGCGCCGGCTGCACGATGGGGGCGCTCTATTTCCACTTCGGCTCCAAAGAGGAACTGGCCAGAGCCGTGATGAACGAACAGGCCGAGGACCTGTCGGAGTTGACGGGCCGTAGTGGTCTGCAGCGTCTGATCGACCTCACCTTCGTCCTGGCCCGGGAGTTCCAGTGCAACGTCCGGTTCAAGGCGGGTGTGCGGCTGGCCGTGGAGCAGGGGGCCTTCGGGCTGAGCGACGACTCCGCGTACCAGTTGTGGATCACCCGGTTCAAGGAGGAGCTCATCGCCGCCGAGGCGCTGGGTGAGCTGCGTGAGGGAGTGGATCCCGGGAGCTTCGCCCGGACCCTCGTCGGGGCGTACAGCGGAACGCAGTTGCTGTCCAAGATCAGTACGGACCGTGCCGACCTGCAGGAACGGATCGCCGAGCTGTGGTCGTTCCTTCTCCCCGGTGTCGCCTCACCGGAAGCCCTGCCCACCCTGAAGCTGTCGTCGGTCGAGCCGGAGCCGGTCGAGTGAGACCGTGGACCGTCGCGCTGACCGGGGCCACCGGGTTCATCGGTTCCGCCGTGCTGCGCCGACTGGCCGGCGGAGTGGGGCCCGAGGGGAGACCCCTGCGCGTCCGGGCGGTGACGCGTGGCTCGCGGGCCGCTCGGCCCGTCGGTGACGCCGTGGAATGGATCCGCTGCGACATCGCCGACGAGGTGTCACTTGGCGCTGTGATGCGTGGAGTCGACGCTCTCGTTCACTGTGTCTCGTACGTGGGCAAGGACGCCGGACAGTGTGTTTCGGTCAACCTGCGCGGCACCACCGCGGTCATGGCGTCGGCCCGCGCGGCCGGGGTGCCACGTGTGGTGCACCTGTCCACCGCCGCGGTGTACGGCGCCGGACCGCACTGCGGCGTGGACGTCGACGAGCCTGCCGGGGCTCCGGTGTCCGACGCCAGCCGCGCCCGCCTCGCCGCGGAGGAGCCCGCACGGAAGGCGGGTGCCCTCGTGCTGCGCCCCAACCTCGTTCTGGGGAAGGGGGATCGCTGGGTCGTTCCGGCGTTCGCCGAGCTGACCGAGCGAGTCACCCCCGAGTGGCTCGGTGGTACGGGGTTGCAGTCGCTCGTGGACGTGGACGACCTGGCTCGTCTGGTCGTGGCCGCCGCCACCGTGCGGGTGCCGCTGCGCGGAGTCCAGCACGCGGCGCATCCGGTACCTGTCTCCACGCGGCGGCTCAGGGCCGCGCTGAGCACCCATGGCCTGGCGACTCCTGCCGAAGGCGAGGCCGACTGGGACCGGTGTCTGGAGCTGCTGGCCCGCACCCCTGGCCGGTTCGGCAGTCGGCAGCTGGAGCTGCTGACCCTCGACCACTTCTATCTGAGCGAGCGGATCTGGCGGCTGCTCGACGTGGATCCGGGGCCCGGGCCGCTCGCTCGACTCGGCGAGGCGGCTGCCTGGTATCAGGGCTCCTCGTACCGGGGGGCGAGCGGCGGAAGGTCGTGAGAGGGCGCCTCGACGCCCCGCAGGGCGACCTGCCACAGCTCGGTGAGCTGCTCCTGCGGAGCGGATGACAGCAGGAGCAGCTCGCCCAGCTGTGGCAGCAGCCCGGACTCGAGCCCCGCGACCAGGCTGCCCACCAGGAGTGCGGCGGTCTCGGGGCGGGCGCCGGGGTGCAGTTGATCCAGCTTCTTGGCCTGGTGCAAGCGGGTGCGGACCAGGGGGAGCCAGGTGTCGCGCCAGTTCAGGCCCAGGGACGGCTGTTCGCGGGTGAGGCGCGCTGCGGCGCGGGCTGCGGCTCGCTCGCCGAGCACCTTGGCCACCGCCCGCGTGATCTCGCCGACGGCTCGCAGCGGCGACCCGGCGTCCTGGTCGGCTTCGTCGACCGCCGTGCGTGTCCCGTCGATCCCCTCGGCGCACACGGCGTGGGCCAGGGACCTCTTGGTCGGGAAGTGAAAGGTGAGGGCGCCCATGGTGACGCCCGTGGCCTTGCAGACCCGGGCGAACGACGTTCCCTCGTAGCCGCGTTGTGCGAACTCGGCCGCCGCGTTCTGCACCAGCTGCTGTCGTGTCCGGGCCGCGCGCGCCTGCTCCGTCATGTCGCCCCTTCCTTCATGTCGCCCCTTCCTTCGCGGGCGCCCGGCAGGGGCGTTCGCACATGTCGCCTGTATGGAAGCTCGGTTCCGCATCCTGTGGCATTCCACCGGGGGGACACCAGGCCGACTTGCCGAAGACGCAGGCCTCTTGGTGCCGGGAGGTGGCGGTGCGTCGTGAACTTGCCAAAGTGGCGCAGTTCCGGCAGGTCCTCTGGACTTGCAAAGAGAGTGCTCTCTATGTTTATGAAGACGGAACGATAGTGGGAACAGCAGCCAGGGGGAGCGGCCGTGAACGGTATCGCAGTCGAGCATCACCGTCGGGCTCCGTACAGCGGCGACGATCCGCTGGCGGAGTTCGTCGACCACCTCTTCGCGGATCTGCCGAGGGCGGACCAGCGCGGCCGTTCACGCGAGTACGTGATGGGTCTGCTGGTCACTCCGGGCAAGAAGTCGCTGCGCCGCATGGCCGCCGCTGTGTCCGACTCCCCCCACACGTCGCAGGCCCTGCAGCAGTTCGTCAACGTCAGCCCCTGGTGCTGGCGGTCGGTGCGGCATGCTCTCGCCGACTGGGTCGAGCAGCACCGTACGACCCTGACCTGGAGCCTGGGCCTGTGCGTGATCCCCAAGCGTGGTGACCGGTCGGTCGGCGTACACCGGCGCTTCGTCTCCGGCGCCGACCGCACGGTCAACTGCCAGCTGGGCATCGGTCTCTTCCTCGGGTCCGCTGATGTCTGCATCCCCGTCGACTGGCGGCTTGTGCTGCCCGGACAGTGGCAGAGCGACGACGAGTGGCGCGAAGCGGCTCGTATCGCGAGGGACGAGGTCACGCCCGCGGAAGGCGCCTGCGCCCTGGACCTCGTACGGACCTGGGCGCACGCCACGGGCCGCCGGACCGCGCCGCTCGTCGCCGACCTGACCGAGCTGCCGCACGACGCGTCCCTGCTGCCCGGACTCGCCGCGCTCGGTACGGGATTCGTCGTACGGGTCGCCGGAGACACCGTGCTGTACCCGTCGTCCGGGCGGCACGGCCCGGTGACCGTGAGCCGGCTCCTGCAGGGTGCCGCGCCCGGGTTCGGCTCGGGAGTCGTGCCGGGGCCGGGCGGGCGGGGCCACTCGCGGGTGCGGAGCTGCGGTGTACGTCTCGCCCCGGGCGGCACGGAGGCCCGTCGTAGCCCGTGCGGGGTGATCGCCGAGCATCCGGCGGGGGATCACCAGGGCCCGCGGTACTTCATCACAGATCTCACCCAGCACCGGACCGGCGACGTCCTCGCGCTCGCGAGCACCATGCACCGCACCAGCGCCACGGTGCGGGAGCTGGAGGAACACGGCGGACTCCTCGACTTCGAGGGGCGCTCCTATCCCGGCTGGCACCACCACATGACCCTGGTGTCCGCTGCCCACGCGTTCCGCCGCCTGTCCGGTGGGGCGCCGGTCGTGGGGGCGCCCGGGCGGTACGAGCCCCTGTCCCGTCCGCACCGCGTGAGCGGCCCCGTCCGACCCGCGCCGCGGTTCGCACGGACATCGAAGATGATCCCTGCCTAACACCTGCTTAAGCGACTCCTCGGACGATGAACACCCATGGCCGGGCCCGACCGCCGGTACGCCGCGCCACCGCCAACAGCCGAGAGACAGGGCAGGGGAATCCGATGAAGATCGCCGTGACGGGTTCGATAGCCGAGGACCATCTCATGGTCTATCCGGGCAGGTTCACCGAACAGTTCCTCGCCGAGGGCCTCGACAAGGTCTCGCTCTCGTTCCTCGTCGATGCTCTGGAGATCAGGCCCGGGGGCGTCGCGGCGAACATGACGTACGGGCTGGCCTCCCTCGGCCTGCGCCCCGTGCTCGTCGGCGCCGTGGGAGCGGGCTTCGACGCCTACCGTGCCCGGCTGGAGCGGGCCGGGGTGGACACCGGGTCGGTGCGGGTCAGCGACACGCTGCACACCGCCCGCTTCATCTGCACGACCGACCGCGAGAACAACCAGATCGGCTCGTTCTACGCGGGCGCCATGGCCGAGGCACGCCACATCGATCTACGGGACGTCCGCGGGCGCGCCGGCGGACTTGACCTGGTCGTCGTCTCGCCCAACGACCCGGAGGCCATGGTGCGGCACACCCGCCAGTGCGTGGACATGGGCGTGCCCTTCGCGGCCGACCCGTCCCAGCAACTGGCCCGCCTGGAAAGGGCCGAGGCGCGTGCGCTCCTTGAACGACCCCGGTTCCTGTTCACCAACGAGTACGAGAGCGTGCTGATCCAGGAGCGCACCGGCTGGACAGAACAGCAGATCCTGGGGCGCGTCGACACCTGGGTGACGACGCGCGGCGCGGAGGGCGCCGTCGTGCGGCGGACCGGCCACCACGCCGTCACGGTGAAGTCCGTACCCCCCACCGGCCCGGTGGAGCCCACCGGCGCGGGTGACGCCTTCCGGGCCGGGTTCCTCGCCGGAGTCTCCTGGGGGTACGGCCACCGACGTGCCGCACAGTTGGGCAGCGCCGTGGCCACAACCATCCTGGAGACCACGGGCCCGCAGCCCAAGTCCCTTTCCGGCGCGTCCCTTCTGGTCCGTATCCGTGACGCCTACGGGGTGTCCGCCATGGAAGACCTGGCCATGCACCTGTCGGGAGCGTCGCGGTGACGGGCCTCCGGGAAGCCCTCGCCACCCGTGTCGTGGTGGCCGACGGGGCGATGGGCACCATGCTGCAGGCGCAGGACCCGACCCTCGAGGACTTCGAGAACCTCGAGGGCTGCAACGAGATCCTCAACCTCACCCGCCCCGACATCGTGCGTTCCGTGCACGAGGAGTACTACGCGGTCGGCGTGGACTGCGTGGAGACGAACACGTTCGGCGCGAACCACACGGCGGCGAGCGAGTACGACATCGCGGACCGCATCTACGAGCTGTCCGAGTCCGGTGCGCGCCTGGCCCGCGAGGTCGCCGACGAGTTCGCGGCCAGGGACGGCCGCCAGCGGTGGGTCCTCGGCTCGATCGGCCCGGGCACCAAGCTGCCCTCGCTGGGCCACGTCGACTACGCGACGATCCGTGACGGCTACCAGAAGAACGCGGAGGGGCTGCTGGCGGGCGGCGCCGACGCGCTGATCGTGGAGACCACGCAGGACCTGCTGCAGACCAAGTCGTCGCTGATCGGGGCCCGGCGGGCGATGGACGCGCTCGGTGTGTCGGTCCCGCTGATCTGCTCCCTCGCCTTCGAGACCACCGGCGTGATGCTGCTGGGCTCGGAGATCGGCGCCGCGCTGACGGCACTGGAGCCGCTGGGCATCGACCTGATCGGCCTGAACTGCTCCACAGGGCCGGCGGAGATGAGCGAGCACCTGCGCTATCTGGCCCGGCACTCGCAGACGCCGCTGATGTGCATGCCCAACGCCGGTCTGCCGATCCTGGGCAAGGACGGCGCGCACTTCCCGCTGACGCCGCCGGAGATGGCGGACGCGCAGGAGAACTTCATCAACAGCTACGGCCTCCAGCTGGTGGGCGGCTGCTGTGGCACCACGCCCGAGCATCTGCGCCAGGTCGTCGAGCGGGTGCGGGGCATGCAGCCCGCCGAGCGCGCCCCGCGCCCGGAGCCGGGCGCCGCCTCGCTGTACCAGACGGTGCCGTTCCGG